>NZ_NSGH01000018.1 GCF_002295105.1 Salimicrobium humidisoli | reverse complement strand
GGCTTTCGCCGGCACGACCGGTTGCGGGCCCGCATTCTGATGCATCACCAATTCAAGAACGTAGGCAAGCACCTAGGATAAAGGGGCGGAGGAAAAGATCCTCCACCCCAACATTTGAAATAGAACCTGAAAAGGAGGAAACCTGATGGATCAACAGAAAAAGACCCCATTATATGAAGAGTTTGTCAGATTGGGAGCGAAGACGATTAACTTTGGCGGCTGGCAGATGCCGGTACAGTTTACGGGCATAAAAAAAGAACATGCAGCCGTAAGGGAAGCTGCAGGGCTCTTCGATGTTTCCCACATGGGAGAAATATCGGTCAAAGGAGAAGAGGCAACAGCTTTCTTGAACAGCGTGCTTACTAATGATGTAGAAAAACTGAGCGAAGGAAGAGCCCAATACACGATGATGTGTTATGAAAACGGTGGGACTGTCGATGATCTGATCGTTTATTACCTCAATAAAAACGAATATTTACTTGTAGTTAATGCTGCTAACAAAGATAAGGATATGGAATGGCTGCTTGCCCATCAGACGGGTGAAGTCGAAATCGATGATGTTTCCGCCTCCTACGCACAACTTGCCATTCAGGGTCCGAAGGCTGAAGAGATTCTTCAATCTCTTACGGACAATCAGCTTCAGGACATTAAGTTTTTCCGCTTTCATGCCGGGGTAAGTTTTGCCGGGGTAGAAGGGAAGGCACTAGTTTCCCGGACCGGTTATACCGGAGAGGACGGATTTGAAATCTATCTTCCCGCAGCGTCCGCTGTCGACTTATGGAAGGCGTGTCTCGAAGCGGGGGAAGAGTACGGGATTCAGCCGGTCGGTTTAGGTGCAAGGGACACGCTGCGCTTTGAAGCCGGTCTCCCGCTTTATTCCCAGGAGCTGTCCGAAAATATCACCCCGGTAGAAGCCGGGCTGGGCTTCGCGGTAAAAATAGACAAAGAGGCGGATTATCCCGGTAAGTCCGTCCTGAAGAAACAGAAACAGTCCGGGACCGGGAGGAAATTGGCCGGAATAGAAATGCTGGATAAAGGAATTCCGAGAACCGGATACGGGATTTACGATGAGGATGGCGAAAACATCGGTTTTGTTACTAGCGGCACTCAATCACCGACTCTCGGAAAAAACCTGGGTCTCGCCATTTTGAAAAAAGAATATACGGACATGGACCAGACATTATACGTAGAAGTAAGAAAGAAAATGTTAAAAGCCAAAATAATAAACACTCCATTTTATAAAAGGTAGGAGGTACGACGGATGGAATTCAGATATTTACCTATGACCGACGAAGATAAGTCTGTGATGCTGGAAACGATCGGGGCGGGGTCGACCGATGATTTATTTTCGGATATCCCTGAAAAGATCAGATTAAAAGAGGAAATGAAGCTGAAACCTCCTGAAAATGAATATGCTCTGATGAAGGAACTGAGGGAACTTTCCGAGAAGAACGCGAACATGCGTCAGTACACCTCGTTTCTGGGAGCGGGCGTATATGATCACTACATACCTTCAGTAGTTGATCACGTCATTTCAAGATCGGAATTCTATACAGCATACACCCCTTACCAGCCTGAAATTTCACAAGGGGAGCTGCAGGCTATTTTCGAATTTCAGACGATGATTGCCGAGTTGACAGGTATGGACGTCGCCAATTCCTCCATGTACGACGGCGGTACGGCGCTTGCAGAAGCTGTAACCCTTGCTGCGGCACAGTCGAAAGGGAAAAAAATATTACTTTCGGACACGGTGCATCCTGATTCACTGGAAGTAATAAAGACGTACGCCAAAGCACACGACCTGGAACTGGTGTTTCTTAATGAAGAGAACGGCACGATGGCGTTAGACGAGCTCGAAAATCATCTGTCGGAAGATGTTGCGGCAGTCGTAGCCCAGTACCCGAATTTCCTCGGGAAAGTCGAACCGCTCGGGGAGATAAAGAAAGCCATGAAAGACAAAGCTGAAAAGGCGATGTTCATCGTCTCTGCCAATCCGCTTGCTCTCGGATACCTGACTCCACCTGGGGACTTCGGGGCGGATATCGTAGTCGGTGATACACAGGTGTTTGGTATCCCGGCCCAGTACGGAGGGCCACACTGCGGATACTTTGCCGTTACGAAAAAACTGATGAGGAAAGTTCCCGGAAGGCTCATCGGAGAAACGGTGGATGAAAAAGGAGAAAGAGGCTTCGTTCTGACGCTTCAGGCCAGGGAACAGCATATCCGCAGAGAGAAAGCGACATCGAATATCTGTTCCAACCAGGCACTGAATGCTCTTGCTTCAAGTGTTGCACTTACATCACTCGGCAAGGAAGGCCTGGTTAAAATGGCGAAAATGAATATTCAGAAAGCGATGTATCTGCGAAAGTGTGTAATAGAAAAAGGAATGAGTCTGCTTGTGGATGGCCCGTTCTTTAACGAACTGGCTATCAGACTTCCTGTTCCGGTCAGGGAAGCCAACGAGTATTTGTTCGACCACGGGATCATAGGTGGTTTCGATCTTGGAAAGATAGACAGTAAATATGAGAACTGCATGCTGGTAGCTGTAACTGAACTCCGTTCCAAAGATGAAATTGAAGAATTTGCACAGTTGTTGGGGGGATTAGATGAATAACGAGGCGTATCCACTTATATTCGAAAGAAGTACCGCTGGGCGATCCGGGTTCAGTCTTCCTGAAAATGATGTGGAGGACATGGAGATTGAAAGCATGTTTGAAGATGAATACATCCGAAAAGAGAAGGCAGAACTTCCGGAAGTGAGTGAACTTCAGCTGATCAGGCATTATACAGGTCTTTCCACGAGGAACCACGGTGTGGACACAGGTTTCTACCCTCTCGGTTCCTGTACGATGAAATATAATCCAAAGCTGAATGAGGACGTAGCGCGACTTCCGGGCTTCAGTCACATTCACCCTTACCAGGAGGAGAGTACGGTGCAGGGGGCTCTCACATGGATGTATGATCTGCAGGAGTCTCTCTGTGAAATTACGGGTATGGACACCGTGACACTTCAGCCGGCAGCCGGTGCTCAGGGCGAATGGACAGGACTTATGATGATCCGGGCCTTCCATGAAAACAATGGGGACTACGGGCGGACCAAAGTTATTGTGCCTGATTCTGCTCATGGTACGAATCCTGCTTCCGCAACGGTAGCCGGGTTTGAAGCGGTAACAGTGAAGACGAACGAACGCGGGCTGGTGGACATTGAAGATCTTAAGCGGCTGGTCGACCATCAGACAGCTGCCCTTATGCTTACGAATCCTAATACTCTCGGTTTGTTTGAGGAAGAAATTCTTGTAATGGCGGAGGTCGTTCATGAAGCCGGAGGCAAACTGTATTATGACGGAGCGAACCTGAATGCGATCTTAGGGTACACAAGACCCGGAGATATGGGTTTTGATGTTGTTCACTTAAACCTTCACAAAACATTTACAGGGCCACACGGAGGAGGAGGACCGGGGTCCGGGCCGGTCGGGGTGACCGCCGAGTTTGACCCGTATCTGCCTAAACCGGTACTCGTGAAAAACAATGACGGCATTACGTTCGAGTACGAAAGACCTTCTTCCATAGGACGGGTGAAGCCTTATTACGGTAATTTCGGCATAAATCTGCGTGCTTACACTTACATCAGGACTATGGGTGCAGAAGGGCTCAGGAGAGTCAGTGAGTACGCTGTCCTTAATGCCAACTACATGATGCGGAAGCTTGAGAAATCATTTGAACTTCCGTACAAACAGCATTGCAAGCATGAGTTTGTAATTTCCGGAAAACTTCAGAAGAAGCAGGGGGTCCGGACGCTGGATATGGCGAAAAGACTGCTTGATTTCGGTTATCACCCGCCGACGATCTATTTCCCGATAAACGTCGAGGAAGCGATGATGATCGAGCCTACGGAAACAGAAGCCAAGGAAACGCTGGATGGTTTCATCGAAACGATGGAACAGATTGCGCTGGAAGCGAAAAACGAGCCTGAGAAAGTGCAGGAAGCCCCTCACTCGACAGTAGTGGGACGAATGGATGAAACGACTGCCGCGAGAAAGCCGGTACTGAAATACGACTTCAACAGATAACGGCATTGGCAGCATATGTAATAATAATAACCCCCGGATTTTCTATTGTCCGGGGGTTATTACTGTTATTTTTTTGCCTTGATTTTACCGTTCCACTTTTTAAATCCACCCTCGAGCTGATTCAGATCTTTGTAGCCTTTTTTGTGGAGAAGCATGGCTGCACGTGTCGATCTTGCTCCGCTCTGACAATAAAGGTAGACGGGTTTATCCTGACGTATTTCCGCTGTGCGGTTACGCATCTGTGAAAGAGGAATATTGCGTGCCCCGAGGATATGACCGCTATCGAATTCTTTCGGTTCCCTTACATCAATCAGTTGTGCTTTCCGGTACCCCTGTTTAAACTCATCTTCTGACAGCGTAGTTAGAATTTTTTTGGATTTCATATATCGATACACAGAAAAGGCAATGAAAATAATGACAATGCCCAGTAGAATCCACCAGTTCATAAAATCTTCCCCCTAATTAAGAATATTTCCTTATTAATTATAATCAGTTCCCTTTATAATTTCAAAGGTTTCCTTCCTGGAAAAGCCATCCACAAAAAGCAAGGAACAAATTCTTTTGAAAGAAATGATTTTGACCGATTTTACTTCGTTATACGCCTTCACGTTTCTTTATATATACGTTTACTGAGTTGACAAATTAAAAATACGTTGTTCAAAAACACAATATATTGTGTTTTTTAAAAAAAGAAGCACAATATATTGATTAACTTTTTGTGGATGTGGTATGTTACTAATTAGAAGATATGTTCCGGAAAGGGAGAGGATTACCATGACAACGAGTGCATCTGAAAAAGTTCACACAAAAATTAATGTACAACAGTTGAACGAGGATATCAAATTATTTCCTCAGGTTTTTGAGGTGAGTGATGACATGACCACCACCCATGATGGTGTCTCCAGGCTTGTAATGCTGGACAGGTATGCATTTAAGGATACAGAGAGACTGACGTTAAAAGAAGGGGACTTTGTCGTACTGACTGTCAAGGCTGATCCCAAGTTCCCTGCACGGGGATACGGTTTCATCGTCTCTATCGACTGGGAAACGAGAGAGGCTATGGTGAAAGTGGAAGATGAGTTTTCTCACGTGCTGGACGAAGAAGAAGCTGACGGAGTCGTGAAACGCGGTCTCGATACTATCGATAAACCTATGGAAGTTTATTACGAACAGATAGCCAAGAGAAATGCTGCGGGCCTCTCCCGGGTCGAGACTACCAAAGAAAGACAGGAACAGAGTTTCAGCGAATTCTATGAAGAACTCTCACAGATGAACTTCGTTCCTGCAGGCCGGGTGCTTTACGGGGCAGGTTCCGAAAAGGAAGTAACGTATTTTAACTGTTACGTTATGCCGTTCATCCAGGATTCCAGGGAAGGCATTTCGGATCATCGTAAACAGGTGATGGAAATTATGTCCCGGGGTGGAGGAGTCGGCACAAACGGCTCGACATTAAGACCGAGAAACACGTTGGCAAGAGGAGTGAACGGGAAGTCCTCAGGCTCCGTTTCCTGGCTCGATGACATAGCGAAACTTACTCACCTGGTCGAACAGGGCGGATCCCGCAGAGGGGCCCAGATGATCATGCTCGCCGACTGGCATCCGGATATTCTGGAGTTCATTATTTCCAAGATGCAGAACCCGAGAATTCTCCGCTATTTAATTGAAAATACAACGGACGAACAGATTAAACAGCTGGCGCAGGATAAGCTCAAATTCCAGCCTCTTTCCGAAAAAGAACGGGATCTTTATCAGAGTGTCGTTAATTTTAAGGGGATAGAAGGTCAGGGAGGATTTACAAACCAGTCCATCAGGGAGGCCGAAGAAAAACTCAGAGATGGCGGCACGTATTCCGTACATCACTCAGACTTTTTGAGCGGGGCCAATATTTCTGTATGTATTACAGACGAATTTATGGAAGCCGTTGAGAATGAAGCGTTCTACTCTCTTCGCTTTCCGGACGTGGAGTCATACACCGAAGAAGAAATGAAGTATTACAATGAAAACTGGCAAGACTCCGGAGATGTAAGAGAATGGGAAGAAAAAGGACTGGGCGTACGTACTTACAGAAAAGTTGCGGCCCGGGAACTATGGGATCTGATTAACATTTGCGCAACTTATTCAGCAGAACCGGGGATCTTTTTCATCGACAATGCGAATGAAAAAACAAATGCTACGGCGTATGGACAGAAAGTTGTTGCGACCAATCCTTGTGGGGAACAGCCACTGGCTCCCTGGAGCGTGTGTAACCTTGCAGCCGTGAATCTGGCAGAGATGGCTGATAAGGAAAACAAAACGGTTGATTACGAAAAGTTGAAACATACAGTAAGCGTCGGAGTACGCATGCAGGATAACGTTATTGATTCCACTCCTTACTTCCTGGAGGAAAACAAAAGACAGGCTCTGGGAGAACGCCGGGTAGGCCTTGGTGTAATGGGTCTTCATGATCTGCTCATTTATTGTGAGACGGAATATGGGTCGGAAGAAGGCAATAAACTGATCGACGAAATTTTCGAAACGATTGCCGTAACCGCCTATGAAGCTTCGATTGAACTTGCTGGCGAGAAAGGCAGTTTCCCATTCATA
Organism: Salimicrobium humidisoli; assembly: GCF_002295105.1. GTDB lineage: Bacteria > Bacillota > Bacilli > Bacillales > Halobacillaceae > Salimicrobium > Salimicrobium humidisoli. The sequence goes on along the minus strand of NZ_NSGH01000018.1, from coordinate 42,994 downwards.
GAAGGGGAATCACCGGAAGATACGAAAGAAAAGAGAAGTCAATTCGTTAACACAGGATACATGAAAGGGATGCCGGAACACGTAAGAGAAGGAGTGATGAGAAACGGAATCCGGAACTCTCACCTGTTGACCGTGGCTCCTACCGGTTCCACAGGAACCATGGCCGGAGTGAGTACCGGTCTGGAACCATATTTCTCCTTCTCCTATTACAGAAGCGGCCGTCTCGGGAAATTTATAGAAGTGAAGGCGGATATCGTTCAGGAATATCTGGATCGTACGCCTGGAGCTGATGAAAATAATCTGCCTCACTGGTTCGTAACGGCTATGTCCATGACTCCGGAAGCTCATGCTGATGCCCAGTGTGTAATTCAGAGATGGGTGGACAGTTCAATTTCGAAAACGGTGAACGCTCCCAAAGGTTACACTGTGGAACAGGTCCAGTCCGTTTACGAACGGTTGTACGATGGCGGTGCAAAAGGTGGTACCGTTTATGTAGACGGCAGTCGTGACTCCCAGGTTTTAACCCTGAAAGCCGAACAAAGTGAATTCGACGGGGAACAAGAATCCTTTGAGTTCGAAGATGAAAAAAGAAAAGTGGTTCTCATGGATACTGTACAGGAGCTGCAGTCCACTAACGTCTCTATCGGATCGGAAATCGGTGATACATGTCCTGTATGCAGACAGGGGACGATTGAAGATATCGGAGGCTGTAACACTTGTACGAATTGTAATGCTCAGTTGAAATGCGGTCTCTAAAAAGTGTCAAAGTGAAGATATTTTAAGACTTATATGTATAAGAAGGACCCGGACTCTGTCAGAACAGTCCGGGTCTTCGATATATGCAGAACGATATTCCGCCATTGGTCCGGAAATCTTCGTAACGACCCTGACATAAAATGGAACGGATATTTTCACGTGAGGTCGAGTTGTTAATCTCTTTGAATTAGTGTATGATTTTTAGTGAATGACCTGAGTGATAACGGAGGTAAATTATGCCCACACCGAGTATGGAAGATTACATTGAGCAGATTTATTTGTTAATTGAGAATAAGGGGTATGCCAGAGTTTCCGATATTGCGGAAAACCTTAATGTTCATCCTTCCTCTGTAACCAAAATGGTGCAAAAACTCGGGAAAGATGAATACTTGATCTACGAAAAATACAGAGGTTTAATGCTTACTTCAAAAGGTAAGAAAATTGGGAAACGTTTAGTATACCGGCATGAGTTACTGGAGAACTTTCTTGAATTAATCGGGGTGGAGAAGGATAAAATATACGAAGAAGTGGAAGGGATCGAGCACCACTTGAGCTGGGATTCCATCGATCGCATCGGTGATCTGGTTCAGTATTTCGAAGAAGATTCCTCGCGACGCGAAGCCTTAATCCACATTCATAATAAAAGCGAAGAAGATGCTTAAAATGCATCTTCTTTTTTGATCACCTGAAAAAGCGGTGTTTATGAACATGTGCAAATACAATGAGTGCTAGAAGGTCGCTCTGTCCTTGTCTTTATTTTTTCCTTTACTCCCGTCGATCACTTTCAGATGAGGAGCGTTGGATCTGCGTTTTTTCGTTTGTTTTCCTGAGGGCCTGGCAGTTTTGACCTGTTCGTTCGAGCTGGTGCCGTACTTCTGTTTTGACTGTTTGACGGCCTGCTTATATTTCTTCATTTCATCTGTGTTGCCCCTTACACCTCCGGATCTTTGTCGAATGAAAAAGAAATAAATCACCCCGTAGATGATGGCGGCGACAACAACCATAGTAAGAATGGAAACCAGAAAGCTGCCCGTGTTGGTCAGAAGCTGATTGACGATATAGAACACAGCAAATCCGATAAATACATACATTACCCATTTAAACCATCCGCGTGCCATGAGGAGGCCTCCTTTCATAGCTCTTATACTACTGTTATACCACTTTTCGGGGTGTTTCTATCATGAAATCGCAAAATTTTTCAATTCTTATTTCACGTATCGCCCTGCAATCATTTTAACAGATGAAAACCCGCGAAATTCTTTTTGAATCAATAGTCGCATACGGAGCGATGACGCTGGAGTAGTGATGGTACGTACAATTATGATACACTATTAATGGCTATTAGTAAGAATATTCAAAGGAGGTTGAACACATATGTCGCGATTGGTACAAATAAGGGAGTCCATGAAGAAACAGAATATAGACGGGCTGCTGGTCATGAGTGATAAAAACAGGAGGTACATAACCGGTTTCACCGGAACTTCCGGAGCTGTAGTCATTACGGACAGAAGTGCGAAACTGATTACCGATTTCAGATACGTAGATCAGGCGAATGATCAGGTGAGTGAATTTGAAGTGGTAGAACACAAGGGCCCGATGTCCGACGAAGTGGCTGCACAGTTTTCCGAAGCAGGCAGTAAAAAAATCGGATTCGAAAAGGATCACATTACCTATGGTATATATGAAACTTTTTATGAGAAGGTAAAAGGGGAACTGGTTCCTGTATCAGGCATCGTCGAAGCTTTGCGTTTAATAAAGACAGACGAAGAACTTAGCGTGCTGAAGAAGGCAGCTGAAATTGCGGATGATGCTTTCGATCACATTCTGGACTTCATCAAACCTGGGGTGAAAGAGATAGACGTATCGAACGAACTTGAATTTTATATGAGAAAGCAGGGGGCCACATCTTCGAGTTTCGATATTATAGTCGCTTCCGGGTATCGTTCTGCACTGCCGCACGGGGTCGCTTCCGAGAAGGAAATCGAGTCCGGTGACCTGGTTACTCTCGATTTTGGAGCCCTCTACAAAGGGTACTGTTCCGACATTACGAGAACAGTGGCCGTAGGTGAGATAAATGAAAAACAAAAAGAAATATATTCAGTCGTGCTCGAAGCTCAGAAAAAAGGAATGAACGGTCTGAAGGCCGGCCTGACAGGTAAAGAAGCCGATGCACTTACGCGAGATGTCATCGAAGATAAAGGGTATGGCAGTTACTTCGGACATTCCACCGGTCACGGTATAGGTCTCGACGTACATGAAGGACCCGCACTGTCGCATCGCTCCGACGTGGAACTGAAACCCGGCATGGTCGTTACGGTGGAACCGGGTATATATGTGAAAGGCGTAGGCGGCTGCAGAATCGAGGATGATACGGTCATAACGGAAAACGGGAACGAGCCTCTGAATTTTGCACCTAAAGAACTGATTGTTTTATAAGTTGGGAGGAAAATAATGATTTCAGTAAACGATTTTAAGACAGGACTAACTATTGAAGTAGACGGGGAAATTTGGAGTGTCATGGATTTTCAGCACGTTAAACCGGGTAAGGGAGCGGCTTTTGTCCGTTCTAAACTCAGAAACCTCAGGAATGGAAATATCCAGGAAAAGACCTTCCGTGGCGGCGAGAAAGTGAACCGTGCTCACATCGAAACGAAAAAAATGCAGTATTTGTATGGGTCGGGGGATATGCATACGTTTATGGATACACACACCTACGACCAGCTGGCATTGCCGGAGCAGCAGATCGGCGATAAACTATACTACATCAAAGAAAATATGGAAGTGTCTATTCAGACGTATGGAGCTGAAACGATCGGAATTGAACTTCCGAAAAACGTCCAGTTGCAAGTGACCGAAACGGAACCTGGTGTGAAAGGTGATACGGCGAGCGGAGGTACGAAACCTGCCACGCTTGAAACGGGTCTTACTGTTCAGGTACCGTTCTTCGTGAACGAGGGCGACATGCTTCTCATCAGCACCGATGAAGGGAAATATGTATCCAGAGCCTAGCCAGCTGTCCTTCCGGAGTTTTCGGACTCCGGAAAGATAGTTTTAACGAAAATATTTCATAGATTACTTTTTGTAATCGCTTTCCGATTAGTTGCAGGCCGGAAATATCTATCGTAAAATGAGGAAGTAGTCACATTATACAGATTTTACATAAAAGGAGTGCCAGTAAATGCTAAAGGTGCAGGAAATCAGGGAAATTATTAAGCTAATTGATGAATCAAGTGTCCAGGAATTCGAATACGAATCCGGAGACAGTAAAGTCACTTTGAAAAAACACGGGGGCTCAGTTCCTGTGGCTGAGGCACAACCTGTAGTACAGGCACCATCACCAGCACAGGAGGCTGCGCCAGTCAGGCAGGAAAACACTCCCGTTGAAGAACAGCCTTCCAACGAGAAGGGTAAAGCAGAAGAGAAAACGCAGGAATCGAAGACTGAAGGTTCTGCCGATTATGATTATGAAGTAACTTCTCCAATGGTAGGGACTATTTATCACGCTCCGTCGCCGGAAGACGATCCGTACGTACAGGTAGGAGACAGAGTAAGTAATGATTCTGTAGTTTGTATCGTGGAAGCAATGAAACTATTTAATGAAATTGAAGCGGAAGTTTCTGGGGAGATTGTTGAAATCCTGGTAAGCGACGGGGATCTTGTTGAATATAACCAGCCACTCTTCCGCGTAAAACGCTAAAGAGAGGTGGGAGCATTTGATTAAAAAAGTATTAATAGCCAACAGGGGAGAAATCGCGGTTCGGATCATTCGTGCGTGTAAAGAAATGGATATTGAGACTGTTGCTGTCTATTCCGAACCGGATAAGGAAGCCCTGCACGTCCAAATTGCAGATGAAGCCTACTGTGTAGGTCCCAAACTCAGTAAAGACAGCTACTTGAATTATACGAACATACTCAGTGCAGCTACGATGAGCGGCTCCGATGCCATTCATCCGGGGTACGGGTTTTTATCGGAGAATGCTGAGTTCGCTGAGATGTGCGAAGAATGCAATGTGACTTTTATCGGTCCATCAGCATATGCAATTCAGAACATGGGTACGAAGGACGTAGCGAGACAGACGATGGAAGATGCCGGAGTCCCGGTGGTACCAGGTTCGAAAGGTATAATCAAGGATACGGATGAAGGTAAACAGGTCGCTGAAGAAATTGGCTACCCCGTAATCATTAAAGCCACTGCCGGGGGCGGAGGCAAAGGGATACGGGTAGCCCGTGACGAGAAAGAACTGATTGAAGGTATTAAGATGACGCAGCAGGAAGCGGAAACTTCTTTCGGTAACCCGGGCGTATATCTTGAAAAATTCATAGAGGATTTCCGTCACGTAGAGATTCAGGTCCTCGCCGATAATCATGGCAACGCCATTCACTTGGGAGAAAGGGACTGCTCTGTACAGAGACGTCTTCAAAAGCTGATCGAAGAAACTCCTTCTCCGGCAGTCACGGAAGACATCCGTAAGGAAATGGGTGATGCTGCTGTGCAGGCAGCGCTTGCTGTTAATTATTCCGGGGCAGGAACGATAGAGTTCATTTTCGATCATAACGAAAAGAAATTCTACTTTATGGAAATGAACACACGTATCCAGGTGGAGCACCCTGTAACTGAAATGGTCACAGGTGTCGATCTGATCAAAGAGCAGATTAAAGTTGCCAACGATGAAGTTCTCTCCTTCAGTCAGGAGGATATTAAATTTGAGGGCTGGGCGATTGAATGCAGGATCAACGCAGAAGATCCTTTCAAGAATTTCATGCCTTCCGCCGGCTACATTGATATGTACCTTCCGCCCGGAGGATTCGGAGTCAGGGTGGATTCAGCAGCCTACACAGGCTATATGATCCCTCCGTACTACGATTCCATGGTAGCTAAACTGATCACATACGGACAGGACAGAGACGAAGCTATCGCAAAAATGAGACGTGCCCTCAGCGAATTTGTGGTGGAAGGGGTACACACTACTATCCCGTTCCATCAGCGAATGATGAACCATGAAGTATTTAAGGGAGGCGACTTTAACACGAAGTTCCTCGAAACATACGCTGTCATGGATGAGAAAGAGGAGAATTTATAATGGATGAACATCCGGTGAATGTAACCGAAAGCTCGAACCTCGGTTCTATAGAAATAGCCCCTGAAGTAATCGAAGTTATTTCAGGTATTGCGGTGTCCGAGGTGAGCGGTGTAGCTGAAATGAGAGGTAACTTTGCAGCCGGGGTGGCTGAAAGACTCGGTAAAAAATCGCGCGGAAAAGGTGTGAAAGTAGATCTTCTCGAAGAAGGTGTTGTAATCGAGACTTACGTAGTGATGGATTACGGAATTTCTATCCCCGAAGCTGCGAAAAAAATTCAGGAAAACACCCGCCAGGCTCTTGAAAACATGACCTCTCTTTCCGTAAAAGAAGTGAACGTTCATGTCGTCGGTGTCCACATGGATATCAAAGAAACAGAAACGAACGAATGAAAGGATCGGAGCAGCTGCTCCGATCTTTTTTTGATGATAAAAAGTGGAGAACGAAAAAGGCACTGCCTCTCTTGCGTAATTTACTTACGGATCTTGTTAGCATTTCGGGTTTGTAAATGATATGATTTTAATCGGACAGAGTTCGAAAGGGGAAAGAAAATGAAAAGAAGGCTAGCCAGAGAAAAAGCATTTCAGGCGCTTTTTCAAATGCTCACAACACATTTGACACAGCAGGAAGCAGTGGATTACGTAATGGAAGGCGAAAGAGACGAGTTTCTGATGGAGCTCGTTGACGGGGTGACCCGACATCAGCAGGAACTTGATGAGCTTATTTCGGATCATCTGGAGCACTGGTCACTCGAACGTCTCCCTAAGGTGGAAAGAACAGTGCTTCGCATAGCGATATTCGAGTTGAAATTCTACGGGGATACTCCAACTCAGGTTGCAATCAATGAAGCCGTCGAACTCGCGAAAACATTCGGAGAAGAGACATCCGGAAGGTTCGTAAACGGAGTTTTATCTAAAATTCAATAACAGGAAACGGGGGAGTAAGGAAATGGCAGCAGAAATCATATATGGCAGCGAACTGGCTCAGGAGATAAGAAGCGAACTGAAAAGTGAAGTGGAGACTCTTAACGGACAGGGCATCCATCCAAAACTTTCGGTCATAATAATCGGGGACGATCCCGCTTCCAAATCCTATGTAAGGGGGAAACAGAAAGCCTCCAATAAAATAGGTATGGATGCTGACCTGTGGGAATATGACAGTACAATCACAGAAACAGAGTTGCTGAACAAAATTGAAGAGCTGAATAACGAGAAAAGCGTGCACGGCATTCTTGTTCAACTTCCCCTTCCCGAACATATTGAAGATCAGAAAGTGATCGAGGCTATCTCGCCGGAAAAAGACGTGGATGGTTTCCATCCGATCAGTATCGGTAAGATGATGACGAATCAGGAGACGTTCCTTCCATGTACTCCTCACGGAATTATAGTAATGATGGAACGGGCCGGGATTGAACTGGAAGGAAAACATGCAGTCATCCTCGGCAGAAGTAATCTTGTAGGAAAACCGGTAGGACAGCTCCTTCTTAATAAGAATGCGACGGTGACTTACTGCCACTCAAAAACCGAGGATGCGCAAAATATAACGAAACAGGCTGATATCCTTATTGTGGCGATAGGTAAACCGTCCGTAATTTCGGCAGAAGATATTAAATCCGGAGCAGTCGTCATCGACGTAGGCGTGAACAGAGTGGATGGAAAGCTTACCGGGGATGTTGATTTTGAATCCGTTAAGGAAAAAGCATCCTATCTCACTCCTGTCCCTAAAGGGGTAGGTCCAATGACTATTACGATGCTTCTCCACAACACGATTGAAGCAGCGAAAAGAATACACCAATAACCGGGGGAGGGGTACCCAGTGGAAGATCGTTATTTGACGGTCACGGCCCTGACAAGGTATATCAAGCAGAAGATATCGAGAGACTCCCATCTTAAAGAAGTGTGGTTAAGAGGGGAAATCTCCAATTTCAAGCATCACAGTCGCGGCCACATGTATTTCTCAGTAAAAGATGACAGCGCACGCATTCAAACGGTTATGTTTGCAGGTAATAACCGCAATCTTAACTTTGCACCGGAAAACGGCATGAGCGTCCTCATAAGAGGAGAAATTAATGTTTATGAGCCCATGGGTCAGTATCAGTTATATGCAAAAGAAATGATACCGGATGGTATCGGAGACTTACATATTGCTTTTGAACAGCTTAAAGACAGACTCATGAAAGAAGGAATATTTTCCGACGAAAACAAGCAGTCAGTTCCGCTCATCCCCGCTCACATCGGTGTTATAACTTCTCCGACAGGGGCAGCCATCCGGGATATTATCACAACTGTAGAGAGAAGATTTCCCGTGGTGAAAATATCCGTACTCCCGGTTCCTGTTCAGGGGAAAAGAGCAGCGTCTTCTGTATCACGCGCTATCGCCTATGCTAATCAGAACCTTGAATGCGATCTGCTTATCGTAGGCCGGGGGGGAGGGTCGATAGAAGATCTGTGGGGATTCAATGAAGAGGAAGTTGCGAGAGCTGCTTATCATTCCCGTATACCGATAATCTCTGCAGTCGGCCACGAAACGGATACAACGATTATTGATTTTGTCGCCGACTATCGTGCCCCTACCCCGACAGGAGCGGCAGAAATAGCGGTACCGGACTGGAAAGAATTGAACAGTCAAGTTATTAATTATACCCGCAGACTTCAGCAGGCTCTCGATGTGAAAGTGGAGCATGCGAAGGAGCGACTCCAATCACTGAAGAAATCATATGCCTTCAAATATCCGAAACAGCTTACTCAGCAGAAAGAGCAGGATCTCGACAGAATAATGGACCGGTTCCATGCCGCTGCAGAACGACTGCAAAGGGAAAAGGCCGATTCGGCTAAACGGCTGGAAAACAGACTGCATCAGGTCAGCCCGGACAAACGTTTGGAACGTGAACAGGCGAATGTCCGGCAGCTGGATATCCGTCTGAACAAAAAGATGCAGAGAATTGTGGAAGAGAAGAAGTACCGCTGGCAGTCGCTCGTGCAGCAGCTCTCACTCGTAAACCCTCTGGAAATTATGAAAAGGGGCTATGCCCTGCCGTATAATGAACAGAATGAACTGATTAAATCCGTCAAAAATGTAAGTGAAGATGAAACAATCCACCTGCAGATAAATGACGGAATGATTTACGGTAAAATCATTGGATGGGAGGAGAAGGAAGATGAGTGAAAATAAAGAACAGACGTTTGAAGAAAACATGAAGCAGCTGGAAGAGATAGTGGAAAAACTTGAATCCGGCGATGTTCCTCTGGAAAAAGCTATTCAGTATTACCATGAGGGCATGAAACTTTCTAAAACATGCAATGATAAATTGAGCAGTGTAGAAGGGCAGATGAAGCAGATTCTGAATGAGCAGGGTGAATTTGAGTCATTTGATATACAGGAGGACGAATAGTGGAGCAGTACCTGAAAGAACAGAAGGCCTGGATCGATGAGAAAATATATACGAAGATAGATGAGTTCACCTCCGAAGGAAGGCTCCGTGATTCTATCATCTACTCGATGAAAGCGGGTGGGAAAAGATTACGTCCCATGCTGATGAAAGCGACGTTTGAATCTTTCTCGGAATCGGATCCACTATATGTTTCTCCCGCTGTAGCCCTTGAAATGCTTCATACCTATACACTCATACACGATGATCTTCCGGCGATGGATGATGATGATATGAGAAGAGGCAGATGGACCAATCACATACAATTCGACGAAGCTACTGCTATTTTAGCCGGGGACTCTCTCCTGACGATGAGCTTTGAGCTGATAAGTTCGGATCCCTCCCTGTCTCCAGAACAGAAAGTTTTCATTATACGTCAACTCTCCCGGGCTGCGGGTCCGAAAGGCATGGTCGCCGGGCAGATGTGGGATATGCAATATGAAGATCTGGAAACAGACGTGGATACGCTGAAAAGGATCCATTCAAACAAAACAGGGAAGCTGATCGCTTTTTCCATTATTACCGGCGGTTATCTTGCCGGTCTTGAGGAAGAAAAGTTGCAGAAACTGAAAGAAATCGGAGAAGCCGTCGGTCTCATTTTCCAAATTCAGGATGACATACTGGATGTGACAGGAGATACTGCCAAACTGGGGAAAGCAACAGGAAGCGACGAATCGAATTTGAAAAGTACGTATCCTAAACTTCTGGGTCTTGAAGGGGCGAAACAGGAAAAGCAGAAATACGAACGAAGAGTGGAAGAACTCCTTAGTGAACTGAAAGCCGATGAAACTCCGTTAGCGGACCTGATCGGTTACATGAGCCAAAGAGAATATTAGTCGGTTTTACTTTGAGACGGTATATATTGTGTGATATATTTAAGGTAAGTTAGGAATGGTGCAGTATTCTAGTCAGTCCTCCGTCCCTGAAGGCGGGCCTAAAAATCCGCCAAAGGGCATATCGATGAAGTTCCTTGTGCCGGCTTGAGGCGCCCAGCCTTGGGTCGGTGCTGGGAGTTAAGGTCGTGGGGCGATCCACAAAGGCATGTGGGCGTTGACCCCGCTTCCGCGGAGGCCCATCTTTGTAAGGAAAGCTGAGCCAGCTTTCTTTATGAAATGGGGTATGAACCTGTTTCATATGGAGTAACATCTGTATGTACAGCGTAGCCTGCCTTGAGTGGCTTCGAGGGGATTACAGTATTTCAGGAATCATGTCTAAATGGCCAATGAAACATGGTTTCGTTCTTTGCTGTATGAAATCGAAGCTGCAAAAGAGGCTAAGGAACGGTCAAAGACTGCCGGAGAAACTCCCTAGACTGTTCGTAAGGACGGAAAACAGTTATTATAGTGTGGACTGAGTGGTAATCCAGTCCGAGTAACGGAGACGTGCTCGACCCGGCTTTAAAGGGGAACCGCCAGAGTGGTGACACTCGGTAGCCGGGTGGGAAAACCTACTGGACCTAAGCCGCAATTTTTACCTGTTTTTCGACCATTCCTTCCTACATAACTTTGAAACGATAATTGGAGCAAACTATGAATTCAAAACTAAAACGTTCTTTATCATTCAGTTTCACCATTGCCGTTATCACTTTTGTGTTAGCGGCTATTTTTTCCATCATTTCTTCGTCGCTGCTCAATGGAGTGCCCTGGTTCGTAGGTATGGTAGTCGTATTTGTCATCGTTTTGACCGGAGTGTTTTTTGATATGCTGGGGATTGCAGCTACAGCCGGCAGGGAGGCTCCTTTTCATTCCATGGCTTCGGAGAAAGTGTTCGGTGCCAAACACGCAGTGGTGATAGTCAGAAACGCCGATCGTTTCGCAACTTTTTGTAATGATGTAATAGGTGATATCGCCGGCATTATCAGTGGTACGGCTTCGGCACTTGTCGTACTTCAACTCGCCATCGCTTTTGGAAATGGAGAAGGTTCTACCTTGCAGCTGGTGCTTTCTGTTATAATGACAAGTACGATTGCTGCACTTACGGTTGGCGGTAAAGCCGTAGGTAAACATTTAGCGATCAACCATTCAACTGAGATAATCTTTTTTGCCGCAAAGCTTATAGCAAGGTTTGAGAAATATTCCAGGTGGAAAATAGTCACAAAATAAATTATTACTGTCTTATAGTGAAGGGGGTCCTTTCATGGATCTGAACAATATTAAAGACCCGTCGGTCGTCAAAAATCTGACCGATGAGGAAATGAAGAATTTAGCTCAGGATGTACGCAACTTTTTGATAAATAATTTATCGGAAACCGGAGGGCATCTTGGGGCGAATCTTGGTGTGGTCGAATTGACGCTCGCTCTCCACCGTACATTCGACAGCCCCAATGACCGCTTTCTTTTTGACGTGGGGCATCAGTCTTACGTGCACAAAATCCTTACAGGTCGCGGAGGTCAGTTTGACACGTTGCGCAAGTATCAGGGTTTGTGCGGATTCCCGAAACGTAACGAAAGTGAACACGACGTCTGGGAAACAGGTCACAGTTCCACATCTTTATCGGCAGCGATGGGGATGGTTATTGCAAGAGATCTGAAAAATGAAAGTCATTCCGTAGTCCCTATCATAGGGGATGGAGCCCTGACCGGAGGAATGGCTCTGGAAGCGCTTAACCACATCGGTCATGAGAAGAAGAATGTAACCGTCATTCTTAATGATAATGAAATGTCGATTGCCAAAAACGTGGGAGCGTTGCATAGTGCCCTTGCAAGAATGAGAAGTGCAGGCAAATACAACAGAGTAAAAGACGATTTCGAATGGCTTCTGAAAAAAATCCCGGCCATCGGCGGAAGAGTAGCATCAACTGCAGAACGACTTAAAGATTCAATGAAATACTTCGTCGTTCCTGGGATGTTTTTTGAAGAACTCGGCTTCACCTATTACGGTCCGGTAGACGGCCATGACTTCGAAGATCTGCAGGGGAACCTTGATTATGCCCGTAAGACCGACGGGCCGGTCATCGTCCACGTAATGACCCAAAAAGGAAAAGGGTATCAGCCTGCTGAATCAGATGTGAAAGATAAATGGCACGGCGTCGGACCTTATAAAATCGATTCCGGAGAAAAAATCAAACCTGCAGACGCTCCCCCTGCCTGGAGTGAAGTGATCAGTGAAGCTCTCAGGGCGGAAGCACGGGAAGATGAGCGTATCGTAGCCGTTACCCCGGCTATGATTCTTGGTTCGAAACTGGAAAAATTCGGAGAGGAATTCCCGGATCGTCTGTATGATGTCGGGATCGCCGAGCAGCATGCGACGACGATGTCAGCAGGACTTGCTACGCAGGGCATGAGACCTTTCCTTGCTATCTATTCAACCTTTTTACAGCGCGGGTATGATCAGGTCATCCATGACGTGGCCAGACAGAACCTGAATGTTATCTTCGGGATCGATCGTGCGGGTCTCGTAGGCGCAGACGGAGAAACGCACCAGGGTGTATTTGATATCGCTTTTCTCAGAACTGTCCCTAATATGTCTATTATGATGCCCAAAGATGAGAATGAAGCAAAACACATGGTTCACACGGCTGTGAAGTATGAAAATGGACCGATTGCTCTTCGTTATCCGAGAGGAAACGCGCTCGGCGTCGAAGTGGCGGATAAAGCAGAAACGATTGATATCGGTTCATGGGAAATATTAAAATCGGGTAAAGATGCAGTGATTCTGACCTTCGGCACGACCATTCCACTTGCGATAGAGGCGGCCGAAACGCTTCAGGAACAGGGCGTGAACGTGGAAGTTGTGAACGCAAGGTTTATGAAACCGATGGATGAAAAAATGCTTCATGAAATATTTGAACGTAATATACCGGTACTCACTCTCGAAGAAGCTGTAGTACAGGGAAGTTTCGGATCTGCGGTTCTCGAATTCCAGAGTGATCACGGTTACTATAACAGACCTCTGAAGCGAATCGGACTGCCGGACAGGTTCGTTGAACATGGAGATGTCAAGGACTTATGGAAGGAAGTCGGATTAACCAGGGAAAATGTCGTGGATAAAGTGTTGAAGTTGCTGCCGCAAAGCGAGAAAAGGGCGTAGTTTATGGGAAAGAAAGTTAGACTGGACACATTACTTGTGGAAAGAGGACTCGTGGAAACGCGGGAAAAAGCAAAGAGAACCGTTATGGCAGGTCTGGTTTTTTCTGACCAGCAGCGACTTGAAAAGCCCGGGGTCAAGGTGGCGGAAGATATTGAACTGACAGTGAAGGGGAAAGCTATCCCTTACGTAAGCAGGGGAGGACTGAAGCTTGAGAAAGCTATCTCCTGCTTTTCTCTTGATTTGAAAGACAAAGTGATGGTGGATATCGGCTCTTCGACCGGAGGTTTTACGGACTGCGGTCTCCAAAATGGAGTGAAACTTAGCTATGCCATAGATGTCGGGAATAACCAGCTGGACTGGCGGCTCCGGAACCACGAGCAGGTAGTGGTTATGGAAAGAACTAACTTCCGCTACGTCACGAGAGAAGATCTGTCTTTCGGGATGCCTGAGATAGCCACCATTGATGTTTCGTTCATATCTTTGAAACTGATTCTCCCGGTGCTGGCCGATTTGATGAAACCCGGCGGGGACGTAGCAGCTCTTATTAAACCCCAGTTCGAAGCCGGCAGAGAACAGGTGGGTAAAAAAGGTATCGTAAGAGACTCGCAAATTCATGAAAAAGTGATTACCAGCCTCATTACCTTTGCCCGTCAGCTTGGTTTTGAAACGAAAGGCCTCACTTTTTCGCCGATCACAGGCGGGGACGGGAATATAGAATTTCTCGTGCATTGGCAGTTCAACCCCGGGGAAGAAGAGCGTCCGTGGGATATAGAAAAGGTAAGTGAACTTGTGGCGGACGCACATTCTCAGTTGACGAAAGTGTGAGCCGATTCGAAAGGGGACGGGTTATTTTATATGACTTTAAGCAAAGGGCAAAGGCACATAAAAATCCGCGAAATGATTACGAGTGAAAACATTGAAACACAGGATGATCTTGTGTTCAGACTGAAATCACTGGGGTATAACGTCACCCAGGCTACTGTTTCAAGGGATATTAAAGAATTGCATCTGGTGAAAGTACCGGTAGCCGACGGCCGTTACAAATACAGTCTTCCGGCTGATCAGAAATTCAATCCTCTGGAAAAACTGAAGAGGATGATGATGGACTCATTTGTCAGTATCGACCGTGCGGGACACTTTATCGTATTGAAGACCTTACCCGGAAATGCTCACGCGGTAGGAGCTCTCATTGATAACCTGGACTGGGAAGAGATTATGGGGACGATCTGCGGAGACGACACTTGTATGATTATATGCAGGGCAGAGTCCCAGACGGAACAGGTTAGTGAGCAGCTGCTGAATATGTTGTAAGCGAAGGGGTTTCTATCATGTTAACTGAATTGACTATCAGAGACTTTGCAATTATCGATTACGTCTCTTTGACATTGAAAGATGGATTGACTGTGTTAACCGGGGAGACTGGTGCCGGTAAATCGATTATTATTGATTCCATTCAATTACTGACGGGAGCAAGAGGCTCTGTAGATTTTGTAAAGCATGGAGCCAAACGTGCAGAGATAGAAGGTTTATTCAACGTGGATGGAAACCACTCTGTGTATGCTAAAGGCGAGGAGTACGGAGTGGAAATAGATGAGGATGGTATGGTGGTACTGCAACGCTCCATCACCCATCAGGGGAAAAGCATCTGCCGGGTGAACGGAAAGCTGGTGACTCTCGGTGTTTTGAGGGAATTCGGTAAATCCTTAATAGACATACACAGTCAGCACGAAACGCAATCGCTGATGGATCCGGAACGCCATATTGATCTGCTGGATACCTATGCGGCGGAAAAGCTGCAACATCCGAAACAGGAATATCGGAAACAGTACGAAAAATACAGGTCTCTCCAAAAAAGATATCAGGAATTAAGTGATAACGAGCAGGAAATGGCGCAGCGGCTCGACCTGCTGGAGTTCCAATGGAATGAACTGGAAGAAGCGCACCTTTCTCCAAAAGAAGACGAAGAGCTGATGGAAGAAAGGAATAAGTTATCAAATTTCGAAAAAATTTATTCCGGTCTCAACGATACGTACGAAGCTTTATATGGGGAACAGAAAGGGATGGACTGGGTCTCCCATGCTATGATGAGCCTGGAGGCGACCAGCGACTATGATGAAAACTATCAGAAAATGTCTGATGAGCTTTCCAATGCCTATTACGTAGTGGAGGAACTGACTTTCCGGTTGAGCACGGAAATGGAAGCTCTCGAATTCGATCCCGAAAGGTTAAATGAAATCGAAGAGAGACTCGATGAAATTAACCGGCTCAAAAGAAAGTATGGACAGTCCGTCGAAGAGATGCTTGAACACAAAAATAAAGTCGAAGAAGAAATTGATGAAATCAACAATAAAGATTCTTTTCTTTCAAAGCTTGAAGCGGAAATAAATGATGTATCAGAAGACCTCCTTCTGGAAGCTCAGCACATCCATGATATAAGGAGTGAGGCTGCTAAAGAGCTCGTAGGAGCGGTTCACGAAGAACTGAAAGACCTCTATCTCGAAAAATCCGTCTTCGATGTAAAAGTCGAGAAAAGAAAAGGCGGGAAGGAAAGCCCCGTGATGAATGGGCGTCAGGTGGCTTTGAATTCGAACGGGGTTGATGAAGTAAGGTTCATGATTACGACGAATCCGGGTGAGCCGTTGAAACCACTTCACAAGATAGCCTCCGGTGGCGAAATGTCCAGAATTATGCTGGCCTTAAAGCAGATTTTTTCAAGACATCAGGGTATTACCAGTGTTATCTTTGATGAAGTCGATACGGGGGTAAGCGGACGTGTAGCACAGGCGATAGCCGAGAAGATATTTAAGATCTCCGTTAATTCCCAGGTGCTGTGCATTTCCCACCTGCCTCAAGTTGCGGCTATGGCGGATACGCATGTGCAAATTCAGAAGAACATCACCGACAACACCACAAAAACGAATGCCAAAGAACTCGATCACCATGAAAAAGTCGAAGAAGTTGCACGGATGATCAGCGGAGCGGAACTCACCGAGACTACACTGCAGAACGGTCATGAATTACTTAATCTCGCTGAGTCCTTCAAAGCAAAAGTGTAAAAGTGCCCACGTGGGCGCCCATCAGGCTGTCGAGAAAGTATCGGCAGCTTTTATTTGTTTTCCGATTTTATTGAACCACCGCGTTAATTCGTTATAATAATTGTAGCTTATCAACGAAAAGTGATTTGATATTTCAATCCAGAACAAAGCAACATAGTGGAATCTGAATGATTACCATTGAAGAAATTGTCCCTGAAGAACATCTCCTCTGTAAAATTGAGCAACAAATAGATTTTTCTTTCGGTCCTGTCTGGCTGATTCAAAAAGAACTGCACGGCTGAGTCTATCATCGCTTGTGTGAAAAAGAGAATGTAAGCGAACAAGAGTCACTGGAGGGCGGACGAATACCAGGAGACTCCTGCGGAAAAACGGGCGATCCTAGACCCCGCAGTGAAGGTTTACTCGAGGAGGCTCGGGCGTTCGTCCACGGAAAGCGATTGGTATTCGTCCCGCGGGAAAGACGCAGAGAAATCTTGTGTTTCTTTGCAAGCTGAACGCCCACATGAGCGTTTTATCAGGTCTTTACGGCGGATACACCCTTTTATATGCAGAAAGTGTAGTTATTTCTTTCAGAACGTTCCGGTGGATCACAAAAACCATTCGAAATGTGGGGAGGTATGTGTTAAAATTTTTAATTATCTAATTCTTTACCATATTAAAAGGGAGCTGTACATATGAAAGTAGTGAAATTCGGAGGAAGTTCTGTAGCCAGTGCGGCACAATTAAAAAAAGTGACGGAAATTCTGGAGAGCGATCCTGAACGGACGGTCGTCGTCGTTTCGGCCCCGGGCAAGCGGACTGCACATGATGAGAAGGTCACTGATCTGCTCATTCAGCTGGGGGAATCCGTAGACGACAATCAGATGAACGAAGATATTTACGAGAAGGTGAGGAACCGTTTTAAGGAAATTATAGACGATCTGGACCTTTCTGACAGAACTCTTTCGAAAATTACGAATAAAATTGATGAAGGGATAGCGATGATCAGAGGAGGAGCCGCGAACGGTATAGATGCACTGAAAGCATGCGGGGAGGACGGAACGGCCCTGATTTTAAGTGCGTTTTTGTCCGGAAGGAAGCACAATGCTTCGTATGTGCACCCGAAAGAAGCGGGAATCTTTCTGAAAGATGAACCGGGGGGTGCTCTTGTACTTGAAGAAAGCTTCGCTCATCTTTATGAATTGCGTAAGAAAGACGGGATTCTCGTAATACCGGGATTTTTCGGTTATACGAAGGAAGGGAAACTCATCACTTTCTCACGCGGCGGATCGGATATTACCGGTTCCATTGTAGCGGCTGGTGTCAAAGCCGATCTTTACGAAAATTTCACGGACGTTGATTCGGTTTACTGTGTGAACCCGGCTCTCGTTAAGAATCCGAAAGAGATGAAGAACCTGACTTACAGAGAAATGCGGGAGCTTTCCTATGCAGGCTTTTCCGTATTCCACGATGAAGCACTGATACCCGCTTTCAAGGAGAAAATACCCGTGTGTATAAAAAATACTAACAACCCGGAAGCACCGGGAACCATGATAGTTGCGGAAAGAGAGGATACATGCGGGGACGTGGTCGGCATAGCGAGCGATGACGGATTCGTGACTATATATGTAAGTAAGTATCTGATGAACCGCGAAATCGGGTTCGGACGCCGTCTTTTGCATATACTTGAAGATGAAGACGTTTCTTTTGAACACGCCCCTTCCGGTATAGATGACATGTCCATTATTCTCAGGGAAGATGTTCTGCCTCCTCACAAGGAACAAACCGTAGTAAAAAGGATCAGAGAAGAATTACAGGTGGATACGGTGGAGATCGAACGCAACATGGCGATGATTATGATTGTCGGGGAAGGAATGAATCAGAGAGTGGGAGTTGCAAGTAAAGCTGCCAGAGCTTTTGAAAAAGCAGGAGTGAATCTTGAAATGATCAACCAGGGCTCCTCCGAAGTTTCGATGATGTTCGGCATTCATGAAGACGGGATGGAGAAATCCGTCCAGGAACTGTACAAAATGTATTTTTCGTGAAAATAAAAGTAAATGGTTTTAAACGAGCAGATTCACTGCTCGTTTATTTTTTGCTGAAGTACACTGTAGGAAGTGATAAAGAAATCCTTTTCCGCTATACGAAGGAGTTCCGTAAAGAGGCGGGCTGTCATCGTCGCGTCGTTTAAAGCATGATGTCGTTCCAGGTTGTGGATGTTGAAATGGTTGAGTAACGGATCCAGCCGGTGGCTGACACCTGGAAGGGTATATTTTGCCATCAGTTGCGAATCGATACACGCAGGAGAGTATTCCGGTAATTTCCAGCGTTTCACCATAGCCCTCAGGAACCGTACGTCGAAATGAGCCGGATGAGCCACAAGCGTACTGTTTTCAGAGAAGGAGAGAAATTTTTGGAAACCCGTAATAAAAGATTCGGCACGATCAAGGTCTTCTCTCGATAAATTGGTAAGAGAGAGGATATGGTTCGGTACGGGTCTGATCGGTCTGATCAGCTGATGCATCTCCCCGGATTTCTGTCCTTCTCCATCTATTCTCACAGCCCCGATAGAGAGTACTTCATGTCCTATTTCCGGGAGGAATCCGGTCGTTTCAAGGTCGAACACCGTGTACTCCCTTTCTTTTAAGAAATCCGAACTGTTACTTTCCTCTCTGTTTTCCATATAAGTACATAGGTCGTTATATTCTTCGGTTTCAAAGTAAGGTTTCATTTTGAAATAGTATATAGGTTTTTCTATAAAGATGTATTTTAAAATTTGAAGGTCTACTGGCAGCATTACATCACCCGATTCCGATTATAGCTTAACTCAAGCACCTGCTGAAGACGCTTCGCAACATTCAGGGCTTCTTTCAATGAACGTCTTTCCTGTTTTTGGAACTTCACAAGAGAGACATAGTTACTGAGGGGAGAACCGTTTTCGAGTTGTTCAAGATTTGACGTCAGTCGGAACAGCATAAGCCTATGAAGGGACAGTTTCGCATTTTCCACATCCCGGGGATGAAAGTGATTTTCTTCGGCCAATAAAGTCAGGCGTTGTACGGTATTATTCACTTCCACACCGTATTTCATACTGTAAATACGAACAGCGTTAACGATCTGCATAGTGGCCGATTTCTTTAAATCGAGTAAACGTTTCTTCCCGAAACTGTTTATACGTCCGAACGGCTGGACCGGAACGCGGAATCTCAAAGTGTCTTTCATAAGCAGCTGGTGGAGCCCGAGAGAATTTTTCACTTTATTGGATACGTATTTTTTCAGCTCATAGGCAAGCGTGTAGTCACCGAACACAGGGCGGAAATCCATGAAAATCGTAAAGTCTCTTATCTCTTCGGCATCCAGCTTTTTTATCCATTCGTCCACGCTTGTTCTCCATTCCTGTTCGTTTTTTCTCCATTTTTTCTCTTTAGCCATAATTCCGCCGCTGCAGTAGGGGAAACCGCACTCATCCAGCATGTCATTGATTCTCTTTGTGAAGCGGGAAAAGTAGGCTTCAATCTTTTCTTTGTTTCTGGAAGATTCATAATCGGCGAGAATGATGCCGTTATCCTGGTCGGTGGAAAAGGTCTGTTCTTTCCGCCCGCCGCTTCCCATAATTAAAAAACAGTAATTGATAGGGGGCGCACCGTAGCCGAGACTAACCATTTCATCTTCTGCAAGCTGGATGATCTGTTTGTGGATGCGGTCGTTATAGTTCGTTATTAATTCAGCGATATGATAAGCAAGCATCTGATCATCGATAAGACTTCGTACGAACTCCTGGAATTTCCTGTTGTACACGGGAGAGAGTTTCACTAATTCTTCCAGTGTTCTGGCGTTTGAAATTCTGTACGTCAGGTCGAAGTAAACAGACTGATTAATTTGAATGAACGAAGATTGCCTCAAAATCCCGGCTACCTGATCCTTGTGCATAACAGGGATAACGGTGGCAGGGTGGTGTTTTAAAAAGCTGAGTGCATCAAAAATGAAATCCTGCTCGCCTACACTGAAGTTTTCATCCTTCATATATTTACTGACGGAAGCGTAAGATTCGCCATTCATAAAAGCTTCCACGATTTCATGATAACTGATCATACCTTTGAAATTTTGTCTGTTGTCCGATACGAGAAGGCCTTCCACCTCTTCCTTGCGAAGCACCTGGGCAGCTTCGGCTATAGTGCGGGAGGGCTGGATGAATACCGGTTTCTCCATGTATCTCTTAATGCGTTCTTTGAAAAGACCGCTCTCATTTTCTTCTTCCTCGTCAGAACTTTTATACTTGACTTCGTCGTAAAGACTTTTGGTCAAACCGCTTAGCCTGTCGAGAATAACATTCGAAAATGTCGGGTTGTCTTTCATTATTTTCAGGAAGGAAGCACGTTTAAGCTTTAAAGTCTGGACAGACTCGAGGCATCTGACCGAGAAACGCATCTTTTCACTGGTCAATAGAACCATGAGACCGATGAGATCACCGGGGTAAAAATAGCGGATCGAATGCTGAGTCCCGTCCGCCCGGTGCATAATGCTGTCTGCCAGGCCTTCAATCAGTATGTGTACGTCCGTTTCGCTCTGGTCTTCGTGGATGACGAATTCATTTTTTGAGTACTCTTCCCGGGTTGACTCTCGGAATAGCTCCGTAAATTCTTCTTCGTTCAGCAGTTCGAACGGATATTGATGTCTCCAAACGTCTAAATTCACTTCCATAGCCAACTCCCTTTCTGAAGGAAAATTAAATATACTGGACGGGAACAAAAAAGTAGAGCTTTTCAAGCTCTACCTGTTTTCAAAACGGCCTTTCGTTTTGTTTCTTTTTCTGTCGCGATGCAGAATGAATCCTCCGATGAAAAAGAGACCGCCGATTACAAATACAACTCCTGCAACACCCTGGAGGAACAGGTGGAGAAAAAGGGGCTGCAGTTCGCCGAATAAGGAATCCCTGATAAGTTTGATTCCATAGACGGCGAGAACCCCGGGTGCCACTAATATAAGCAGTGCAACTAAACGCATATGCCGTACTCCTTTTTTCTTAACATTAGTCTCAGTATAGCAAAAATTATGTAACTAGGGAAAAGTTTCACTATTGCTAAAGTGTGCATAATCATTTATGATTTAAGTGTGCAAAAAGTTGCAGGGTGTGATGAAATGAAACGTGTAATTATTGTAGGTGCCGGAACCGGGGGAAGCGCTCTATTGAATCTGCTGAAAGAAACGGATCAGTTAGAGATTGCAGCGATCACCGACATAAATCCCGGGGCTGCAGGTCTGAAAAAAGCTGCAGAATTCGGCATTCCATCCGGGGAGAACTGGGAACACTGGCTGGATGAATCGGTGGATATAATTTTCGAGGCGACCGGTGAAGAAGAAGTCTTCAAAGAGCTGCAAAGGAGGACTTCTAAAGATATAGTTGTCGTTCCCGGAGCAATCGCTTACGTTATATCCGCGCTGCTTGAAGAGAAGAATTCACTCATCTCCGAAAAAAGTGAACAGGCACATAATCAGGATTTAATTCTGAACAGTATCCACGATGGAATGATCGTCATCGATTCTCACAACAAAGTGGTTTTTATCAATCAGAGTGCCGAAAGAATACTACATACCACCAAAGAGCAGGTGGTGGATCGTCCTGTAACAGATGTGATACCGCTTACAAAACTTCCTGAGTTACTTACGACGAAGGAGAAACAGATAAATAAAGAAGTGTCCCTCCCGAATGGGAAAAAACTTCTGTCCACAAGAATTCCGATGGTCGATGCTTCGGGCAACATCATAGGGGCATACGCTATATTCAAAGACATCACAGAAGCGGTGGCACTTGCCGAAGAACTGACAGACATCAAAGAAGTGACAACCATGCTGGAAGCTATCATCAATTCTTCGGAAGAAGCCATCTCCGTAGTGGATGAAAAAGGGAACGGGCTGATGATCAATCCTGCATACACTAAAATCACCGGCCTTACAGAACCACAGGTGATAGGCAAACCGGCCACTGCCGACATCTCAGAAGGTGAAAGTATGCATATGCAGGTGTTGCGTACCGGAGAACCTGTAAGAGGAGTACAGATGAAAGTCGGTCCCAAAAAGAGGGATGTCCTCGTAAACGTAGCTCCGATAATCGTGGAAGATGTAATTAAAGGAAGTGTCGGAGTTCTGCATGACGTATCGGAACTTTATCAGCTGAATGAAGAGTTGTCCAAAGCGAAACAGCTCATCAGAAGTTTGAAAGCTTCCTACACCTTCAAAGATCTGTTAGGAAAATCGGAAGCGCTTCAATTAGTCATCGACCAGGCCAAAATCGCTGCCAATACCTCCGTGACCGTTCTTCTGCGCGGGGAGTCCGGAACGGGTAAGGAACTTCTGGCTCATGCCATACATCATGAAAGCGAACGTTCCGACCGTAAATTCATCAGAATCAACTGCGCCACTATGGCACATGATTATATAGAGGAAGAGTTATTCGGAGTGGCGGGCTCCCCAGGCAGAGAAGGTTATTTCGAAGAGGCTCATAAAGGCACTCTGTTTTTGGATGAAATCGGTGAACTGCCCGTTAAAATACAGGCTAAACTGTTGAGAGTGTTGCAGGAAAAAGAAGTGAAAAGACTCGGAAGCAGCCACGCCAGCAAAATTGATGTAAGAATCATAGCAGCTACGAACATGAACCTGGAAAAAGCTATCGGTAACGAGTTTTTCAGGGAAGACCTCTACTACCGTCTGAACAAACTGCCGATACATATCCCGCCTCTCCGGGAAAGGAAAGAAGACCTCGTCGAACTCATCCCTTTTCTTCTGGAAAAGCTGAATGATGCTTACGGACGTAAAGTGGAGGAAGTGGACAGGGAGGCTTTCGAAAGGCTGATGAATTATGAGTGGCCGGGAAATATAAGGGAACTCGAAAACATTCTCGGAAGAGCATTCATAAATATGGAACACTCCGGTACGGTGATAAGAGCTCACCATCTCCCCGCTTTGAGCAGCGACATTACTGCCGAATTCAACAGAAGAGCAGACTGGGAGGACTTCCAGCTTCAGGAAGTGGTCGAGCAGTATGAAAAACAGGTGCTCGTACAGGCGTATCGCACTCATAATTTCAATAAGACGAGAACGGCCAAAGCATTAGGGGTGTCTCTCCGGAATCTCTACTATAAGCTTGATAAATACGGGTTAAGCAAGAACGATACTAAAGAGTAGGAGGTGGAGCAATGAAACGACTGGATCAGCTGCTGCATAAATCGAATGCCAACAGGCGCACGGTGGCCGTAGCTCAGGCGGATGAACCCGGGATTTTAAAAACAGTGGCTCGTGCAGTGGAGGAAGAGTTGTGCGATTTCCGCCTGTTCGGCGACGGGGAGAAAATCAAAAGTATTGCGGCAGAAAACGGTATCTCTCTTGAACAGGGAATAACTGTAGAACATGTCTCTTCCGGCAGCGCTTCAGAGATGGCTGTAAAAGCGGTGAGCGGTAATGCGGCAGATGTTCTTATGAAGGGCCACGTAGATACGGGCACACTTATGAAACAGGCCCTCCACAGGGACTATGGACTGAAAGGGAACAAAATACTTTCGCACGTTGCCCTTTTCGATTTTCCGGAATACGAAAAAGTCCTGTTCCTTACAGATTCCGCAATGAATATCAGTCCGGATCTCCACGAGAAGAAACAGATAATCGAAAATGCGGCACACGTTGCCCGCAGGACGGGCATCGACGAACCGCTCGTAGCTCCGCTGGCTGCTATTGAAACGGTGAATACATCGATGGAAGCTACTACCGACGCAGCACTGCTCAGTCAAATGAATGCGCGGGGACAAATAGCGGGATGTATCGTCGACGGTCCGTTGGCTTTTGACAACGCGATCAACGAAGAGGCTGCCAGGAAGAAAGGTATTACTTCCAGGGTAGCGGGTCATGCTGATATATTAGTAGCACCTGATATTGAGGTGGCTAATGTATTATATAAATCTTTTGTATTTTTTGGAAAGGCAAGGGTAGCGGGGATTATTGCAGGAGCTCGGGCGCCGATTGTTTTGACTTCGAGATCCGACAGTACCGAGAACAAGCTGTTTTCACTGGCACTTGCCATAAATGAGGAGGAATAATAATGGAAATCTTTAACTACATGGAAACGTACGATTACGAGCAACTTGTATTCTGTCACGATAAGACTTCGGGGCTGAAAGCGATCATCGCCATTCACGACACTACTCTTGGGCCTGCACTGGGTGGAACAAGGATGTGGACGTATAAAACCGAGGAAGAAGCGGTGGAAGATGCCTTAAGACTTGCTAAAGGAATGACGTATAAAAACGCAGCAGCAGGTCTGAATCTCGGAGGAGGTAAAACAGTAATTATCGGGGATCCTAAAACCGAGAAAAACGAAGAGATGTTCCGGGCGTTCGGCCGTTATATCCAGGGACTGAGCGGACGTTATATTACTGCGGAAGATGTAGGTACGACCGTGCAGGATATGGATCTTATTTATCAGGAAACTAATTTTGTTACCGGAATTTCTTCCACCTCCGGGGCTTCCGGTAACCCTTCTCCGATTACTGCTTATGGGGTCTACAGAGGAATGAAAGCGGCTGCCAAAGAAGGCTTCGGCACCGATGATCTTAATGGCCGGACAGTAGCTGTCCAGGGAGTGGGTAACGTAGCATACAATCTCTGCCGTTATCTGCACGAGGAAGGCGCGAACCTGATTGTTACCGATATTAATAAAGAAGCAGTAGCAAGAGCCCGCGACGAATTTGGGGCGCGCGTCGTCGAACCTGATGAAATCTATGACGTGGACTGCGATATTTACGCCCCTTGCGCCCTTGGAGCTACCTTGAACGATGACACGATTCCAAGAATCAAAGCGAAAGTGATCGCGGGTGCTGCCAACAACCAGCTCAAAGATTCAAGTCATGGAGAAACCCTGCATAAAAAAGGCGTCATCTATACTCCGGACTATGTATTGAATGCCGGCGGTGTCATTAACGTGGCTGATGAACTGAACGGCTACAACAAAGACCGGGCGATGAAGAAAGTGGAAACTATTTATGATAACGTCAGTCAGGTATTCGAAATATCAAGAAGAGATAACATACCGACGAACGAAGCTGCTGATCGACTTGCCGAGGAGCGGATCGAAAGAATGAGACACTCCAGAAGTCAGTTCCTGCAAAGCGAAAAACATATACTGAAAAACCGTATCTAAGAGGAGAGCACTTATGGAGTTTCACACACTGGTAATAAACCCGGGGTCCACCTCGACGAAAGCTGCTCTTTTCAAAAACAGTACCCCGGAATGGGAAGAAACCATCCGGCACGGGCAGGAAGAACTGAAACAGTTCAGACGCCTGATGGATCAGTACCCGTTCAGGAAGCAACTGATCCTTGGACTATTAGAAGAAAAAGGGTTCCGGGCTGATAAGTTAGATGCCGTATGCGGTCGGGGTGGTCTGTTAAAGCCCATTCCCGGCGGCACTTATGAAGTTAACAATTCTATGCGTGAGGATTTAAGAAAGGGATACAACGGGGAGCACGCCTCCAATCTAGGCGGTCTCATAGCTCATGATATTGCAGCGGAGGTGGAAGCGAAAGCATTCATCGTTGATCCGGTAGTAGTCGATGAACTGGATGAAATAGCCCGTCTTTCGGGAGTTCCCGAGTTACCGAGGAAAAGTATTTTCCACGCTTTGAATCAGAAAGCCGTAGCCAGACGCGCCTGCAGGGAACTAGATCTGACATATGAAAAAGCCAACCTTATAATCGCCCACATGGGGGGGCGGAATAACGGTAGGGGCTCACCGCGGCGGTAAAGTGGTGGATGTCAATAACGGCCTTCACGGAGAAGGACCATATTCTCCTGAAAGAGCCGGGACAGTACCGGCAGGGGACCTGGTCCAGTTGAGTCTCTCCGGCGATTATTTTCTCGATGAGGTCATGGAGAAACTTATCGGCAAAGGAGGACTCACGGCTTATCTTGGTACGAGTGATGCAGTGGAAATAGAAAACAGGATAGGAAAAGGCGACAGGGAGGCCAGACTTGTCTACGAAGGTATGGCCTATCAGGTAGCTAAAGAAATTGGAAGTCTCAGCGTGCTTTTCGGCGGGACGATTGATGCAGTAATACTTACGGGAGGACTCGCTTACGGTAAAGAGTTTACCGGCTGGATCGAGGAGAAAGTCTCCTGGATCGGCAAAGTGATGATTTTTCCCGGTGAAGATGAGATGTCGGCGTTAAACGAAGGCGCTCTTCGCGTACTTAAAGGGGAAGAAGAAGCAAAAGTGTATTCTTGAAGATAGGGGATGAGTAATAGTGGCAAATGAATATGATCTGGTAGTTTTAGGAGGCGGAACCGGCGGTTATGTCGCGGCCATAAGAGCTTCTCAGCTTGGGAAAAAAGTGGCTATCGTAGAAAAAGGGGCTCTCGGAGGTACATGTCTGCACAGGGGCTGCATACCTTCCAAGGCACTATTGAAAAGTGCAGAAGTTTTTTCGCAGACCAAGAACTCGATGGAGTATGGAGTGGCATCCGAAGGAGTGAAGCTTGACTTCGGGAAAGTACAGGAAAGAAAGCAGTCGGTGGTAAACAAATTGTACAACGGAGTTCAATCCCTCATGAAGAAAGGTAAAATCGACGTATATGAAGGACACGGACGAATACTCGGCCCATCCATATTCTCGCCTTCAGCCGGAACGATTTCCGTAGAAATGACGAGCGGCGAAGAAAATGTAATGCTGCTTCCCAAAAACGTGCTTGTTGCCACCGGTTCGGCCCCGAGAACTCTTCCGGGACTCGAGGTGGACGGCGAGCAGATTATGACCTCGGATGAGGCGTTGGAAATGAAGGAACTGCCGGCGTCAATCATTATCGTCGGAGGCGGAGTCATCGGGATCGAATGGGCTTCGATGCTGGCTGATTTCGAAGTGGATGTAACAGTGGTTGAATTCGCCGATAGAATCCTTCCTCAGGAAGACAAAGATGTCTCGAAAGAAATGGAGCGCCTCCTGAAACAGAAAGGGATTACTATCCACACGGGCACGAAGCTTCAGCCCGAAACGCTGAATACCGGTGACACACTGACAGTTTCAGCTGTGAAGAAGGAAGAGGAGCTGGAACTTCAGGCCGAAAAAGTTCTTGTTTCTGTTGGACGTAATGCGAACGTCAAAGATATCGGACTCGAAAACACTGATATTGAAATTAAAAATGACGTGATCGATACAAACGACATGTACCAGACGAAGGAAAGCCATATTTATGCTATCGGAGACGTGATAGGCGGACTGCAGCTCGCTCACGTAGCTTCACACGAAGGAATGACAGCCGTTGAACATATGAACGACGGAACGCCGGACCCCGTGGATGATAAACTGATTCCTTCCTGCATATACTCCAGTCCCGAATCAGCCAGAGTAGGCTGGACGGAAGAGGAAGCCGTAGAAGCGGGATTCGACATTAAAACGGGTAAATTCCCTTTCCAGGGAGTAGGAAAAGCTCTTGTAGAAGGGGAAAGCGATGGGTTCGTAAAGATTATAGCGGATAAAAATACAAATGATATTCTCGGTGTCCATATGATTGGCCCGGACGTTACGAATCTCATCTCCGAAGCCGGACTTGCGAAAGTACTCGATGCCACTCCTTGGGAAGTCGCTTCGAGCATACATCCTCATCCTACACTCTCGGAGGCAATGGGAGAGGCTGCTATGGCGGTAGACGGTAAACAAATTCACGGCTGACAAAGGAGGAAGAAACAGTATGAGTAAGAATAGACACGAAAAGTTGGGACTCAGTGATGAACAGGTTTTGGATATGTACCGCACTATGTTACTGGCAAGAAAAATTGATGAAAGAATGTGGCTGTTGAACCGCTCCGGTAAGATACCTTTCGTCATTTCCTGTCAGGGTCAGGAAGCCGCTCAGGTGGGTGCTTCGTACGCGCTTAATCTGGAAGAGGACTACGCCCTTCCTTATTATCGTGATATGGGTGTCGTGCTTTCTTTCGGAATGACGCCAAGAGAACTGATGCTTTCCGCATTCGCCAAAGCGGAAGATCCGAACAGCGGAGGACGCCAGATGCCCGGGCATTTCGGCCAGAAGAAAAACAGAATAGTAACCGGCTCTTCTCCGGTAACGACACAGGTACCACACGCAGTCGGTATCGGTTTGGCAGCTAAAATGGAGAACAAAAATATCGTCAGTCTCGTCACTTTCGGCGAAGGCTCTTCCAACCAGGGGGACTTTCACGAAGGAGCGAACTTTGCAGGTGTCCATAAATTGCCGGTGATTTTTATGGTGGAAAACAACAAATATGCAATATCGGTTCCGGTAGAGAAGCAGATCGCCTGCGAAAAAGTTTCGGACCGTGCTATCGGCTACGGTATGCCTGGAGAAACAGTGGATGGAAATGATCCTCTTGCAGTATTCGAAGCTGTTAAAAAAGCGGCAGACAGAGGTCGGAATGGTGACGGGCCATCTCTCATCGAAGCGGTTTCCTACCGGCTCACCCCCCATTCCAGTGACGATGACGACCGTACGTATCGCGAGAAGGATGAAGTGGATGAGGCGAAAAAGAAAGACTCGCTTATTACATTCGGTAATTACCTGCGCGAAACGGGAATCCTTACAACCGAGAGGGAGAAGGATCTGGAACAGGAATTGAAAGATATAATCAATGATGCTACTGACTATGCCGAAGAAGCTCCGTACGCTTCTCCTGAATCGTTGATGGATTTTGTATATGAAGAGTGAGGAGGATGGGAAATGCCAGTAATTTCTTATATTCAGTCTGTAACCCAGGCTTTAAAAGAAGAAATGAGAAGAGACGATAAGGTGTTTGTATTAGGGGAAGATGTCGGCGTCCGCGGAGGAGTTTTCCGTGCGACGGATGGCTTGTATGAAGAGTTCGGCGAGCAGCGGGTCATTGATACTCCGCTTGCTGAATCCGCTATCGCCGGAGTGGGGATAGGTGCAGCGATGTATGGTATGCGCCCGGTGGCCGAAATGCAGTTCGCCGATTTCATTATGCCTGCAGTGAACCAGATTGTATCGGAAGCAGCCAAAATTCGTTACCGTTCGAACAACGACTGGACCGTTCCGATGACTATCAGGGCCCCTTATGGAGGGGGCGTACATGGAGCGCTGTACCACTCCCAGTCCGTGGAGGCACTGTTTGCAGGAACGCCCGGACTGAAGATCGTTATGCCTTCTACTCCTTATGACGTTAAAGGGCTGCTGAAAGCCTCTATAAGAAGTAACGATCCGGTGCTTTTCTTTGAACATAAGCGCGCTTACCGTCTGATAAAGGGTGAGGTTCCCGAAGAGGATTATACACTCCCTATCGGTGAGGCGGATGTGAAGAGGGAAGGTTCGGACATTACCGTGATTACGTATGGTCTGTGCGTACACTTCGCCCTGCAGGCCGCGGAAAAACTGGAAAAAGAAGGAGTGGACGTGCACATTCTTGATTTGCGTACCGTCTACCCGCTTGATAAAGAAAGTATCATCGAGGCAGCTAAAAAGACAGGGAAAGTTCTTTTGATCAGTGAAGATAACAAAGAGGGCGGAATCATCTCCGAAGTTTCTGCTATCATCAGCGAAAACTGTCTGTTCGATCTGGACAGTCCCGTCGAACGTCTGGCCGGCCCCGATGTTCCTGCTATGCCTTATGCACCTACCATGGAAAAAGCATTTATGATGAATCCGGACGAAGTAGAAAAAGCTATGCGGAACCTCGCAGAGTTTTAGGGAGGAATATTCATATGGCAATTGAAAAGATAAACATGCCCCAGCTCGGGGAAAGCGTAACGGAAGGTACAATCAGTACGTGGCTTGTAAAGCCCGGGGATACAGTGGAGAAATACGATCCGATTGCAGAAGTTATGACGGATAAGGTTAACGCGGAAGTCCCTTCTTCTTTTACAGGTACAATTACGGAATTGCAGGCTGATGAGGGAGAGACTATAGCAGTCGGAGAGCTCATCTGTTATATAGAAACAGAAGATGCATCCGGGAACGGCTCTGAAGGTGATTCCGGCACGGATGAATCGGACGAACAGGAAGAAACTGCTACCGGGAAAGCGGAAGCAGAGTCTGATAAAGAAACAGCTGCGGCTAAACCGAGATACTCACCGGCGGTACTTACTCTTGCATCTCAATATGGTATCGACCTTGAAGATGTGGCTGGAAGCGGTAAAGACGGCCGTATTACAAGAAAAGACGTCGAGAAATACCAGGCTGAAGGCGGAGCTTCCAAGGCACAGAAAGAAACGAAACAGCCGGCCGGAAAGACGGAAGCAACGGAAAGCCGTAAGGCAAAAGCTCCAGCGGCCGAGGTCTCTTCCGATGAGGGCGATAAAGAAATTCCTGTTACAGGGGTCCGTAAAGCCATCGCATCCAATATGGTCACTTCCACTACTGAAATACCACATGCCTGGATGATGGTCGAAGTGGACGTGACGAATCTCGTGAAACTCAGGGAGAAGAACAAAGAGGCCTTCAAAAAACAGGAAGGGTACAGCCTTACTTATTTCTCCTTCTTCGTAAAGGCAGTTGCTCAAGCACTCAAAGAATATCCGGAACTGAACAGCCAGTGGGCCGGAGATAAAATTATCCAGAAAAAAGATATCAATCTGAACATTGCTGTCGCTAAGGAGAATGAACTGTTCGTACCCGTCATCAAACATGCGGATGAGCTGAGTGTGAAAGGTATCGCAAGAAACATTACCGACCTTGCAGCAAAAGCAAGAAAAGGTAAGCTGACTACAGAGGATATGCAGGGCGGTACATTCACCGTCAACAATACCGGTTCCTTCGGTTCCGTACAGTCCATGGGGGTAATCAATCATCCTCAGGCAGCCATCCTCCAGGTGGAATCGATTGTTAAAAAACCTGTATACATGGATGGAATGTTCGGACCAAGAGATATGGTGAACCTCTGTCTATCTCTGGATCACCGCGTTCTGGACGGACTGATTGCGGGGAACTTCCTGCAAAAAGTAAAAGAGATACTGGAAAATATGGATGAAAACGATTCGGTTTATTAACCATAGTAATGTTATGTAAACTATCTCTTAATTGAAAGTTACTGCTCTGGTTGGTAGAATGTGTTTAACACTACGTAAAGGAGCGATTAATATGGATTTCAATTTATATATGGATGATGTAGTAACAAAAGCAAGAAACGAAATTGTAGAAGCCGGGTACGAAGAACTTACCACCCCGGAAGAGGTGGACGAAGCTTTGAAGCAGAACGGAACGACGCTCGTGATGGTTAATTCGGTCTGCGGCTGTGCCGGAGGTATTGCAAGACCTGCTGCGAGAAATGCGATTCATTATGATAAACGACCGGATCAGCTTGTGACGGTTTTCGCAGGACAGGACAGAGAAGCTACAGAGAAAGCCAGAGAATACTTTGAAGGATACCCGCCTTCCTCGCCGTCTTTTGCCCTTTTAAAAGATGGAAAAATCCAGACTATGGTGGAGCGTCACGACATCGAAGGGTTTGAACCGATGGAGGTTATCAACAAACTTCAGAAAGATTTCGATACTTACTGTGAAGAAATGTAATCGGAAAGAAAAAGAGTCTTTGACTGCAAAGACTCTTTTTCTATGAAAGGGTTTAACAATATGAGGATAGGGTCCAGAACTATTAAAACTGCTCTTGGTACACCTTTGGCCATATGGATGGCGCAGTTGCTGGAGCTGGATAATTTCGCTTCGGCAGGTATCGTGACGATATTATGTATTCAGGTTACGAGGAAAAGGTCTCTTCTATCTGCATGGCACAGGTTTGCTGCCTGTATGCTTGCGATTCTTTACTCATTTATATTTTTCGAAGGGCTGATGGGTTTCACGCCACTTGCTATCGGCGTCATGCTTCTCTTGTTTATACCTACTACCGTTCGGCTGAAGATAACACCCGGGATCATTACGAGTTCTGTAATCGTTCTCCATTTGTATACCTTCGGTAAAATCGATCTCTCAATCGTGTGGAACGAATTTTTACTGATAGTTATCGGTATAGGAATAGCTTTAATACTTAATATATATATGCCAAGCCTTGAACGGAGCCTTGAGGAATACCAGACGGATGTGGAAGACTGCTTCTCTTCGATACTGAAGGAAATTTCACTTTATCTGAAGGAGGAGAAATACGCCTGGGCGGGAGAGGAACTGACCAGAACTGCCGAATTGCTGGAGGAAGCGAAAGCGCTGGCCTACAAACAGGTGGAGAATCGTCTGCTTAAACCGCACCACCCTTATTATCATTATTTCCATATGAGGACGAAACAGTTTGAACTGCTGGAGCAGATGCTCCCGCTTGTCACGAGAATTTCCCAGTACGATGAATACGCAAGTAAAATCGGGGATCTTTTTGAAGATTTATCGGGAGCAGTCCATCCCGGGAACACGGCTCTCCTGTACTTGAGAAAACTGGAGGAATTACGTAACTACTTTAAAGAGGAACCACTGCCCGAGTCACGCGAAGAATTCGAAAGCAGAGCGAGTCTGCATCAACTGTTGAACGAACTCGAGGATTACCTGATCATCAAACGTTCCTTCAAGAGAAGCGACATTTAAAAAAGCAGTCGTTCCGGACGACTGCTTTCTCTGCTGATTATAAAAAATAACTGGCTCCCATTAATAGCGAAGACAACAGCATGGAAAAAATCATGAGATATATAACAACTTTCATACGCTTCTCCCGTTTCGACGGTTTTCTGTGCTCGGCCAAGTGCGGTACCTCCTTCACTTACATATGCTAATCGTATTTTACACAAGATTTTGAAAGAAGACAAGAGAGCGTGAAACCCGGGTAATAAAACTTGTACAAAGTAAGCGCTTTATTGTTATTATGTTAATATAGTAAGTTATTAAGGAGGAATATTATGAGTGGGTCCTATGAGAATCAAAAGAATAAATGGAAACAGAATGTCGATAAAACTCTGCAGAAGTTCCCTGAAAGAAAAGAACCTTTTGAAACCAGTTCGGGCATTCCTGTACATAGACTGTATGAACCTGAGAAACCCGAAGACGGTTATCTGGAGAAACTGGGCTTTCCAGGTGCCTATCCCTATACGAGAGGGATACAGCCGACGATGTACCGCAGCAGGCACTGGACCATGCGTCAATACGCCGGATTCGGTTCTGCGAAAGAAACAAATGAACGTTTCAGGTATCTTCTTGATCAGGGGCAGACCGGACTCTCCGTCGCTTTCGACCTGCCTACCCAGATAGGTTATGATTCGGACGATCCGATGGCTGAAGGCGAGGTCGGGAAGGTGGGGGTCGCCATAGATTCCCTCGAGGATATGGAACAGCTATTCGCCGAAATACCGCTGAACAAAGTGAGTACTTCTATGACTATTAACGCTCCCGCCTCCATCCTTCTGGCGATGTATATTGCAGTAGGCGAGAAGCAGGGAGTGGCCAAGGAAAAACTTACAGGAACTATTCAGAATGATATACTTAAAGAATACATAGCAAGAGGAACTTATATTTATCCGCCCGAGTCTTCCATGAGAATTATAACGGATATATTTTCCTATTGTCAGGAGAACCTGCCTAAATTCAACACAATCAGTATATCGGGCTACCATATAAGAGAAGCCGGGGCTACAGCAGTACAGGAAGTGGCATTTACACTTGCTAACGGAATGGCCTACGTAGATGCCGCACTTGCAGCAGGACTGGAAATAGATCAGTTTGCTCCAAGGCTCGCATTTTTCTTTAATGCCCATAACCAGTTTTTCGAAGAGGCTGCAAAATACAGAGCTGCGAGAAGAATGTGGGCGAAAATCATGAAAGAAAAATATAACGCCCAGGATCCGAAGAGCTGGAAGATGCGTTTCCATACGCAGACCGGAGGAAGCACGCTGACGGCCCAGCAGCCGGATAACAACATAGTAAGAGTTACTGTACAGGCGCTTGCCGCTATAATGGGAGGAACACAGAGCCTGCACACGAACTCGAAAGATGAGGCTCTCGCCCTTCCTACCGAGGATTCTGCGAGAATCGCTCTCCGGACACAGCAGATTCTGGCTCATGAAAGCGGCGTTACCGAAACGGTGGATCCACTCGCAGGTTCGTATTTTGTGGAGTCCCTCACCGATGAGATAGAAGAGAAGGCGAACGAGTATATTAAACGGATTGATGAATTCGGAGGAGCCGTAAAAGCGGTGGAAGCCGGTTATATGCAAAGAGAAATCCATCAGACCGCTTATGAAACGCAGAAAGATATTGAAAAAGGCGAAGATGTCATCGTAGGGGTGAATGAGTTTACGATTGATGAAGAAGTGGAGCCGGAACTTCTGCGTGTAGATGAAAAGCTCGAAAAGAACCAGGTGGAAGCAACAGAGCGGATCAGAGAGAACCGTGACGCTGACGCTGTTGCTGATTCCCTTAAGAAATTGAGAGAAGCGGCTGTAAATAATGAGAATCTTATGCCTTTTATAGTGGAGGCCGTGAAAGTGTATGCGACCGTCGGAGAAATAGCCAACGTACTGAGAGAAGAATTTGGGGAATATACAGCAATGTAGGAAGGATGAACTGAGATGGAACCTATCAGAGTATTGATTGCCAAACCCGGTCTTGACGGCCACGATCGTGGAGCACTTATTATTGCACAGGGACTTAGAGATGCAGGCATGGAGGTGATTTACACCGGATTACGCCAGTCGCCGGAACAGATAGCACAGGCCGCCATCCAGGAAGACGTTAACGTTATAGGTCTTTCCTCTCTTTCCGGCGCACACAAAACCCTGTTTCCGAAAGTAGTGGAAGCGTTGAGAGCGAATAATGCGGAAGACATACCTGTGATTGGCGGAGGGGTTATTCCGACAGAAGATATCCCTTACCTGGAAGAAAAAGGGGTGAGGAAGATATTCACCAGCGGTACAGCAATGTCCGATACTGCCACTTTCATTAAACAGCTGGTACAGGGGGAGGAAACGCCGCCTCCAAACAAAATATCGCATATCGGAATAGCGGTTCAGCACCTGGAGCAGGCCCTGCCTTTCTATCAGCACAGCCTCGGTCTTCCGCTTGAATCAGTGGAAACGGTGGAAGAGGAAAAAGTGAAAGTAGCGTTTTTCCCGATCGGTGATACAAGGATTGAACTGCTGGAGCCGATGGATGAGGATTCTCCGATCCAGAAATTTATAGATAAAAAAGGCGAAGGAATCCATCATATCGCTCTTGACGTTGACAATATCGAGAAAAGAATCAGCTTATTTAAGGAACAGGGAATCAGTATGCTGAATGAAACTCCGAAACAGGGTGCGCATGACAGTCGTATCGCCTTCCTTCATCCAAAAGCGGGGCAGGGTGTACTATATGAACTTTGCGAAGAAAAACAGGAGGGTTAGTTGTTATGGATATGTTCGATAAAATCAATGAACTTTATGATAAACGGCGGGAGACGGAACTCGGCGGCGGAGATGAAAAAATAGCCAAGCAGCATGATAAGGGCAAGAAAACAGCGCGCGAACGTATCGACTACCTCGTGGATGAAGGGTCGTTCATGGAGCTCAACCCTTTCATACAGCACCGTCATCACGACGCAGGAGTGAAAGATGCGCCCGGAGAAGGTGTAGTGACCGGGTACGCCACAATAAACGGCCGGGGCATATATCTGTTCGCCCAGGATTTCACTGTTTACGGAGGAGCACTCGGTGAAATGCACGGGAAAAAGATCGCGGCAGTAATGGATCTGGCTGCTAAAAACGGCGTCCCGTTCATCGGTCTCAACGATTCCGGGGGAGCCAGAATACAGGAAGGCGTCTCCTCGCTGGATGGATACGGTCACGTATTTTACCGGAACTCCATCTATTCGGGAGTCATTCCTCAGATTTCCGTCATTCTCGGACCATGTGCCGGCGGTGCAGTGTATTCTCCGGCAATTACGGACTTTGTCGTTATGGTCGAAGAGAGTTCCCAGATGTTTATAACTGGGCCGAAAGTTATCGAAACCGTCACAGGCGAAAAGATTTCTCCGGAAGATCTGGGAGGTGCCCGGGTACATAACTCCACCAGCGGAAACGCTCATGTGCAGGCTTCCACCGAAGAAGAAGCTCTTGATGCTGTAAGAGATCTGCTTCTATATCTTCCGGACAACTACAAAGAGAAGCCGCCTTTTATTGAAAGTAAAGAAGAGGAAAAAGAAGATTTTCTTCCGGACATTACAGATTTTGTACCTTTCAATTCCTCCCGTCCTTATGACGTGAGAAAATTGATCGACCATATCGTCGACGAAGAATCATTTTTCGAAATTCATGCCAGTTTCGCGAAAAACGTAGTAGTCGGTTTCGCAAGAATCGATGGACAGACGACAGGTATTATTGCAAACCAGCCGAAATACATGGCAGGCGGGCTGGATATCGACTCCAGTGATAAGGCGGCAAGGTTTATCCGGATGTGTGACTCCTTTAATATCCCTCTCGTTACTTTCGAGGACGTTACCGGATTTTTCCCGGGTATCAAACAGGAGCATGGAGGAATAATCCGTCACGGGGCTAAAATATTATATGCCTATTCGGAAGCGACGGTGCCGAAATTGACGGTAATTACAAGAAAAGCTTACGGCGGGGCGTATGTAGCACTTAACAGTAAGTCCATCGGTGCCGATATCGTTTTTGCATGGCCTAATGCCGAAATAGCAGTAATGGGGCCGGAGGGTGCCGCAAATATTATTTACGCTAAAGAAATCAATCAGAGTGATAATCCGGAGCAGACCCGTCAGGAGAAAATTGATGAGTATAGGGAACGGTTCGCTAACCCTTACGTCGCTGCCGGCCTCGGTATGGTCGATGACGTAATAGACCCGAGAGAAACGCGTATAAAACTGAAACAGTCACTTAGAATGCTTCGTAACAAAGAAGAAAAACGACCGGATAAGAAACACGGGAACATACCTCTGTAAGTTCCGGACATTAATCGCATAGACAGAATTACTGCAGGAAAGCAAGGAGGAAAATGAATTGAGTTCAGTGAACAGAGAGCGTCTTCTGGAAGAATTTATGGAACTTGTGCAAATCGATTCCGAAACCAAGAATGAAGAAGAAATTTCCGGAGTACTGACGACGAAACTTCAGGAAATAGGGTTCAATGTGGAGGAAGATGATTCGAAGACAGCGACGGGACATGGAGCAGGCAACCTTATTGCTACTCTTGAAGGAAATGATCCTTCAAAAGATCCGGTCTATTTTACCGTACACATGGACACGGTAGTGCCCGGGAAGAATATTCAGCCGAGGGTAGAGGACGGCTACATCGTTTCGGGAGAGGAGACCATTCTTGGAGCTGATGATAAGGCAGGAGTGGCCGCGATATTTGAAGCAGCCCGCGTTTTCAAAGCGTCCGGTGCTGCACATGGCACAATCCAGTTCGTTATCACAGCCGGGGAAGAAAGCGGGCTCGTCGGTGCGAGACATCTCGATCACTCTAAACTGAAGGCTGCATACGGTTATGCTGTGGACAGCGACGGTACAGTAGGAGATATCATCGTTGCAGCTCCGACCCAGGCGAAGATCTCGGCTACCGTAAAAGGGAAAAAGGCTCATGCCGGCGTAGCCCCCGAGGAGGGTGTCTCCGCAATTACGATCGCATCAAAAGCTATAGCGAATATGCCCCTTGGAAGAATCGATGAAGAGACGACGGCGAATATCGGCAGTTTCGAAGGTGGACAGCAGACGAATGTGGTGTGTGACCATGTGTCAGTACTGGCTGAAGCACGGTCATTGAATCCTGACAAAATGCAGGAGCAGGTGAAACGGATGACGGAAGCTTTCGATCAGGCTGCTGCTGAGTTGGGCGGAGAAGCAGTCTGCGAAGTACAGGTCATGTATCCGGGATACAAACAGAAGCAAGGGGATCAGGTAGTGGAGGTCGCCAGAAGTGCAGCTGAAAAAATCGGGCGCGAAAGCCGGCTGCTTAAAAGCGGAGGCGGCAGTGATGCTAACGTAATCTCAAGTTACGGCATCCCTACAGTGAACCTGGCAGTAGGTTATGAAAATATTCACACGACGAATGAAAGAATTGCTGTGGAAGATCTCGTTAAGGTATCGGAATTTGTCCTGGCAATTATGGAGGAGGTATGAGCCGTGCATAAAGCACGGCTCTTCTTTTTTGAAATGATTATTGATATAATATAGGGAAACAAGCGTTCGAAAGGTGATTCCGAATGGAGAACAAAAACCGGCAACCGAGAGTTATTCTACACATTGATATGAACAGCTTCTATGCTTCGGTAGAGATGGCGGATCACCCGGAACTTCAGGGGAAACCTTTAGCCATCGCCGGAAACCCCGAAGAAAGAAAAGGGGTGATCGTCACAAGCAGTTACGAAGCCAGGAAATATGGCGTGAAGACGACGATGCTCGTAGGAGAAGCAAGAAGACTGTGTCCTTCTCTTCTCATTCGCAGGCCGAATTTTGACCGCTACAGAGAAGTATCGAAACAGTTATTTGCCATATTGAGAGAAGTTACGGAACTGGTGCAGCCCGTATCGATCGATGAAGGGTATATGGACATATCGGACCTGGCTGACCGTCATCCTCCGGAACTTGCGGAGGAACTTCAGAAGAGAATATTCGCGGATCTTAAGGTACCCTGCAGTATCGGAATCGCCCCCAATAAGTTTCTCGCTAAAATGGCTTCCGACATGAAAAAACCGATGGGGTGTACAATTCTGAGAAAACGGGATATCCCTAAGAAACTCTGGCCTCTGCCCGTCCTTGACATGCATGGAGTAGGGGAGAAAACAGCGGAAAAACTGAAAAAGATTGACGTACACACGATCGGCGACCTGGCCAACCGGAAAGAATATGAACTGAAGAATCTTCTTGGTGTTAACGGAAGCAAGCTTCACCAGCGGGCTAACGGGTTCGACGACAGGGAAGTGGATCCTGAAGCGATCCATTCATTCAAAAGTATAGGTACTTCGACGACACTTGCAGAAGATACGTCGGAAGAGACGGAGGTTTACCGTACGTTCAGAAAACTCGCCGAGAAGGTAGAGGGAAGGATGAAGAGGAAAGAAGTGGTGGGACAGCAGCTGCAGATAATGATCCGTTATAATAACAGAAAAACAGTGACCAGGACGAGGCTCCTTCATAACAATACGAACAGCCGGGAAGTTATATCCCGGGAAGCTGTAGATTTATTTGAGGAACACTGGAATCAGCAGCCGATACGCCTTCTCGGTATTACCATGTCGGAGCTGGTTGAAACGGATGAAGCGGTCGAACAGCTCAACCTGTTCACTTATGAACGGGTGGCGGAGAAGGAACCTTTATATAAAACGATTGAAGAACTTAAAGAAAAATACGGGAGCGACGTTCTCAAAAGTTCAAAAATGCCGCTCCCGTCCATCCGGACAAGTTTTCAAAAGGACTTTCTGGATGGTGATTAAAGAATACGTTTTATAATTTTAAGGCTGTTTTTATCCCGCTTGTATCTGAATGACGGATCGAACTTCGTGTTCTGTTTCGTAATCGACTTCTTGTGGGTGAATGTTTCAAAGCTGAATTTGCCGTGATAGCTGCCCATCCCGCTGGCACCGATGCCGCCGAACGGGAGATGAGGGTT
This sequence comes from Salimicrobium humidisoli, assembly GCF_002295105.1. Lineage (GTDB taxonomy): Bacteria > Bacillota > Bacilli > Bacillales > Halobacillaceae > Salimicrobium > Salimicrobium humidisoli. Next base: position 3,108 of record NZ_NSGH01000018.1, on the reverse strand, counting down.
GATGATATGGTAAAGCGTATCATTGATGCAGCCTCCTCCGAAAGAAAGGGACGTTGTGACAAATTCCTGGGATTTTTCATCCTCGCCGAAATAATACAAAGCCAGAGGATCAGGTTTGTCGCTGATCGTTTCCACTGCTTCCTGCAACTCCCTGTATTCAAGAACCGGCAGTATGGGACCGAATATTTCTTCCTGCATAACCGGATCCTTCTCTGTCACTTCTGTCAGAACGGCAGGGGCGATTTTATTATTTTTCTCGTCAGTTTCGCCACCTAATGCAATGTTCCCGTCGGAAAGATAACTCTTGATACGGTCGAAGTGATCCTTGCTTACGATTTTGACGAAATCATCGTTTTTCAGAGGTTCTTTACCATAGAGAAGGTGTACGGCCGCTTTATATTCTCTGATGAACGCTTCTTTTATGTCCTTATGAACATATACGTGATCCGGGGCGATACAGGTCTGACCGGCGTTGATGAGTTTCCCCCACGCGATTCTCCTTGCTGCTACCGGAAGGTTCGCATCTTTGTGTACGATTGCCGGACTTTTGCCACCGAGCTCAAGCGTTACCGGAATAAGCTGTTCGGATGCTTTCTGCATAACAATTTTGCCCACACGTTCGCTCCCGGTAAAAAAGATGTAATCGAACGGCTCGGATAATAGCTGCTGGGTGACTTCCTTACCGCCTTCGACCACCTTAAGTACGTGCTCAGGGAAGAACTCCTCGATCATACGCCTGATGACCCAGGAAACCGTGGGTGTCATTTCCGATGGTTTGAGCACTGCCGTATTCCCGGCGGCTAATGCACCGATAGCTGGAGCTATAGCAAGCTGTAGCGGGTAGTTCCATGGTGCTATGATCAGGACGCTGCCATAGGGCTCTTTTCTGATATAGTTTTGTGTGCCTGTATGGGACAGGGGAGCCTTCACTTTTTCCGGAGCCATGCGTTTTTTTAAATGAGACAGCTGTTCCTGTATTTCTGCATTAAGAAAAGCTATTTCCGTAGTGTAAGCTTCGAATTCCGATTTATTGAGATCGTACTGCAAAGCTTTCAATAGAGGTACTTCAAAAGTTTGAAGCATCCTTTTCATTTTCAGCAGCTGCTGTTTTCTGAATTCATAGTTCTGGGTGTATCCGTGTTTGAACCACTGTTTCTGACGGGTGACGATTTCCATAAGGTTTCCTCCTTAGTAAATACGGTTCCGTTTCTTTTCCCTGAATAAGCAGCAGTTACACTATTGTCTTTCTTTTCTTACCACACTCGTGTGGAAGTGATCATGGACGATGAATGTGTCCGGGAACACCTCGCGGGCTTCCGCAAGCAGCCTGGCTATATCCTCTCTCTGGTAACGGGAGGAGAGATGGTTGACGTACAGCGTATCCACCCCTGACTGAGCCGCTGTCTCAGCTGCCTGAACGACAGTAGAGTGATAATAATCATAAGCCATCCGGCTTTCTTTTCCTTCGAAAGTCCCTTCATGAATAAGAACATCCGCTCCTTTGATCCATTCCGTGTGACGCTCTCTGAAACGCGTGTCACCAAGGATGGCGACGGATCTGCCCGGCTTAGGGGCACTGAGTACATCTGATCTCTTAATGACTGTGCCGTCTTCGAGCACGGTCGTTTCCTGATTTTTGATGGTCTGGTAAACCGGCCCCGGCCGAATTCCCATCGCTTCAAGTTTTTCTTTCTGTAATGCTCCCGGTTTCGGTTTTTCTTTTATGAAGAATCCGTACGAAGGTAAGCCGTGCTCAAGCAGATGGGCACTGATTTCAAACTGCTCGTTTTCTTCACTGAAACCATCTTCTATCGTCCGGAAATGCAGGTCGTAAGTGAGGTGGGTTCCGCTGATGCGCAGAGCGGATTCGACGAATTCCTGTAATCCTTCCGGCCCGTAGACGGTAAGAGGCTCTGTGCCTCCCTGGAAAGATCTGCTGCTGAGAAATCCTGGCAGCCCGTAAATATGATCACCATGCAGGTGGGTAATAAAAACTTTTTCGATTCTCCGTGCTTTTACAGGCGAGTCCAGTATTTGATGCTGAGTCCCTTCGCCGCAGTCGAACATCCAGCTTTTTCCCGTCTCCTCGATCAGACGGAGCACCAGGGAGGAGACATTTCTTTCTTTGGAGGGGACGCCGCTCCCGGTACCGAGAAAATATAGTTCCATCTTATCAACTCTCCTCTACAGCTTCTCTTATGCTCCATGCGATATCAGGGACGTCGGTGAAGATACCGGAACATTTCAGGTGGTAACACTTCCTTAAATGAGCGGGTCTATTCACCGTGTATACTCTGAGTGGTATTTGGTTTTTTCTGCAACGGGAAGCCAGTTTCCTGTTCAGAATCGTATGTTTTACGTGTAACCCGTCTGCCGGGATGGAAGAGAGATATGAAAGCATCTTCCTCATTTTCGTTGATGTGAGAAAAGCTGTGTCGATTGAAGAGTTGAGCTCTTTGACGTTCTTCAGAGTGTCTTCGTTGAAGCTTGAAAGAGTAGTTCTTTCCGTTACGCTGTATTTCTGCAGAAGATCATAGACGATTTTTTCTATATGTTTGTAAGAGATTTTATCCGTTTTTAATTCAAGATGAAGAAACAATGGACGTGGTGCGACCCACTGTAGAAGTTCTTCAAGGGAGGGGATGAGCGCCCCTTCGTATTCTTTGGAGAACCAGCTTCCGGCATCAAGTGAACGCAATTCCTGGAAGGTATAGTCCTGGACGAAACCTGAACCGTCCGTAGTGCGCTTTACGTTCTCATCATGAATTAATACAGGAATCTGATCCCTGGTCAACTGCACATCCGTTTCCACTCCTTCAGCCTGCATATGCAGTGCAAGTCTGAAAGCGGGCATCGTATTCTCGGGAGCATACCTGCTGGCTCCCCGATGCGCGAAAATCTGTGTCTGCATAACGTCCACTCCTATTCCAGTAATCTCAATACTAGAATCTTACCACGTTCCTATTTTACATAAAAGAAAAGAGTCTGGGACAAAACCAGTAAATATTAGTAAAAAAGGGCGTCCCTTCCAATGACTTTCATTGCAAGGGACGCCCTTTCTCTATGGATGTTTCTGTACGTTTATACACAAAAAGAGATCCCTCTGCT
>NZ_NSGH01000017.1 GCF_002295105.1 Salimicrobium humidisoli | reverse complement strand
AATGCATATATACACACAACTCCTATCTTTTTCTTGGGTCTCGTCAATTCAAGTGTAAAAGATAAAGGAGCTTGTGTGTTTTTTTTATGCTGAATTTTTCTGATACCCCAACAAATATTGTAGAGCCATTAAAAAAGCTGCCGGAGAGGTCCCCGACAGCTTTCGTATCCACGTTATTAAGGTTTCAGTACCAGCTTTCCTTTTGTCTTTCTGTTTTCGAGATCTTTGTGAGCCTGCGGCGCTTCACTAAGCTTGTACACTCCTCCGATGTGAAGTTTCAGCTCTCCCTGCTGTACAAGAGTCAGCAGTTCTTTCATACTTTTTTGAACCAGTTCCGGATATTTCATAATTTGTGGAAGGAAAAATCCTATAACGGAAAGATTGCGTCCCATGAGACCGGCTGCGTTCAACTGAGGCGGTTCGCCGCTTGCTGCACCGTAAGTAAGTACGCGACCAAAGGCACGCATCGTCTTCAGCGTTTCTGTGAAAACGTCACCTCCGGCCATTTCGAGCGCGACATCCACGCCTTTCCCGCCGGTTTCGTCAACAACGTCCTGCTGCCAGTCTTCTTTCGTATAGTCGATTCCTGCATCTGCTCCCAAATCTTTGGCGAACTTCAGTTTCTCTTCGGAACTGGCAGTAGCGATAACCTTCCCGGCCTGAAAATGCTTAGCCAGCTGCACCGCAATCATTCCTACTCCACCGGCTGCCGCGTGGACGAGAATCGTTTCCCCCTTTTCCATACGGCCCATCGTGCTGATCAGATGATAAGCGGTAAGACCTTGAAGCAACAGAGCTACTGCCTGTTCATCTTCCACTCCTTCCGGTACAGGTACGACCGAAGAAGCGTTTGCGGTAACGTATTCGCTGTACCCGCCTGATTCTACCAGGGTAACGATCCGGTCCCCTTCTTCAACATTTGTGACGCTTTTCCCTTTTTTACTTACAACACCGGCGACCTCTGCCCCCGGTACGAAAGGGAGCGGGGTAGGAACAACATACTGGCCGCGGCGACGTGCAGTATCAGCAAAGTTGACCCCGATCGCTTTCACTTCGATCTGCACTTCGTTATCTCCCGGTTCGGGCATCTCGACGTCGACTTCGTTTAAAACGTCCGCCTCTCCGTATTCTTTGAATTGTATAGCTTTCATAATTTATCCCTCTCTTTTTTCAGTAATACCTGCCTGCACGGCAGCCTGATCCATAAGTTTATTTACAAAATGATTCATGTGCCTGAAACGCGGATCATCCGTCTGTCCCTGTTTGTATCTGAAATAAATTTGCTGGACGATCCCCGCGAGTTTGAAGTAGGCGAAAGCCAGGTAAAAATTCATGTTGTTTAAATCGCGTCCGCTTTTCTCCGCGTATCTGTCCATAAATTCCTGTCTTGTGTAGAAACCTTCTGCTGTCGTAAGCGGGGGTTTTCCGAGTCCTTCTTTCAACTCTGAAGAATCCCCTGCCTCCATCCAGTAACTCATGGCCGCCCCGAGATCTGCAAGAGGATCTCCGACAGTGGTCATTTCCCAGTCAAACAGCCCGGTCATCTTCGACGGGTTGTCGTGAGAAAACATGGCGTTATTGAGTTTATAATCATAATGAATGATGGCACTCTCTTCATTTTCCGGTATGTTTTCCACGAGCCACTTCTTCAGCTCGTTCCCTTCTTTCACATCTTCGGTGTGAGCTTTCTCATATCTCCTGATCCACCCCTCTACCTGTCTTCCCATAAATCCTTCGGGTTTAACCATATTTTTCAGAGAAGTCTCCGTATAATCAATGGAGTGAAGTTCAACCAGGCGGTCGACCATTTCCCGGGAAATATCCTTCGCAAGTTCCGGCGATGGCGTGACTCCTTCCGGCCATTCGGTATCGTAAACGATCCCCGATTTCCTTTCCATTATAAAAAAGGGTTTTCCAATCAATTCTTCTTCCTTAAAAGCCATCGGTTCAGGCGCAAGAGGGAAAAAAGGATGGACCGCTTTGATGACTTTATACTCCCTCTCCATGTCGTGGGCTTTGGGAGGGAGAGGCCCTTTTGGCGGTCTTCGCAGTACGGCTTCCCAGTCTCCGATTTTCAGTTCATACGTAAGGTTGGAATGCCCCGCACCGAACTGCCGGATGTTTAAAGGGGATTCAGGAAGGTCTGTGAACGTACTTCTCAAGTATTCATCAAGAACTTCTTTCTCCAGTTCCTCTCCTTTTCTTACTTCGCGAGTGTCCATACAGTCATCTCCCTTCTGCAGTTTCAAACTGACAGGAAGCAAGCTGGTTCTTCATCCATTCGGACATCTTCTCGCTTGCTTCCGCCTTGAAATCGTACTGGACTACTACAGAATCCCCTTCCGCTACAAGTTCTCCACTTTCTTTCTCATACATGTTCTGCTTCAAATGGAAACTGGAGTTCCCTATTTTCGTCACAAAACTTTTAATCGTAATCGACTGACCGAAGTACAGCTGTTTAACGAAGTCGCACTTTACGGAAGCTACAACGAACTTCCATTCTCCATCCCCGATCAGGTCGAGATAGTCGAAGAAATGTATTCTTGCTTCCTCCATATATATGAAATAATTGTTGTTATTTACGTGTCCCAGCTGATCCGTTTCCGAAAATCTCACTTTAATATCATGTTCGTGCATGTCCCTCACTCCTTCTCTTTCGATTCCAGACCCTGTAATAAAATAGCTGTATATATATCCGCCAGATGTTCTTCCGACACTTCTCCTTCCGGCTCATACCAGAAATAGCTCCAGTTCGCCATGCCGAGAATGAAATAGGAGATCATGTCCGCCCGAAGATCAGTGCGAAATGCTCCTTCTTCTATACCTTCCTGCACAAGCTTTTCGATATTCTGCTGAAATAAATCCCGTTTCTGCCTCACGTATAACAATTTTCCTTCGCTTAAGTGCCGCATTTCCCGGAAAAAAATCATGGCACTGTTTACACTTGCACGGATATTTTCGATCATCATCCTGACAAGCTCGCGCAGTTTCTCCTCCGGGCGAAGGCTGCTTTTCAAAATTTTTTCCTGTTTTTCAAGTAAATCATCAATGAATCGTTCATGAATCTGAACGAGAACTTCTTCTTTGTTTTTGAAATAATAGTAGAATGTGCCTTTCGTAAGACCGAGATGATCGACGATTTCCTGTATAGAAGTTTCCTTGAAGCCTTTTTGGCCGAAAAGTGAAATGCTTGTTTCGGTAATCTTTCCTTTCACGCCTGCTTCCTCCTTTTTAACAAGTTGCGTGCATCCCCCCGTCGACTGTGAGAATATCTCCCGTCACGTAGTCAGAGGCGCCGGATGCCAGAAAAAGCGCTGCGCCTTTTAATTCCCCTTCTTTTCCGAAACGCTTCATCGGGGTCTGATCCAGAATGTATTCCCCATTCATCGAGAGAAGGCCTTCGGACATTTTCGTAGGGAAGAACCCGGGAGCGATTGCATTCACCTGGATATTGTCTCCCGCAAGTTTCACAGCCAGATCTTTTGTGAACGTATTCACTGCTCCCTTGCTCGTATTATAGCCGATGGTATCCATAAATCTCGAATCGGCCCCACCGAATCCTGCCACTGAGGACAGGTTTATAATTTTACCCGACTGCTGCTGTTTCATAACTTTGGCAGCTTCCCTGCTCATCAGAAACGTACCGGTAACGTTAACATTCATCACCTTCTGAAAAGCTTCCGTAGGCATATCAAGAACGGGTGCTCCCCACGTAGCCCCGCTATTATTGATTAACACATCAAGCGTTCCGAATTCGTCCTTCACTTTCTCAATGACGCCCCTCACACTGTCTTCGTCGGTTACGTCACATTCGAGTGCCAGCGTCCTCACTCCATAATTTTCTGTCAGTTCGGATGCTTTCTCTTCGCAATTTTCTAGTTTTCTCGAACATAACACAACATCAGCTCCCGCTTCAGCCATACCTTCGGCGAGCTGTGCTCCGAGACCTCTTCCTCCTCCCGTGATGACAACGGTCTTCCCTTCCAGCTTAAAATAATCAAGTACGTGCATATCCATCCTCCTCGTATTTAGAGAGTTCCATTTTTGCAATCTGTCTTTTGTGAACTTCATCCGGTCCGTCTGCGAGCCGGAGCGTCCGGGCATTCGCATAATTCATGGCCAGTGTGAAATCGTCACTGACGCCTGCTCCCCCGTGAGCCTGGATAGCTCGGTCAATAACGTTGAGCGCCATCGAAGGAGCCGTGACTTTGATCATAGCTATCGCTGCTTTCGCTTCTTTGTTTCCCACTTTGTCCATCTGCCAGGCTGCATGAAGAGTCAGTAACCTTGCCTGTTCAAGTTCCGTTCTGGAGTCGGCGATCCATTCGCGTATCACTCCCTGTTCAGCCAGTGGGCGGTGAAATGCTTCCCTGTGACGGACGCGTCTGCACAGATCTTCAAGCGCCCTTTCTGCAGCTCCGATCAGTCTCATACAATGGTGGATCCTCCCCGGGCCGAGCCTTCCCTGGGCTATCTCAAAACCGCGTCCTTCGCCGAGAATCAGGTTTTCTTTCGGCACCTCTACATTCGTAAACTCGATTTCCGCGTGCCCGTGCGGGGCATGATCATAGCCGAAGACATTCAACGGACGCTTCACAGACACCCCTTCTGCATCCATAGGCACAATAATCATCGACTGCTGTTTGTGTCTCGGAGCTTCTGTATCCGTCTTGCCCATAAATATAGCGAAAGAACACCTCGGATCCATCGCTCCGGTCGACCACCATTTCGTGCCGTTTATAATATAGGAGTCACCCTTCTTCTCGATGCTGGAAGAGATATTCGTCGCATCCGAAGAAGCGACATCCGGCTCGGTCATCGCAAAACAGGAACGGGTCTCCCCGGCAAGAAGAGGTTCCAGCCATTTCTTTTTCTGCTCCCGGGAACCATACATAGACAACAGTTCCATATTTCCTGTGTCCGGTGCGTTACAGTTGAAGATTTCCGGAGCTAACATCGATTTTCCCATTTCTTCGCATAAAGGTGCATATTCCAGGTTGGTGAGTCCTCCCCCGATCTCTTCATCCGGGAGGAAAAGGTTCCACAGTCCGAGCGATCGGGCTTTCTTCTTCAGTTCTTCAATGATTGGCGGAATCCCGCTCCATCGGTCAGGCTGGGCATTCAGCTGTTCGGCAAACACTTTTTCGTTCGGGTAGACATATTCCTGCATGAATGAACGCACGGCCTTCCGGTACTCTTTCGTTTTTTCATTATATGAAAAATCCATCATTTCTCCTCCTCGCATACTAACCAGTTGGTATGTAAAGTATAAATAAAAAATTCGGAAAATTCAAGAAAGAAAAATTTCGCAAAAAGACGACATAAAAAGACAGCGTCTCCTATCTTTTTATGTCGTCCATGAATTTATGAAGGTGTTTTTGGTCTGTTATATTCCGGTTACACGTAATGCTGTCTTTGCAGACGTAATTTCCTTTTCTTTTGTATGCCGTAGCATCTGTAACAAAAAGCCCGACATACTCATGTTCGCGACAGATAACACACATGTTTTTCCGTCCACTGTAAGTGAAGGACCCTTCCATACCCGTCAGGACGCCCTCTCTGTACGTTACAATGAATTTTCTGTCGAGTCCCGGGTCGAACCAGCTTACGTAAGTCAGATCACGCCGGTCCACGCCGGTCCCGAGCACGGGCGTTTTCACCCGGGAAAGGTGCGGAAACAGACTTCTGACCTCCCCTTCCTCCGGCATTTCAAAGGGATGGACCAGTGGGAGGATACGTGCTTCGAACATTTCCATATCTGTCCGGTCTTCAAGTTCGGTCATCCCTTCGAGCAGCCTTTTCTGCAGATCGGTGAGACCGTGAAAAACATCCTTCATCTTGTCCATCGCCAGCCCCTGCACTGTCCGGACCATTTCTCTGTCATTAACAAGTGCATTCGTCTGAACAATGTGGCGGAGCTGCTGTTTCAGGAAGTGGTATTGATCGCTGCGTATAAATGGTTCCATTTTGCCACTGCTCCCTTCAAATATATTTCGTTTCATCCGGCCTGCTCCGGAAGTGTACGGGAATAATAACACGTACAATCTTCAGCAGAATAAATATCTGTTTAATGACGGATGATAAAAGCAATTTAAAAGACCTTGCCTTTCTCCGAATGTTAAACTCATAAAAGCAAAGGAGGAAACAGAAATGTTCGATTCATATACACTGCCTTCGGGCGTAACGTTGAAAAACCGGCTGATCCTGGCCCCCATGACAAATTTTCTCTCAGAAGAAGACGGCCGGGTATCCGAAAAAGAACTGACTTATTATAAAAGAAGATCACGTGGAACCGGTGCCGTCATCACGGCCTGCGCAAACGTAAATACGCAGGGTAAAGGCTTCGATGGAGAAATAGGAGTAGACCGTGACGAACTTATTCCGGGCCTGAAACGACTGGCAGAAGTCATCCATGAAGAAGGAGCAAAAGCCATCCTGCAAATCTATCACGGAGGACGAATGAGCCCGCCACACCTCCTGCCGGACGAAACACCGGTATCGGCCAGTGCCGTCCCCTCCGAACGTGAAGGAGCAGCAACTCCGAGAGAGATGACTGCAGAAGAAGTTTCACAGACAGTCGAGGATTTCAAACAGGCTACGAGACGGGCAATTGAAGCCGGGTTTGACGGAGTCGAACTTCACGGAGCGAATACATATCTGCTTCAGCAGTTCTTCTCCCCTCACTCGAACCGCCGGAGCGATAAATGGGGCGGAGATGTGTGGCAGCGTATGACATTCCCGTTAGAAGTTACGGAAGCGGTGAAGCAGGCCGTCCGGGAATACGCCCGGGCCCCTTTCATCACCGGATACCGCTTTTCTCCTGAAGAACCGCACACTCCCGGCATTACGCTTGAAGACACGATGAAACTGGTCAGCGAATTAACCGAAAAAGGACTGGACTATCTTCATATTTCCCTGAGAGATTTCCACCAGTCTTCCATCCGGGAAGAAGGCGATGGAAGTTCCGTCATTCGGCAGATCAGAGACCAGATCGGGGCTGACCTTCCTCTTGTCGGCGTCGGAGAAATAAGAACAAAAGAAGATGCGGAAAAAGCACTCGAAACCGTACCACTGCTGGCTTTAGGAAGAGAGCTTCTTATCGACCCGGACTGGGCTGTGAAAGTGGAAAAAGGACAGGAAGACCACATAGTTACGGAAATGGATATGGAAGCGCAGGAAGAGCTGGTGATTCCCGAACCGATGTGGTCAAAAATCATGAGTGTTCCGGGATGGATTCCGAGAAAAGTGTAGCAATGATAAAGAAGAGCCGTTCTTTTGGAGAGCGGCTCTTCTTATGCGTTCATGGCATCCTGCAATTTATTCAGCTGATAATCCAGTTCTCCCACCGGTACGAAACGTGCTTCTCTTATAAGTTCTCTTCCTTCTGAATAGACCAGTACCACAGGTACCGTAAACACTTGAAATTCTCCGGATACCTCCGGAATTTCAGTTGCATCCAGGTGAATCGCTTTTACTTCCGAATAGCTCTCAAGCAACTCTTCCACCTGCGGTTTCAGGCTATGGCAGACAGAACAGGTCGGCTGGGAAATATACACCAGCGACAGTTTCTCTTCGGAAATTATTTGTCTGGCTTCTGTAATCGTCTGTAACTTTTCCATAGAAATCTTCACCTCTACTTTGTCTTTTCCCTGCACCTTCATTTTTAATCCGATTATTGATTTACTTTTCTTCTTATGCTATGTTTTCTAATAATAACATATCACCTTTGATGAAGAGAGTAATCTATTCTGTTTTTTCAACAGCGAACCGGGGATGGTGGGAGCCCGGCAAAAAACGATGGAAGAACCGGACTTCTGAGGTGCGGGAGTGAACGTAAGTAGCTCTGCCGCCGGGATGGACCCCGTTATCCGATCAAGTGGCCTTAAGGCTAAAAGAGTGGTACCGCGCGGCGCCCCCACGTCTCTTTACGACGTGGGGGCTTTTTTTATGTCACATAAATTTTAATCAGTTCACAAAAATCCGGCTCGATTCGGAAAGGAGATGGAAATATGGAAAAAGAAATCATCGCGTTACAGCTTGCTCACATTCTTGGAGAGGAGTTCACTCCGGAAGACCTGAAACAGAAACTTGAGCAGCCGAAGCACAGCAGCCATGGGGATATAGCCTTCCCGTGCTTTTTCCTGGCCCGACACTTCAGAAAAAATCCTCAAAATATAGCGGAGGATGTAAGCGCTCAGCTGAATCACCCTATTTTTGCGGACACGGAAGCCCTTCACGGCTACGTTAATATTTTTCTCGACCAGTCTTTCATGACCGACCACATCCTCCGCCGTGCTACCCATATCGACTACGGCCGTCACCGTTTCGGAAATGGTGAGCGTGTAGTGCTGGATTTATCGGCCCCAAATATAGCAAAGCCCTTCTCCATGGGACATCTGCGTTCTACAATTATCGGGAATTCTCTGGGGCTGCTCGCCGAATATTGCGGTTATAAACCAGTGAAAATCAATTATATAGGCGATTACGGTACTCAGTTCGGTCATCTGCTGGCTGCCTACGAAAGATGGGGGGATAAAGATACATTACAAGAAAATCCTCTGAAAATGCTTTCGGATATTTACGTCAGATTTCACGAAGAGGCAAAACAAAACCCGTCACTTACAGAAGCAGGACGCGACTGGTTCAAGCGTCTTGAAGAAGGAGAAGAGGAAGCCGCAGCTCTGTGGAGTCGTTTCCGTGAATTATCTCTCGAAGAGTTCGACAAGATTTATAAACAGCTTGATATAACTTTCGATCTGACACGGGGTGAAGCTTACTATAGTGATAAAATGGGAGAAACGATAGCGATACTTGAGGAAAAAGGACTGCTCGAACAATCCGAAGGGGCTCTCGTAGTGCGCCTGGATGAATATGATCTCCCTCCCTGCCTGATCGTTAAAAGTAACGGCACGACCACCTATGCTACGAGAGATCTTACGGCTGCGATCGATCGCTATCGGGCCTATCATTTCGCTGAAAGTTTGTACGTAGTCGGAAATGAACAGATACTCCACTTTGAGCAGATTCGGAAGGTGCTCGAAAAAGCCGGCTTCCCCTGGGCATCCTCCATGAAACACATCTCTTTCGGCATGATGCTTCAGGACGGAAAAAAGATGTCGACGAGGAAAGGCAGAACCATTCTGCTTGAAGACGTACTCGAAGAAGCCCGGGAACGGGCCGGAGGCAATGCCGACATAGGGACAGGAGCGGTGATTTTCCACGACCTGAAACATCAGAGACAAAACGACGTTGAATTTTCACTGGATGATATGCTCACTTTCGAAGGAAATACAGGGCCGTACCTGCAATACACGTATGCCCGCGCCGTTTCGCTTACCGAAAAAGCCGATTTCGACTTCAGGACCGACCTGAAAGACGGGAGTGCCTGGGAACTTGTAAAACAGCTGCATCTTTTCCCCGATGAAACAGAAAGAGCTTTTTACCAGAAAGACCCTTCCATCATTGCACGTTACCTGTTGAAGCTGTCGAAACATTTCAATCAGTATTACGCCAACACGAAAATTTTACAGACGGATCAGACGGATCAGCGTCTCACACTTGTCCAGGCAGTGATTACAGTACTGAAGAAAGGACTCCATCTGCTCGGGATGAAACCTGTAGAAAAAATGTAAAAGAAATTGCGTTCATTATATAATAATAGTATGTTTGGCATATACCCTATTTCTGAAAGGGGAGATATTATGTATCCACTGTATTATACGGTAGCTATCATTATGACAGCTATTGCCCTTGGAGCCACTATCTATATCGGAAAAAACCTGAACAAGCAGGAACATTCGGCCGACAGTGATGAAGAATTGGCCAGCCTGAAATCGGACTCCCGTGACACTTCCAGTTTCCGTCGTCTCAGCATCATCTACGTTATCACTTTTGTTATTACGTTAGCACTGATCTGGATTTTCATACTTTAACCTTCCCGGAAGAAGGTAAGGAAAACAAGTTGCCGCTCTCCCTCATAAAGCACTACGGGAGAGCGGCAACTTTTGTGTACACCTGTACTATTCGTCATATTCTTCCTCGGCCACTCTTTTCACGCGACGGACAAAGTTAGCGACAGCCTGATCGTTGGAGAAAAGAATCAGTATCCGTAAATACCATTTCCTCGGCCTGTTTGAAGATAGATAGGTGAACTTCGTCTTCTTTTCTCCCGCTTTTTCAAGTAAATAAGTGGCCTGTATGTCATAAACCCCGGCCAGAGTATAAGAATAAGTCAGTCTTTTTTCATTTTCTGCATCTTTGAATTCAGTAATGGTAACCTCGTATTCTTCCTTTGTCTCCCCTACGCCGTACGATTGTCTGTACACATTCCCGACCGTCTCTCCGGAAGAATGGATGAGCCGGTGTTCTTCGATATTCGGCATAATTTTTTTGGTCTGTTCCAGGGACTGATCGAAATATGACCAGGCGTGTTCAATAGGTGTCTCTACCTCAATCGTATCCGACCACCTTTTCATGTGACTTCCCCTCCTCTTCTGTTGTTACTGCCCATGCGATAACCACTGCAAGAAAACCGGCACTCAACTTACCGGCAAGCACCGGCACTACCATATCCTTTTCAATGCCTGCCACAAAAGCGATATGAGCTCCGAGTGCAAAAGCTCCACTGACAGCAAAAGCTGAATTGATCACTTTCCCCCTCGGCTCCATATCCTTCATTGTTACCAGCATAGGTATATTGTGAGCCAGTGAGGCCAATAGCCCCGTCATCGCCACTTTATCCACTTTCACCAAAGGTCTGATTATTTCAAAAGGCCTCTGCAGCACTCTTTCGAGAAAAGCGACCAGTGGAAAAGCTCCGGCCAGGGTGACTGTTATTTTCGCTACAATCACCGCTCCTTCCGACAGAGGGGCCAGACCCTGGATAACGCTCACTCCAAGAAGTGTTTCAATAGTAATAGACACGAGACCTACAGCAATAAGGACTTCCACTATCTTACCAAATGCGGCGAACAGACGTATAGTGACAGCTGTAAATAAACCGAGGCCGATGGAAATTACAATTGCAAGAACAATGGAAGGGAGAAGATTTACAAGCATCCAGTCAAAGGCATATCCTCCAAGAAACCCGCCCGTAAAACAGCCCACGGGGATAGTCGTAAATCCGATCAGAACTCCTTTGGCAAAATAACGATAATCCTGCTTATGTAATACCGAAAGCGCAACCGGTATAGTAAACACTACGGTCGAACCCATCATCGTTCCAAGAAGCGACCATGAAAACACAGCCGCTTCCGCGTCCTCGGCAAGGGATTCGGCCAGGGGATACGCTCCGGTATCGATAGCCAGAAGCATCGACGGGAACATCCCGGGGTCCGCCCCCAGCCATTCGTACAGCGGCACGACTACCGGAGCCATCCACTCGGCCATCACGGGGGCGAACGAAATGACCCCTATCATGGCAAGAGCAAGCGTCCCCATCATCCGGAACGCCTCGTAAAACCGGTCCCCGAGCTTCAGCCGACTGTTCAGTATATAATAATCCAGAGCCCCGAGAATCAGAAAAAAACACATAGCTCCGAGGACCCAGTCGTTCAGCGTCATACACCCACCCCCTGTTACTCATAGTATAACAAACCGGTGCGAAAGCGTAAGCATCCGCGTGAAGTTAACGAATAAAGAATAATGCATAAAAAAACTCCAGCTGAAAGCTGAAGTTTTAAACGGCGCTGCAGGCCGCTCCATATTTTTTAACATATTGCTGATGATATTCCTCTGCTTCATAAAAAGTGGAAGCCGGTACCACTTCTGTTACAATCGGAGACTTGAAAATTCCGCGATCGTTCCATTCTTTTATCTTTGCAACGGACTGCTGACGCTGCTCCTCATTCACATAAAAGATCACGGAGCGGTACTGATGTCCGACATCTTCTCCCTGACGATGGACGGAAGTAGGATCATGGGCTTCAAGGAAGTACTCGACGAGAGCTTCATAAGTGAGCACTTCAGGGTCAAACTCAATACGAATGGACTCCGCATGTCCTGTTTCCCCGTTTTTCACCTGTTGGTAGGATGGATTCTCCACAAATCCTCCCGTATAACCGACTGTCGTATTCGTCACTCCGTTCAATCTGTCAAAGAACGCTTCCACACCCCAGAAACATCCTGCACCGAAAGTAGCGATTGCCATAATATATCTTATCCTTTCTCTCTAACTACACTTCTTCCGAGAGTTTAGACGGGCTAACAATCAAAATCCCCTCTCCTTAATATCCAGGAAGAGGGGTCGACGTTATAATATCCGCTCGATCCTCTCATCTCTTAGAATGGATGTACATTCTACAGGAATTGGCACCGTTCACACTGATTTACATCAGCAGGATGGTTGCCGGGCTTCAAAGGGCCAGTCCCTCCGCCTCTCTGGATAAGAAGTTTCGTTATTAATTTTAAGTTATTTTCCATAATACAACGAACCGGTAGTAAAGTAAAGCAGTAAAGCTCATTTTTTTCATCTCTGATAATTATGTTTAACCTCCTGGGTTTTTGTCTATAAAGTAACAGTTACGATTATAATAATCACAATGGTTATAATTCCGGGAAGGATGACGAACTATGTACGGACTGGAAGACAAAAGAAAGCTTATTCAGGACTTTATCAGTCAGGTTTCCGAAGAGGATGCCGGAAAGAAACCTTCAGACGATACGTGGTCTATACTGGAAGTATTGGAACATTTGTATCTGATGGAGAACTTCATCGTTGAACAGATCAATGACGTCATAAAAAATGGCACGAAAGAATCTGCATCACCGAAGCCTATCGAACGTACAACCAACCGTTCCCATAAAGTGGAAGCTCCGGAAGCAGTCCAGCCATCAGGAACCTTCTCTTCTATACAGGAAGCACGTGACGCTCTTGAAAAGACAAGAGAAGCTACAATGTTTCTGACCCATAATAAATCCGGGGATACACTTCAGCAATACTCTTTTCCCCACCCTTCCTTCGGGGCTATGAATCTGGAACAGTGGGTAGAATTCATCGGATGGCACGAAATGCGTCACCTGGAGCAGATGAAAGAAGTACAGGAACAAATAAGCTGAATCCTTTTCACCTCTCTTCTTTGAGCCTTTTGAAGAGAGGTGTTGTTTGTATAAGGACGCATATCTCTTCCCCCCGCCATTTGACTGTATGAAATATTCTGATAATATAATTAAAATACGAATCTTTGCAGCCCCCTCTCTACAACCCGCAGCTGCATCAACCAATAGAACATACAGGAAGGTGAAAAAGTGAATACACAACCAAAATCCAACAATCATACTACACCACTGCGCCATGACATACGGGTCTTAGGCGAAATGCTCGGTAAAGTACTCGTTCATCAGGGCGGTCAGGAATTACTTGATAAAGTGGAAAGAATACGCAAGTTGACAAAAGATTTGCGTAGCACCCCCGATTCCTCGACTTATGAGACGTTAAAGTCGGAAATCACCGAATTGAAACCGCCTATGCGTTCTCAGGTGATTCGTGCTTTTTCCATATACTTTCACCTGGTGAACATAGCCGAACAGAACCACCGTATACGCCGGCGGAGAGAGTACCAGCTCAGGGAAGATATGTCAGTCCAGCCGTTTTCACTGGAGAGTGCTGTACAGAACTTAAAAGAAAACAATTATTCCAAAGACGTCGTTCAGGAGACACTGGACAAACTTTCTTTGGAGCTGATCATAACGGCCCATCCTACAGAAGCGACGAAACGGACCGTACTGGAAATACAGAAAAGGATTGCTACCCTTTTGAAACAGCTGGATGAAAGCAGACTCACCCGGAGAGAAAGAGAAGGCGTCATGGACAGTCTTCAGAATGAAGTCACCGTGCTCTGGCAGACAGAAGAGCTCCGGGAGCGGAAACCGACCGTTATGGATGAAGTAAGGAACGGCCTGTACTACTTTGACCATACGTTGTTCGACGTCTTACCGGATATTCACCAGGAACTAGAGCATCAGCTTGAGGTGAACTATCCCGAAGAAGAATGGTCTGTACCTGATTTTCTTCATTTCGGTTCCTGGATCGGCGGAGACAGGGATGGGAATCCGAACGTGACGCCGGAAGTCACCTGGGAAACCCTGCATAAGCACAGAAACCTGATTTTAAAAAAATACGAAGACTCGCTCGTCGATCTGATGAAACGTTTCAGCCAGTCGCTTGCTTACGTCCAGGTGTCCGGGAAGCTCATGCAGTCTATCGAAAGAGAAGAAACGTGGCTTCCGGAGGACAAAGTATGGAAAGTGGAAAAAGAAGTGTACCGCAGAAAATTCGCGGTGATACTAGAGCGTCTGCGTCAAATAGGTCAGTCAGAAACCGGCTACAGAAGCGCCGATGAGATGCTTAATGACCTGTCCCTGATTCAGGAAAACGCGCTTCGCCATCAGCCTGAAAGCAGAGAGCTTAAAAGCCTGAGAAAACTTATCCGTCAAGTAAGTCTGTTTGGTTTCCATCTGGCTACTCTCGATGTCCGTAATCACAGTGGCGAACATGAAATAGCTGTCTCGGAACTTTTACAGAAAGTAGGGATCACAGACGATTATTCGTCCCTGAGTGAAGCGGATAAAACCGGGATCCTTGAGAATGTATTGAAAGACCCGAGACCTCTTTCTCTGTTGAATGAAGACTATTCGGAAGCGACCCGTCAAATTATGAACGTTTTCCATATGATACGTGATGCTCATAAAGAATTCGGGAAACGCTCCATTGAAGTCTACCTGATAAGTATGACAGAGTCCGTCAGTGATCTTCTCGAAGTCCTCGTACTTGCTAAAGAAGCCGGGATTTACCGTCTTCATGCAGACGGAAGTGTCGAAAGCGACCTCGACGTCGCACCTTTACTCGAAACTGTAGATGACCTTGTTGCAGGACCTGACATCATCAAGACCCTGTTTGAAATGGAAGTATTTTCGAAACACCTGGAAAAACGGGGCAACCACCAGGAGATTATGCTCGGTTATTCCGACGGCAGCAAAGATGGCGGCACGCTCACAGCCAACTGGAGACTGTACAAGGCTCAGGTCGAGATCCACGAGATGGCCCGCGAATATAACATCGGCCTGAAGTTCTTCCACGGACGCGGTGGCTCTCTCGGCAGAGGCGGAGGACCCCTCCACCGGAGTCTTCTTTCCCAACCGGTAGAGACACTTGGAGACGGCGTGAAAATAACCGAACAGGGAGAAGTCCTTTCTTCCCGGTACATGCTCCGTGATATAGCTTACCGTAGTCTCGAGCAGGGGGCTTCTACGCTCCTGGAAGGGGCCGCTAACGTTTCAAAAGAGTCAGAGCAGGGTTTTCATCGGGAAGACAGCTGGGAAGAGGCGATGGAAGAGATATCCGACGTTTCCTTAAAGACATATCAGTCACTCGTTTTCGGAGACAAAGATTTCATTTCTTATTTCAATGAAGCTACTCCGCTGAACGAACTGAGCGAACTGAATATCGGGTCTCGTCCCATGAAGCGTAAAGACAGTTCGAAATTCGAAAACCTGCGTGCCATTCCATGGGTATTCGCCTGGACGCAAAGTCGTCAGCTGCTGCCGGGGTGGTTCGCAGCCGGATCCGGCCTCGCTGATTACCGGGACCGTGCCGATGGAAATATGGAACTGCTTCGACAAATGTATGAAAACTGGCCTTTCTTCCGCTCCACTATAAACAATCTGCAGATGGCCCTCACGAAAGCGGATATTCAGACTGCCAGAGAGTACAAATCGCTCGTGAAGGACGAAGCGGTAGGAGAACGGATTTTCAATACGATTGTAGACGAATATGAAAGAACGAAAGAAGTCCTTCTCCAGATCACTGAAGACGATGAACTGCTCGATCATCAGCCGACAATTCAGGAGTCCGTGCGCCTCCGTAACCCGTACGTGGACCCTATGAATTTCCTTCAGGTGGAACTGATCAAAGAACTACGGGAAACGGAGAACCCGGGAGATGAACTGCTAAAAGAAGTTCTGCTCACTATCAGTGGTGTAGCTGCAGGGCTCAGAAACACCGGTTAAGCCGGTATAAATAAAAAGTTATAAACGAAGGAGCCGGTATCACCGAACAGTTCGGTGATACCGGCTCCTTTTATATTGAATGCTCTTTTTACTTACTCCAGTGAGCGCCCCGCTCCATGTGTACAAAAGGGACATGGGTATTGACTTCTCCCTCTATACGGGCAAGAGGAATCTTCTCCCCCTCAAGCCAGGCGGAAAAATCCAATACTACCGGGGACTGATCGCCCCCGAGAGCGAACCATATTCTTTTGTCATGAACGAGGTACCCGGAAGTATGAATGGTGCCCGCCCACTGATCATACAGTTCGGAGAAGACTCCTTTGGATCTGTCGTTCAGAAGTCTGAAAGCTTCTTCGGCTTCCGGAGCTCCGGCGTTTTCCATCACTTCCATCCTTCTTTTCGAATCTACAAGGTGGTATCTGTTTTCTTTGGGCAGTTTTTCGAAGTGATTCGTACACATACGTGCCTGCCTCACTTCCACGCCTCTCGGTGATGCTTCCACCACGTAAGGCGTATTGGACGGGTCAAACACTGTATAACTGAACGAATGGCGATGCGGAATTCGTTTCAATACGTCCACCGCTTCTTCCACATTACCACAGGTCTCCAAAATGATTCTTCCGATCATACAGCAGATAAAACCAGGTCCGGGACGCTTCCGGTTCATAAAATTATACCCGAGCACCAGACCTTTTTCGTTCATTCCGTCCATTCTCCCCGTAATACGCTGAGTCGGACCGGCGGTAGCATATCCCGTATCCGAAGGCTGGAAAAATGCGAATCTCCCCTCGTACGTTTTCGGCAGATAATCATAGTTACGAATCATATATCCGTCCCCGGTAAGGATGGAACAGCCCGATTTCTTGTAGGGGACCCGGTAGCCGCCGAATTCCATCAGTGTCCGTGTCATCGTCCAGTCAAGAGCATCTTTCAGCCCTTCAAGCTCCGCCCATATTCCAGGAGCGAACCGCCCGATCACCTCTTTCGCTTCCTCTATATCCACCTCAAATCGCGGGATGCGTACCTCCCACTGCTTTTTTCTGTTCTCCACTGTGAGAGATCCCTTCAGCTCCAGGCCTTGAGCGTAGCCAAAATCGTAATGTGTCCCTCTGAACTGTATAACGTCGCTATGTATTCGTTTCATATGTGCACCTTCCCATCTTTTCCCACTATTCTAAGGAAAAGGCTGGAAAATATCAAAGATCCGGAACTCGAAAGTCCCGGACCGGTAATTAATATAGTTTTCCCTGTTTAAACATGATCGTCGATAATTTCGTTACCGCGTGAATGTAGCAGTTTTGACGAAGCGGGAAAGGGTCTCCGAAGAACTGTGGCAGAATCGTGTCCATCGTGTGTTTCATTTTATCATAGAGACGTTCATATACTTTTTCCTCCGACATGAACTGGGTCTCTCTTCCCTGCATCCATTCGAAGTACGAAACAATGACACCGCCGGCGTTAGCCAGAATATCCGGAATGATTAATACACCTTTGTCACTCAGATACTTATCGGCTTCTTCCGCGATCGGTTTGTTCGCTCCTTCGATAATGATTTCTGCCTTGATATTTTCCATATTACCTTTATGCAGCTGATTTTCAAGAGCTGCCAGCAGCAACACGTCGACATCAAGTTCCAGGAGCTCATCCCTGTCGTGGATATTCGCTTTAATGTCATACTCCTGAAGCTGGCTGTCTTCGGTAGGAAGTTCGCCGCCGTGTTCATTCGCAAACTCCACAAGAGATGGGATGTCGAGACCTTCTTCGTTATAAAGCATGACGTTATGATCACTTACTGCAACTATTTTGTTCTGGAGGTACGTACACTTATAAGCTTCGAGGGCTGCGACAGATCCGAGATTACCGAACCCTTGGATGGCCATGGTCATCTTTTTCTTCGCATATTTTACTGCCGTATCGGCAAATACGTTTTCGTTCTGGGTCAGCCACTTTTCGTTCTCTCTCGCGTAGTTATACATAAGATAGCGGAAAGAAAAGTACACGCCTTTTCCTGTCGCTTCTCTCCGGCCGCGTGAGCCGCCGTTCGCTATACTTTTACCTGTGAAACTGTTGCGGTACGGTTCTCCCGGGTGGATTGTCTTATATTCGGCCATCATCCAGTCCATTTCACGTTCGCCGGACCCCATGTCGGGAGCGGGGATATCCTTGTCAGGACCCAGGATGGGGTCGAAATACTGCACATATTTCTTGCAAATTAGGTTCAACTCTTTCTCTGTATACTCGCGCGGGTTGATTTCCATCCCGCCTTTGCCTCCTCCGAAAGGCACCTCATGCAGGGCGTTCTTCAGGGTCATCAGTTTCGAAAAATCGGAGACCTCATCTTCCGTAACACTCGTGTGGAAGCGGATACCTCCTTTATAAGGTCCGAGCACATCGTTGTGCTGGACACGGAATGCAGGTATCCTCTCTACAGTCCCATTCTCCATCGTCACCCTCAGGAACGACTTATGTATATGGTTCGGCGTTGTTAAAATAGAAACGAGTGACTGGTAAGCCTGTTCCCTCGTCTGCGCTTTCAAATCGGGAAGAAATTCTTTATCATCCATAATCGCTTTCAGTGAATTCTCTATGATTGTACTCTGTTTATCCAAGTTCATCTCCTCCTTCTTTCATACTTCTTCCCTACTTTTCCATTAGAAAACCACTCTGAGAAATTTTATCTAGTCTTTCCTGATTTTTTTTGATACTCTTTAAGAAGAGATTGGAAATTCGTTACGTAAAATTGCAGCAGAGGTGAACATACAATGACTGAACTATTAATACTGGGCGGAGGGTATGGAGGGTTCAAAGTTCTTTATGATGCTTTGGAAAACGGCATTCCGGACGACGTGCATATCACGATGATAAACCGGAACCCTTACCACGCCATGAAAACGGAATATTACGCTATAGCTGCCGGTACAACGTCCGACAGAAGTGTTCGTGTTGATTTTCCTGTCCATGAAAAGATCTCCTACATTTTTGACGAAGTCACCAGGATAGACGCGGAAGAGGATCGGGTCTTTCTTGCCGGACGGGAGGAGCCGCTCGCTTTCGACCAGCTGGTAATAGCTCTTGGATGTGAGGACAACTACCACGGGATCGAAGGAGCCGAAGTATTCACTGAAAGTGTGCAGACGATGTCAAGCGCCCGTCACGCCGGATACAAAATCAATGATCTGAAAGCTTACGGTAACGTGACTATTGTAGGAGCGGGTCTCAGCGGAATCGAAGTGGCCGCAGAGACGAGAGAGAGCCGCCCCGATTTGAACATCCGCCTGCTTGACCGCGGGAACACGGTCCTTAAAGCGTTCGATGAAAAGATCCAGAAACACGTAGCAGACTGGTTCAGAGAAAATGAAGTGAATGTCATTCATGAAGCCAAAGTCGAATACGTAGAAAAAGACGGTGTCTGTAATAACGGTATCTGTTATATGAATGACGTTACAGTGTGGACAGCCGGCGTCCTTCCACATCACCTTGCCCGGGAACTCCCTTTCAAAAAAGACCGGGAGGAGAAACTGATCACGAACGACTTCTATCAGATCCCCGAGAAGACGAACATTTATGTAGTAGGTGACTGCGTTTCATCGGAGCTTTCTCCGAGCGGACAACTCGCCGGCGAGCAGGGAGAGCGGATCGCCGAAGTTCTTAAATATGTATGGCGCGGCCAGCAACCTAAAAAACCGAGCTCGATCAAATTGAAAGGTACGCTCGGTTCCCTAGGTAAAAGCGATGGTTTCGGTAACATGATGAACCAGCCGCTCACTGGAAAGATTCCTCGTATTGCGAAGTCCGGAGTGCTCTGGCTTCACAAACGTCACTAATATCACATCATTAAAAAAGAAGTGAATCGGCTGTTATCAGCTGATTCACTTCTTTTACGTATAGATTGGCCCTTATTTCTTCACAATCGCTTCCATCTCCACTTTTGCCCCTTTTGGTAACTTAGCTGCTTCGATTGCAGCCCGTGCAGGGTAAGGTTCGCTCAGAAATCCGGCATAAATTTCGTTGACTGTCTGGAAATCATCCATGGAATCCAGGAAGATCCCCATTTTCACGATGTCCGTATATTCCTTCCCGGCTTCTTCCAGAATGGCACCTATGTTTCTCATTACCTGTTTCGTCTGTTCTTCCACACTATCAGCCACGAACTGCTGCGTTTCCGGATCTAGACCGATCTGCCCGGAAATGAATATAAGATCTCCGGCGTCCACTGCCTGCGAATAAGGACCTACCGCTTTAGGAGCCTTGTCTGTTTCGATTACTTTCGTCATACTGAATCCTCCTTTGAATGGGTGGCGTCCCTCCAAGGATACAATTATCTAAAAAAAAGCACAAGCCACGGAGGCTTGTGCAATCAATCTTCGTCATTTATGACAGGATCTGCAGGAACAGGTTCGCTCAGAAACTGCTGAATCTGCTGCTGATATTGCTCCAGCTGCTCCCAGTACAGATTGAACTGATCCGCATTCACCAGGAACTGTTCCCCGTCATGAACTGCTCTTATCTTTCCAGATACGATGCATGAATATACATAATCTTCCGGAAGCTCCAGATACCGGGCCGTCTCTTCAATTGTACGGTACATGGAAATCCACTCCTTAATGGATAAATGTATATCTCTTTCCATAATTATAACATAGCAACGTCAGGGTTGGCCCGTTTCCACTATTTTATTCTGCTCAAAAGTGATGTTGGCGGAACGTTCTTCCATGCGCTGAAGAGCTTCCTTCTCGTCGGGCGCGGGCATGATCCGGTCATTCCGGATCTGCATCGGTATGAAAGAAGGGCGGACCTCATCGTCTTTCAGCCGGACTTTCAAATACCCGGTATAAGCCGTTTCCCCTTCCACGTAGTCCGGGAAAAGAAAGTTTCCTAAAGAATAAGCGATAAAACCATCTTTATAATATTCGAACCCCTGCAGAACGTGAGGGTGATGTCCGACGATCACATCCGCTCCCGCATCTATAAGACGGTGGGCCACCTGCTGTTCTCCGGCCTGGAATTGGGTCTGACGTTCATCTCCCCAATGCATCTGCACAATGACGTGGTCACTCGAAGCTTCTGCTTCTTCAATTATTCTTTCCATTCTTTCCACCTGATAACCGCTGGCAATACCCGGGCGGTCCTCTTCTGCATACCAGCTCACTTTAGGTAAAACTGCGGAGAAAGCCAGGAAGTGGATGCTCCTCCCCTTCTTCTCTGTTTTCCACCCACGATAGGCCTCTTCTTTGTTACGGCCCGCACCGATAAAAGGGATCTCTCGTTTTTCCAATGCGTGCAAGGTGTCTTCAAGCCCGGCGATACCGTAATCCAGAGTGTGGTTATTAGCCAGCGATACAGCGTCGACTCCCGCCTTCTTCAGACCGTCAAGCGCTTTGTCCTCCGAACGGAAATTGTATATCTTATCTTCCCGCACGCCTCTCGTCGTAATAGGGGTTTCCAGGTTGACGAAAGTAATATCGTCACTCCGAAACTCCTCCTTTACGTAGTGGAAAGGGTAAGCATACCCCTCGTCCGCGACCGTTTGTTTCGTAGACTTTTCAAAAAGCACGTCTCCGGTAAAAGTAAGATCCACTTCCTTATTGAAGGAACCGTCTTCCATAGATTCTCCACCCGCTTTTTCTTTCGTTTCATCTGCACTGTTACCATCTGTCTCATTCCCATCATTCTTCTTTTTATCTTTCCCCGCAGCTGCTGCATTCTCTTCCAGATCTCCGGCCTTAATATCCCCGGAAGTGGACTCATATACTACGAAGAACAGAGCTGAACCAAAAAAAAGCATCATAATCATGGTCAACGTAATCAGCAGCTTCGCCATACAGTATTGTGCCCCTTTTTTATATTTGTTTTTATTATGTCACTACTCCTGAAGAAATACCACTTACTTTTCGCATATTCCCCTCCTTTTTTCGTATATACAAAAGGATCCGGACATTAACGTCCGGATCCCTTCATGAACCATTCTGCTTTAAGACCGATGTCACTCGAGAAGGTACTCAAGCTCACTTATATTTTCATGGTTTCCTGTCACAATCAGCCGGTCTTCGAGCTGCAATTCAGTGTCCCCATGAGGAATAATCGATTCGTTACCCCGGTAGATTCTTACGATGATCGTATCACCGAAGAACGGGAAGTCCCGAAGCTTCATACCATGAAACTCCTGGTTTGTAAGCGGTACTTCCATCAGTCCTTCTTCTCTTGTGGCGAAAATATCAGCGATGTACGGAGAGGCGATCATCGCTTTCATCATTGCCCGGGAAGAAAAGATAGTAGAAAACACGTTGATCCCTTTCTCTTTCAGCATAGCCTGATTGGTCGGAGCTTCCACTTTAGTGATGATATTCTCGATTTCCGAATCCGCAGCCTCGAGCGCAATATTCGTATTCAGTTCATCGTCATTTGTGGAGATTACGAGTACTTCCGAATCAAATACGCCGTGGCTCTGAAGTTCCTCTATCGCATAACTTTCCAGTTTTTCCACAGTAAAATCAGGCGATCCCGGAAGTTCCCCGCTGTGATTGGGACGGGCGTGATAAAGGTAGACTTCATACCCCTCTTCTGCAAATTCTTTCGTTAAAGGCATGGTGATCTGATTGGCACCGATGATTTTCAGGCGCTTCTTCTCTTCTGCATTTTCGGCAATCGGAAAGAATTGCTTAAAAAGCACAGGAGTGAAAATACAGGCTATAATGGCAAGCAGGATTAAGGAAGAAGCCATCTCCCCGTCAATCACTCCTATCCTTTCTCCTATCTTCGCAGCTGCTATTACGAGCGACAGGGTGGAAGTAAGCAGGAACCCGGAACCTGCCACCGTCCGCCAGTCGTACCATTTCTTCAGCACAACCACCGGGATGAGCTTGGACAGCAGGAGACCGAGGAACAGAAGCGGAATGAGCAGTACGACGGAAGGGTTGCTGAAAAGACCCCAGACGTCCAGTTCCACTCCGATCATTACGAAGAAAATAGGAATAAGAAAACCGTATCCGAAAGAATCAAGCTGCTGGACCATTTCCTTATTAGGCGAAAGCAGGGAAACAAGGACTCCGGCCAGAAAAGCGCCCAGAATATTCTCTGCTCCAAGAGACTCGGAAAGTCCGACAAGGATCATTATCAGAGTAAAGACGGCTCTCATTCCGATTTGAACCGTACCCGTCGAAAGGGTCTCGAAAAATGTCTGATTCTTGAAGAATTTGCCCAGGAAATAAAGGCCGATGCCTGCCACAAAAAGCAGGAGCAGCAGCCACATGTTTCCACCCTTTTCATAGAAGGAGACGAAAACCGCCAAAAGAATCATCGTGACAAGATCGGCAATTACAGCTACAAGCAGTATAATCTGACCGATTGTGGATCTCATGAGTTCCGATTCTTTCAGCGTGGGTACTACAATGCCCAGAGATATTGTGGAAATGACGAGCGTCATAAAGAAAGCATTTCCTACAAGACCTGCCAGAGAAAGAGCAAGAGAAATAAGGTAAGATAAAACCAGAATAAATATGAATATAATGACAGCTACACCGAAACGATGGGGTTCCGGCTTACCGTTCATCAGTTTCTTCCTTTTTCCCGATTTGAAAATGGAAAAATCTATTTCCAGACCGCTCAGAAACATCAGGAATATAAATCCGAGCGTGGATAGTATATCCAGCCATTCGTTCGGTTCTATCAGATTGAAGCCGCTCTGTCCGATAATGAGTCCCACAATAATTTCCGCCACTACGACCGGCAGAAAGTGGAGGTGGAATCTTTTAAGTAAAATCGGGGTTAAAAAAGCAGCTACAAGCACGATGATCAGTGAAGTAACAGAAATGTGGTCTTCCATAAAAAAACGCCCCTTTCTTCATATTACGCAGAAAGCCCTCCTATTATCGTCGGTGACCACCTTGACGTCAAGAAATTTTTACCGCCGGGAATTATTCAAAATAATGAGGAAAATGTAACCGGCAGCCGGGATTGAAAGGATGAGAGCAATACGGACATTCCGTCTGTTTTTTATAAACCGCTACAGCCATCTCCCGGCGGCAGTTCCCACAGTAAATACCCGGCTCCCCCTGTCGTCCGGAAGGCCAGACCTCCACCTCGTGTTCCGCCATTTCTTCGTGACATTTGATACAGGCATAATATTCCCCGCAGCAGTAAAATTTTATTGCAACGACATCTTCGTAATTGTGATAATGGTGACACCTCGTTTTATCATCCAGTCGGATTCCGTGTATATCCATAAGTCCAGACCCCCTTCGATTTCTTTCTATTGTAACAATCGCAGCTTACAGATAATATTAAATTATACTGTACATAGGAAGGAGTAATGAATAATGTCTTATTTCCCTGCAAAGGACAAAGGTCCGGACCGCTCTCTCGGAATTTTGAAAGACGGGTACAACTTCGCCCGGAAACGTCTGCAGAAACAGCACCTGGACGTATATGAAACGAAACTGCTCGGCGAAAGAGCTGCACTCCTTGGTGGCGAAAAAGGAGCAGAGCTCTTTTATGACAACGATAAAATGAAACGCGGCGGCGCTATGCCCGCTTTCATACTGAAAACTCTATTCGGTGAAAACGGAATCCAGACGATGGACGGTAACCCTTTCGAACACAGAAAGAGACTGTTCCTCTCTCTCATGACCCCGGAAGCGCTTGATCGACTTTTCCAAATTACTGTGGAGCACTGGGAACGTGCTTCAGAAGTCTGGGAAAAGAAACGGAAAGTCGTTTTGTACAAAGAGATGCTCACCCTTCTGATGAAGGTTTCCTGCGAATGGGCGGGTGTCCCGCTTAAGGATAAAGAAGTTAAAAAGAGAGCCGATGATTTTGCGCTCATGATCGACGGCTTCGGCTCTATCGGCCCCAAACATCTTCAAAGCAGAAAAGCACGGCAGCGTTCCGAGCAGTGGTTTGAAAACCTTATACTCGACGTCCGGGAAGGGAAGCTTGAAGCTCAGGAAGGCACTGCAATTTTTGAAATGGCGATGCACCGTGATCTCAATGGCAACCACCTGGATGCACGAATGGCCGCCATTGAATTGCTGAACATCGTCCGTCCGACGGTGGCTGTCAGTAAATTCATCACTTTCGGTGCCCTGGCTATGGAAGAATTTCCGGGAGAAAAAGAAAAGGTTGCCGGTAGTGAAGACTATCTCTACTATTTCGCTCAGGAAGTGCGGCGCTTCTATCCGTTCGTTCCTTACCTGCCGGCACGTACGAAGAAAGAGTTCGCGTGGCAGGGATACAACTTCTCCGAAGGGCAGCTCGTGCTCATAGACGTTTACGGTAATAATCACGACCCGCGCATCTGGGAAGAACCGGAAACTTTCAATCCGGAACGCTTCCGAAATTGGAACGGAGGGCTTTTCGATCTGATCCCTCAGGGAGGCGGCGACTACGAAAAGAACCACCGCTGTCCCGGAGAATGGTCGACTCTTGAAATTCTGAAAGCCAGTTTCCAGTACATGGCCCGGCATCTCGAGTACAAACTTCCGAAACAGGATTTAAGTTACAGTCTGAATAAGATGCCCGCTTTGCCAAAAGACGGCTTTATTATGAAAAGTGTAAAGAAAAAATGAGACGTTTCCAGGCCCTGTCCGTTTGTTAAGCCATTCAGCATAAACTGACAAAAAATAAAAGCGTCGACCTTCCGCGGTCGACGCTTTTTTCAATTCTTTACTTTTTCATAATTCCCTGCGTTACAGCCATTTCTTTCGCTACGCGAGGGGCGAGCCAGATCATAGGAAGCAGAAGGAACGAAACGGGTACTGCCGTAACTACGATGAAGTTCTGCAGTGCTCCCACTCCGCCGTTACCGATGATAAGGAGTATTGCTGCGACAGCTCCCATAAGAAGAGACCAGAAAATACGTACCCATGGTTTCGGATCTCCCTCACCGGTCACTGCCATTGCGATAGTATAGGACATCGAGTCACTCGTCGTAACAACAAACAGAATAGTCAGTATGAGGAACAACGGTGAAATGATGACTGCCAGCGGAAACTGCTCCGTAATAGCAAACATCGCTGCAGCGTTACCGGCTTCTGCGAGAGGACCGGAAATAGCTCCCGGATTCTCTAATTCAAAGTGGATGCCGGAACCTCCGAGAACTGTGAACCAGAAAGCGGAGATGACCGGTGCCAGCACGGAAATGGAAAGAATGATCTGACGGATGGAACGTCCTCTTGAAATACGGCTGACCAGAATCGCCATCATCGGACCATAACCGATGAACCATCCCCAGAAGAACACGGTCCACGCACCGAGCCAGCCTCTGTCGTCACGGTAGGTCGACATCTCCAGGAATTCCTGAAGATAATGACCGAAGCCTGCTACATACTGGTTAATTATAAACAGACCGGGACCGAAAATAAGAACGAAAAATATCAGTCCGATAGCAAGTCGAACGTTGAAGTTACTAAGCTTCTGAATGCCTTTATACAACCCGGTGACGGCTGAAATGGTGGAGATGAGAACTACGGCACCAATAACTCCGAGCTGCGAATAGAAGTTGTCCGGTATATTGAATATAGTCTGCAGACCATAGCTTGCCTGTGTTCCGAGGAATCCGATCGGGCCGATCGTACCTGCTGCCACTGCAATGATGGAGAAAGCATCTACAATCGTCGCGAACCACCCTGTACGTATTTTCTCCCCGAAAATCGGATAGAGAAGCGTCCGCGGTTTAAGCGGCATACCTTTCTGATAATGACCATACATCATCACTACTGCACTTACCGTACCGAGGATCGCCCACGCCAGAAAGCCCCAGTGCATGAAACTCTGAGCCAGAGCCGGAGCGATCGCTTCCCTCGTACCTGCATCAAGATCCCCCTGGGAAGGCGGGACAGTCAAAAAGTGGGTAATCGGTTCGGCAGCCGCCCAGAATACACCACCTCCGGCGAGAAGAGTCGCCATAATAATGGATAACCATTTGTACAAACCTAATTCAGGCTTGTCCAGGTTCCCCATTTTCACGTTTCCATACTTGGAAAGCGCAAGGTACAGCCCCACTATAAATGTAGCAAGCATGAGAAACTGCCAAAAAGCACCAAAATATTTAGCAGCCCAAGCGAATCCTGTGTTTACAAATTCGGTCACACTGTTAATATCGATAATTGCAAATACCACGAATAAGAGGAGTGCTCCTCCGCTTATACCAAATACGGGCCAGTCAACGCGACCCTGTTTATTCTGTAGCATAACAAACTCCTTTTGAGGTTTATTTTTTTACACAATTAAATATACTACCACTACCTTAATTACGTGTAAAGCGGAAAAATCGAAGTGTCTCCTACTTCTGTAAATCCTGCTTTATTTTTTCCCTGTCTGCTCTGATTGCTTTATAAAAAGCGTAAACCATCAGAAGCATAATCACGGAAAATGGAAGAGCGGCTATAATAAGGGCATTCTGTAACGCCTGCAGCCCCCCTGTATAAAGCAGTACAGCTGCGACGGTAGACTGGGCGATCCCCCAGGCGAACTTAACCGTCTTCGGAGGGTTCAGTGAACCATTGGTCGTCTGCATACCAAGCACGAACGTTGCCGAATCTGCAGAAGTGATAAAGAAAGTACCGATTAAAAGCATAGCGATGATAGACATAACGATCCCCAGCGGAAACTCATTGAATACTCCGAAAAGAACCTGAGTATCTGCAAGGCTGGCGACTTCGGAACCGTTCTGCTGAGTCTGGATTCCTGTAGCTCCGAATACCGTAAACCACAAAAAGCTTACAAGGGAAGGAATGAGGAGTACACCGCTCAAAAATTCGCGGATGGTACGTCCCTTGGAGACCCGGGCAATGAATATACCGACAAAAGGCGCCCAGGCTATCCACCACGCCCAGAAGAAGACTGTCCAGTCCATGACCCAGGCGCGCTCCTCTTCACTGTTCGGAGCCAGACGCAGGCTTTCGTAAGCGAAATTCTGTATATACGCTCCGAGAGAATCGATGAATGTATTTGCAATGTAAACGGTGGGCCCCACTATAATCATGATGCCGAAGAGCAGAGCAGCCAGCACCATGTTGGCATTACTTAAAAGCTTAATTCCCCTGCTGAGCCCGGTGTAGGCGGAAATCATGAACAGGACAGTTACCACTGCAATAATGATCAGCTGCAGGGAAAAGCTTTCGTCCCACTGCAGAAGATAGGTAAGCCCCCCGTTGATTTGGGCAGCGCCGAAACCGAGCGTCGTGGCAACCCCTACAATCGTTGCAAAAACGGCAACAACATCAATCGCTTTCCCCCAGGGACCGTACATTTTATCACCAAATATCGGTTCCAGGGTGGCACTGATGAGGCCGGGCTTCCCGTGACGGAATTTAAAGTACGCAAGTACAAGCGCCACTATCGCATATATCCCCCAGGCGTGCACTCCGTAATGAAAAAAAGAAAGGCGCATAGCGTCACGAAGCGCTTCTCTCGTACCGGGTTCTGCCAGTGGAGGTGTGTTTATGTAATGTGATACCGGGGATGCTGCCCCGTAAAATACAAGACCGATTCCCATACCGGCGCTGAACAGCATGGAAAACCACGTCGGATAGCTATAGTCAGGCCGGTCTTCCGGGCTCCCGAGCCTTATCTTTCCGTAAGGACTGAAAATGAGATAAATACAGAAAACTACGAAAAACGTAACTATGAGCAGGTAGTACCAGCCGAAATTCGACGATATGTAACTCATTATAGTACCGGTGGTCGCCTCAAAGTTACCCGGAGCAAAAATCCCCCATACGGAAGCGGCAATAGTAATGGCTAATGTTATCCAAAAAACTTCTGTCAATTTCTTCATAACGTCCTCCTTTAATTTCACATATAAAAGTTATATACCCATCGTTTCTCCTGTTAAACAGTTTAGCAAAGTTCCTATGTTTCATGAAACCCTTTTCCGGCTATGAGAATAAGAGCATTTATTAAGGAGGAATAACCGATGGAAAAATTCCAGTCACTGGTGCTCGAAGAAGATAAAGACCTGCATCTCCGCTCGCGGACGGAAAACGATCTCTCCGAAGGGGATGTCACGATAGAAGTAGCCTATTCCAGTATCAATTATAAAGATGCCCTTGTAGGGAACCAGAATCAGATAGTAAAACACTACCCTCTCGTTCCGGGCATCGACCTTTCCGGAACTGTAATAGAATCCAGAGACGGTTCTTTCGAAAAAGGACAGGAAGTTATCGTTACGAGCTACGACCTCGGCACCGGACACGACGGAGGTTTCAGCCAGATTGCGAGAGTACCGAAAGAATGGGTGGTACCTCTTCCTGAAAATATGAGTTTAAAAGAAGCGATGATTCTCGGAACTGCGGGTCTTACCGCCGCTTTGTCCATTCAGAGACTTGAAGATAACGGTCTCACTCCGGAAAAGGGCGAAGTTCTCGTTGCCGGTGCAACCGGCGGTGTCGGAAGTGTCGCCGTAAATATCCTTGCCCAGAATGGTTACAGTGTTACGGCAGCTACCGGAAAAGATTCCGAGCATGACTATCTGAAAAAACTGGGAGCGTCCTCTATCATTCACAGAGATGAAATCATGGATACGGACGGTACTCCTACACGGAAAAAACGCTGGGCCGGCGCGGTTGACCCGGTAGGTGGCAATACCCTTCAGTATATTTTGAGCACGCTTGAAAACAGCGGTTCCGTCTCCACCAGCGGACTCGTAGGGGGCATCCAGATTTCCACCACTGTCCTGCCCTTTATCGGCCGGGGGATAAACTGGCTCGGCATCGATTCCGTCACCTGCCCTATGCCCGAACGTAAACAAGTATGGCAGAAACTTGCGGATGAATGGAAACCTTCTATGCTTCAGGAGGATATGCTGAACGAAGTCAGCCTCGAAGAAGTACCGGGCGTCCTTGATAAAATTCTGCGTGGTGAAGTTCGCGGAAGAACCATCGTAAAACTCTGATCCGCTTATACGCGCAGGACACCAGATGATTACAAATGCAACGAAAACGACCCCGGTGCTGCCGGGGTTGTTTTATTCGGATGTTGCATACGTCTGTATACCTTTATGCCACGTTTCCGTAACTTTAATATCTTTCAACCGGTCTGGCGGGGTCTCCAGTGGATGCTGATCCAGCAAAACGAAATCCGCCTGATACCCCGGACTCACTTTCCCCTTCCGGTATTCTTTGAATTCAAGGTAAGCAGGGGCATGGCCCATTCCATAAAAACTTTCATCCACTGTCAATTTCTCTCGGGGCATCCATCCGCCCTCGGGCTTATCTTCCAGATCCTGCCGGGTAACAGCCGTTCCTATCGTTACCATAGGGTTGATCGAACCGATAGGCAAATCCGAGCTTAAAGTAAGCGGAATCTCTGCTTCCCTCATACTTTTATAGGGATCCGAAAAAGGCACAAGCTCTTCCGGCACCCATTTTTCTTTCTTGTCCCATTCTCCGAGAAGAAAAGAAGGCTGCGTCTCCACGTAGGCATGACTGGCAGAAATGCGCTCAATCAAGTCCGGCGCCAGAGTCTGGGCATGTATGACCCGGTGACGCAAATCTTTCGTACAGGCTTCTTCCTGCTCCAACGCTTCAACCGCCTGCTCCACAGCCCGGTCCCCGATCGCATGCATCGCTACCTGCATCTGGTTTTGTGCTGCGTAGCGCACCATCTCGTTCACTTCTTTCTGACTGTAAATGAGCGGCCCGCTTTTTGACGGTTCATCCGGGTACGGGTTTCTCATCGAAGCAGTGTGAAGCCGCTGGGTTCCATCGAGAAACAGTTTGACAGCGCCCACCGTTACGCTATCGGTACCGTCCCCTGTGCGCATCGATTCTTTTTCAACAAATTCCGTAATGTCGTCTTTGTGAAAAGCATAATGGTGAAGCTGTACATCAATCGGCAGGTTCCCTTCCTGCTCCAGTTCGGTGTACGCCTCATAGAGTCTCGCAAAACTACCGATAAAGCTGCGGTCATCCGTATGTACACTCGTTATGCCGTAGCTGCTGAGACGGGGAAGGGCCGCTTTAATAGCATTTTTTGCCTCCTCCTTACCGCGCCCCCAGAATCTGTGATTGATGAAATGAACCGCAGTATCTTTAAAACGTCCGTTCATCTGCCCTGAAGTATCTCTTTCCTTAAAGGATTCAGGTATGCGGGAAAACTCCTTTTCTTCCTTTAAAAGGTCAAGAGCATTTTCACTGATGACACACTCATGTCCATCCTCATGAATAAGATAAATGTATGCATTCCCCTGGATATCGTTTAAATCTTCAGCTGTCAACGGGCGTTCTAAATCCTCAAATCCGGCGTCATTGAAACCTTTACCGAATATCCACTGTCCTTCTTCAAGCACCTCATAGTGTTTTCGTATCATCTCTTTCATCTCCCCGAAACTTTTCGCCTCCCGAAGATCGAGCTCTTTCACCAGCAGACCGTACCTCAGCAGATGCATATGTGAATCATTGAATCCCGGGACAAGCACCCTGCTTTCCCCGTCAATCACCGCTCCCTCTCCCTGGTAAGGACTCGGGTACACCGCTTTGATGTACTCCCCTTCGAATTCCACTGCGTACAGTTCTTCCGGCTTTTCTTCAACGGACGGCTGATAAATCCGCACATTATCTATAATCATTTTTGTGACTCCTTTTAATAAATTTCCTGCATCCGTCTCCGGATGCAGGAACATCATTACTGTTTGTCATTTTTATACTGCATATATACGACCTGTGTCACGAGGAAATCTTCTACACCGTGTTTGCCGTCGGTACCGCCAAGCCCCGACTGACGCATTCCGGCATGATACCCCTGCACAGCTTCGAAATTTTCGCGATTTACGTACGTCTCTCCGAAACGAAGCTCGTTAGCCACGCGCATCGCCTGATTAACGTCGTCGGTGTATACCGATGAAGACAGACCATATTCGGTGTCATTTCCTTTTTCGATCGCTTCATCAAGTGTTTTATATGTCGAAATTGGAATAACCGGACCGAATATTTCTTCCGTCATGATTTCCGATTCGTGGGAAATGTCGGTCAGGATGGTCGGTTTGAAGAAATAACCGGAATCGACATCCGCTCTTTCTCCTCCTGTGACGACGGTAGCACCGTCAGCGACAGCATTGTTCACCATTTCTTCGACTTCTTCCAGGCGTTCTCTGCTGACAAGAGGCCCGACGTCCACTTCTTTATCTTCTTTCGGATCACCGATTTTCATACCTTCAAAAGACTCTTTCAATTTCTCAATAAGCTCTTCTTTTCTACTTTCGTGCACGTAGACGCGTTCTGCGTTCGTACAGGCCTGTCCGTTGTTTGCAAGCCGGGACGTAACGATACTTTCCGCTGCTGTATCGAGGTCGGCTTTATCCGTGACGATAGCCGGTGCTTTCCCTCCGAGTTCCAGATTCACTTTCGTAATGTTCTGCGCTGCCGCTTCCATCACTTTCGTACCGGCA
Organism: Salimicrobium humidisoli; assembly: GCF_002295105.1. Lineage (GTDB taxonomy): Bacteria > Bacillota > Bacilli > Bacillales > Halobacillaceae > Salimicrobium > Salimicrobium humidisoli. The sequence continues at coordinate 27,173 of NZ_NSGH01000017.1, read as the reverse complement.
GGAACGCTTCCTGTCATCGTGATCATCTCAACGTCCTTGTGGGAAGCCATTGCGTTTCCGAGTTCGGAACCTGTGCCGGTAATGAAGTTATAAACGCCTTTAGGGATTTCTTCCATCTTATCGATGATTTTTGTGAATTCGGCAGCCGTATTAGGTGTCTGCTGGCTCGGCTTCAGAACGATTGTACATCCGGTTACGAGAGCAGTGGCAACTTTACGTGCCAGAATGAATACCGGGAAGTTCCATGGTACGATACCGCCCACAACTCCTATCGGTTTCTTATAAACGAAGATGTTCTCGTTCTCTCTGTCACTCGGTACAATTTCACCTTCTATGCGCCTTGCCCACTCGGACATATAGCGGAAGTAATCGATGGCCAGATCCACTTCTCCGCTGGCCAGCCCGTAGTCTTTCCCCTGTTCTTCCTGCAGGAGATCGATGAACGTATCTCGGTTGGCTTCGATTTCGTCTCCGAGACGACGGACGATTTTCCCTCTTTCAATATTCGGTGTGAGCTCCCAGCCTTTTTGAGCCTGTTTCGCTGCTTCCACTGCTTTATTCACGTCCTCTTCCGTGCCTCTTGGAGTTTTGGAAATAATCTCACCCGTGGCCGGGTTTTCGATCTCTATCCAATCATCTCCACTGAACTCTGTATATTCACCATTAATGTATAACTTGTGTTCAATCACTTTATCATCCTCCTGTAGTTGTACAGGGAATGTTCCACTAAGGGCACACCTTTAAACAAACTTTTCTGGTAAAAAAAAGCAGCCCTGACTTACAGGCTGCGACTGTTCTCTTATGAAATTCACGTCACCTGACTATTTTTTTGAATGAGTTCTTAAGGCTGTTGAACGGATGCAGGATCAGCAAAGCCGCTAAAGGCGAGCGGGAAAATAACTTTATGTTGAACAATTTAACGAAAGTATGATGCTGCATGTGGTGGTACTTTTTCCAGAATGAAAAAATGAGCGTATGCAGAAGGTTGCATACGCTCAGGAAAGTACGTTCAGATATCTGTGATAATAGGAATCCACGTTGTTAACGAGGAGCAGTTCCATATAGAGGTGGGCTTTCATATTGAAATCCTGGAAATCTATCGACGTAAGCTCCTGAATCTGTTTAATCCGGTAGTTCAGCGTATTCGGATGGATATACAACTCGCTTGCCGTCTGTTTCCCTTTCGTATTGTTCGCGAGGTACATTTCAAGCGTACGCAGCAGGTCGGTCTGTTTTTCCCTGTCATTTTTGATCAGCTTCAAAAGATCTTCACTGTAATAATCGTCGGCACTGTTCTTTTCGTAAAGAGCAGCAAGATAGCGATACGTCCCCATCTTCGCGAATTCCCGCGGCATCGTCTCCGGACGGGGCTTAAGAAAACTTGCAACTTCGATCACTTCGAGTGACTCCAGGAAACTTTTCCGTATTTCCCTGAGGGTGTCATACTCTTTTCCGACACCTATCAGAAAACAGTAAAATTCCTCTTCTCCGACTTCCGTTTTCACTCTCGAAATGAAAGCGCGGGCTTTACGTAAAGACTCCCCTTCCGATTCTGCTTCCATCAGCAGAACCAGCTGATATTCCGATTTCAGGAAATACATGCGATATTCCTGTTTATACGTCCGTACAATCCGCTCGAGGTAATCCAGCATATACCGGTATCTGCTTTCCGTTACGGAAAAAACTATGACAGAAGCCCGTTCCGGCAGAGAAATTTTGACGAGAGCGGCATTTTTCTTCAGCTGACTTTCAGAAGAGTACTCGTGATTGAGCAGTTTCCACAATACTTCATCTTTCCGGTTATCTTTTTCGCTCGTCGTTTTATGCAGATCATAAACCATCTTACCGATATAAGGAGTGATATCGCGGAGAAATTCCATGTCCTCTTCTTCCATCCAGTCATCCGATTCCTGTATCCAGACATATCCTACCGTCTGCCCCATATGCTTCGCCGCAATGACTACCCGCTGCCGGAATCCTATATCTTCGATCGGATGAACGCGGACCGGGTGACTGGTACGCTCCAGACGCTGCACGATCCCCTCTTTTTTCAGATGATCTATAATAAATACCGGGCATTTCTTCGATAGTATAGTCTTCTGCTGTGTCTGATCGAATCCATCGAAGGAGGAACTGTAGGATACAAGTTCAAAACTCTTATTTTCGATAATTACAGGCTTCTTCAGCTTCGTACTGATGATTTCGGTCGCCTTGTGAATATCTTCTACCTGCATCAGAAGTTCTTTCCATTCCATTTATTTCTATCCTTTCCCGAACAAGGTTTCGCTCGGTATCATTATACCTATTTTCAAGTGTCAAAAACAAGAAAATTGCTGATTGTTCAAGAAAATTCCACTCGTCAAAAAAATATATCATAAAAAAAGTACCACCCTTTTACGAGGATGGTACTTTCATCAGTGATACTAGAACATCTCGGAAACTGTTTTAGCCTGCATATGCAGCATAATATAGTCAGGTCCACCTGCTTTAGAATCCGTACCGGACATTTTGAATCCGCCGAACGGCTGGTAGCCGACGATCGCGCCTGTACAGTTACGGTTGAAGTAAAGGTTTCCGACGTGGAAGTCGTACTTCGCTTTTTCAAGATGGGCACGGTTATTGGAAATGACGGCACCTGTCAATCCGTATTCCGTATTGTTCGCTATGTCGATAGCTTCATCGAAGTCACGGGCTTTTGTGAAGCAGACGACAGGTCCGAAAATTTCTTCCTGCTGCATGCGGGAATCCGGAGCCAGGTCAGCGAAAATCGTAGGCTCGATGAAATACCCTTTAGAGTTGTCCCCTTTACCGCCTGTAACCAGCCGGCCTTCTTCTTTACCGATTTCGATATAGCTCATCACTTTGTCGTAGGCGCTCTGATCCACTACAGGACCCATGTAGACGTTATCTTCTGTAGCATTTCCTACGGTAAGTTTCTCTGTACGTTCTTTCACCATTTCCAGCACTTCGTCATAGACATCTTCATGAACGACAGCACGGGAACCGGAAGAACATTTCTGTCCGGAGAAACCGTAGGCGGAAACGACGATAGCTTCGGCAGCCGTTTCCAGGTCGGCTTCTTTATCCACGACTACTGTATCTTTACCACCCATTTCGGCAATAACCTGTTTCAGGTGATTTTGGCCTTCCTGGACTTTTGAAGCACGTTCAATGATGCTCGTACCGACAGCACGGGAGCCTGTGAAGGAAATGAGACCGACTTTCGGGTGGTCCACAATCGCATTCCCTACTTCACCACCGCTGCCCGGAATGAAGTTAAGAACACCTTTTGGAAGTCCGGCTTCTTCAAGCACTTCAACAAATTTGGCTGCGATTACTGCACTGTTGGAAGCAGGTTTCATAACTACAGTATTACCTGCAACCAGTGGTGCTACTGTCGTACCTGCCATGATAGCGAGCGCCAGGTTCCACGGCGGAATAACAGCTGTCACGCCGATAGGCTGATAAATATACTGGTTGTGCTCACCTTCGCGGCTTTCCACGTGCTTTCCGTTTTTCAGTTCTACAGCCTGACGGCCATAATATTCAAGGAAATCGATAGCTTCTGCCGTGTCGGCGTCCGCTTCTTTCCATGGTTTCCCTACTTCATAAGCAAGGTAGGAAGAAAATTCGTGCTTGCGGCGACGGATAATGGCAGCTGCACGGAATAGAATTCCTGCACGTGCTTCCGGATCCCATTTTCTCCAGTCTTCGAAAGTTTTCGCAGCAGACTCTACCGCTTTTTCGGCAAGTTCTTTATTCGCTTTGGATACGACCCCTACCACTTCTTTCGTGTTCGCAGGGTTCGTCGATTCTATTTTTGCATCTGTACGGATACGCTCGCCGTCAATCAGAAGATCGTGCTGCTTTCCGAGTTCCCCTTTTACATACTTAAGAGCCTCCTCGAAAGCTTCCTTGTTTTCTTTGACTGTAAAATCCGTAAATGGTTCGTGTTTGTATGGCGTTACCATGATACATTCCCCTTTCGATTTATATTATCGTGAAAAGATTCCTTTTACTGCAAAAGCTATATTTGCAGGGCGTTCTGCCAGACGTCTCATATAATAGCCATACCATTCCATTCCGTACGGCATATAGACGCGCACAGTGTACCCTTCTTTCGCTAAATCGTGCTGCAATTTATTTCTCATGCCGTAAAGCATTTGAAATTCGAAACGGTCTTTTGAAATACCGTGTTCCCTGGCCAGCTCTTTCGTAAAGTTGATGACTTCTTCATCATGACTCCCGACGGCTGTATAGTTGCCGTTAAGCATGTGTTTCTTGACCAGTTGTTTCAAGTTCTTATCTACCATATCTTTATCCTGGAATGCGACAGTCCCGGGCTCCTTGTAAGCACCTTTCACGAGTCGCACGTACGGATCATATTTGTCCAGTTCGTCCAGATCTCTGTCCGATCGATACAGATAGGACTGGATGACGATTCCGACGTTCGGATACTTCGCCCGCAGTTCTTTGAAGACATCTATAGTTGCCTGACATCGGCCGGAGTCCTCCATATCGATCTGTAAAGTGATGCCGAGTTCCTGAGCTTTATCCAGAATCCGTTCCATATTCCGGATTACCAGTTCGCGGCTTATATCGAGCCCGAGCGACGTCAGTTTTACGGACATCTCACAGGCCAGGTTTTGATCAAACATCGTCTGCACCGTTTCTACAGCTTCCCCGGCACGCTCTTTCGCTTCTTCTTCGGAATCCACGAATTCTCCGAGGTGGTCCACGGTAACTACTAACCCTTCGTCATTCAGCTGTCTGATGACCGGAACTGCCTGAGAAAAAGTTTCTCCTCCGACCAGCTTATCAACACCGAATCGGGTTCCGTACTGCTTTGCCAAACGGTCGAGTGTTTTATTATTTGATAGAAACAAGAAAAAATTTTTCGTGATGGCTTGCAAATTCAACACACCCTTTCTTCCCTTACCTCCCTGAACTCGTGAAGAGTTAGTAGCAGATCTGTTTGAACTGTTAAGAAAATTATAACTTTTGAAAACGCATTCCTCAACGTGTGCGAACCACAAACATCCGGTTGTGGTTTTATAGTTTAACCACAATAAGACATATTATGCCGGGAAATGGGAGCAGATTATGACCTTTTTCGGTTAATATGGACAGTTGTTGGCTGAAACGCTTATGATAAACTGAAAGAAAGATAAAGGAGGCGGTAAATTATGGCCAGGTCAGAAGTGACAGGGAAAGGACACAGCAACAGAATAACGGATGTAGAGGGTGTTCTCGTAGGACATGAAACATTGAGCGAAGGATCTGTGCAGACCGGAGTTACAGCTGTACTCCCGCATGGAGGGAATATATTCCGGGAAAAAGTCACTGCCGCTTCTCACGTAATAAACGGCTACGGGAAAACGTCCGGAATGGTACAAATTGAGGAGCTTGGGGAACTTGAGACGCCCCTTCTGCTAACTAATACATTAGGAGTCGGAAGTTGTTTCAATGCTCTTTTGGACCATGCTCTGGAGGGGAATGAAGAAATCGGGAGAACGTCCGGAACAGTCAACCCTGTGGTCGGGGAGTGCAACGATATGTTTCTGAATGATATCAGAAACAGAAGCATCGATTCCGAACACGCCCGAAGAGCAATCCGCGCAGCCGGCAGAGAATTCCGGGAAGGGTCCGTCGGGGCCGGGCGCGGGATGCTGTGCTACTCCATGAAAGGAGGTATCGGTTCTTCCTCCCGCCTCATCTCAGTCGACAGGGTCACCTACACTCTCGGAGTGCTCGTCCTGACAAACTTCGGAGTAATGAGCGATTTGACGTTCCACGGGAAACAGATCGGTCAGTATTGGGCCGACAAAATAAAAGCCGAACCCCACGAGGATAAAGGCTCGATTATGATAATTACCGCAACGGACCTTCCCGTTACCCACAGACAGCTTACGCGCATACTGAAACGATCCGTCACCGGACTCTCCCGGACAGGGTCATTTATCAGCAACGGAAGCGGAGATATAGCCATCGGCTTCACGACCGCAAAGAACCATTCCCCTCTCCCCGATCATCTTCTGGACGGAGCGTTCCGTGCTGTCGGAGAAGCTGTGGAAGAAGCTATATTCCGTTCCCTGCAGAAAGCGGAACCGGTGACCGGAAGAAACGGTTTCACTCCTCCGACCTGGAGTGAACTTATGCGCAGATATCCGTTCTAATATTTACTGTCGGTCATCGAGTGACGCAGGTGATTACTGAAGTCTTTCAATTGCGCAAGCGTGGCGATGTCTTCTTCATAAAGTGGGATCTCGACAAGGTGCTGGTTCCGGAAAGTCTTCCGAAGCTCTTTCAGATGTTCTTTTTCCACTTCCCGGCGTTTTTGAAGGAAAGTGCCGTCAGCGTAATCGGGTAACACTTTATTCACGAAAATATCACGGATGTGAAAATGGTGTTGGTGTAACTGTTTAATGGCCTGTTCGGTTTCGAGGATAGAGAGGCGTTCGGGAATCATAACGAATACGAAGTTCGTTTTCTCCTCATCGAGAACAATTTCCCGTACAGCTTCAAACTTCTCCCGCCGTTCCTGAAGAACATCGTAAATAGGATCTTCGACAGGTTCGCCGTCATTGAGCAACTGTGTATAATTATCGTTCGTTTTCTTACGCTTCTCAAGCATCCCGTCAATCCAGACAGTCATCATTTCAGGGAGTGTCAGAAGCCGAAGGGTGTGGCCCGTGGGCGCTGTATCAAAAATGATATGATCGAATTGTTCGTTCTCCTCCAGGATAATCGCCGTAATCCGGTCGAAAAGAGCAGCTTCCTCCGCCCCGGGCGACGCACTCGCCATGTCAATCTGTCTGTGCACTTCTTCGACCATCTTCGATTTCACGAGACCTTCCAGGTTTTTCTTGACCCCTTCGATGTAGCGGGTGGATTCTTCACGGGCATCCACCTCCATCCCCCACAGATTGTCGGTCAGTTTTTTCTTCTCGTGATTCAGCTTCGTATGGAAAATATCCCCGAGGTTGTGGGCAGGGTCGGTGGATACGATAAGTGTTTTCTTTCCCTCTTCCGCTCTCACCAGAGCAAGAGCCGCACTCGTCGTCGATTTCCCGACCCCGCCTTTTCCACCGATAAATACAATTTTTTCTTTCATACATCATTCTCCTTCAGCAGCAGCGTATTCCCTCAAGGGGGGATTTTTCCATTCCCATCCGTAAATGCCAGTCGTGATACTTATCAATAATATACGGGTACAGTTCCAGAGTATAGTAGAACGCCGGGTTCGGTATACCGAGCATATCGGAATACAGAAGCAGCAGGAAGAGGTCATCCTCGTCCCTTAATTCCCGGGCTATTTCCGTCCGGTGCGGCATGCTGAGCACTTCTTCATAATAATCCACGAGTCGTTTGATCATCGATTTCCGATCAGGCATGGAATTCCCCTTTCTTTAACCGGAAGGAACACATGGAGGTGCCTGAAACCGTCCGGTTCTTTGTCACGTGCTTCCTTCCATACATTCCTTCCCTTCATTTTTAAGCACCGAAAGCGCGGTAACAATCCTCCGGATAGCAATTACCATAATGATGGAAGCCGGTCGGTGAACTCCTGTTTCACCATCAATAACATCAGTACCATCCAACCTCTGTGCTTATGAGCCGGATTGCTGCGTTCGGAAATACTGTTCCTTACCCTTACTCCTTTTTATCCATTCAATCATGTAGGCGCTTACATTGCAGAAATCATTATACTATCTCTTCTGCCCACCTTCAAATTAAGTGAATATATTGTCAGAGTTCTACTGATAAAAGGAAAGAGGAGTCACAGAGAACTGTGCTCCTCTTCTTCTTACTATCGGTCAGGCACTTTTTTCGACTTTATTACCATCTTCCTTCATCAGTACAGAGATGGCAGTAATCGTTATCCATATGGCGAACACCATGATGAGAGCACCGAATATAAATAGAAGCCAGTCGGATCCTTCCACCCACGGCGCCCAGTCGGTGAGCACCTGAGAAACCATAGCCCAGAGGGTCATGAACATCAGGAACATCATCGGAATCATCGCCGGCCAGTAATTCCGGCCCAGCCGCTTCAGCCATACGGAAATCAGTAACAGACTGATACCGGCAAGCAGCTGGTTCGACGTACCAAACAGCGGCCACAGCAGATATCCTCCGGAACCGAAACCTTTCGGACCTTCCGGAATAAGTGTCAGAGCGGCACTGGAGACGACAGCGACCGTAGTAGCAACGTGAGTCTTCGTCAAAGATGGAACATTATATTCCGTACCCAGTTCGGAGATGATATAACGCATCAGACGCACCGATGAATCGAGTGTCGTAGCCGCAAAGCTTACAACGATTACCGATACGATGGTAGCTGCAGCCTGGGCAGGGATGCCGAGTCCGGTCGCCAGCTGGGCTGCGCCCTGAACGAAAACCCCGAGACCCGCTCCGCTTGCTTCCGCAAAGCCGCTGTACGTATTTGTGAAATCTCCCGCTGTAGGAAAGAAAGTTACTACGGCTATGATGGAAATCAAAGCGAGCGCCCCTTCCCCTACAGCACCAAGATATCCGACGAAACGTGCATCCGTTTCTTTATCCAGCTGCTTGGACGAGGTGCCGGAAGAGACAAGCCCGTGAAAACCGGAAATCGCTCCGCAGGCAATTGTTATAAACAGCAGCGGGAACCAGGAGGTGTCTGCCGTACCGTTACTAACCGGTGCCGTCACTTCCGGGTTCGAAAACAGAAGGCCGAGGTAAAGGATGGCAAGTCCGACCACCAGCTGATGAGAGTTGATAAAATCTCTCGGCTGGAGGAGTTTCCATACCGGCATAGTCGAAGCTATGTACACATAAATCATCAGGATGATGATCCAGACGAAGAAAGCCATAGATGTGGCCGATGCTCCGAACAGGGAAGTACTGCCTTCTCCGCCGAAATAGCTGACCAGGTCAATCTGCAGAGCCGGAACATAACTGGCGACGACAGCCGTCAGATACATAACCGCAAGAGCCGCCAGAGACGGCAGAAGCATGCTCCCCTGCTTTTTGTATACCGTATAACCGATCCATATGGCCAGCGGAATCTGGATGAACACAGAAAGAACTGCGGACGGATTTGTGATGAACAGGTTTGCTATAACCCACGCGAATACAGCGTTGACCATGAGCACCAGAATGAGAATAATGAATAAAAACAGTATTTTGGCGCGTTGGCCGATCAGTGTATTCGCGAGCGTCCCCACGGACTGTCCTTTATGCCGCACAGACAGAACGAGTGTACCGAAGTCATGGACACCTGCCGCAAAAACGGTACCGAGAAGCACCCACAACAGAGCCGGAAGCCAGCCCCAGTACACGGCAATCGCCGGACCGAGAATCGGAGCGGCTCCCGCAACGGACGTGAAGTGATGGCCCCACAATACCCACTTATTCGTCGGAACGAAGTCCACACCGTCCTTGTATTTATGAGCCGGTGTCGTGTAGTTCGGGTCGAGTTTGTAAATCTTTTCTGCCAAAAATTTAGAATAATACCGATAGCCGAGTGCCAGAACAATAATACCGAAAACCGCAAGCCAAATTCCATTCATCAGCCTTCCCCCTTTGATCATTTTCCGCATCTTTATGTATGCGTTTTCAATATGGAATTAATTATACTATCTTTCCTGAAGAGCTTCAATCTATATTACTGATTTTTCTAAACATTCTCACATAATAAAGCTTGCCCGATAAATCCGTCTTAGCTATAATGAAAAAAGTATTCTTCAAAAGGAGGGGAAAGAATTGTCTACGTTCGGAAACATGAGCCCAATCGCTCATTTCAATGCATTCATGACTACAGTTTTTGGCATTTTTTCTGACCAGGGGACACGTATGTCCTTTTTCAGAAAACCACCTTTACCTGTATATGAATACCGAACGTAAAAAAATTCTTACCGCGTCCCATATGATTCCCGTAGGTGAGGTTTTTACCTGCGGGGATTTTTTTGTTCAAAACATAGAGCTTCCCGCTCTGGATATGGGACTGGTCTTCAGGAGGAATACTAAGTGAAACGGAACGTAAGATTCATCTATTTATATATCTTTCTCGCCCAACTGTTTTTCGACCGGGCCCTATGGGTCATCTATCTGAATGAACAGGGCCTCAGTATGACAGAGATCGGTATCGTCGAAGCACTGATGCATTTGTCTGTAGTCCTTTTGGAAGTTCCCACCGGAATCATTGCGGATCTTTATGGGAGGAAAGTGAGCCTGCTGATTGGAAATCTGATGAGCATCGGGTATGGCACATTCATGCTTATCGGCGATTCTTTCTCTCTGTTCGGGGTGGCACTCGTCACACTGGGGGTGTCGGTTACCTTTCAATCAGGGGCTGAAGAAGCACTTGCCTACGACACTCTTAAAGAATATGGGCAGGAAAAAAAATATACAAGTACCTTCGGGAACATGATCGCACTGTCACTCATCTCTCTTAGCCTGGCCAAGCTGTTAGGAGGCTGGCTGGCGGACATCGATTTTTCTTATGTCTATGCAGGTGTGATTCTTTCTCACGTGCTGGCGCTTGTTCCTATTTATTTGTTACACGAACCACCGAGAGAGAAACTTGAAAAGCAATCTGTAAGAAAACAGTGGGCGTCACAGATCAAGACTGGTGCGCATGTGTGGAAAGGACATCCAGGAATCCACATTCCTATCCTTTTCTTTATCAGCCTCGGAACGGTCCTTGTCATTCTCGTATTCTACGGTCAGGAATATTTCGTGCGTCTTGGCCTCAGCACATTTTGGATCGGGGTCATTTTCACCGGGGAAGGACTGATCGGTGCTTGGATGGCGAAGATCGCTTATAAGCTGGAAGAGAAATGGTCCTTTTTCTCCGTTACGAATTATGGCTATCTGCTGTTCCTGCTATTTTTCATCCTGTTCATTTGGAGCCCTGTCTGGGGAACAGTCCTTTCCTTTCTCATCCTTTGCCAGTTGCTCACGTTGTACGAACCGATTTTTTCGAACGCTGTGCAAAACAGATTGGAAAGTTCCGTGCGGGCTACCTTTTTTTCGATAATTAGCGTTGTTGAGAGTTTCGTGACGATGCTCGCGTTCCCTCTCTTCGGATGGGTCATCGAGGTGTGGTCTTTCCACACCGGGTTTCTTATCATTCTTATTATGCTGGCTATTCTTTATGGGTGGCACATTCCTTCCCTAAAAAAACAATATGCTGAACAGTAAATGGAGGGCTGTCCCGATAGGCAACGGGATGGCTCTCATGCTATAGTAGTAAAAGTAAATCAATGGAAAGAAGGATACATAATGAACAACCGAAATTTTTTCACTGCCCTGCTCATCTTCGGTATTGTACTCGTGTCGTTTAACCTGCGACCGGCCATCACTTCAGTCGGTCCCGTGATCGGTCTTATCAGGGAAGATCTGAATCTTGCCAACTGGAGCGCTGGCCTTTTGACGACACTACCTCTTATCGCTTTCGCTTTCACCTCTCCGGTCACCCCGAGAATCAGCGCCAGATTCACAAATGAAATCGTGCTGGTCGCCGGAACATTCCTGATATTTACAGGGGTAGTTGTACGGTTGATACCGAATACGGCTGTTTTGTTCGCAGGTACTCTGCTTGCAGGTATCGGCATCGCCGTCTGTAACGTTCTACTTCCGGGAATAGTGAAAGAAAAATTTCCCGACAGAGTCGCTCTCATGACCGGCGTCTACGTTACAACGATGGGAGTATTCGCCTCGGTGGCTTCAGGTGTAAGCATTCCCGTAGCTACAGGACTCGGGTGGGGGTGGACGAATGCACTGGCGATCTGGGCCGTACCCGCTTTTCTGGCAATGGTCCTATGGACTTATCTGATTGTGAAAGAACGTAACACCCCACGTAACGGGGAGTATTTTGAACTCGAGCAGACCAACGTGTGGACGTCCCCGCTGGCATGGAAAATCGCATCGTTCATGGGGCTGCAGTCGTTTCTCTTCTACGTCACGGTAGCCTGGCTTCCCGAAATTCTGAATGCCGGGGGTGTCAGCATAGCAACTGCAGGCTGGATGACTTCCGCCGCCCTTTTCATCGGTCTCCCTGCAAGCTTTATCGTTCCGGTTATAGCCGAAAAGTTCAACGACCAGCGGAAAATGGTGCTTATTCTCGGCACTTTTTCTCTCGCCGGTTATTTTATTTTGTGGATCGGCAACTCTTTCGCTCTGCTAATGGTGAGTATTATATGCATCGGTATCGCCTTGAGCGGCAATTTTGCTCTCGCTCTCGCTTTTCTTGGAATGAGAACGAAGTCGGCCCGTCAGGCTGCAGCGCTGTCCGGCATGGCGCAGGCTTTCGGTTATTCGCTGGCTGCAGTCGGACCGATGCTCATCGGTCTTCTCTATGATCTGAGCAGCAGCTGGACGCTGCCTGTACTCACACTTCTGCTCGTTTCTGCAGGAGTCATTCTTTTTGGTATGGAAGCGGGAAGAAACCGATACGTCGAAGAATCTTAATAAGAAGGGAGGGATGACGTTGGCTCTGCAGCAACCCTATACACCGAAGGACAGGAGTTTCTGGCAGATAACACTGAGCCTCACTCTTGCGTCTTTTTTTATTTTTGCAAGTATGTATGCCGTCCAGCCACTGTTTCCCGTCTATGTAAAAGAATTCAATATAAGCATCTCGGCAGCCAGTCTGTCTCTTTCCCTGACAATCACAGGGCTTATTGCAGGACTGATCGTTCTCGGTTTCTTCTCGGACCGGCACGGGCGGACGTCGTTCATAAAAGCCTCCGTTGCCGGTGCCACTATTCCTTTTCTGATTATTCCATGGACAGATTCATTTTTTCTGCTCCTCTGTCTCCGGTTTATTCAGGGGGTGGCACTCGCAGGACTCCCGGCCGCCGCTCTTGCCTATCTGCACGAAGAAATCGATAGAGGAAGTGTTCACGTAGCCACCGCTCTTTACATATCGAGCAACGCCCTCGGAGGGATGGCCGGACGGGTAATGGCAGGAACGATGACCGATTTCTTTTCCTGGCACACGTATTTTTATATGCTCGGAGGCCTCGGCACGGTTATGTTTCTGCTGATGCTCCGTCTTCTCCCCGCCTCCCGTTTCTTTGAATCAAGCGAGCTTTCTTTCCGTCACGATCTACACGGTTTCTCTTATCACCTCAGAAACCCGCGGCTGCTTCTTATTTTTGGTCTAGGAATCATTTTTCAAACGAGCTTCACCGGGGTGTGGACTTATTTACCGTTCCATCTGCAGGAAGCCCCGTTTTTCCTGTCGCTTGCAACTATTTCCCTTTTCTATTTCGCTTACGGTCTCGGTGTTGTCGGCTCGCCTCTCGCTGGATGGCTGGCCGGACACTTTCCTCTGAGCAGCGTTCGGCTCACCGGCATCTTCGTACTGTGTATCGGTATTTTCCTTATGCTTTTTGATGCTGTATGGATCATTTCTATAGGTCTCGCTCTTCTCTGTCTCGGGTTCTTCACCGCGCACTCCCTGACCGCCTCCTCCATCGGAGATCTAGTCACGCATCACAAAGGCAGCGCCTCCAGCCTTTATCTGGTTTCTTACTATATAGGCGTAGTGACCGGAAGTTCAATGCTCGGCCCCCTTTACAATTCGCAGGGGTGGCCGGGACTGATGATTTTTCTCGCTCTCCTTCCGCTTATCTACATCGTTATCGTACGAAGCACGGTAAAGACCGGGAATTAATAATATAACAAAAAGAAGAAGCATGGAGCCGGAAACTCCATGCTTCTTCTTTTTTTACATCGTTACTTAATTCGGGTTCTTGAGCATTTGCGGCACTTCGGTGAGATCGATGCCCCATGCCACTGGAAGCCAGAAATAAACGGCGAGGGTTACGATAATGACCCCTACAAAGTTCAAAGCGATACCGGCTTTGGCCATGTCCGGTATGCGCAGATATCCGGAACCGAATACGACGGCGTTCGGAGGAGTAGCCACCGGCAGCATAAATGCCGAAGAGGAAGCTACGCCGGCAGCGATCATAACAGCATAAGGATGCACCCCGAGAGCTACCGCGAGTGACGCCATAATCGGATACATCATATTCGCCGTCGCCGTATTCGAAGTGATTTCGGTAAGGAAGATCACCATCACCGTCACGGCAAGCAGGACGACGAACAGATTGACGCCTTCGAGTATAGTAAGCTGATTCCCGAGCCACTCGGAGAGGCCCGATGCACTGAATCCGCCGGCGATAGCCAGTCCACCGCCGAACAGAAGCAGAATGCCCCACGGCAATTTCACCGCGGTATCCCAGTCCAGAATCCGTCCTCCCTTTTCGTTCTTCGCAGGAATGATGAACAGAATGACGGAAGCAGTAAGGGCGATGACGGCATCATTTATGTTTTCGTTCACGAACTCCTGCAGCAGGAAGGAACGGGTAATCCAGGAGAAAGCAGCCAGTACGAATACGACGAGGATCACTTTCTCCTCAAAGCCCGCTCTTCCTATCGCATCTTTCTCTTTCTTAATGACGTCCCGGCCTCCCGGTAATGTTTTCAGCTTCAGCGGGTAGGCTACTTTAATCAGGTAAAACCATGCAATGAAAAGGAAAGCCCATGCTACCGGCACACCGAACAGCATCCAACGTGCGAAGGAGATTTCCACACCGTATAAATCGCCCGCAATAGCAGCGAAAGCGGTGTTCGGAGGCGTCCCGATGAGAGTACTCACTCCCCCGATCGAAGCGGAGTAGGCAATACCGAGCATGAGTGCTTTTCCGAATCCGAAGTTCTCCTTCGACGTATCGATGGAATCATCGTCCTTCAGCTGTTCCGAAACCTGGTAGATGATAGCGAGACCGATCGGTACCATCATCATGGCGGTCGCCGTATTGGAGATCCACATGGACAGAAAACCTGTCGCCACCATGAACCCGAGTATAATCCGCTCCGTATTCGTCCCTATTACGAGAATAATGCTTAGAGCGATCCGTTTGTGCAAGTTCCATTTTTCCATGGCGAGCGCGATCATAAAGCCTCCCATGAATAGAAAGATTGTATCGTCTCCGTACGAAGACGCCGTCTCGTCCATCCCGAGACCCCCGGTAAGCGGAAACAGAATGATCGGCAGGAGGGAAGTAAGCGGTATGGGAGCCGCCTCTGTCATCCACCAGCTCGCTACCCATAGCGTACTTGCGAGTACGGCCTGGGCGTCATCCGACATCCCTTCAGGCTGGAAAAACAAAAGCGTAAGTACGAACAGAAGCGGGCCGGTGATCAGACCGATCCACTGCACCTTCGAATAGCTCGGCCCTCCGTTATCGTCATCCGGTCGGACACTCCGTTCCGAATCGGTCGCTTTTCCGGTGGACGTGCCACTGTTATTCGGCTTAACGAAAAAATTCAGAAGCTCCTTGGCCTGGTCGTGCTTTTCCCACAGCCAGTTCCATGTTGCTGATATCATATATTGGCCTCCTGTTCCTTTATGTATGCGTTATCATTTGACGATTATATCAGAAAGTTGCCTCTTTTTGTTCTTTTTTTTACTTTTAAGTAAAACATTACCGGTACTTTGAACAGGAAATCTTCTGCGAAAGAGAGTATAATGGAAGTACAAAACTATAGTGAGGTGACTGTAATGAGCCGGATAGTGACCATGTTCTTCATGACTGTGCTGCTCGTTTTCGGTTCTTTCTCCACGGCCTCTGCTGCAAGTTCCGTGTTCACTATGAAAGGGAACACTTCCTCGAAAACTGTAGCTCTTACTTTCGACGACGGTTCGGACGGCACCAACATCTCTTCCATCCTCAATGTTCTGGACAGGGAAAACGTCACTGCTACCTTCTTTTTAACCGGTTCCGGAGCGAAAAAACATCCCTCCTCTATACGGAGTATCACGCGTGCCGGTCATGAAATCGGCAACCATTCCTATTCCCATCCCGACTTCACTACTATTTCTTCTTCCCAGATGAGAAATGAACTTTCCCGTACGGAAAGCACGATCAAATCCATTACCGGCCAGTCTCTTTCCCCTATTTTCCGGGCCCCGTTCGGAGCCGTTAACAGCCGGGTTCTGAACACTGTCGGCAATGCCGGGTACACCCATACTATCCACTGGGACATCGACACCCTGGACTGGAAAGGCTACTCTTCTTCCCGGGTGTACGACCGTATTATGTCGAATGTCCAGCCCGGATCCATTATTCTGATGCATACGGGTGCCGGGGCTTCCGGAACGACGAAAGCCATCTCCCGTGCCATCCCTGCTTTAAAGCAGAAGGGGTACAGTTTCACGACGGTCTCGCAACTGCTCGGCACGACGACAGCTTCCACCCACCGCGTGCAGCCAGGAGACACGCTCTACTCTCTGGCCAGAAGATACGGAACTACTGTAGATGCTCTGATGAAAAACAATAACATTTCGGATGCACGTATGCTTCGTATCGGTCAGGTTCTGCATCTCTCCGGTTCCGGAAATGGAACTGTGGACCCTCCCGCCTCGCAGACTTCCTATACGATAAAACGCGGCGACACGCTCTACAGTATCGCGAGAAGATATAACGTGTCGGTGTCAAACCTTGCTTCCCATAACAACATCTCCAACCCGGCTTATATCCGCACCGGTCAGGTACTGAAAATCCCGGGTACCGCTCAAGTAACCAAAACGCATACAGTCAAGTCAGGGGACACCATGTACCGGATCGCCCTGAACAACCGCGTCACCGTTTCCGCTCTTGCCGCCACCAACTCCATCTCTTCGCCGTATATCATTTATCCGGGACAGGTACTAAAAATTCCGCGATAAAAAATGGGTGTGCTCCCTCATTCACGGGCGGCACACTGTACATATCTTTCATCCTTCCGTTTCCAGAAATTTTTCGACGGCGTGAATGAGTCTCGGGTAATAGGAGTTGCCGTGGGGGACAAAGTCGTCTTCTTTCAATATCCGTCCTCTCGCCGAATTCACTTCATCTTTCTTTCCCTGAAACAGGGCTTTGAAGTCCTCCCAGCGTATCCGGTCCATTTCTTCTACTTCCTCTTTCTGCAGGGAAAACTGGGAAAGGGAATGACTGCAGACGTAAACATGTTCATGAGCGAATTCCCGGTCGATTCCTATCCACGTATCGAGTACCGCTATTTTATCCATGTTTTCATAAGGGATATCAAGGCCGATTTCCTCCTTCACTTCCCTTACCCCGTCCGCCACGGACTCTTCCGCTTCCAGATGTCCCGCTGCCGTGATGTCATAAAGACCGGGGTAATCTTTTTTGGACGTACTTCTCCATTGAACGTACACAAAGACATCACTTCCGCAGTAACTTAGAAGCCAGCAGTGAAACACTTCATGCCACTCTCCGGAAACGTGAGCCTTTTCCCTCTCCATTATTCCTTTGTATTCATAATCTTCCGTAAATACTTTTATGTATTCCATCGTTCTCTCCTCTTACACTAATTGTACTTTTGCTTTTAGCTAAAGGCCGGCCGTTCACTGTTTAAAATAAACGGCCGGTCCTCCCCCCATTACACGCCGGGAGCTTTCATACTTATGTCGTTCTCCTCCAGAAATTTCCGGATGAAGCGGGTGAAATCCACCGCTTCGCTGTTGTCGCCGTGCACACATACAGAATCCGCCTGTATGTCGATCGTCGTTCCTTCCCCGGTTCTCACCCTTTGATGAAGCACCATATCACGGACCTGCTCTAAAGCCTGATCTCTATCCGTAATCACTGCGCCCTTCTCTTTTCTTGGGGTAAGGGTGCCGTCAGACTGATACAGACGATCCGCAAATACTTCACTCACTACGGGAAGGCCGGCGTTCTTCCCGGCTTTTAGCAGCTCGCTCCCGGCAAGACCGTAAAGCATCATGCCGCCGGCGTCCCTTACAGCTTCCGCTATCGCCTGTGCCAGTTCCGCGTCTTTGGCAGCCGTGTTATAAAGAGCCCCGTGAGGCTTCACGTGCTGAAGACGAGTGCCTTCCGCTTCTGCGAATGCCTGCAGTGCCCCCGTCTGGTACAACACAAAATCATAAGCGTCCTCGGGAGTTATATCCATCTTCCTTCTTCCAAACCCGGCCAGGTCCGGAAGTCCCGGGTGGGCTCCGACAGCCACATTTTTTTCTGCAGCCATACGTACCGTTTCTTTCATTAAACGGGAATCTCCGGCGTGGAACCCGCAGGCTATGTTGGCAGAGGTCACGTGATCCAGCACTTCCCGGTCTCTCCCTTTATTGTACACTCCGAATCCTTCACCCATATCGCAATTCAAATCGATAGCCATTCTGTTATCCCTCCATTATTTTTCGTTTGACGGATTGTTCACACCGGGCCAGCCGGTCTTCGACAGTCAATAACAGTTGCTCGGCCTCCGGGTGAGTGACCATACGGAAACCGATAGCCTCTCCCGGACGCAGCTGTGCTGCCTTCGCACAGTCCACACTGATGATCTGGGCTATTTTCGGATAGCCGCCCGTCGTCTGCCGATCGGCCAGCAGAATGATCGGTTCACCGTTCGACGGCACCTGAACGGTTCCGTATGTCACCGGTTCCGACAGAATATCCTGTGATTCCCGGAGCGTCAGAGCCACTCCGTCCAGCCTCACACCCATCCGGTCGGACTTGCTCCCGGCTTTGTACTTTTCTGTTTCAAACGCTTCTTTACTTCCGGAATCAAACAATTCATAGTGCCTTCCCGGAAATGCACGCAGTTCTCCGGGACTACCTCCCCGAAAATGTCCGGGTCCGGGGACTCTCCAGGGAGGATAAGTGAATCCTTTTTCTTTGGAGGACCGACTCAGCGAGGTCTTCACCTCTTCGTTCAGATTATTAGGATTTTTTACCGAAAGCACGTCTCCGCGTCCGAGTTTCCTGCCTTTATACCCTCCGGCGTTCATACTCAGGTAGGTAGAGAAGCTGCCGAGAAAATCCTCGCCGACAAAACCTCCCGCTATCGCTACATACGTCCGGATTCCCCTGGAAGCATTGGAAAAATTGAGGATCTCCCCTTTGTCTATATATACCGGTCGCCACATCGGTACACGTTTCCCGTTTATTTCCGGTTTCATGTCCGCTCCGGCGATGGATATGACGGCCGGTTCCTCAAACAGAAACTCGTCCCCCTGAAGAGTCATCTCCAGTACAGCTGCGCCGGCCTCGTTTCCAACCGCAATATTGGCCAACCGGTAAGCGAATGTATCCGCCGCTCCTCCCGGACTTGCCCCGTATTTCTGATAGCCTCTGCGGCCTCCATCCTGTATTGTCGTCAAAAGACCCGCTTTCTGCACCTGTATCATTCTTCTCCCTCCAGACGGTTATATTCTTCAGAAGAAACAGGGTAAAATTTCACCCGGTCCCCCGGTTGAACGTAGGAGGGAGGGTCTTCATCCGGACTGAACAGCTTAATAGGGGTTCTGCCGATAAGCTGCCATCCTCCGGGAGACACTACCGGGTACACTCCGGTCTGCGAACCGGCTATCCCGACCGAACCCGCCGGCAAGCTTGTTCTCGGAGAATCTTTACGGGAGGTTGCAATCCGCTCGTCCATCCCTCCGAGAAAAGGAAACCCGGGAGCGAATCCAAGCATGTATACCAGATACTCGTTGTCGGAGTGACGTTTTATGACTTCCTCTTCCGTCAGTCCATTCTCTCCGGCTACCACAGAAAGGTCCGGACCGAATTCCCCTCCGTAACAGACAGGGATCTCCACGGTGCGGTGTCCGCTCCCTTCCCGCGGCTCCGTCGTCTCCACGACCTTCTTCAGCATCTCCGCCACCTGTTCATAAGGGGAAGAATGCTCAGGGTAAAATGCCGGAGCATCATAGTAGACGGCCAGTCCGGTATAAGAAGGTACAATTTCAAATAGCCATGACCACTTTTCTTTCTCCAGCCGGGCCGCGACTGCCTGCACCGACTCATGCGTCTCAGGATCGATTTCATCTCCTAAATTAATGAACAGGGACTGGTCTCCAAGCGGTTCAATCGTATGTTTCATCGTGAGATTCCTCTCCCTTCCCAATCATGCTCTCCGTTTTTGAAATACTCCCGTGCCGTTTTCCCAGAGCGCAAGAAGCATGGACAGTTTAGCGGAGAAGCGCGGCTTTGTCGCTTTTCCTTTCCCCATCCTGTGCAGCTGCTGGCTGTACCACATCACTTCCATCATCCCGGCTTTGTCTACCGGAGGAATGCCGGTCTTAATGGAGGGGATCACAATGTCCTCCATCTCCCCGTGTAACATTTTACGCGGGATGTCCGGATCGACCGCAAGGGGACGGGCCAGACCGATCATATCGGCAGAGCCCGAACGAACTGCTCCGATCATTCCCTCCTTCGTACGAAAGCCGCCGGTCACTGCTACCGGAAGATGGGTCTGATTCTGTAAAGCATCGGCATATTCCAGAAAGTAGGCTTCACGTTTCGATTTTACCGACTGTTTGCCGGTCATGACAGCCTTCTCATATGTGCCACCTGAAATTTCGACGAGGTCTACGCCCAGGCCTTCGAGAGTACGGATGACGTAGACCGACTCCTCTTCTGTAAATCCGGCCTGCATGAAGTCGGCACTGTTTATTTTCACTCCGATCGGGTAATCTTCTCCGACTTCCGCCCGCACGGCGCGATAAATCTCTTTTAAGAAACGGGAGCGGTTCTCGATGGATCCTCCCCATTCGTCCTCCCTGATATTATGTCTCGGCGAGAGGAACTGACTGATGAGATAACCGTGAGCGGCATGAATCTGTACTCCGGTAAATCCCGCCTCTTTCGCCAGAGCTGCTGTTCTTTTAAAACGATGGATAATTTCTTCAATCCCTGCTTTAGTCAGTGCCCGTGGCGGAGCGAAAAACTTCTGGAAGCCTTTAGGGAAAGGGAGGGAAGATGGAGCCTGCCCTTCTTTCACAAGACCTCTCACTACCTGTTTTCCGGGATGATTGAGCTGCATCCAGAACTCGTTCCCTTCTTTTTTTCCGGCTTTTGCCCAGCGACGGAACGTGTCCATACTCCCCGCATCTTCCAGCACTACATTACCCGGTTCCCCGAGCGCATCGCGCGTAACCATTACGTTTCCAGATACTATTAGGCCGGCGCCCCCTTCGGACCAGCGTTCATACAGTCTTATAAGATCTTCCGTAGGGGCGTTCGACCGGGAAGCCATGCCTTCACTCATAGCCGACTTCATGAAACGGTTTCTGATGGTGACTCCTCTGTTCTCAAGAAGCAGAGGCTCCTGTAAATAGTGGATCATACCTTCCTCTCCTTCGTTCAGACGGATCGTTTTTTCGATTCCTGATACATCTGGAAGTATCTGTAGAAGTTATAAAGCAGCACTTTAATCACGGAATAGAGCGGTACAGCGATAACCATTCCTATAAATCCTCCGAGCGGAGCGGCTACGATAAGCAGAAAAATAATCGTCAGCGGGTGAATGTGCAGACGTTCTCCGAGAACCACCGGGGCAACGATGTTCCCTTCCAGCTGCTGCACAACTATCAGTGCCACAAGTACGTAAATGACCATTATCGGAGCCTGGGTCAGTGCCACAACAATCGCCGGTATTACACCCAGTATCGGTCCGAAGAACGGTATGATGGCCGTCACCACCACGAACAAACCGAGAATGAGAGCGTAATCAAGCCCGATGATCAGGTAACTGATATACATAAGCACCCCGTCCACGAAGGCGACGGTCGCCTGACCGATAATATACGCAGCCACGGTCTCGTCGAGTCTCCGGAACAGTCTGGTCGCTTCTTCCCTCTTTTCCCCGGAAAAAGGACTGGTAAGAAAAGGAACCAGTTTCCTTCCGTCTTTCAGAAAGAAAAACAGTACAAAAGGAATAATGATAATCACAGTCGCTGCTCCTGCTACTGTTGAAAACGTTTCGGCAAAATGTTCACCTATATCCTGTCCAAGGCTGCTGGCGTATTTGCTGACCTGCTGTTTCAGGGAGTTCGTCGAGAGCATCCCCATGTCTTTACCTTCGAGGCCCTGCCTTGCTTCTTCCGCAGTTTTACTCAGCTGATCCGGCAGCTTCGAGATGTTCTTCGCCTGTTCCTCAATAGTGGATGCAAGCAGACTAACACCGGCTGCAATCAATCCTCCGACTGCTGCGAACAGAATAAGAATGGAGGCGAGAAGCGGTATCGATAATTTCCTCGACAGCCATTCCACCACCGGTCTGGTAAGATAGAACAGAAACCCGGCGATCAGTATCGGATAAAACAGCGTCTGGAATAATGTAAGAAACGGACTGAATATGTTTAAAAGCTGCATAAAATAAATAGTGATCAACAATAAAATAAAAGCCGTAATGTATTTGAAATAAGGGTGTTTCCACCACATACGTCTCACTCCTTCCTCTTAAATTTTCACTAAATTGTATTTCGTTAAACCGGAAAAGCCCGGCTTTTTCGCCGGGGTGTCCCGTACGGTTATAATTGTTCGCACCCGAACCGGGAAAAGAGTTGCAAGTTTCTCTGTCGGATGAGTTTTCTAAACGACTGAATAAGTGTAATATTCCTAAAGAGAGGTGAAAAAATATGCAAAGAATTTACTATGGAGAAGATATATACCAGTACGGGGAGCTCATGCTTCCGGAAACGCCCGCCCCTCACCCGGTGGTCGTCATTATACACGGGGGATTCTGGAAGACTGATTTCGATCTCGACCTCACGCGGGAAATAGCGATGGACCTGACCGCTGCCGGCTGGGCAACGTGGAATATCGAGTACAACAGAATCGGTCAAAATGGCGGAGGATGGCCCGGGAGTTTCCGGGACGTGGCGGACGCCATGGACCATCTGATTCACATTGAACACGAATACCGTCTGGATCTGGATCGCGTCGTCACACTCGGTCATTCAGCCGGCGGTCATTTCGCTCTCTGGCTCGCAGGCCGTCACAGACTTCCCGATACGAGCGAACTTTTTAAAGAAAATTTTCTCGCGCCGGGAGCGGCCGTCAGCCTTGCCGGCATCAGCGATCTGTCCACGATGCATATGATCCACGCTTTCCGCGACCAGGAACTCGCGAAGCCTGCGGACAACCCGACGGCTGAACTGATGGGCGGAAGTCCTCTGGAAGTACCGGAGCGCTACCGGGAAGGCTCTCCGAAAGAGCTCCTTCCTCTTTCCACGGCGCATATTCTCTTCCACGGATCCCTCGATGTGAATGTTCCCGTCGGTATGAGTGATGACTATCACGAATGGGCGGAAAACATCGGGGATCCTGTTAAATATATCAGGCTTACGGATACGGAACACTTTATGTTTACGGACCCCTCCACGAGAGCCTGGAAGAAAGTGAAGGAAGAAATGGAATTACTGCTGAAACATCTGTAAGGAGGGGATTCTATGGCAGAACTGCTGACGATTCTTCTGGACATTCTCCTTCCTGTCTTCATTATCATGGGTATCGGTTTCATCCTCGAGAAAAAATTCGATCTGGATTTGAACACGTTGGCAAAATTGAATATATACTTTCTCGTTCCGGGTTTCATATTCGTAAAACTGTATGAAACGGAATTCGCCCCGGGGAAATTCCTCGGTATCATCGGCTTCATCGGCCTGTACGTATTATTACTTTTTATCATTACAAGAGTATTCACCCGACTGCAGGGGATGGACGGAGCGAGGGCGACGACAGTGTCCAACAGCGTCATCTTTTTCAATTCCGGCAATTACGGCGTACCGGTGAATGACCTCGTTTTTAAAGGGGATCCATTCGCCATGTCGATTCAGGTCGTCGTTCTGACGATGCAGAACGTGATTACCTTTTCCTACGGCATCTTCGCTCTGCAGTCCATTCACATCGGGAAATGGAGAGCGATGGCCGGATATTTCAAAATGCCCGTCCTTTATGCTCTTCTTGCAGGCATTCTTCTGAACGCCGGAAACATCGCCGTACCTTCCTTTCTCTGGGTACCATCCACCTACATAGCCGATGCGATGATAGCGATCGCTCTCGTCATGCTCGGGGCTCAGGTGGCAAAAATTAAGTGGACCACAAATTTTTCTTCCGTCTATCCGAGTCTGTTCCTGCGTCTTCTCGCAGGACCGCTCCTTGCTCTTGGTATGATTTACGTATTCGGGCTTCATGGCGTGACAGCCCAGGCGCTTTTCATCGCTTCCGCCATGCCTACCGCCGTCAACAGTGCCGTCATCGCCCAGGAATACGAGAATTATCCCGAGTTCGCGGCCCAGATCGTCCTTTTGTCCACTCTCTGTTCAGCGGTGACGGTCACGTTCGTTATTTATGTGTCCCGGATTATCTGGGGATAAAAAAAAGCAGGAAGAAGAACCGGGATATACGTTCTTCTTCCTGCTTTTTACGCATTAATGCTCAATTTTGGCGGACCACACGCCGAGGATACCGCCCAATATAGCACCGCCCAGCACTTCCAGGGGCTGATGACCGAGAAGTTCTTTCAGTTCCTTCTCTCTTTCCACGAATTCAAGACTCGGGAAATCCTTGGAAATTTTAGAGAAACTGTCTTCCAGCTCATTCACGAGTTTGGCGATTTCACCGGTGTGACGGCGTATGCCCTGGGCGTCATACATAACGATGACCCCAAAAACGACGGCCAGAGCCGTTTCTGTGTGCCGTGAACCTTTATTGGCAGCTATGTAGGAAGCTATAGAAGCCACTCCTGCCGAGTGCGAACTAGGCATTCCTCCGGTCGCTGCCAGCTGTTTCACGTCCCATTCCCCGGTCTGTCTGTAATACGTCCATATCTTTGCTGCCTGTGCAAGACCTATGGAACCGAGAGCCGTAATGATTCCTCTGTTCATATCTTCCATCGTACTCAACTCCTTCCTTAGTCCCTGTTACCCTTAACTTCTTTCTATTATGCTTTGAAAAGGATAATTTACTGCAGAAATGAAACTTACTATGTAAGCCCTGCGTACAGATAATAAAAAAGGAGGTATGAAAATGAAACCCGTCACGAAAAAACGTACCTGCGCCGTGCTTATCGACATTGCGTTCTCCGGTATCATCAATGCTGCAGCAGAGAATCTTCTCAGAAAAAAAGTGAAAAACGAAGCTTTCCTTACACTCGTTTCCCCGACTCTTCTCACCTGGGGGATGGAGTACGGACAATTGAAGTACAGCGGGCAGACGATCGGCTATAAACTGATGGGACTGAGACTGGAAAGTGAAGACGGCGCTCCTCTCACTTCCGGTCAAATTCTTAAACGTATAGCTCACCGGGAGTTCGCAAGCAGCATTTCATACATGAGAGACAGAAAGAACTTCTCAAAAGACGAGGGCCGGAGCCTTGCCCAGGACCGGTTCGCAGGAACGATTGTAACGACGGAAAGCACCTGAGTCTTCAGGTGCTTCCTTTATTAATACAATTTCCTTACCATACCTTCCACGGTCGGAGGATCCACCTCGTGATCCTTTTTTCCCCAACGGAAAAAAACGAGGACAAGCATCAGTCCGCCAAGCACCTGCACAACCCTCGCATATACGGAGAATTCCGCCGGCACTCCGTACTCGTCCAGCCCCATCGTGTAAAGCCCCCATATCGTCATATGGACGATAAGGTAGACGGAAGTCCTTGCGAACGTGAGGCGGTGAAAACGCCGGAATCCTTTCTCAAAGAACATGCGGAAGAGACAGAGAGCCGTCCCGAACACAAGCAGGGATACAGGCATCGTAATCAGGATGGAAAACTCCTGAAGCCATACATAATCAAACAGGACACCTGTACCAAAGAACAGGAAAAGGACGAGCAGTGTGTTCCGGTTAAAATGGTCCAGTTTCCTTATAAGGTAGTGGAACCAGTACTCTTTTCTGTTCACCCAAAGCACGAAGCCCGCAGGCAGAATAAACTGCAGAAATCCTTTGCCGATAATGCTTGCGAACAGCGAATAATGGCCGGCAGCACCGACTGAGAATACGAAAAAGACCAGCAGGAGTAACATCTTCTTCATCCAATCCCTCCACGTTCATGGAATACAGAACAACGAAAAAGCCTACCTTTTAGTTACATTAAATATATTCCTCTTCCCATACTTCGTCAACCGGCTCCTTATTCTTACCACAGCCTTTAATTCTTGGAAAACAAAAAACCTCCCCTGTTCCGAGAGAAGGGTTCATGTAAGTGAAGCATAACGGGCTTGAACCGGATACGCTGAAAGAATATTCTTCCGTTTAAATGATCTAACCTGCTTCCTCCAATAACAATACGCAAAAATGGTGTCTTCCCTTATAACGGTTATACGAACAAACCGCTGGGTTATCCTGCCTTCGCTATCTATATAGACTATTTCAACTTTTTGTTTATTAGAAAGACCTCTTTCAAGAACTCCCTCCATAGTTATCTCTCCCCTCTCAAAAAACAGGAACATTTGTTCTTATTATACCACTCAGGGGGCAAATTAAACAAAAATAAGCAGCCTAATCCAAATCGGAAAGACTGCTTATTTTTATGGTTCCGTTATTTGATTATCGCCTTATTAATAAAAGAAGATGAGGAGAACCTTTTCGCCGTTACCAAACTTCTCACCATAACAAAAACCCCTTGCATAGCAAGGGGTTACATAGTGGAGCATAGCGGGCTCGAACCGCTGACCTCTTGTCTGCCCTGCCAGACATGCCCCCCTTATAGGGAGGTGTAGGATAAAGAAGGATGAACGTTGACGCATCAAGGTTTGTTGCACTTCTCTTATGATGATGACGAATCGTATGTGATGGTTGTTGTCCGAATCTGCCAACAAGTAGGCAATAAAAAAGTAACTGCTTGGACGCCTTCATATTCTTTATATATTCATGATTATAAAAATATACAGGCAAGGTTTGTACAGCGAAATCAAATATTCATTTCTTCTTTAATGATGATACCTCCCCTTTTTCTTTCTACACGAGAAAAGGGTTATCTAACAATTCACTTGGTACTTTTTATGATTTTCATTTAAACTAATCATCCCATACTCTTTGTGGAGATTTTCTACTTTCTTTTCAATGTAATAAAGTTGATTTTTTTTAGTAATAAATTCTTCTATCTTCAGTAGACTCTCGTCATTGTATTCCATCTCTAATAAACTAGAATCGTGTAAAAACAACTGGTGCAAAAAAATCAGAAACGTAGTTTTTTGCAAGCAATATTCATAAGAAACAATACTAAAGATGACGTACAATAGTTTGTGTAAAGCTCTTGAAGACAAAAAAAGAGGTAGGGTATCCTCATAGTTAACGACCAAATCAACTCATGAAAGGGGATCCCCTACCTATGTCTACAAGTATAGGACAAAA
>NZ_NSGH01000016.1 GCF_002295105.1 Salimicrobium humidisoli | reverse complement strand
ATTTGCCTCCGGCTTCCTTCAGATTCCAGGTCTCCCTGGACACCCTTGCCTTTGACTAACGGCTACAACGACCTTCGCCGTTCGGGACTTGAACCCTATAGTTTATACCCGTGCCGGGCACACGAAAGAACCCCCGTTCACCTTTGTGAAACGGGGGTTCTTACATCAATCCTGCTCTCGGCTTTTTTCAAGAATTTCTCTCTCTTTTTCGGTCAGCTCATTGTAATACTGGACTCCGAACTGGGACCCCTCCGATACCATTTTCGAGTTTTGGAGATTGTCCGCTTCCGGTTCGCCGGCTTCTCTTATCGGCATATCACTAAGATCGTTTGATTTTTTGCTTAACTGACTCACTTTAGAAGTCATTTGAGTTCTCCGCTCTTCATCATACATGAGATATGCAGCAGCTCCACCTGTGATAGCTCCTGCCAGTGCCAGCTTCCATCGCTTTCTCATCTTACCACCCTTTCCTTTAGTGCTACATGTAGTCTTACCCTATTATACACCATTCAAACTTTAAAAGAATAGCTTCTTTTTGAAGGGAAAATATTCAACTGCTGTGATACAATCAGGGAAGAGGTGAGTAGTATGAGAGTACAATGTGTTATATGTGACCATATAGAATCAATCAACAGTAAAAGTCTTCAGGCTAAAAGACTCCGCAATCGCAGGAATTCCACATACATGTGCCAGACGTGTCATGACCGCATCGCAGACAATACTGCCAAACGGGTCAATTCAGGGAACTTCATTTTTCGTCGCGAGATAAAAAACGAACACTATCTCTCCTGATTCCCGTAAAAAAGCCCTCTCCCACCTGGAGAAGGCTTTTTCTATGCCTGATTACTGTTTCTTTCTCTGGAGAGCCTAAGTCTGTAAAGACCCAGAACCACTGCAGTTACAATCAGACTTTCCGCCAGTGGTAAGTTCAACCCGAGCATAAGCGTCAACAGAAAAGTACCGATCACAAGAACCGTGTAGACCACAACGTTTTTAAGTAATGGCAGCTTCTTAGCGAAACCGAGCTTGAAAGTGATTACAGTCAATATGACTGTAGTAAGGTATAACCAGAAGAAGCTTTGGAATAAAGATGCAGCTTCGCCTGCATTGTTAAGGTTTATCTCAGGACCGAGACCTCTGAAAAAGAAATCGGCCACCGGCCATAAATCTTCAGGAACTGTCAGTGTTGGTGATGCCTGCATGTTGCTTCCCCCTCAAAGTTATCTTCACTCATCATACTAAATATTTGCAGCTGTGCCAATTGTTTAAGTTACGATAAATTTGTTTTATACTAATATTGGAATCGAGGTGAGAATATTGAGGAATATCTTATTGGCGACTGCTGTAATTTTATGTTTCGTGTTTACGGGCTTCTCTATAGCAATAGAACTTTTCTGGCTGGCTGCTCTGTTTTTCGTTGCAGGAGGCGGAATTATGGGCTACGGAATTAAAATCAACAAAAATGAGAATACATAATCTTCATCCCCGGTGTTGAACGGCCCGGAAACACCGGAGTCTCAAAATCGCTCCTCCCGGATTACCCATTCATAAAAATATAAAAGGGCCGGCCAGTTTATGGCCGACCCTTGATATGTTGGAGGTTTTTCATTATTTCTTAAGGTTGATATAGTTCTCCACTGTTTCACCGTGGATATTCTCTCTTGCAGCACACACACTTGTACGATCCATCATGGACAGAGGCCGGTTATCTCCTGTCGTTACTACGCCCCCTACTTCCTCAACCAGTACTTTACCTGCAGCTATATCCCACGGCATAAGACTCATAGTCACATATCCGTCAAGGACCCCTTCAGCAAGAAAGGCAAATTCCAGAGCCGCCGACCCGTATGATCTCGTACTTCTGAGACTTTTCACCAGCTCCCTCATACCCGATGCTTCCACAAGCCTGTTCTCTTCCAAGAGCCACGTTGTATTCAATGAAAATATAGAGCGTTTCAGGGGTTCTGTAGTCGAAAGCAGAGGAAGACGATTACCGTTTTTGTAAGCCCCTTCTCCTTTTACGGCACTGTAAAGCACATCATTCATTACATCATAAATCAAACCGATTTCACCCGTGCCGTCTTCATACACCCCTATCGAAATCGCAAAGTTTCTCTGCTGATGGACGAAATTCATAGTTCCGTCGATAGGGTCTACAATCCATACAACCCCTTCAAGGTCGGAGATGTCGTCGCCCATCCCCTCTTCACTGAATATTCTGTGGTCCGGAAACTGATTCCTGATTTTATCGGCAAAAAACTTTTCAGTCTGCTGATCCATATGGGTTACAAGATCATCCGGTGTTGATTTCGTATCTATTTGCAGAGGTTCGTTAATATTTGTCCTGATTTCTTCTCCTGCTTCGAGAACCCAGGATCTGGCGTACTGCAGTATTTGTTTAGTGTCCATTAAATGAGCTCCTTTTACACCTGTGTTGTCTTCAATGTTATCAAAAGCCGCTGATCTTTACACGGATTTCAGTTGCATTACGTGATGACGCCCTTTCTTATAGCGGAAAGTGGGCTTCAGACACAGTACCCCGGAATTCTTTCAAATAATCTTACCCTCCATTAATTTTTCACCTTTATCTGTGTTAAACTTTGGATTGTTACTATTAAACGAGGTGATAATATGAACGGGTTCAGCGGTTTTTCCGAAAAAGATTTTGACGTCTTTTCTATTGAAGGTCTGGAGAACAGGATAGAAGCGCTCCGATTCCGACTTTCTCCGAAACTAGAAGAAATCGCCCATGAACTTCAACCGGCGATTTCTGCTGAAACAGGAGAGGAAATGTACGTCCACGTAGCGAAACATGCCCGGAGAAGCAAAAATCCTCCAAATGACACATGGGCCGCGATCGCTAATAATAAACGCGGGTACAAGAAACTTCCCCATTTCCAGATCGGTCTCTGGGGAGACAACGTTTTTCTTTGGCTGGCATTTATTTACGAGCTGCCTGACAAAGAAAGAATAGCGGAAGCATTTCTGGAAGATTCCGATCTCCTGAAGTCCGGAATCCCTGATCATTATGTATTATCCAAAGATCACACAAAGAATGAGGCTCTCGTATACAATGAAGAGAACTTATCGAAAACTCTTCACCGTTTCCGGGATGTGAAAAAAGGAGAGTTTCTCGTAGGTCGCCGCTTTTCATCAGACGATGATTTATTAAAGGACGGCGATGCTTTTATCAATGAGGCTCAAAAAACGTTCGAGACTCTTCTGCCACTGTACAAAAAAGCAATGAATGTCCAATAAATGTGAAGGGGCCAAAAGGGGTCCCTTCACATTTTAATATAATTGATATCGTCCCGCCCGGACTCTTTGACTACATGGTACGGAGAGTATTCCGAAACTTGTTCAAATTGCCTGAACAAAGTTTTTTCTTCGCTTTTTGAAGGCACTATCTGTTTAAAACGCGCATAAGCGAGTTTAAAATCTTCTTTCTTTACACCTTCTTCATAAGCTTTCTCAACCAGACTGTAAAAATTCACGACATCTATAATTTCTTCCTTCGACCAGTACTCCTCATCAATAGGGTAAGTATAGCCCATCAGAACTCACCTCCACTTCTCGCTTATGTATTCCGCTTCTGAAATAATTTCATTGAATAATTCCCGGACACTTACCACCTCACTGATTCTTGCTGAAACCTGGCCGGCCCATCCGAAGCCTTCCTGCTCGAGTCCTTCGTAAATGTACTTCTTATTAGCCTCCCCTGAAATATAATCTTTCATTTTTTCGTAATCGGCTCCTTCTTCTTCCAGTGAAAGAATCCGGTCGGTCCATGTATTTGCAAGCGCCCGTGCCGGAGAGCCGAGAGACCTTTTGATAACTGCAGTATCATCTGTACCTGCGCTCACTATTTTGTCCTTATAAGCCTCGTGAGCGTGCACACATTCTTCCGTAGCAATAAACCTTGTACCCATCTCGATACCTTCTGCTCCAAGAGCGAGAGCTGCCATCAGGCCGCGACCGTCCGAAATGCCTCCGGAGGAAATTACAGGTATGGAGACTGCATCCACAACTTCCGGAGTCAATACAAATGTTCCTGTATCTGAACGCCCTATATGACCTCCACCTTCCTGACCGACAACCATAACGGCGTCAGCACCAAGTTCTTCGGCTTTTACGGCCTGACGTTTTGCAGCTACAAGTACTATTTTTTTGATCGCAGTACCTTTGAGCAATTCCAGAACCCCTTTTGGATTACCACCTGTTACTGAAACGACGGGTACTTCTTCTTCCACTGCCACTTTAACCATATCCTCATACGGGCGGCCATGATTACCGATGGCAAAGTTTACACCGAATGGAAAAGCAGTTTTTTCTCTCGTTTTTTCTATTTCTTCCCTCAGCTCTTCAGGAGATCCCAGGCTCATCGCGGTGATCTGTCCGAGACCTCCGGCATTAGAGACGGCAGAAGCGAGTTCCGAATAAGCCAGGTAAGCAAGACCTCCCTGGATGATCGGATATCGTATGCCCAATAAATCTGTAACTTTCGTATTCCAGTCCATATTATCCCTCCCTGTTTCAAGTGTAGCATAAACTGACCGCAGGTATTACCGCTCTGCAATCCTGCAAATAAAAAACCGCCGGGCAGCCCGGCGGTTTCTGGAAGATAGATTATTTCGAGTTGCAAGTAGGACAAGTACCGTAAAGAGTCGAAACCTTTTCGTCCTCGTAGTGCTCGATGACTCTCTGACAATCCTGGCAAACAATTGTACCCATTTCTCATCCATCCTTTCTAATTTTGGTATCGCTTTCAATGTAGTTTTATTATATGGGTTAATACTGCTTTCGTCAACAGTGTAGTATAACTTTTTTATAAAAATGTCATACTAATAAAAGCGGTTAATATATTCTATTTGCACAAAGATTTTTAAGGAGAAATTCCATAAAAAAACTTCCGCCGTTTATCAGTGATAAATCGGCGGAAGCAATCCCTGAAAACTGAATGCCAGTACTTTCCCTCTTAAGGTCGTTTAATCCGGGCGGGGTCAAGTAATGTATAACCTTTCTCTCTTAAACCTGAAATGATATCGTTCAAAGCTTTGTTCGTCCATTCGCGATCGTGCATTAACAAATTAGCCCCGTCACGCAGCAACGGCGTATTGACCATAATATCAGCAAGGCTTGAGGCATCTGTATATTCTTCGTTCCAGTCGTAGCCATATGTCCAGTTCATAAGGAGCATCCCTTCTTCCTTAACGAGCTGCTCGGAGTACTCTGTATTCTGTCCGAATGGAGCGCGAAAGAAATCAGGGCGCTTTCCAATGATTTCCTCGATTTTATCACTTACTCCTACAATTTGTTCATACTGCTCTTCTTCTGTCAGGTCCTGCAAAGAAGCATGAGTTTCCGTGTGGTTACCGATAGGAAAACCCAGGTCGTGAATCTTTTTAAGTGTGTTCTTTTCTTCCTCAGTATTCAGAAAATGGCCGTTAACAAAAAAGATGGCGGGAGCTTTTTTATCTTTCAGTTTTTTGGCCATTTCCAGTGCGTGCTCATCCGGAGCATCATCGATTGTGAGAAGCGCTACTTTACTCTCGCCTTCCCCCGCCGGAGCAAAAGACCAGTCTTCCTGGAGAACATATTCAGTACCGGGAGCTTTTTCTTCATTCTTCTGACTTTCATCATCTTTCTTCTTTTTCTTTTCAGCTTTGTCTTTCTCTTCAGCTTCACTTTCTTCCTGTTCCTGGTCATTCGTTTTCGGGCTTTCTTCGGTGCCTGACGTAGCATCACCAGTGTTGCTGCAGGCTGAAAGTAATAGGAAAGCCACCACTATTATCCATTTTTTCATTTTGCGTCCTCCTGTCTAAATATGTAATATCCTATAATTATAGTATAGTTTCCCCATATTCACTATTAATATAGGAAGATTTGTATTATAATATGGAATCGTGACTTATCGAGACGCTATTTGAAGGTGGTCTTTTTCAAATGATGCAGTTTTTGAAGCGTTTTAACTTGTTCGGAGGGCGTACGGTTAAAACCGGTATATCGGTGTTTATTACGGCACTAATCTGTTCTTTTTTCGATCTGCCTGTCATTTTTGCCGTCATTACTGCTGTAGTAACGATTGAACATACAGTGGTAGCTTCTATCAGGAAAGCGGCTGTGCGCTTTCCGGCTGCTGCCATCGGGGCACTGATAGCGGTACTGATGTATTCGATGTTCGGAAAAGTCGCTCTTGCCTATGGACTCGCGGCGATGCTAACGATAGGGATATGTCATAAACTGAAGCTCGATGACGGTATTACCGTGGCTACCATTACTGCTATAGCCATGATCCCTGATTTCGGGGAGAATGAAATTGTTTCGTTTATAGTAAGGTTGGGTACTACATCTATTGGTATTGTCGTCTCAACTATCGTGAATTTTTTCCTTCTCCCACCCAACTACACGACTACGATTCTCAAAAATCTTCACATGATGAACAGAACCGCAAGCCTGTTGCTCCGTAAGATTCTGCTCGATGTTACGGACGAATCCAGGCAGAAGACTTCCTTCCTGAGGCGGTTGCACCGTCAGCTTACTACCAGACTCGAGCGTACGGAAGTTCTCCTGAATTTCCAACGCGAAGAGTGGAAGTACCACAGACATTCAAGGGGCGATTTGAAACAGCTTGTGTATGTGAAAGAACACTTGTCGTTGATGCACCAGATTGTGTATCAGCTCGGTAATATGCTTTATGCCCGCGAGACTACACCTTCATTTGATGAAAACGAAAAAGAATTGATTTTGTACCTTGGGAAACTTTATGCCCAGGTGATTACAGACAAAACTCACACAATAAGTGAGGAGCAATTCAAACTCGTCGAAGACCTCGATCAGCGTCTCTGGGAATGGAGAGAACATCACATTGAGCAGAGATATGGATATCGTCATCATTTCGTCGCGGAAGTAGTGCTTATTTATGAATTACTGTCTTTTCATGACGTTCTCGAAGAAATGCACCTGTTGACGAAAAAGCACGAAGAGCATATCATCACTTATGATGATTAAAAACAGGAAAGGATGAAAGCTTGATGAATCAAGTAACAAAAGTATTCTATATTTCAGTAGTTATTGCGTTCTTATTTATCGCATGGGGAGTTATCCCGGACAGTGTGTTGCCTAACGCCAACCTGTCCAACGTTACATCGCAGATCCAGGGGTTCCTTACCGATAAGTTCGGCTGGTTCTATCTGCTCTCTACTACAAGTTTTGTAATTTTTGCCATATACCTAGTGTTCTCCAAGTACGGGAAACTTAAACTTGGGAAACCGGAAGATGAACCGGAGTATCCGTACATTACCTGGTTCGCCATGCTTTTCAGTGCAGGTATGGGTATCGGGCTCGTCTTCTGGGGCGCTGCGGAACCGTTGTCCCACTTCCACACTCCTGCGATACAGGGACAGGAAGCACAGACACCGGAAGCTGCTTACTCTGCCATGAAGTACACCTTCTTCCACTGGGGAGTACACCCTTGGGCGGTCTACGCTATATTGGCTCTCGCTCTTGCGTTTTTCAAATTCAGAAAAAACGCTCCCGGAGTTATAAGTACGGCACTCGTACCTTTGCTAGGTGAAAAGAGAATTCAGGGTCCTATAGGGATCACCATCGATTCCATAGCAGTATTTGCTACAATTTTCGGTGTCGCTACTTCTCTCGGTTTGGGTGCACTGCAGATCTCCAGTGGTCTTTCGTTTACCATACCGGGTCTCGAAGATACATTCTTCCTTCAACTTATCATTATCGTTATAGTAACCTTCCTGTTTATGATTTCTGCTATGACAGGATTGAACAAAGGAATCAAGTATTTAAGTAACACCAACATCGTTTTGGCGATCTTACTGCTTATTTTCGTTATTTTCGCCGGACCTACAAACTTCATCATGGATTTCTTCACCACTTCCTTCGGCGGTTACATCAGAGACTTACCGTACATGAGTTTCCGTCTTACACCGTTCTCTCAGGATAATACCTGGATAGAGGACTGGACGATCTTCTACTGGGCATGGTGGATTTCCTGGGCACCTTTCGTAGGTACGTTTATCGCCCGTGTATCGAGAGGACGTACCATCCGTGAGTTCGTTCTGGGTGTCATGCTCGTACCGACTGTATTCGGCGCTCTGTGGTTCTCCGCTTTCGGTGGTACTACAATTGGCCTTGAGTATTTTGACGGTATAGATGTATTTTCCGACATGTCGGAACTGGGTACGGAAGTAGCCTTGTTCTCAGCTCTTGAACACCTCCCTCTCGGAGGTATCATGTCTGCTGTAGGATTGTTGCTGATCAGTACTTTCTTCATTACGTCAGCCGACTCTGCAACATTTGTACTCGGTATGCAGACGACAAACGGAAGCCTGAACCCGAGTCGTAAAGTCAAGTTCACTTGGGGTATCATCCAGGCCGGTGCCGCTGCTGTACTGCTTTGGCAAGGTGGTTTAGGTGCCCTTCAGACGGCAGCCATCATTTCTGCCTTCCCGTTTGCTTTCATCCTGATACTAATCTGTTTCTCACTCATGAAAGCATTCAAAGAAGAAGAAAAACTTGTCGATTTAAGAAAGAAAAAATAATTTTTAAAGCACCCGAGGCTAATTAGCCCGGGTGCTATTTTTATGAAATATACGGAATGTCCTGACGCTTATCAGGAGAAGCAACGACCTGAAAATTTCGAGGACATGACCGGAGTCTACAAACGGGTGTCTTTTTCATAACATTTCAATTACATCCCCGGGGTAGTCTTTTTTGTTTGTTATTGTTAATGGGAGAGTTACAAGCGAAGGAGATGGTCAGACTGTGAAGTACTCTTTCCTATTCATTTATATAGTATTGTTTACCCTTACCCTGCATTTAACTACTCCGACTGTGGATGTCATTTATGCTGATGGAAATGACTATGATCTCATAGTCGTTTCTGATGAAGATAACCGGACTCCGAAGTCTTATATGAACGCATTGCTCGAATTCAAGGCCTCTGCTCCCTATTCCTTCAATTTCTCCAAAGAGAAAGTTAATGAACGGAAACTCACCCACCCTTTAACGAACGAGCCTGCTATAATCATTATGAAAGATGGTAAGACTGTCGGGAAAGTCTCAGGAAACGATTTGAGCACGAATAAAATCATTAGTGAACTTAACAGCATACTATCCTGAAAAAGCCATGAGCATGCACTCATGGCTTTTTAATGGCGTGGAACCTGTTTGTACAACTGTCTATATGTAAAAAAACCCTGCAGAAGGAATTCCTTCTGCAGGGATGCTGATCTATTACATAGTGTGGATAGGACGACCCATTGCTACTTCGGCTGCTTCCATACTTACTTCACCGAGAGTAGGGTGCGCATGAATCGTAAGTGACAGATCTTCAGCTGTCATGCCTGTTTCAATAGCAAGCCCGATTTCAGCTATCATATCACTTGCATTAGCACCGGAAACATGACCACCGATGATAAGCCCGTCGTCTTTTCTTGTAATAAGCTTAAGGAACCCTTCTGTACTATTCAGGGATAGCGCGCGTCCATTTGCCTGGAACGGGAACTTGGACTCTTTTACTTCATAGCCGGCTTCTTCAGCTGTTTCTTTCGTGTAGCCGACAGAAGCGATTTCCGGATCGGAGAACGCGACTAGAGGAATAGCCATGTAATCCACTTCCGCTTTCTCTCCGGCAATAACTTCTGCTGCGATTTTACCTTCATAAGAAGCTTTATGGGCCAGAGGAGGTCCAGGGACTATATCACCAATCGCATAAATATTTTCGAAGTTCGTACGACTGTGTTTATCCACCTGGATATAACCTTTATCATCCATTTCCATTCCCATTTCATCAAGACCCAGCTCATCTGTGTTCGGTTTACGTCCGACTGTAACCAGTACATAGTCTGCTTCAGCCGTTTTCTCTTCGCCGTTCACTTCATACGTAACCTTCACACCGTCTTCAGTTTCTTCCACGCCCTGGGCCATGGCGTTAGTTACTACTTCGACACCTTTATTCTTCAGGTTCTTCTTAACCGGCTGAACAAGATCTTTTTCAAATCCGTTCAGTATGCGATCCATTCCTTCAAGAATAGTAACTTCCGTATCGAAGTTTGCATAGGCAGTACCGAGTTCTGTACCTATATATCCGCCTCCGATGACAATCAGTTTCTTCGGAATTTCTTTCAGCTCCAGCGCACCTGTAGAATCAAGAACGCGTTCAGAGAATTTGAAATTAGGAATTTCGATAGGACGGGAACCGGTTGCGATAATGCAATCTTTGAACTTGTAAGTCTGTGACTGCTTTTCATCCATAATCTTCACTGTATTCTGATCGACAAAATAAGCTTCGCCTTTTACGACGTCTACTTTGTTACCTTTCAGAAGACTTTGTACGCCGCCGGTAAGTTTCTGGACGACGCCGCCTTTCCAGCTTTGTACTTTAGAGAAATCTACAGTGGTGTTTTCGGAGGAAATACCCATATCCTCGTCACCTTTTGCTTTCTCGAAGTTGTGAGCTGCTTCAATAAGAGCCTTGGAAGGAACACAACCCACGTTCAGGCATACTCCTCCAAGATTTCCTTTTTCAGCGATAGTAACTTTTTGACCTGTTTGAGCAGCACGGATAGCAGCTACATAGCCGCCAGGTCCTGCTCCTATTACTAATGTGTCTACTTCAATTGGGAAATCTCCTACTACCATACTTTACGCCTCCATCATAATTAGTTGTGGATCGTTCAGTAAACGCTTGATGTGATTCATTGCCTGCTGTGCAGTTACACCGTCGATAATTCTGTGGTCGAAGCTTAGAGAGATTGCCAGTACCGGAGCTACTACAATTTCTCCGTCTCTTACTACAGGTTTCTCATCAATTCTTCCGATACCCAGTATCGCAACTTCCGGATGGTTAATAACAGGTGTGAACCACTGACCACCGGCAGAGCCGATATTTGTAACAGTAGTGGAAGCACCTTTCATTTCTTCTCCGGTAAGTTTACCATCGCGAGCTTTAACAGCAAGCTGGTTCACCTCATCAGAGATAGTGAACATCGCTTTGCGATCAGCTTCTTTCACTACAGGTACAAGCAGTCCTCTATCCGTATCCGCCGCTATTCCGATGTTGTAATAATGTTTCTGGATAATTTCATTTGTTTCATCGTCCAGAGACGTATTCAATACCGGATATTTCTTAAGCGTTGATACAAGAGCTTTCACCACATATGGAAGATAAGTCAGTTTAATGTCCTGTTCAGCAGCAACTTCTTTGAACTTCTTACGGTGAGCTACAAGTTCCGTCACGTCCACTTCATCCATAAGTGTAACATGCGGCGCTGTATGCTTCGAGTTCACCATTGCTTTAGCAATTGCTTTACGCATACCGCTCATTTTCTCGCGAGTTTCAGGATAGGCTTCGCCTGATGGAACCTGCTGTTTACCGGCAGACTCTTCCTGAGTCTCTTCTTCTGCAGAAGCCTGAGCTTCCGACTGTTCTCCGTTCGCATAGGCTTCGATATCCTCTTTCAGAATACGTCCGTTTTTACCACTACCCTGAACTTTCTGGATATTAACATCTTTTTCACGCGCAAACTTCCGTACCGAAGGCATGGCTATCACTCTTGAACCATCATCCTCTTCGCTTTCGGAAGAAGCGGAGGCAGCCGGTTTTTCGTCACTTTGTTCCTGCTCGGCTTCCTGTTTCGAATCCTCTTTGGACTCTTCTTTTGATTCTTCTTCCGATTCTCCGCTTTCCTCTTCGGAGGACCCGTCATCGTAACCTTCTGCATCGAACGTAATAATAACTGTACCTACAGTTGTAGTTACACCTTCGTCTACATGGATCTTTTTGACAGTTCCTTCTACAGGAGAAGGGATTTCTACTACGGCTTTATCGTTTTGTACTTCACAAAGGACATCATCTTCCGCAATTTCCTGCCCTTCCTCTACAAACCACTTTGCAATTTCACCTTCGTGGATACCTTCACCGATATCCGGCAATTTAAATTCATATGCCATCAGGGATTACCTCCTACTTGGTTTATTAAAAATTCATTACACTTTCAACTTTTTCGATGATTGAAGTGTGATCAGGGAGCCACACGCTTTCCGCCTGGGTAAACGGATAGAGTGTATCCGGGGCAGTAACACGCAACACTGGAGCTTCGAGATGAAGAATAGCTCTCTCCTGAATCTCGGCTACAACGTTGGAAGCGATACCTGCCTGTTTTTGAGCTTCCTGCAGTACTACTGCACGGTTCGTCTTCTTCACGGATTCGATGATAGTATCATAATCAACCGGGCTCACTGTCCGGAGGTCGATAACTTCAGCCGAAACTCCCTTCTCTTCGAGTTGTTCCGCCGCTTTCAGCGCTGTGTGGACGATAGCACCGTAACCGATAAGAGTAACGTCAGAACCTTCTCTCTTAACTGATGCTTTACCGAGTTCCACCGTATAGTCTTCTTCCGGAACTTCTTCACGGAAAGAACGATAAAGTTTCATGTGTTCGAGAAAGATAACAGGATCGTTATCGCGTATGGATTGGATCAGAAGCCCTTTCGCGTCATACGGGTTGGACGGGATCACAACTTTAAGTCCAGGCATTTGAGCCATAGTCCCCTCAAGGCTGTCCGCGTGCAACTCGGGTGTGTTGACTCCTCCTCCGAAAGGAGAACGTATCGTAATCGGCATCGACTGGGTACCACCGGAACGATAACGGTAGCGTGCCATCTGGCCGGCAATTGCATCCATCGTTTCGAACACGAAGCCGAAGAACTGTATTTCAGGGACAGGACGATATCCTGTCAGAGCAAGTCCTATCGCCATACCATTTATACCTGATTCGGCAAGAGGGGTGTCAAACACGCGATCTTCGCCAAATTCATCCTGCAGGCCTTCCGTTGCACGGAAGACCCCGCCATAGTAACCAACGTCTTCACCGAAGACCAGCACATTTTCATCATTGCCGAGTTCTGTGCGCATTGCATCCGTGATGGCTTGAATCATTGTCATTTGTGCCATGATTTATTTCGACTCCTTTTCAGCGTATTCTTCCCGTTGTTCCT
This sequence comes from Salimicrobium humidisoli, assembly GCF_002295105.1. Taxonomy (GTDB): domain Bacteria; phylum Bacillota; class Bacilli; order Bacillales; family Halobacillaceae; genus Salimicrobium; species Salimicrobium humidisoli. The sequence continues at coordinate 47,361 of NZ_NSGH01000016.1, read as the reverse complement.
GTAGATTCTGCGGAAGTTCTTCATACATAATATCCATCAGGTCAGTAACCTTCTGTTTGGCAGTGTTATCCGCTTCCTTGATGGCGGCTTTAATTTCTTCTTTCGCTTTTTCAATCACTTCGTTTTCTTCTTCCTCACTCCATAGATCTTTGCTTTCAAGATACTTACGGAAACGAACGATCGGATCTTTTTGTTCCCATTCGTTATCAGTGTCTTCAGTACGGTAACGTGTCGGATCGTCCCCGGCCATAGTGTGAGGTCCGTAACGATACGTAAGTGTTTCAATCAGAGTAGGACCTTCACCGTTAATAGCTCTTTCACGGGCTTCTTTCGTTGCTGCATAAACAGCGAGAACGTCCATACCGTCTACCTGTATACCTTCAATACCTGCGGCAACTGCTTTCTGAGCAATCGTCTGAGCAGCAGTCTGTTTTTCGGAAGGTACGGAAATAGCATACTGGTTGTTCTGAACGACGAACACCGTTTGAGCACCGAAAGCACCCGCAAAGTTCACACCTTCATAAAAGTCACCCTGAGACGCGCCTCCGTCTCCTGTATAAGTTATTGCGATTGTCTTTTCACCGCGCTTCTTGAAGCCGAGTCCTACACCGGCCGCCTGAGTGATCTGAGCACCTATTATAATCTGAGGACTTACCGCTTTCACTTCTTCAGGCATCTGGTTACCGATATAGTGACCTTTAGAGAACAAGTAAGCTTTGTATAGTGGCAGACCCTGCCAGATCAGCTGAGGAACGTCGCGGTAGCCCGGAAGAATAAAGTCATCCTGTTCCAGTGCATAGTGACTGCCCAGCTGGGAGGCTTCCTGTCCTGCTGTAGGAGCGTAAAAACCGAGACGTCCCTGTCTGTTGAGAGCAATGGAACGCTGGTCCAAAATTCTTGTGTATACCATACGACGCATAATTTCCTTCAGATCGTCGTCCGAAAGATCCGGCATAGCCTCTTCGTTTACTATTTCGCCTTGCTCATTCAGAATTTGAAACGTTTCGAACTGTTTTTCGATATTTTCTAGAGTTCGTTTCAATGTCTGTCACCTCTTCCTTTCCATTTGAAATGTAAGTATCACCCTGAAAAAGACTGATTAACTCCCGCCTGCATTCAGCCAAAAATACATTGTGCACCTCTTACCCGCAATACCCGGAGAGGCGTGATATTAATCATCTAATTCGTCCCCGGTAACTGTTACAGGAACGAATCCGTTTTCGACTGGTACAATTACTCTACCACTAACAGTCTAGCCTAACAAAAACAAATCCGTCAATACACAGGCCTCCAGCTAGATTAAATGCTTCAGTAACTTGTAATGTCGCCGAAGCCGGGAGAATTCAGGGGATCCTTAGGTTATAATCTGTATTACTCACTTTTACTTTCTGTTACAATTGTAGACGATAATGTCTCAAGTTGCAAAAGAAAAAGACCGTAATTTCCCTACGGCCTTACCCTTTCTTATTATTATAATTCACGTTCAGGTCGGAAGCTTCATAATATTCCTTTTTCAACTCATTAAACTGTTCAGTCTTTTCATTGAAAGTTTCATTTACTTCCGTGATTTCTGTAAATTTATCATTTACGGAGGTTATTTGCGCACGCAGTTCTTCTTCTCCGGCATCCTCTTTCTTCAGCATTGCGTAAAGTTCTTCATCCATCTTCAGCAGTTCTTCATAAAGGGAGTGCATATCTTCGTAGGCATTATAACGTTTGTTCATGGCAGCTACCATATTTTCGGCAGCGGACCCGGCCTCTTCATTTTCCTCAATGTTACTGATAGAGGATTCCACTTCTTCGAATTCATCCCTTGCAGACTGAATACTTTCGTTTTCTGCATCCAGCTTATCTTTTCTTTCCTCGACATTTTCAAGAGCTTTATCGGCAAGCTTCTCGATCTTGTCCATCTCACTTTCTTTTGCTGCAATGATTTCTTTATATAACTCCCGTTCTTCATTTTCCAGGTCATTGATCTGTTTCTGATATTTCTCGAACGGTTCTTCCAGTGAAACAGTTTCTTCAAGGTGGTCATATATGTCTTCCTGAGCCGTCTGACTGGAACAGCCTGCAAATAAAAATGAACAGCCTGCAATAATGAACAAAACGTTCTTCCCCTTCACCAATCGCTTCCCCCTTAATCAATCAAAAACTTTTATTGTTTTTCATTTCTATCTACAATAGTATAATAGTTGGAATAAAATGAAAAGATGATTTTCCCCGTGGAACCAGGAAAGAAAGGATGAGAACGATGATTACGATGGAAGATATCGTCAGGGAAGGGCACCCTGCCCTGAGAAAAACTGCTGAAAATGTAGATCTCCCCCCAAGCCCGGAAGACCGGAAAACGTTGGAGGAAATGCTGCAGTTCGTCAAAAACAGTCAGGATGAAGAGATGTGTGACCGTTACGGGCTTCGCCCTGGAGTAGGGCTCGCCGCTCCGCAAATTGACATCAATAAACGTATGATGGCTGTGCATTTTACAGATACAAAAGATAAAGAATACAGCTACGGACTTTTCAACCCGAAAATCATCAGCCATTCGGTAGAATACACCTACCTTTCTACCGGTGAAGGCTGTTTATCCGTTGACAGAGAGGTACCCGGATATGTCCCGCGATACCGCAGGATAACTATGAAAGCCACGACACTTGACGGGGAAGAAGTGAAGCTCAGACTTAAAGACTTCGCTGCAATAGTATTTCAACACGAACTTGATCACCTGAACGGCATCATGTTTTATGATCATATAAACAAAGATCAGCCGTATGCCTTACCGGAAAATGCTACTCCGGCCGATTAAGTGGAACCTTCTGACAAAAAATCCTGCCGCACTCGTTCGAGTGCGGCAGGATTTTATATTATAACAGACCGACTTCATATACAGCTTTTGTCAGTCCGTCTTTGGAAACATCATCTGTTACATAGTCGCTCACAGCTTTCACCTGGGGCACGGCATTCCCCATAGCGATACCCGTACCTACATCACGGATCATTTCCACATCATTCGGGCCATCTCCAAAAGCGTAGACATTCTCCATCGCTACGTCTGCAGACTCGATAAGCTTTCTTATTCCCTCTGATTTCGATCCTCCACTCGGAATAATATCACAGGAGTATTTATGCCATCGGATATAATCGAAAGCTGTATGTGTCTGCCGGTAACTCTCAATTTCCTCCCCTTCACAAAATAAAAGGGACTGATACATCTCCTTCTTCTCATAGTAGCGGTCATCAACCTCGGGATATTCGAAATGGAGGGAACCGAGCGCCTGCTCGATACGCCAGCTTCCGGGTCTCGTAGCCATCATATTCTCGTCACTCATGAAGATCACAGGATGATTATTGCTGATCGCTTTCTTATGAAGAGATGCAAGTTCTTCGTGTTTCAGAGGGTTTTTATAAACAGGGTCCCCTTCCAGTACTGCATATTGTCCGTTAAAACTGATAAAAGAACTGATACCAAGCTGCTCTCTGATCCCTTTGTACATAAAAGGGGCTCTCCCGGTCGCAATCGCACAGTAAACCCCTGTGTCCTGAAGCTTTCTGATTGTGTCTATCGTGGATTGCGGTAACTTTTTATCATGGTCCAAAAGTGTGCCGTCTATATCAAAAAAGGCTAATTTTTTCGTCATCTTCCTTCCTCCCCGGACTGAATATTCTTTGATGGATATACTTTAGCATGAGTGCAATTTTTTTGAAAGGAACGGGCTCTTCCCCTTTTTTGTATTACACCGAAAACAAAAACTTTACCCTTATAATTAAGTTAGTTGTTTCATTATAAGTAAAACCGTATTATACTATAAGTAACAGGGATTGGGCGGTCATACGTTTTGGTAACAGTTTTCTTCCATTAGCCTGAAGGGAGATGGACGCTATGATGAAGCGTTTAAAAAGAAAGCTAAAAAAACGTTGGAAACGAATACTCGAGCGAAAGATGTATGCGTGAAGCTTATTTGAATTCCGGGAGAACGTGTGAGGTATGTATTTTTTTAATAAAGGAGAGATAAATGTAATGGTTTACAAAGTTTATTACCAGGAACTTCCGAATGAAGTGCCTGTAAGAGAACGTACTGATTCTATGTACGTAGAAGCAGAAATAGAACGCGAGGTACGTGAAAAATTAGCCGATAAGAACGTAAATATTGAGTATATTGAAGGTTTAAGTGAGGAACACCTTCAGTATGAGCAGCAGGACAAAGATTTCAAAATGGAGTCGTTTTAATAATGAAATTCGTTAAAAACGACCAGACTGCCGTCTTTGCTTTAGGCGGCCTTGGAGAAATCGGTAAAAATACGTATGGCGTCCAATTTCAAGACGAAATTATCCTCATTGACGCCGGTATCAAATTCCCGGAAGACGAACTTCTGGGCATTGACTACGTTATCCCTGACTACACGTACCTTATCCAGAACCAGGATAAAATCAAAGGGTTATTCATCACTCACGGACACGAAGACCATATCGGCGGTATTCCTTATCTGTTGCGTGAAATTAACATCCCTGTCTACGCCGGGAAGCTGGCAGCAGGCCTTTTGAAAAATAAACTCAGTGAGCATGGATTGACAAGGAGCACCAAGCTCCATGAAATCCAGGAAGATGATGTAATTAAATTCCGCAAGACCTCTGTGTCTTTCTTCCGTACGACTCACAGTATTCCTGATTCCTTCGGTATTGTGGTCAAAACACCTCCCGGTAACATCGTGCATACGGGTGATTTTAAATTTGATTTCACCCCGGTCGGAGAACCGGCAAATATCGCGCGTATGGCTGAAATCGGGAAAGAAGGCGTTCTTGCACTGCTTTCGGACAGTACGAACGCTGAAGTACCAGGCTTCACTAAATCAGAGAGAGTCGTTGGCGAAAATATTCAGAACGTCTTCTCCCGCGCTAAAGGACGCCTGATTTTTGCAACTTTCGCTTCTAACATTTACCGTCTGCAACAAATGGTGGAAGGTGCTGTGAAGCACAATAGAAAAGTGGCCGTTTTCGGCAGAAGTATGGAATCTTCCATACGTATCGGTCAGGAACTCGGATACATCAACGCTCCCAAAGGTACATTCATAGATGCTCATGAAATTAACCGTCTCCCGGCTCATGAAGTAGCTATTCTGTGTACCGGTTCGCAAGGAGAGCCTATGGCCGCGCTTTCCAGAATTGCAAACGGTACACACCGTCAGATCCAGATCATCCCAAATGACACTGTTGTATTCTCATCATCCCCAATCCCTGGTAATACTATCAGTGTCAGTCGTACCATCAACAAACTTTATCGTGCGGGTGCCGAAGTGATTCACGGACCCCTCAGCGACATCCATACTTCCGGACACGGAAGTCAGGAAGAAATGAAGCTGATGCTCCGTCTGATCCAGCCTAAATTCTTCATGCCGATTCACGGAGAGTACCGCATGCTCAAGGAACATGCCAAACTAAGCGAAGACTGTGATGTGGAACCTGACAATACATTCGTCATGGATAACGGTGACGTGCTTGCGTTAGGCAAAGACGAAGCGATGGTAGCAGGTAAAATCCCATCCGGATCTGTTTATGTGGACGGCAGCGGCATCGGCGATATAGGTAATATAGTTCTTCGGGACCGCCGTATTTTATCCGAGGAAGGTCTTGTGATTGTAGTCGTAAGCATTAATATGAAAGAATTCAAGATTGCTTCCGGCCCTGACATCATCTCCCGAGGATTCGTTTACATGAGAGAATCCGAAGACTTGATCAAAGATGCACAGAAGCTTGTTACTAAGCATGTAAATAAAGTCATGGAACGCCGGACAACCCAGTGGTCGGAAATCAAGAACGAAATCACTGATACGATTGCTCCGTTCCTTTTCGAAAAGACAAAACGCCGTCCGATGATTCTTCCTATCATTATGGAAGTATGATTCCATCAGTTTAATAATTATTAAAGCGCGCCCCCCGGAAGACATTTTTCCCGGAGGGCGCGCTTTTTTATTTGTTCCGTAAGTATCTGTCTAATCTTCTTCCACGACGAGATGTTTTTCAAAGCGGCTGATATCTATATCAGCACCGATCACTATCAGTACGTCACTTTCTTTTATATTTTCTGTAGCTCTCGGTGAAACGATTATGTCCCTGTTTCTTTTGATAGCAACTACGTTACAACCATACTGAGCACGAATATCCAGATCGATGAGTGATTTCCCACGCATCTTGCTTCCGGCTTTTACCTCCACGACGCTATGGTCATCAGACAGCTCAATGTAGTCAAGGATATTGTTGGAGATGATATTGTGAGCTATTCTTCTACCCATATCCCTCTCCGGATGCACTACGTGGTCAGCACCAATTTTATTCAGTACCTTCTCATGGTAGTCATTCTGTGCTTTTACAGTCAGGGTTTTAGTACCCAGTTCCTTCAGTATAAGTGTAGCAAGTATACTTGCGTGAATATTATCCCCTATTGCCACGATCACATGATCAATGTTCCTAATTCCAAGCTCTTTCAATGCATTTTCATCGGTAGCATCAGCAATAACAGCGTGGGAAGCTATATCTTTGAATTCGTTCACCTTATCTTCATCCGTATCGATTGCGAGGACATCCATCCCCTCTTCACTCAATTCCCGGCAGATACTACCTCCAAATCTGCCCAGGCCTATTACGGCAAATTCTCTTTTCATCACTAATTCCACCCTTCCTACGCGTATATTATCTCAAAAATAGCCGGAGAGGAAGACCTCTCCAGCTATTTATTACCTTTGATATAATCTGCATCAAACAAAAACATTCTCATCAGCATCACCAGAGAAGGGATAAGTAACAGCAGCCCGCCTATAAATGCGACTACCAGAGCCAATCCCATAGCATCAGGCGTTACACTTTCGGAAATCGTAACGTGCGGGTAAAGCAGATACGGCAGTTTCGAAACACCATATCCGAAGAAAGCGAAGAAGAACTGTAGCATTACGGCGATAAAGGCAAAGCCGTACAGTTTTTCACTGTAGACGAGAAATACAGCTATCAGATAGAACAACACACTGAGCCCAAACACCCACCAGTAATCGAACAGCCTGTCGAAGTGCTCGGGGTTGTGCTGACTCATAGCTATAAACACCGTCATACTGGCGATAATCGTAGGAATGCTCCAAAACAGAGCGTACTTTCTTAACAACGATAAAGCGTCTTTATCTCCCGCCTTATGGGCATAATATGACAGAAACATCGAACTGATGTAAAGCACGGAGACGATTGCAAGTAAGACTACACTCCAGGAGTACGGACTTAGCAGCAGTTCAGTAATCTGCAGTCTTACCCCGTCGTCCGTTACGTTAAGGAAGCCTCCTTCCGAAATAGTAAGAGCCGTAGAAAGTGAAGCAGGTATCAATAAACCCGTAGCTCCATAGAGAAACATGAAAACAGAGTTATTTTTTGAGCCGTAACTTTCAAACGCATAGAAGGAACCCCGGATAGCCAACAGCACAATTGCAATACTTCCGGGTATTAACAGCGCCTGTCCGAAGTAGTAAGCCATATCCGGAAAGAAGCCGACGAGTCCTACGAAGAAAAACACGAAGAACACGTTCGTCACTTCCCAGACAGGTGATAGATACCTGGAAATCAATTTATTCATAATATGATCTTTGTTCGTTCTTCTTGCGTAATAAGCAAAAAATCCTGCTCCGAAATCAACGGAAGCTACAATCAGATATCCGTAGAGAAACACCCATAAAACTGTGATACCTATATATTCGTATCCCATTATCGCTCCCCTCCTTTACCAACTTCCGTGTAAAGATGTTCAAGTTCCACTTCCGCAGGATGATCTTTGAACATTTTACGGAGAACTACAAGAGTACCGATGCCAAGAACAAAATACAGAAGGAAAAACAGCAGGAACATAGCTCCCACGTTCGGCGATGTAGTAGCTCCCTCGGCCACTTTCATAAACCCTCTCATAATCCAGGGCTGGCGTCCGATTTCGGCGTACACCCAGCCAAATTCAATAGCAAGCATGGATAAAGGACCGATGGTAGTCAGCGCCCAGAGCATCAGCTTATTATGCGGGTTCCATTTCTTGACATAGGTCATCAGTACATACAACCCGGACACCAGAAGTACAAACATTCCTATCGATACCATCAGGTCGAAGAAATAGTGAATAAATAGCGGAGGCTCTTCGTCATCAGGAATTTTATCAAGTCCCGTCACTTCCGCATCGAAATTTCCGTAAGCCAGAAAGCTCAAGGCTTTCGGTAATCGTATCTCACCGGTAATTTCATTATCATCATTCAGGGTACCGAAGAGCACAAGGTCCGCACCTTCTTCAGTTTCAAAGTGCCATTCCCCTGCCGCGAGTTTCTCCGGCTGGTATTCTGCCAGGAATTTTGCAGATAAATCTCCGGCCACAGCCGTGGAGATGGAGAAAACAAGTGTGGCTGTAACTGTCAGCTTCAGCGCGCGCTTCGCATATTCCTGATCCCGTTTCACGAGATACGTTACAGCAGCTATCGTCGCAAGAATCGCCGCTGAAGTCATGTAAGCTGAAGACACCACGTGAAAGACCTTCGTTGGAGTCGCAGGGTTGAACATTGCTGCCAACGGGTTAATCGCGTTGATTACTCCATCCTCCACATCGAACCCTGCAGGTGTATTCATAAAGGCGTTCACTGTTGTAATGAAGAATGCGGACAATGTTCCGCCAATTATAATGGGAATGGAGAGCCACCAGTGAGTCATAGGGTTCTTAAAGCGGTCCCACGTATAGAGATATGCCCCGAGGAAAATAGCTTCAAAGAAGAAAGCGAAAGTTTCCATAAACAGCGGCAGAGCAATCACCTTGCCGGCCAGCTGCATAAAACTCGGCCACAGCAGAGAAAGCTGCAGACCTATAGCCGTACCGGTAACCACGCCTACTGCCACAATTATCGTGAAGCCCCTAGCCCACCTTTTCGCCATTAACGAATAATATTTATCTTTTTTCTTTATTCCGATGAGTTCGGCTATGGAGATCATGACCGGAACTCCTACGCCTACTGTAGCGAAAATAATGTGAAAAATCAGCGTCATAGCCGTAAGCATACGGCTCAGCATGACGGAATCCAATTCAATCATTTTATTTCCCCCTCTTATGATAACTGATTACAGTTTGATCCGTATCAGGTTTTGACAAATTTGTGACTTATTTCACAATATCCTGTTACCAACTATAATACCTTACCCTGAGGAAACGTGTCTACTCATAGACCTGTGTCATTTAAGTGAAAAAGAACTTTGTTAACATTTAGTGACCGGAACTCTCCGGTAGAGTAAAAGCAGTAGCGGATCGCAGAGGGAAAGCCCGCATTTTTAAAGTTTCACTTAGTCAAAAGACCTGCCGGAATAACGGCAGGTCAGATAGCATCAAGCATTTGAAACTGGGATTTTACCAGCTCATAATATTCCCCTTCTTTTTCCATCAGTTCTTCATGCGATCCATGCTCCAGAACTTTTCCATTCTCCAGTACAAAGATTTTATCGGCTTCTCTGATAGTAGACAGGCGATGAGCTATCATAATAGCTGTACGATTTTTTAAAAGTCTGTTCAGTGCTTCCTGGATTTTCATTTCGGTTTCCGTGTCGATACTTGACGTAGCTTCATCAAGAATGAGAATACTCGGATCGGCAAGGAGAGCTCTGGCGAACGAAAGCAGTTGTCTCTCTCCTGCCGATAAAATGTTGCCCCGCTCTTCTACTTCCGTCCTGTATCCGTGAGGCAGCCGATCAATGAACTCATCCGCTCCCACCACCCGGGCAGCCTCTTTCACTTCTTCATCACTTGCCTCCGGCCTTCCGAACCTGATATTTTCCATAATATCCCCCGAGAAAATGAAGGTGTCTTGAAGTACAACACTAATCCGGGAGCGGATGCTGTCGATTTTCGCATCACGCAGATCGATTCCGTCTATTCTCACTTCTCCTTCAGTAGGATCATAAAATCTGCTGATCAGATTCGCGATTGTGGACTTACCGGAACCGGTGTGTCCTACGAGAGCAACCGTCTCACCCTGTTTTATCTCAAGAGATAAGTCAGGGATGGCTATTCTCTCGGTATCATAGGCGAATTTTACGCGGTCAAACTCTATGTGACCATTTATGCTTTTTAATTCGATCGCATCTTCCTTTTCTTTTACGTTCGGCTGTTCATCCAGGAACTCGAATATCCTCTCTGACGCTGCCATTGCCATCAGCAACTGATTGTACATCTGACCGAGTCTTGATATAGGTTCCCAGAACATACCGAGATAGATAGAGAAGGTTACAAACGTTCCTACCGTGACATCTCCCTCAAGAATTAAGTAAGCACCATATGCAAGCAGTATAACAGTTCCTATTGCATTACTCATTTCAACGAATGGACGAAACATGGCACTCTTCCTCGAAGCTTCTTTCCAGGCATTGAAGTTACTTGTATTTATCCCTTCAAAATATTCGGCATTTTCATCTTCCTGAGCAAACGCCTGCGTAATCCTCATTCCCTGCAGACTTTCATTTAAATGAGAGTTCAGCTTGGACTGTTCGATTCTGACTGTCTGCCAGGACCTGCGTATGTTCCTTCTCAGTTTCGTGGAAATATAAAACATGAGCGGAAGAACAATAAGAATTGCAATAGCAAGTTTAGGACTCAACGCGAATAAAAGTACCACAATGCCTGTAAGCAGAACGATATCCATCAGTACGTTAATGATACCGTTCGTAAACAACTCCTGCAGCGAATTAATATCATTCATAATCCTGACAAGAATCGACCCGGCCGATTTTGTGTCGAAGAATCGATGAGAAAGCCGCTGCACGTGAGTAAATAAGTGCCTCCTCAAATCATAGATGACGTTTTGTCCCAGTATATTCACATATTTTATACGAAGATTATTCCCGGCATAACTGATCAGATACATAAGAGAAATACCGATAACGAGCCAAGTCAAAAAAGGGACATCCTTGTCCGCTATAGCGCTGTCAATGGCTACACTACCGATAAGGACAGGTACGAACATCCGGACTAACGTGGAGACGAGCATAGCCGTAATTGCTATAGGAAGCAGTTTTTTCGTGTAAGGACGCAAGTACTTCAGAAGACGCAGCAGTTGTTTCCAATTAAACGGTTTCTCTATAGCCTGGTCCTGGGTATACTGAAATCTTTCCAGGTGTTTTTTATTACGTGCCATTTGACCCCTCCTTTCTTACTGCCGATGAGCTTTAAATATTTTATCCCTGTCTTTATACTGGATATCATAGATTCTCCGGTATGTTCCTTTGTTTACAAGCAGGTCTTCATGTCCCCCTCTTTCCACCACTCTCCCCCTGTCGAGCACCAGAATTTCATCAGCATGCTTAATAGAGGAAATCCGATGAGCAATAATAAATGTCGTCCTCCCTTTCATCACTTCCCTTAAAGCCTTCTGAATTTTGAATTCCGTTTCCATATCGACAGCGGAAGTGGCGTCATCCAGAATCAATACGGCAGGATCGATAAGTATGGCTCGGGCTATGGCAATCCGCTGTTTCTGCCCCCCTGAAAGACCCATTCCTCTTTCGCCGAGCAGCGTGTCATACCCTTCCGGAGTTTCCATAATAAAATCATGGGCCTGCGCTCTTTTGGCAGCATTGATAATGTCTTCTTCAGAAGCCAGCGGGTTTCCATAGGCGATATTTTCTTTAATTGTGGTGGAGAACAGAAAGGATTCCTGCAGAACGACCCCTACATTCCTTCTTAAATGCTGCAAATCATAATCTTTCACAGGTTTTCCATCCACATAAACACTTCCCGACTCCGGCTCATAGAATCTTGTTAAGACCTGAGTAACACTCGTTTTACCTGAACCCGTAGCTCCGATGAGCCCAATCGTTGTACCGGCCGGAGCGTGGAGCGTCACGTTACGCAAAGCCTTATCCTCTTCCCCCGGGTAAGTCAGGGTTACGTCTTCAAATACTACAGAGCCCCGGATCGGTGCATGTTCCACAGCAGGGTCGTTTATAATATCTTCATCCTCCTCGAGTATACTCAGCAGTCTCTCTCCGGAGGCTTTGGACTGTGAAAACAGGTTGATTACGAACCCGAAATTCATAAGCGGACCGAGCACGAGCCACACGAGGTTAAAGAATGCGACGAGTTCTCCAAGCTGAAGTTCCCCGTTCATTACGAGATACCCCCCATAAGCGAGAAGCACTACAACGCTTACGTTTCCGATGAATTCCATAAGAGGAAAATATCGGGCCCATATGTTTGAAGTATTAATGTATGTCTGGCGATAATCTCCGCTTCTGTCTAAAAATCTGTTAACTTCGAAATCCTCGCGGGACAGTGATTTTACTGTATTCATGCCGCTTATATTTTCCTGTACCCGCGTATTGAGATTACCGTAGGACTTCCTTATTCTTCTGAAAGCCGGGTGTACAATCCGGTCGAAGCGGAAGACGACCACCGCTAAAAAAGGCATAACGGCCATAGTTATAAGAGCCAGAGGTATAGAGTAGTAAAACATGACTCCGAGACTTGCCGTCATCAATAGTATAATGCGCACAAACTCCGAAAACCCGAAAGATAAGAAAAAACGGAATCCATCCACATCGGCGGTGAGCTTCGACATAATGTCCCCCGTTTTCGCGTTATCGTAATAACGGAAAGAAAGACGCTGCAGCTTTTCGTAAAGTGCTTCCCGCAAAGAGAAAACAGAGCGGATGCCAAAATAGTCACCGAAATACTGATCGATGTAAGTAGCTATCGCTTTCATTCCCATGAGGGCAATGAAGATCAGACTGATATAAGGTATCCAGGAGTATTTTTCTCCCCGGATCACTTCATCTATAGTAATCTGTAATACGATCGGATATACGACAGTAATAGCAGTTACGAATATTAGCGCGATGATCGACCCTAAAAGCCACATTTTATAAGGCCAGTAATACTGTTTCAGTTTTTTGAATATGTCCATCATTTCACCCCGTTTCCAGTAATCTTAATATATCGGTTTTCGAAATAATTTGCCAGCATTTTGACAGATTTTTTTAAATTTATTGAAAAATATACGGATAATAAGTTCAGGTTGATTTCTCACACTTTTTTTCTTATTATTTTTTTATAAAGAGGAGGGAATACCATGGAAATATTCGGAATTGAATTTGATCTTGCCGGTATAATAAGTACGGTCTTGCCGGTTTTAATTGAAATTGTAATTTTACTCGTCGCTTTCTCCATTATTAATCCATTGGGATCAAAAGCCATTGCCAAAACGATGGAAACGATGGGAAAGAAAAGAAAACTGGCCCCGGGGCGTATGAAGACCCTGGAAAAACTCAGTGTTAACATATTTTCCTACACTCTTCTTTTCATATTGGTCGTCATGTTACTCGGTGCAGTAAATATAAACATCGGGCCGCTCCTGGCAGGTGCGGGAATTATCGGTCTCGCCGTGGCGTTCGGAGCGCAGAACCTTGTAGCTGACGTAATGACAGGCTTCTTCCTTCTGCTGGAGCGACAGGCTGAAGTGGATGATTATGTTACAGTAGGCGGTTATGACGGAATTGTGGAAGAAATTGGGATACGCACAACTAAAGTACGCGGTTTTGATGGTACACTTCATTTTATTCCGAACCGGCTGATCGAGGGTGTAAGCAACCATTCAAGAGGCAATATGCGTGCCCTTGTGGACATCCAGATTTCCTATTACGACAATATTGATGAAGCTTTGCACATTTTGCAGGGAGTAGCTGACCGGTTCAAGGAAGATGCACGTTTTAAAGAAGGCCCGGACGTATTAGGGGTCCAGAGTATCGGCAATTCAGAAGTAGTTCTCCGCCTGTTAGGTCATACTGAAAACATGGAGCAGTGGGGAGCAGAACGTGATTTGCTTAAAGCTATAAAAGAAGCATTCGATGCAGCAGGCATAGAAATTCCGTTCCCTCATCAGGTCAATATTTTCAAAGACAGGTCAGAAGCCAAAAAGGAAGAGTACAGCTACAATTAATGAGTCAAGAAGCTGAACAGTTTGTTAAGATCTTCCGGAGAGTATCTCGGGGGATTCTGCTTTATCATATAATTGGAAAGGTATGCAGGGGAAGAGTGAATCGCTTATCTTCTCATATAAATAACAGAGAGAACGGGAACCGGAGGCTGTCGACCGGTTCCCGTTCTCTCTGTTTAACTTTGTACGGATGCTTCTGAATAAATGAACTTCTAAAGATGATATAAAGTATCTTTGACTATGGATACTCCATACTCCAATGCTTCTTCTTTGGGTTTTAGAGAGGACTGGTGCAGACCCGCTTGTGAATCCACCCCGAGCCAGAACATGAACCCCGGTATTTCCTTCAGCATGTAACCGAAATCTTCCCCGGTCATAGCTCTGTCGGCTTCCCTGCAATCATATCCCATCTCTTTCATAAGAGCAGTGAATTTTTCGGTCACTTCCTCTTCATTATATACCTGATAGTAATTAGCACCGTAATCGATGGTTATATTGCAGTCATTGGAGATTTCCATACCACGTGCTAACTTCTCTATTTCCCCTTTCACATCTTTCATGACGCTGCCGGACGTTGTGCGGATCGTCCCTTCCAGCCTTGATGTTTCAGCAATAATATTCTGCACCGTTCCCGCCTGTATCTTACCGATGGTAACTACTGCACTGTCCAGAGGGTCTACCCTCCTTGCGACTATTTGCTGAAGCTGGGTCACAAAATAACTCGCTGCTACTGTCATATCGAAAGCTTTATGCGGATAAGCCGCGTGCCCCCCCACACCTTTGAAATCGATGTAAAGCTCACTCGTGTTCGCAAACAGGAGGCCCGGTCTGGTTGAAATAGTGCGCACAGGAAGTTCGGGCGCAACATGAAGGGCAAAAATGGTGTCCGGTTTCCACTTCTTCATCGGCTCGGATCTTAACATGGGTTCTGCTCCCCCGGGCCCTTCCTCCGCAGGCTGGAATATAAACAGAACGTTATTCCGCGGGGGTTCAGCAGCCATGTATTCAAGAGCCCCAAGTGCGATTGTCATGTGGAAGTCGTGACCGCACGCGTGCATTCTTCCGGGGTGTTCGGAAGAAAAAGAATATCCCGTGTTTTCTTCCAGAGGAAGACCGTCGATATCTGTCCGGTACCCGATCGTTTTTGTCGGGGATGCCCCCCGTACGAACACGAATATCCCTGTCCTCCACGTCTCTACTGTGAGATTGTCTCCGGGCATCGTATCGATCATATCCAGAAGCAACTGCTGTGTCTTCACTTCTTCGAATCCGAGTTCCGGTATTTTATGAAGAGCTCTTCTCGTTTTAACGTAATCCATTTTTTCGCCTCCTTACCAGAAAAGCTGCCCTTCGGAAAGGACAGCTTCATGATTTAAGATTACTTCAGTTTACGAAGTTCCTGTTTGATTTCAGTCTTCGCTTTCGTCTGGTCATCAATGTCTTTCAGTTTGCGTGCCGGAGACCCTGCCACGAGGGTATTCGGTTCTACATCTTCCGTTACTATAGCGCCTGCAGCAACCACAGCACCTTCTCCTACGGTCACGCCTTCAAGGATAACAGCGTTCGCACCGACTACTACACCATCTTCCACGACTACAGGTTTAGCAGATGGCGGTTCGATGACGCCTGCGAGTACTGCCCCGGCACCAATATGACAATTCTTTCCTACAGTGGCGCGACCACCCAGTACTACGTTCATATCGATCATTGTACCTTCACCGATCACCGATCCGATATTGATGGAAGATCCATACATAATAACGGCTCCGTCTCCGATTTCCACCTGGTCACGGATAATGGCGCCCGGTTCAATTCGTGCGTTGACGTCTTTCAGGTCCATGAGAGGGATAGCAGAATGACGACGGTCATTTTCCACTTCGTAGTCTTCGATGTCTTTTTCATTAGCATCGAGAACGGCTTTAACCGCGTTCCATTCACCGAAAAGGACTCCGGAAGTACCGGAAACAAAGTCCCGCACTTCTTTACCGAAATCAATGTTCGAGAGATTTTCACCTTTTACGTATACTTTCACCGGCGTGGATTTCTCACTGTTAGATATGAAACTGATAATTTCATTTGCATCCATTTGATTCATGTCGTTACCTCCTTATGTATCTCTTTTCTCATCTACTTTACCAAAGCACTTGTGCCGTGACAAGAATAAGCGAGGGGGTTCCTCACTTATTCTTGGATTCGTGATAACTTTTACTGACGTTCTTCAGTATTTCTCTTCTGGTTACAATTCCGTCAAACTCATCATTATCCCCGATAACACATATAAACGGATGGTCGATCAATTTATGAAGTGCGTCGATAAACGTATGGTTTTTCTTCAGGCATGGGACGTCCGGATCCATGACCTCCCGTACGCTTATATCCCCCAGCCTGTTCATTTCAAACTGTTCAAGTCCGAGCGATTCTTCCAGTATTTTCGTTTTACTGATAATTCCTTCGAACTGAAACCGGGAATTCAGAACCGGCACCGATGAATAGCCTGTTTTAATAAGAACAAGCAAGGCGTGTTCGAGCGGGTTGCCGGACTGGACGTGTGCTACTTTTTCGGAAGAAATCATAAGATCTTTCACCAGTAACGTTTCGTTCTTTTCACTTTCCAATTGCAACATTATCTTCACTCCTCATTCTTTTCACATTACAGGAGCACCTCTTCTATGATACCATAATCCCGCTTCAAAAACGACCGGCTGCAATATCCTGTGATATTTACCTTTATATACCGGATAGTAAACCTTATTTTCTTTTCTTTGCCCGTTAGCTTATAATGAACTCATTAGATTTTACCTGGAGATGATCAATTGGAAACACATATTTTTTCAAAAAAAGAAGAATTGGCCAATGCCATTACACACGGCATAGGAGCTGTTTTAAGTATAGCCATGCTCGTCCTTCTCGTAACTTTCTCAAGTTTCGACGGTAACGTATGGACGATTACGGCCTCTGCTGTTTATGGAGCTACGATGCTTCTCCTGTTCCTGTCTTCCACTCTCGTACACAGCTTCCCTCAGGGAAAAATCAAAGATCTGTTCGAAATTTTCGACCATGCTTCCATTTACCTATTCATAGCAGGAACGTACACCCCCATCCTTCTTATAGCACTTGGCGGTAAACTCGGTTGGACACTTTTCGGCATCGTATGGGGAGCTGCTGTAGTGGGTGTCGTATTCAAAATATTTTTCGTTAAGAAATTCGTAGTTCTCTCCACACTGATTTATGTACTTATGGGGTGGATGATTGTTATCGCGTGGGACGCCCTGACTGCCTCCCTGGCCCCGGACGGCATCATCTTCCTCGTCGCGGGTGGACTCGCATATACGGTGGGGGCTCTGTTCTATGTATGGAGAGGTTTCACTCATCACCATATGATATGGCATCTGTTCGTACTTGCAGGGGCTATCCTTCATTTTATCACTGTATTCTTTTATATAATTTAAACGATTTTCGTAATCAGGCATTTCTTTACATCGTTACGAAAAAAATCTTCAAAAATAAGAAGGCTTGAGAGGTTTTCCTCCCGAGCCTTCTTCCTTTTTAAAAAGGAAACTGGTTCAACCATTGTCCGCCATCAAGAGTTACCACTTCTCCGTTCATATAGGAGGCATCCTCCGATAAGATGAACCCTGCTAATTTCGCAATTTCCTCTGGAGTTCCGACCCGTCCAAGAGGTACAGAACCAAGAGTACGCTTATAAGCATCTTCCGACTGGAATAATTTCTCCGCTCCCCCGGTTCTTTCAATCGGGCCCGGGGCAATAGCGTTGACTCTCACCCCGTACCTGCGTCCCCATTCTACGGCCAGCGTTCTTGTCATAGTCAGGACCCCTGCTTTTGCAGATGCCGAATGCACTACTCCCGCTCCCGCATTCCAGGCGTACGTGGCCACCATATTAAGTATGCTCCCTTTGGTTTTGTTCGCGATCCAGTAGTTCATAACCTCCCGGCTGCAGTAAAAAGTCCCGTTCAGAACTATATCGATCACTGATTTCCATCCATTCGGAGACATTTCTTCCGCTTTTTGAATGAAATTTCCTGCTGCATTATTTACTAAATGGTCAATCCTGCCAAATGTATCGTGTGTCTTTTCCACCATCTTTTTCACATCTTCCGGTTCTCTTACATCCATTACTACCCTTAGAATTCTTTCCTGTCCCTCTGCATTACTCAGGGCCTCGTTCAGTTTATCTTCGTTTCTTCCCGTGATGACAACATTTGCACCGTTCCCAAGAAAATGAGTGGCCATCGCCAGACCCATCCCGCTTGATCCACCTGTAATTATCACTGTTTCTTTCTTCATTTTATCAGCTCCTTATATTAAAAACAGTTCGCCATAAAAAAATGAATACCTGCTCATTTTTCGTTTTTCGACATTTTTGTGAAAAGAATGGGACGTATAATCTTTCATGATACAATGTATACGTCAGAAAGGAGTAAACAATGAAAAAACTTTTTATATTGCTCTCATTATTATTCATCAGTGCCTGTGGCAGTACTGCAGAAATAGATTCAAACATGTCCCGTGACATAGTCGATCTTTCGGCTAAAAACCAGCACGGAGAAAAAGTGAATGTTAAAGAAGAAATGAAAGGCGACTATTGGGTAGCCAACATGATTTTTACGAGCTGCACCACCGTGTGCCCTCCTATGACGAGTAATATGTCGCGCCTGCAAAACCAGATTGAAAAAGAAGGGCTGGATATCAGACTGGCTTCCTTTTCTATAGACCCGTCTACAGATGATGTAAAAACACTGAAACAGTTCGCGGATAAATACAATCCCGATTACGGGAACTGGAGTTTCTACACCGGGTACCCTTTCGAAGAAATCAAGGAACTTTCTATTAAATCATTCCAGTCTCCGGTGCAAAAACTTGAGAACTCCGATCAGTATGCCCATGCCACCGGATTCTTTCTCGTAACACCCGACGGTAAAGTCATCAAAAACTATGAAGGAACGAACAGCGAGGCTATGGAGACGATTATGAGTGATCTGAAGAAGATCAAGGGCGCTTCATAATTACTTTGCATTATATGCGCCCCCCCTATACAATAGAAGAAGCACGGATAGAAAGGAGAAAATTATGAACGAAAAACCGTTTTCCCCGCGGGAAATTGCGGAATCTTTATATGTGGTCAACCGCCATGCCAAGACCGCCCCTGATCCGAGACAGCTGTACGAATTGAAAAAAGAAGTGGTTGCCAAGCTTCTTAAAGAAGGCAAAGCCAAAAAAATCGGCCTGCATTATTCCGACCGTCCCAGATTAAGCAAACAGCATTCCACCTTACTGATAGAAGTCTCCGGGTATTATTTTCACATTCCTGCTCAGAAGAAAGATTTTCAGGAATTAAAACATTTAGGGAAAGTCGATACCAGCTTCCGGAACCCCAAAGCAAGAACTTCTCTTTCTAAATCCAGGCGTACTCTTCAGCAATATTTAGGTAAACAACTCAAAAAACCTTCACCTGTATCCTCTTACGGAAGTATGCTCGGCAATCAGAGCGTCGTCCCCTGGAATCAGCGGGTCCGACGTTAATCGACGTAAACCTTTTTAAAATAATTGTTCCGAGGTAAAGACGCTAAATTACAGCGTCTTTTCTATTTTTATCAAAGCAATGTAACCTTTTCCCTTCTCCCCTTCGGAAAGGAAAATGATTTATGGTACTATCAGTGGGTAAGTTTATGTATGAAACAGCGTCTGTATTCTTCATATCGTCGCAAATACCGGACGACTATCGTTTATTAATGTGAAACAAAAGGTGGTTATAAAGTGGAACACTTATTGAATGAACAAGTAAAACAACTTCAAATCTCGGGGATCCGGCAGTTTTTTAACATGGTCAGAGACTATGAGGACGTCGTCTCCCTTACTATTGGCCAGCCTGATTTCCAAACGCCGGAGCGGGTGAAAAGTGCCGCAATCACTTCTATTGAAGAAAACAAAACTGCATATACGATGAACGCCGGAATTCCGGAGTTAAGACAGGCCATAGCGGAGGATGTGGAAAAATACGGCTTGCACTACGATGCGGATTCCGAAATCATCGTTACTGTAGGGGCATCCGAAGCTATAGATATCAGCCTTAGAACTATATTGAGTCCCGGTGATGAAGTGCTTCTTCCATCCCCGGTATATCCCGGATACGAGCCTCTCATAAAAATGGCCGGGGCCAGCCCTGTCCATGTGGATATTGCTCCGTATGATTTTGTATTGACGAAAGATGCGATAGAATCTCACATCACGGACCGAACGAAAGCGGTCATCATGCCTTACCCGTCGAACCCGACCGGGGTCTCCCCTTCTTTCGGACAGCTCGAGGAAATTGCCCGATTTATGCAAAACAAAGAAATGTTTGTCATAGCGGACGAAATCTACAGTGAGCTGGTTTATGAGAATCCTCACACCTCTCTTGCGTCGTTCCCGGGTTTGAAGGATAAGGTGGTAGTCATAAACGGGGTGAGTAAATCCTTTTCTATGACCGGCTTCAGAATCGGGTATGTTCTGGCACCGGACTGGATGCGGCAGCATATGTTGAAAGTCCATCAGTATAATGTTTCCTGCGCCTCTTCTGTGAGTCAACACGCCGCTCTGGAAGCGCTGAAGAACAATCAGACTGAAATAGAACGGATGAGAGCCACTTACGAAAAACGGAGAGCTTTCGTTCTGGAGAAATTAAAAGACATCGGCCTCTCCTTCGTAGAGCCGGACGGGGCATTTTACGTCTTTATCCAGTTTCCTTCCGCCAAAAGCACTTTCGAGACCGCTGTAGGTTTAGTCGAGAAATCCGGGATAGCTTTAGTGCCAGGCAGCGCCTTTTCCGAGGGGGGCGAAGGTTACATGCGCCTCTCTTACGCTTATGACCTTCCGACTCTCGAAAAAGGGCTTGAAAGACTCCGCCACTATGTAGAGTATCATCTATAGGTTCATGTACTTCTTCTATGCTATAATAGGAGTAGTATTTGTAAATACAGGAAGGAAGATTCCAATTGGCTGCAAAACAAAAAAATGAATGGCTGGAATGGGGTAAAGCGATTCTGGTCGCTGTAGTTTTGGCTTTTATCATTCGTAATTTTCTCTTCGCCACCTCTATTGTCGAAGGAGCCAGCATGGACCCTACTCTTGAGAACGGAGAGCGGGTAGTGTTCAATAAAGTGGTATATCATCTGGATGAACCCGAATTCAACGATATAGTCATCATCGAGCGTCCTGAGAAAAGTTATGTGAAACGCGTCATCGGTGAACCCGGAGACACAGTGGAAGTGAAAAATCATGAATTGTTCGTTAATGGAGAAAAACAGAAGCAGAACTACCTGGACCAAAGCTCTATTCAGGCGACAAGGGATTATGGACCGATAAAGGTGCCGGACGGAAAATACTTCGTCATGGGCGATAATAGAGCTGTCAGTAAGGATAGCCGGAATGGACTGGGTATGATTGAGGAAGAAGAAATTATCGGACGGACCGAACTTGTAATTTTCCCCTTTGGAGAAGCAGAGAGAACGGAATAATCGAGAGAAATGAAAGAGGGAAGCTGCCGGTAATGGCAGCTTCCCTCTTTTGCGTTTTCAGCCGTTATCAAGAACAATAAATCCGATGAGTGCGATAAGGACAAATAAAAGGATCAAAAACATTGTGATTTCCATGGAGACCTTCACCTCCTAGTGTATGTATATTTCATGTTATAGTAGACAGGTAAACCTTAAACTACATCTATTCTAACCGTTTTTGATTTCAAATGAAAGAGGTGGACCATGGGAGACAGGATATTTTATTTTTTCACCGGCTGGTTTATAGTAGGTTTTATTCTGGTGCCGCTAGATCTTGTCCCTCCCTGGCTGGAGTGGGCAAACAGCGTATTTCTGATCGCTGCCGGTATAGTCGCCGTAACCTATTTTATACATACTTATAAGAAAAAAGCAGGTCTGTTTTACAGTACACTGGTTTTCACAGTGAGTATTGCTGTAGAGCAATTCGGTGTACAGAGCGGCTTTCTGTTCGGCAGTTATGAATATACGGCACGTTTCGGTATCAAAATCCTCGATACCCCCATAACTATAGGTTTTGCGTGGTTACTTGTGATGGGGTGCGCCGATGTTATCGCCCGGGGGATAGTCCGCCATTCCCGTTTCCTTCTTGCGATAGTCGGAGCGCTTGTTGCGGTGACAATGGACCTTATTCTTGATCCTGTTGCTTTTCAGGTAAAAGAATACTGGATCTGGGGAGAAGGCGGTTTGTATTACGATATACCTTCTCAGAACTTTTTAGGCTGGTTTATACTCGCTTTTCTTTTCCAGTCGGTCCTCGGTTTCTTTACCCATCATCCTGTTTCTGTCTGGCAGATGCGTATGAGCCTGGTTTTCCTCGGCATGATCGCCATGTTCAGCGTGACTGCCTTCGCGGGAGGTCTTTTGTTAGCTCCGATACTCGTTCTTATTCTGGGGGCTTTCTGGTATACTTTGTTCAAAAGAAAGAAGGCTCGTCATGAAATATCCGAATAAAAACAGATGGATTGAAAGCGGCTTCCGAAGAGTGAGCCGCACACTCATTCGTCGTCAATTCCATAATGTCTATATTGCCAAAGACTCCGGGACTTCTCCTTCCTACGGGTTGTTTCTGATCAACCACTCCAGCTGGTGGGATGGGCTGCTTCTCCATTTACTCAATGATAAAGTGTTGCAGACAGACAGTCATATTATGATTGATGAGGAGGGAATGGAGCGGTTTCCGGTATTTTCCCGGGTCGGTGGTTTCTCAGTAGATCATAACTCTCTCTCTCATACCAGACAGGCACTTCTTTACACCGAAAAGCTGTTAAAAGAGAAAAAAGGAGTCTTTCTGTTCCCACAGGGCGGTGAAAAACATCAGGAGGCCCGTCCTCTCCGTTTTCAAAAAGGGGCAGGTTTCATTATTAGGAGATGTCCTACGGAACCGGTGACCCCGGTCGTCATTTACTATTCATTCGGTCACAACAGGAAACCGGAAGCTTACATTCAAATCGGTCCCGCGCAAAAAGGGAACGTTTCTGTCATTGACTGGGAAAAAACTATGGAGCAACAGCTCGATTCACTGAAACAAAAGGTGATGCAGGAAGAGTTTGATTCGTTCAAGGCACTTCTTTGACCTCCATTCTCCTTTATGAGTTCATCCGGAGATGGGCGCGACACGGGAAGCGAACCGTGAATATGTACAGGTACCTGAAGGAGGGAGAGTAGTGGTTACTATTTTTTTGATATTAGCAGGGGTGCTTTTTCTTTGGACTATATTCAATTCTATGTTCATGCCGGGTTTAAAATCGAATACTCTGCGCCGGACCACTCCGGTTTCAATCCTCATCCCTCTTAGAAATGAAGAGTTTAACGCAGGTCCACTCATAGAATCATTGAAAAAGATCAACTATCCCGATCTGGAAATTCTTCTGCTGGACGATCATTCGGAGGACCGGACTTTCACCCTCCTCTCGGAAGCAACCGCTGATGACCCGCGGTTCCGGCTTTTCAAAGGGGAACCTCTCAAAAAAGGATGGACCGGTAAAGTATTTGCCTGTCACCAGCTTTCCCGTCTCGCCCGGGGAGAGTATATGTTTTTTCTCGACGCCGATGTCCGGGTCTCGCCCGATATCGTCACGAAACTGCTCGCTCTTGCCGGACAGAAACAGGCCTCTTTTGTTTCAGGCTTCCCTTCCTTTACAGACCGTAGTATGCTCGGACGGCTCCTTGTACCGATGCAGCACTTCGTCATTCATATGCATCTTCCTCTCTTCATGGCTAACAAGACAGAAATTCCTATGTTCACTGCAGCTTTCGGAGGATGTCTGTTTATCGAAAGAGAAGCTTATGAAGAGATTGGAGGTCACACGGAAGTATTCGATTCCCTGGTGGAAGACGTCCATCTTGCGAAAAAGATGAAAGAAAACAAGAAACGTACCATACTCGCCAACGTAACGTCAGATGTATCCTGCCGGATGTATGAAAGAAACGCGGATGTCTGGAAAGGGTTCCAGAAGAACATTTTCCCCGGTCTCGGCCGCTCTTTACTTCTGGCTCTTCTACTTGTACTGCTTTATACAGGGCTCTTCCTTTTCCCTTTTGCAGCGGCTTTAATTACAGGAGGGGGCTGGTGGGGAGTCTGTCTTCTGCTTGTTGCTGTTAAAATGTTCGTTGATGTCCGTACAGGTCATCCGTGGTGGATCTCTTTACTCCTCCCTGTGTCCGCTATTTCGGTAATTCTTGTTCTCTTTTCCTCCATTAAAGTGGATCGTCAGAAGAAACAATATGAATGGAAGGGGCGTACGTATTCATGAAAACGATTATTGTGGGCGGAGGCCTTGCAGGATTATCCGCAGCTGTAACCCTCGCCTCCGAAGGAGTGGAAACTGTTCTTTATGAAAAAAGTTCCCATTTCGGAGGAAAAATGAAAAGTGTCGATATGGATGGGTTCCATTTCGACTTCGGACCAAACACTATCACCATGCCCTACGTGTTCGAAAATGTGTTAAGAAAAGGAGGGATGGGGGGAACATTAAGCTATGAGAAACTTTCCACTCATACGCGGAACCAGTTCCCGGACGGTACCGTTTTTGACCTTTCTTCCGACCGTGACGTAATGATCAGACAGCTCAACAGGATGGATGAGAAAGGATCCGGACGTTACGACCGGTTCTCCGAGGCTATTTCGAAACTTTTCGACACCTCTTATTCCTCTTTTCTTACACGCGTCTTCACCGGCAAAAAAGATTATGTCTCCGCGTCGCTTCTTACAAGTACGATGCAGGTACGGCCGATGCAGAGCATGAACAGCTTTTATCGCCGGTATTTCTCCTCCCCTCATGTTATTGACGCTCTGAACAGGTACGCCACTTACGTCGGGTCGGATCCTTATCGCGCTCCTGCAACGTTTGCGATGATCGCTTATCTGGAACTTATGGAGGGAGTGTATTATGTTCGGGGAGGCAATACCAAAATTGCCGAAACTATGGTCCAGGCAGCCGAGAATTGTGGTGCCTCGCTTCACAAAAACCGTGAAGTCATTTCTTTGCTGAAAAAAGGGAAAAGAATTGAAGGCGTAGTGCTTGAGGACGGAGAAAAGGTAAAAGCTGACAACGTTATAATCAACGGAGATCTTGCGCATACACTTCCTTCTCTTCTTGAAGAAGAGAAGCCTGAATACGACCCTTCGATATCTGCCTTCGTCATTCTTGCCGGAATCGACGGTACACTTCCGCTGCACCACCATCACTTATTTTTCTCGGCAGATTATAAGAAGGAATTCAGTGAACTCCGCTCCGGTGAATATCCCGAAGATCCGACGATCTATATAGCTACATCCCGCAAATCCGATCCTTCGATATCACCGGACGGGGACAATTGCTTTATTATGGTAAATGCCCCTCCAGGCAGATCTGTAGACAAAGAGGAATATAAACGGGTGATATATAATAAACTGGAAAATAGCGGAATTCATCTATCTGAGAGGATTCTATTCGAACAGATCTGGACGCCCTTCGATATTGAAAAAGAATTTTCCAGTTTTCAGGGTGCTCTTTACGGTCCGAGCGTCAACAACCGGAAACAGGCTTTCCTCCGGCCGCGGAACAAATCCGACCGATTTGATAATCTGTATTTTGCCGGTGGCAGCACACATCCGGGAGGAGGTTCACCGATCGTAACTCTCAGCGGACAAAATGTAGCGAACTATCTTTTAAATAAAATAGTGAACTGAGTAGCCATTTAAAAAAAGATCATTGCAGCCTGGCAATGATCTTTTTCTTCTGCTCGTCACTTATATATATTCTCTTATTGAATACGTTATAATTCTCCTGTCTTACAGCTTCAAGAATATTCATATATAATAGCGCGGCCCCTTTCACCGGAAGCCTCGAAGTTACAGGATATTCGTTAAGAGAAGTCATAGCCTTTTCATAGTAGCTCTCTGCTTTTTTGGCGAGTGATTCCCATACCATAATGAATTCCGCAGACTTAGTCTTACTGATCAATTCTTCCTTCGTATAGCCGAAAGCCTCATAGTGCTCTCTCGGTATATAAATTCTTCCCCGTTCCAGGTCCTCTCCTACGTCACGCAGTATGTTCGTCAGCTGCATAGCGTATCCTAAATAGATGGCATCCTGTTTCAATACTTTATACTTTCCGGGTGCCAGGATAGGAAGAAGCATCAGTCCTACGGTGCTCGCCACATTATAGCTGTATGTCAGCAGTTCATCCATCGTAATCATTTCAACATCCTCAAGATCCGTTTCCTGCCCCCTGATCATATCATGAAAAGGGGCCAGGTCCAGATCGAATTTTCTTCTGACATCATCGAGGGCTATCCAGAAATGACGTTGCGGCACCTCTTCCCGTCTCTCGAATCTTATCAACTCCTCCTTTACTTCAGCCAGCTCCCGTACCGGGTTTTCCCCTTCATCCACGACATCATCCACGTGACGGCAGAAACCGTAAACGGCCCAAACCGCGCGTTTACGATCCCGCGGCAAGTAGGAGAAAGCTTTAGCGAAAGTTTTTGAATGATTTTTAATGACAGTATGACACTTCGCATATGCCTGTTCAATTTCCACGACATTCACCTCAATTATAAATAACCTCTCCCATTAATTCTCCCGCAAGCAGCTTCGCTCCCTGCATAACTATCGGCACACCTCCTCCGGGATGAATGGAAGCTCCTACCGCGTATAATCCATCGACCGGGTAAGGACGGAACTGTGGTCGAAATACGCCGGACTGCCCGAGAGTAGGTCCGATACCAAAACTACCGCCTTTATAGAGACCGGAAAATTCCGCTTCTTTAGGGGTTCTCATCCGGAACCATTCCATATGATCACGAAGTCCGGGGAAGGCTTCTTCTTCGAGAGTATCTATAGCGTATTCTACCAGACTTTCCTCTTTCACGTAATCAATGGATGCATCGGCCGGGACCGGGATGAGAACGTACAGCACCCCTTTACCCGGAGGAGCGAGGGTGTCGTCGACAACGGATGGATGAAACGCATATATAGACGGGTTGGCAGGAACTTTTTTCTCTTCAAATACTTCTTTCATGTGCGCACTGAAATTATTCGTCATAAAGAATTGGTGGACCGGCTGCTCTTCATATATTTTATCTGTACCAATATAAAGCAGCACACACCCTGAGGAAGGAGTGTAAGACTTGTTCAGCTGGTAACTTTTTGGCATAAGGGCGTCCATCGATGGAAAATCTCCATTGTAGATGACTTCGTCCGCAGCCTCTTCCCGGCCATCCGCGCATCGGACTCCGGTCGCCTTCCGCCCGTTGAGAAGAACAGTCTGCACCTCACTGTTTGTGACAATATCCACGCCCCGGGCCTTGAGCTCTTCGGTGAGGATATCTACTACAGTAGCGTATCCACCTTTTACGTACCATATCCCTTCCACGTGTTCACTGAGAGAAATGAACGAGTAAATAGAAGGGGACCTGGAAGGATTACCGCCTATATAGAGAGACTGGAGACTGTAAATATCGAGAAGACGTTCCGAAACAAAATATCTGCTCATAAAAGACCGGATCGATTTATGTGCTTTCATTCCCCACAATAATTTCAAAATATCGGGATGAAGAAATTTTTTTCTGTTCTGAAACGTCTGTCCGAGTATTTGCGCCTTTCCTTTTTCAAACCAGGGTTCCATCTCTTTCAGGAACTTCAGGTAACCTTCCTTCTCCTCCGGGAAAACTTCGGAAAACTCTCTCAGCTGCTTCTCTTTATTCTGAAATTTACGGAATTTAGTTCCATCCGGAAAAGTCACCTGATACATCGGCTCCATAGGCATAAGAGGTATCCGTTCTTTCTCGATGCCGCCTTCCTTCATCAGGTCGAGCAGCATTTCAGGAAGAAGTACAATCGTCGGTCCCTGATCAATCCGGCTTTCTCCGTGCTTTTCAAAGACCATCCTGCCTCCCGGCTTCCCTGCTTTCTCTAAAACTGTCACTTTCCTCTGCTTATCCCGCGATAAATACAGAGCGGTCATCAGTCCTCCGATGCCCGAACCGATTATTGTCGTTTTTTTCATGATTTACCAATCCAATCGCTCGTTATTTTTGCGGATTCCAAAATAGTCGGCAGACCGCTTCCGGGATGGGTCCCTCCCCCTACGAGCCAGGTATTATCAAGTTCCTCGAAGCGGTTATGAGGTCTGAAATACATCATTTGTGAGAGCTGGTGTCCAAGACTGAATGTAGCCCCTTCATAGACTTCAAAGGTCCTTTCCCAGTCTTTTGGAGTAATGATTTTCTTAACAGTAATGTGATTTCTCAAGTTTTCGTACCCTGTCTCTTTCTCAATACGATCCAGCACCACCTGTTCCACTTCTTCCTTTTTCCTGTCCCAGTCGATGCCGGAGAGGTTATTCGGTACCGGGGCAAGAATGTACAGGGCGGAATGCCCTTCCGGAGCCAGAGTGCTGTCAGTCACACTCGGGTTCTGTATATAGATGGAGGGCTCATCGGAAATTTCCAGCGTACTCGTCAATTCCTCCACATTCTTTTTGTAATCCGAAGAGAAAAGAATGGAATGATGAGGCATATCGTAAACTTTATCCACACCTGCATAAATCATAAACGTGGAACAGCTGAGTTTTTTCTTTTTGATCTTTTCTTCTTTGTATTTTTTCAAAGAATCCTGATCAACCAGTTTCGTCATCGCCTGGGCGAAATCGGCATTGATTACGATTTCATCGGATTCCACGCGTTCTCCGGATTCGAGTTCCAGCGCTGTGGCTCTGTTGTTCTCCGTTTCAATTCGGGTAACTTTTTCCCCGAAATGAATACGGCCCCCCAATTCTTCAAAAACCTCAGCCATAGCTTTGGAGAGACGATTCACTCCTCCAATCGGGTGGAACACTCCGTATTCATGCTCCATATACGATAAAATGGAGAAAGCACCAGGGCACTCCCACGGAGACATTCCCAGATACTTGGCCTGGAACGAAAATGCCACTTTCAGTTTTTCATTATCGAAATAGCGGGATAACACATCGTAGACGGATTTACCTAACGTCAGCTCCGGCAATGCTTTCAGAACGCGGGGCGACAGATAATCAAGCATACGATTGTGTTTATGCTGAAGAATCGGCGTCAGCCTGTCCATTTTTTTCTTATTTTCCCTCATAAACCTTAAGTATCCTCTTTCATTACCCGGGAAATGCTCCGCGATCGACTGAAGCATCATATCCTGCTGATGATACATCGGCACCCGGGTACCGTTGAACAACAGCTCATACATGGGAGTGAGCTGTCTCATATCCATGTAATCTTCCATATTCCGCCCCGATTTCCGAAATAATTCCTCCACGAGATGAGGCATACTGAGGAACGTCGGACCTATATCGAACGTGTAACCGTCCAGCTGCCATGACCCGTTCCTGCCACCGACCCTCTTGTGCTTTTCGTATATGTGAACATCATTTCCTTCGGCTGCCAGAATCATTGCAGATGCAAGACCTCCAGGGCCGGCTCCAATGATTGATACTTTCTTCATGCCCGTCACCTTCTCTCTATTTATATTATGGACAGTACCCGTTTTATTAACTATCTAGTCTTATTTTTCGACCGCTCTGCATTTCACGTACACACCCCCCGTATTGCAGGCATTATCTTCTTCCATTCGTCCCTTCCCACAAAAAAAGCGGGGAACCGGATCGTCCGGTCTCCCGCTTTTTTGTTTCTGTCTGGGCTGATACAGGCTGTTTTAAAATCAGTAACAGCTCTTATCCGATAATAACTCTCTCTTTCGGATAATGATAATTCCCTTTCTTCCTTTTTTCATTAAAGGAAAACAGGAATGTCAGTATCCCTATCCTTCCAATGAACATTAATCCCATCAGTAATAGTTTCGTAAAGGAAGTCAATTCCGGAGTAATTCCGAGCGACAACCCTACTGTCCCGAATGCAGAACATACTTCAAACAGTATCTCAGAGAGGGAGAATGGCTCCACCACGGAAGTTACGAGCACCGAGATGAATACGGTAAGAACGGCCATAATAGTGACGACCACAGCCCGGTTCAAATCTTCCGTATACACTTCTCTCCTGAAAATACGTATACTCTGTTTCCCTCTTGCGAACGTTAAAATATAAATGACAACAAGTGCAAAGGTGGTCGTCCGGATCCCGCCGCCGAAACTGCTCGGAGAAGCTCCGACGAACATAAGGGAGGACATGAACAGATGCGTCTGTTCCGTAAACTGGCTTATATCCAT
Organism: Salimicrobium humidisoli; assembly: GCF_002295105.1. Taxonomy (GTDB): domain Bacteria; phylum Bacillota; class Bacilli; order Bacillales; family Halobacillaceae; genus Salimicrobium; species Salimicrobium humidisoli. The sequence continues at coordinate 17,155 of NZ_NSGH01000016.1, read as the reverse complement.
CGTGGTGAGTCCGCCACTTCTGCTGGTCACCGACTGGAACAGTGCATAAAACAGAATTTCGTGCCAGGCCCGCCCGCTTAAGAAATGATTGAATTCAAGTACTACAATCATTATGGCTCCCAGTAAAATAAGAGCAAAAAAAGTGATCGACGTCAGTTTCGTGAACAGGGAGAACCTGGTCCGTTCCCCGGTTTCGAACAGATACTGCTTCAGTTCAATCAGTACCGGAAAACCGATTGCCCCTGCAATAATCAGCATCATATTAATAAATTGAACGAAATAATCGTCCCGAAAAGGGATAAGTGAGGCTCCTGTTATATCAAAACCGCCATTGGTCATTGCACTTACTGCACCAAAAAATCCCTGCAAATACGCTTCTCCGGGTTCAAAGTACTGGAGGTAGTATGTACCGAGAATCAGAAAACCTATAAACTCGATCAAAAGAACGATGAAAACGATCTGAAGAACGAGACGGACGATGCCGGAGAAGTCCGACTGGTTCTGGTCCGTCATTATGAGTCTCCGCTCCCGCAGACCGATTTTTTTACGAAGCAGTATCCAGATGATTGTACCAAAAGTCATTATACCTATCCCGCCGAGCTGCAGCATCAAAGCGATCATGAAATAACCTACTGTACTGAAAGTCTCCGGTATCGACACAGTCGCAAGACCTGTCACGCTGACGGCACTCACTGCGATGAACAGCGTATCAATGAATGCTATATCCACTCCCGGCGCATAAGCGATAGGTAATGACAGAAGCAGAGTAGCTACCGTAACTGCAAATAAATAAAATAGTGCGATCACCTGAAAAGGTGAAAGTGTCCGTACCCAGTCGAATTTCCTCTTAGCTATAGCCATCCGTTTAACTCCTTACTCACATCAATTCCCTTCATTATATAGAAAATCAAAAGCGTTGTATAGACGTTACCGGGATGTGGAAGATGTCCGACGTTTAAACTCCTCGAGCAGCTTCTCCCCCTGATATCCTTCTTCGAGTATTACCTGAAGCAGTTTCTCCACCTGCTCCTGTTTTTTATCCACTATGGTACCCATAAAAAGTACGTTTATCGCTTCTTCAAAATCATTGACTTCGAGCGGATAAACCAGGAATGTGGCAGGAGAATTGCTTTTTTTTGTGATAATCACCTGAATCATCACTTTTTCATTATTTTCTACGAAAGCACGAAAATAATTCTCATGGTCTTTATCGAGAAATGCCTCTATAAGCCAGCGTCCATGATCATCTTCTCTGTTAATGATAAGTCCATCTTTCAATTCTATGGACCGGAGGGTGATGTCCTCCTCCTGTTCTTCGATTACATCAAGCGATACAAGCTTGAACGTCTTCATATTTCTCTTCTCCCCCTTCCCTGCATCTGTTTACATTATAGAATAGGTCACCCGAAAGCGAAAGCCGCTGAACATTCTTAGTAATCGACTGAGTATTTTTCCCGCACTTCTTGAACATATATTCTCCTGTAACTGCAGTTACAAAAAAAAACCGCCCTCATTGCGGGCGGTTGTGCAACTCAATTCAGAAAGGGCTGCTCAGTTTAAAACTTACAACTTTCTTTTCTGTGAGGGTATCTATAGCGAATTTCACTCCTTCTCTGCCTATACCCGAGTCTTTCGTTCCGCCAAAAGGCATGGCATCGATTCTGAAATCACTACTGTCATTGACCATAACTCCGCCGACCTGCAGGTTCTGTACCGCATAGAACGCACGATTTACGTCTCTTGTGAAAATCCCTGCCTGGAGGCCGTATTCAACATCATTGGATTTATCTACAGCTTCTTTAAGGTTCTGCACCGGCTCCACGAGGACCACGGGTCCAAATATTTCCTCTTTGGCGATTGTAGAATCCGGAGGAACATTAGTGAGTATGGCCGGTTCCACATAAGCTCCACTTCTTGTGCCCCCGGTTTCAATCCTTGCTCCCCCTGCTTTTGCTTCATGAATCCATTGTTCTACACGTTTTGCTTCTTTTTCTGAAATCAGGGGACCGACATCCGTGTCCTCGGTGAATTTATCCCCCATCTTCAGTTTTTTCGTTTCTTTAATAAATTCCTCAAGGAAAAGCGGGTAGGAGTCCTGTTCCACATAGACTCGCTGTACACTGATGCAATTCTGCCCGGCCGCACTGAATCCTCCGTCTGTACAGGCTGCGACGGCATCTTTTAAATCAGCGTCGTTCAGAACGATGACCGGAGAGTTTGAACCCAGTTCCATGTTGACGTGTCTGGTACCGGTCTTCTCGGTGATTTTTTTCCCGGCATCCGTACCGCCTGTGAACGAGAGCGCCTTGATATACGGATGATTCACCAGTTCTTCACCGATTTCCCTTCCAGGACCGGTCACTACCGACAGCATCCCCTCCGGCAGACCGGCTTCCGTAAAAGCTTCGGCAAGTTTCAGAGCGCTCAAAGGGGTCTCGGAAGCAGGTTTTAAAACGACTGCGTTACCACCGGCAATGGCGGGACCCAGTTTGTGGGCGACAAGATTCAAAGGGTCATTGAATGGAGTGATAGCTCCTACTACTCCTACCGGAAAGTGATAGTAATAACCGACTTTATTTTCGTTTCCTTCCACCTGGTCGAAGTTTATCGTTTCCCCCTGCATCCGTCTGGCCTCTTCTGCGGCAATTTCGAGCGTCTGAGCGGAGCGCGCAACTTCTCCTCTCGCTTCATTTATCGTTTTGCTGCTTTCTGAAGCAATCGTTCTGGCAAATGATTCGGCATTGTCTGATACATAGCGGCTTACGTATTTCAATATACGGATCCTTTCATGGACAGGCCACGAGTCGAGGGACCTGAATTTCTTATGGGCAGATTCAATAGCATATTTCATATCCTCTTTCGATGCTCTCGGCACCGTCGCAATACACTCGTTGTTCTGAGGATTTATTACACTGATGGTTTCTTCCCGTTGTACCCATTCTCCTGCTAACAGCATCTTCACTTCCTCGGTTCTTGTTGTCTTCATACCTTCCCTCCTCTACAGCTTTTCAGGCTCTCGTTCCTTATGATAATGAATCAGATCTATGAGCAGCGAAAAGCCCGTTTCCTTTCTTCCGGCCCCTGCTCCTGTCAATAACACAGGACCCAGAAGGTCGCACTCATACAGTATTGCATTAGTCGCCCCGCTTACCCCGGCGAGGGGGTGATCTTCCTTAATTTTCTCGGGAGCTACGCTTCCGGTGACAGAGCCGTCCCCGTTTCTTTCCACTTTTCCGATGAGTCGCCACTTTTCCCCGTTAGCCATGGCATTTTCCACGTCTTCCATTCTCATTTCCGTTATACCCCTACATTCGATATCCTTATAATCGAGCGGCTGGTTCATCAGATAGTTCGATAAGATCGACACTTTATACCTTGCATCATACCCTTCCACATCATTAGTCGGGTCGGCTTCGGCGTAGCCGTTGGCTTTCGCCTGTTCAAGGGATTCATCGTACGTTTTTCCTTTTTCCATTTCCGTCAGAATATAATTGGTGGTGCCGTTCAGTATGCCGCTGATTCTGTTGATATCATTCCCGGCCAGAGTTTCTTCAGGCATCCGGAGGGCCGGTGTACCACTCATGACCGTGCCTTCGAATCCGAAAAACACCCCGTGGTCTCTGGCCATCCCTTTCAGTTCATTGTAGGCGAGGGCTACCGGCCCTTTGTTCGTAGTAATTACGCTTTTTTTACCGGCAAACGCTTTTTTGCAATGGGTGATCGCAGGTTCTCCTGTATTGACATCCGTGAATGTCACTTCCACGATGACGTCTGCATTTGTCGTTTCTATCGTTTCGATACTGGAGAGACCCTTTACGACTCCCGGCTGTTCCGGATAATTTTCGACCGAGCCGTCTTTTCTTATACACTCGAGCAGCTGCTGCACGTCGAGACCTTTTTCCTGATATACGGAGCCTTTCATCAGGTCCGATACGGCTACGATTTTCGTTTCAAGTCCATATCGCTCCTGCAGGCTCTCCGCTTTCTCTTCAAGTATTTCGACGAGGGCCTGACCTACGCCGCCGAAACCGATCATTGCAATATTCGTCATTCTATCCCTCCTGGTTCTTCCAGTAGGATTGTAAGATTCCTACCATAATATCAAGGCCTTTCTGAAGGGCCTGCTCATCAATATCGAAGTCCGGATGGTGAAGCATCCGTTCCTTTTCCAGCCCGCAACCGAGGAAAAACATGGTGCCTTTCAAGCGGTTGACCATGTGGCTGAAATCTTCACTTCCCATGCCGAAGGGCTCGTTGTATATTTCAAAGTTCGCCGCTGCCTTTCTTACTACTTCATTAAGTTCTTCGTCATTAATGAGAGCTGGCTCCCCTTTCTGGATCTTCCACTGGTACTGGCCTCCGAGTGAATGGATCATATCCATCTTTTCGAGCAATTCTTTTTCCAGCTGATGCCGGACCTGCTCCGTATATGACCTCATCGTTCCGTATATATCCACTCGGTCAGGGATAATATTACTCGCGGTTCCGGCATGAATTTGTCCTACACTAATCGTACCCACTTCCAGCGGATGCATCCTACGCCCCGTCATGCTGTAGACTGTCTGCAGAAACTGCGTGGTCATCCATATTGGATCCGCTCCCTGGTGAGGGTAGCCGGCGTGTGCTCCTTCTCCGAAAATCGTAATATGAAATTCATCATTGTTAGCCATGCTCGGTCCGTCGTTCACCTGAATTTCTCCCGTGCGCAACCACGGACACATATGCAGAGCGTATACAGCGTCTATATCTTCAAGAAGCGGGGAGCGGATCATTTTCTCGGCACCCGTCTCCCCTTCTTCATCCGCCGCCTCTTCGGCTGGCTGGAAGATAAGCTTGATCGTCCCTGTGATCATTTCTCTGTGTTCCTTCACCCAGTGAGCTACGCCGAGAAGGATGGCACAGTGAGCATCATGACCGCAGGCGTGCATCACCCCTTCATTCACTGACGCATAGCCGGCGAATGACTGTTCAGTGATGGGGAGTGCGTCCATATCTGCACGCACTCCGACAACCGGTCCTTCTCCGTTCGAAATGACGGCCACAATACCGTAGCCTCCAATTTGTTCGTGAACTTCGAAGCATTCAAGCTTTTTTAATTTTTCCGCTATATATGCACTTGTCTCTTTTTCCTCGAAACTGAGTTCCGGATGCTGGTGCAGTTGGCGCCGCCATTCCACCATGTGGTCAAATAAAGTTTCCGGTCCATACATCTCCATTCCTCCTAGCTTTTCGGAGAAACCTTCTGCTCGACTTTTTCGAAAGCCTGCTTCAGATCGGCTTTCAGATCTTCTATATCTTCAATTCCGGCCGAGTAACGGATCAGTCCTTCCGGTATGCCCATCGCTGCCCTTTCTTCCGGTGTACATTCCACATGGGAAGTTGTACGCGAAGGTCCGACGATCGTTTCTACGGCTCCCAGGTTCGCAGCCTTATTGGCAAATTGCAGAGCCGGAATGAGCTCGCGCACCGTTTCTACTCCTCCTTTTACGGAGAAACTGAGCATACCTCCGAAACCATGCATCTGTTTTTTAGCGATATCATAGTTCACGTGCTCTTCAAGCCCCGGATAAAATACATCTTCCACAATATCAAATGTCTTCAGATATTCGGCGATGTCATGAGCGTTTTTATTCTGCTGATCTATGCGCAGTTTCAACGTCTTCATACCTCTGAGCAGCAGGTAGGCCGACATAGGATCCAATGTGGCTCCATTGATTTCTCTATAATGATACACCTGTTCCACCAGCTCCCTGGAACCCACAAGCGCGCCGCCAAGAGCATCTGCGTGGCCTCCCAGAAACTTGGTAGCACTGTGGATAACCAGATCGACTCCAAGGTCGAGCGGGTTCTGGTTTACAGGGGTGGCGAACGTATTGTCGACGATTACGATAGCCCCGTTGGCTTTCCCCACTTTGGCCATTCGTTCGATATCGGTGATTTTCACCGTAGGGTTCGTAGGCGTTTCGAGATACAGGATCTTACATCCTTTCTCCACTTCGGCTTCGAGCACCTCATGATTGGCTGTTTCGCACAATTCCACGTCCACGTTCATTTTCGGAAGAAACTCGGTGAAAATCTTATTCGTCCCTCCATAAGTGTCTTTAATGGAAACGATTCTGTCCCCCGGAGAAAGGAAAGTACTCAGTGTATTACTGATAGCAGCCATCCCGGTGGAAAAGCTGGTGGCAGCCTCTCCCCCTTCGAGATTTTTGATCTTATCTTCGAATGCTTCCACGGTCGGGTTCGTATTTCTTCCGTAAATGTGACCTTTCTTCTTGCCTGTGGCTACTTCATACCACTCGTCCATATCCTCATAACCGAAGGAAACGCTATGAACGACGGGTACCTGCGTCGCGCCAAAAGCCAGCTGATCTTTCTCTCCTGCCCAAATGGATCTTGTACTGAATTTACCTTGTGTCATGGTCATCATCCTCCTATAATTTGATTAGCATATCTTGCGATTGCCGTATCCTGGGCTCCCGTGCCAGAAAGGTCGGTCACTGTTATCTGCTCTTCATTTTCTCTGGCGGCGACCCCTTTGCCGGTAATCTCGCCCAGTTCGATCGTATTCTCTATTATATTGTTGTCGTTACAGGCACGAAGTTCCCCGAGCCTTCTGGACTGCGGCAGGGAATCACATGTAACGACGTCCACTGTCGCCAAAACTTCTTCAGAGAGTTCCTGTTTATGCTCGGCGTCCGAGCCCATGGCTGTTATATGAAGACCCGGGTGCAGCCACTCTGCCTGCACAATCGGTTCACTGGCGGGAGTCGTGGTGACGACTATATCGCTTTTTCTCACGACTTCTTCAGCAGTCGCCGTGACAGTAACAGGGAGTCCGAGTTTCTCCTCCATTTCCTCCTTGAATTTTTCAGCCTTTTTCCGTGATCTTCCCCACACCCGGACCTCTTTTAAAGGATGAACGATAGTAAGCGCTTCCAATTGATATCTCGCCTGAGAGCCGGTCCCGATAATTCCGGCATACTCACTATTTTCCCTGCTGACATGTTTTGCTGCTACAGCTCCGGCTGCGGCAGTCCTTAAATCAGTCAAAAGACCCTGATCCGCAAAAATCTTAAGGATTTCTCCAGTCTCACTGTCTATCAGAATCATCATTCCATTCGAAGTCGGCAATCCTTTTTTCGGGTTATCAAAGAATCCGGTGGAGAGCTTCACGCAAAAGCTATCATATCCCGGAATATAAGCCGATTTAATATCAACCTCTCCATTGAACTCAGGGATATCTATTCTCATAATTTCAGGCATAATCACCTGTCTGCTCGCCAGTGCGGTGAAAGCTTCTTCGATTACAGATACCAGATCTCCGGTCAGTAAAAGCTTTTCTTCCAGCGTGCTGCGGTCAATTACTTCAATAACAGTCCCCCCCTTTACGAGCTTATTGAATCAGTGTTGAAGCCGAAATTCTCTTTTCTGATCAGTTCCAGAGGATGAGTCGTGAAGAGCTCATACCCTGTTTCTGTAACGCGGAACGTCGTCGAAATTTCTATTCCATCATTTTCGAACCACAAAGCCGGAATAATGTGAAACGTCATGTTCGGTTCGAGCACCGTATGGTCGTCTTTTCTTATGCTAACCGTATGCTCGCCCCAGTCCGGCGGGTAGGATAAACCTGTCGAATACCCGAGCCTTGCTTCTTTTTCAAAACCGTACTGCTTAATAGAATTGCGCCATGCGGCTTCCAGATCACTGCATCTGGCTCCCGGCTTTATCACCTCCAGGGTCTTCCTTATCCCCTCTTCCACAACGGAGGCGACGTAATTGAGCCTTTCTCCCGGCTCACCGAGAGAAATCGTTCTGGCCATCGGAACGTGGTAACGTTTATAACAGCCTGCCGTTTCGATGACGACCGGAGAGTTTTCCTGGAATGTCTGGTCGGACCAGGTAAGGTGGGGCATGGAGGTATGGTCCCCCGTCGGCATCATCGGAACAATCGCCGGGTAGTCCCCCCCGTATTCGGGAGTGCCGCTTATCAGGTGATAATATAACTTCGCAACTGCATCATTCTCCCTGACACCGGGCTGGATATAGTCGATAGTCTTCCGCATCGCCTCGTCTACGATAATTCCGGCTCTTCTCATATACTCGATTTCCTGGTCGGACTTAATGAGTCTTACATAACCCACAAGGTTCGATGCATCGGAGAAAACAGCATCAGGAAGGGCAGCCTGCAGTCGTTGAAAAGACTTTGCCGTAAAATAGAACTGTTCCATCTCCACTCCGGTCCGCCTGTTTCCCTGTCCGATTTCTCTTAAAATCTCTCCGATGAAATCCATCGGGTGGTATACATCCGAATGAACGTAGTAATCAGGATAGGCGATGACATTGTCATTGTATATCCATGTAGTCGCTTTAGCACCGTTGGCGTCCATCGTACGCCCGATCCACAGGGGCTGAGGCTCGTCTATGATTACAATCAGCATCTGGTGAACATAAAACGACCATGCATCATACCCCGTTAAATAATTCATGTTTGACGGGTTCGTTATACACAAGACTTCCAACCCGTTCTCCTCCATACGCTTCTTCGTTTTATCCAGCCTATTCTGATATTCCGTAATGTCGAACGGAAGCACCATGGTTATCCCCTCCTTTACCTTTGATCTTTGCAACTTTCTATATCTTATTTTACGTTATAAAAAGTCCGAATATAATGTTCTAATTGTATGAATATTCAATTATTTCTTTCGTACAAATGTGTCATACTTTTGCGTGGAATGTACCTCCCCTTTCTTTATATGGAGCACATAAAAAAACGGAAGGCTTCAGAATGAATTCCAAAGCCCTCCGTATATTCTGCTTATTCTTTGATTAACATCCACATTCTCACACTTAATTCCAGCAAAAAGAAATCGTCTGCTTCGAGCAGGGAGAGGCCGGTCAGACGTTCAATATTTCTCAGTCTGTGAAGCAGCGACTGACGGTGAAGATTCATGGCCCGGGCAGTCTGACTTACGTTCGAATTGTACTTGTTGTATACCATAAAAGTGTGCAGGAGGTCCGCCTGTCTCTTTTCATCGTACTCTATAAGATCTTTTAAAGTATACGTGACGAGATCGACCACTTCTTCGTTTTTTGAAATGGAAAGCAATAAACGGTTAACCTTCGTATCAGCAAAAAATGTACGAAATCCTGCTTCTTCACGCCTGTACCCGAATCTGAGTGCCGTAACGGCTTCCTGATAGCTTTCGTAAAAGACCTTCACCCCGTCCCCGTGAAAAGAGATCCCCCACGAGACGGTAATACCTGCAAGTAATTCATGCAGCCGCCTCTCCACGAGATCAAGAAACTGATGGGTCGTCTCCATATAAGATTCTTTATCAGCCTCCAGAAATATAATTACCCGACCATCCTCGAAAGCGGTCATCCGTTCCCTTTTTATCTGGTCGGCCGCATGCTGGATTTCCGACTGGACGTAATAGTTTCTGCTGTGCATAGAGGAAGAAGCCACGTTACTGTCGATGGAGGTGACGTGCGTCTGAATCTCCTTGGAGAACTGCAGGTCTCCTGCAATACAAACGTAAGGTTTCTCCAGATTATATCCGAGCAGATGCCCTTTTTCCATTAATCCGTCACTGATTTCTTTATTCTCCCGTGCAAGATCGAGCAGAAAATTATCTTTCAGCCTGATTTCCGTCATTTCGATGGCGTTCTCCTTCACAAAGAAAAGAGCACAGGCAGTAACGGCATGCTCAAGTATAGTGAGATCCGAGGCACTGAATGCCCCTTTCCCTTCTTTGAAAAGGAGATATCCCTGCTTTTTGTGGTTGGATAGAATAGTTAACTGATAACATTCTCCACTGTCGAATTCATATTTCTCTATCGGGTAGTGATGTTCAAGATAAGATGTTTGAGTAAAAGGCACGGAACGGTACGCCCCTGCCTCGTTTTGATTCAAAATGTCGATCATTTTCCTGTCGAAATAATGATTGGCACGTACGTTGCGATCTTTATCACTTATAGCGACGGGGATGGAAGTGTGTTCGTATACCAATGACGAAATTTCCTTCAGCCCTTCTCCGTTCAGCACACAATCCACCATTTCCTGACGGATATGTTCCACAAATCGCTGCTCTTCTCTTTTTTCTTCAGAAATTGCCTGCAGAACTTCCTGCATAATATCTCCGAACCTGACCTCCCAGGGAACTTCCAGAAGTACGACCCCATTCCTCTCGCATTCTTCTACAATTGTATCGGGGATGGTGAAAATATACCTCCCCGTAGCAAAACCGATAGCGGATGCTCCCGAATCAATAACGTCTCTCGTATACTGTTCCAGACACTTCGGATCATTGTTGCATCCCATTCCGGTCGAAAGCACGAACTCCTTCTGTTTGACGAAGTCCTCTACCGGCGTTTCGATAACACTGATCCACTCCACCATTTGTTTATGAAGTAAAGAAGAAGGAGTGAGAAGCGTCGATTTTTCCATTACAGGCAATTCCATTATATCGTTCATAAGCAGTCCCATTACGTATCACCCGGCCTCTACAGTTGTTTCAGTACTTCCGCCCCTATATTATTCCCCGTTATTAAAATGACTACATTTTCTCCCTTCGGCAGCCGCTCTTCCAGTATCCATCCGACCCCGGAAGCAGCCGCACCTTCTACCAGCATTTTGTGTCTGTCCAGCATGAATTCGATTCCGTTTCCAATCTGTCTTTCCCCGACAAGTACGCTTTCATCCATCACCTGTTTCGTCATCTCATAAGTTAACGTATTTTCCTTCCCGAGCCCGCCGAGAAGGCTGTCAGCAAGCGTATCCTTTTCGGGAAGTGTAACCGGACCTCCCCTTTCGATACTTTCATGCATGACGGCACCCCCTTCTACGGAGACCCCGGTAACCTTGATGGCTTCATTGATCTTTTTGAGGCACGTTCCTACCCCCGACATCAGCCCTCCTCCGGAAAGAGGGACTAACACGTGATCCACAGACGGGCACTGTTCCATTATTTCAATTCCAATCGTCCCCTGTCCCGCAATTACTGCTTCGTCATCAAACGGGGGGACTACCGTTACTTCCGGAAGGGAATAACAGTACCTCTCGGCTTCATCCTGACTTGTGCCGGTAACGACGACCCGGGCGCCAAGCTCCTCCAGACGTTTCTTCTTTACGTCGGGGACTCTTTCAGAGATACATATAGTCGCAGGTATGCCTTCCTCCCGTGCCACATAGGCGACAGCAATGCCGTGGTTGCCTGTTGAAAACGTGGCCACTCCTTTCGCTTTCTCCAGTTCAGTGAGACCTTTTATTTTATTGGCAGCCCCTCTCAGTTTAAATGCCCCCGTGGGCTGTTCCGTCTCCAGTTTAAGATACACGTTCGCTCCCGTCTTTTTTGACAGAGCGTCCGAATATATACAGCGGGTTTTTTCTATCAGAGAATCGATCCGCTGTTTCGCTCTGTAAAACTGCTGCAGCTGCATAACACCCCTCCTTTCGGATTTTTCTGATAAGTAATTATAGTATACATGAAAAAAGGTGCGCGCTTAAAGCGCACACCCTGTTTTGTAACGAAAATAAACTATGAAGTCATCCCCTGCTTAACCGTAGAGACGACATTTTTCAAACGCTTCCTGCATGCGGATTTTCTACTGGAAAAATCTGTTCATCCAACTTCTGAAGTCGGCGGACGGCTTCCTTCCTCTCCATCTTTTTGTAATGATGGCGTCCCTGCTCCTCCTCATTCAGCGTATCCGCTTCCCATACTGCATTCTGCAACGGAGAACGCTGTGATCCGAGAGCGAAAGGTAGATAGCTGTCCGTATGGAGCAGTACACAAAGAGAGACTTCTTTGGCCGTTTCCCTGTCTTCCCCGAGCCGGATAAGAAGTTTGTGAGCCCGTTCCGCACCTTTGATTGCATGTATATCGTGTTTACGGTATTCGTCGTAATTCCATTTTCCATCCGTATACCATTCATAATGACCGACATCATGCAAAAGAGCGGCTTTTGCAGCAATTTCTTCGTTAAGGTCACGTTCCCGTGCAAGAGAAAAAGCGGTCTCAGCTACCGTTATCGCATGATAGATGCCTGAGCGTTGAAGGTATTTTTTTGTTATCCAGTGAGAAAAAATGTTCTCTAACGTTACCATTTCCCTCGTCTCCTCCCCGAATTTTTACTGTTTAATATAGCATTATTCCCCTTTATGAGCAAATTTAAAACTATTCTTCCAACCTTTATCTGTTCCGTTATAAGCAGAGATGAACCGCTGCCTGAACAACTGCACACTTCCGTTGTTTCCCTGGGCATCTTGTGAAACAATGGCTGAACAGGTGAGCAGACGAAAACAGCAGCCCGTTCTCAACTAGTGAGCCGGCTGCTGCATCATTACGCCTGTCGGGAGCTTTTAATCAAACCAGCCTTTTTTCCTGAAAAACACTATCATGGCAAACGCCATAATAATCATTAACGCCCAGACGATGAAATAGCTGTACTGGTATTGAAGCTCAGGCATGTAAGCAAAGTTCATTCCATACACGCCTGCTATAAACGTCAGCGGAAGGAAGATCATCGATACAACCGTCAGAAACTGCATTGTTTTGTTCTGTCTGTGCGATGTCATAGACAAGTTACTGTCCCTTATATCCTGAGTCATTTCCCGGTTTGAGGCGATCATGTCGGAAACTTTCAGTAAGTGATCATAAATATCCCGAAAATACTCTTTATGTTCGTAAACATTTTCGAGATCATGCGTATAAAGCATGCGATACACCATGTCTCTCATGGAGTGTATCGTCTGACGCATCCGGAGCAGTTCCGAACGCCGGTCGAACAATTCTTCCAGCATGTCCTCCATCGATAAATCGTTGGTGTTATCTTCGAGATCGTTAATCTGATCCTCGATGGAATAAATGATCGGAAAGTAGGCATCCACCACCTGGTCAAGAATTTTGTGAAGTATAACTGCTTCATCATGACGCTCGGGTCTTTGCTTTACCTGCTCCTTCACTTTTTCGATAACTGACGAAGGTTTCTTATGATAGGTGACGAGCAGCCCCTCTTTTAAGAATACGTCGATTTCCCCCTTTTCAAGTGTGTGGGGGTCGAGTGTATGCAACACAAAAAAAGTATGATCCCCATACCCATCCAGTTTGGGGCGCTGCAGATCCTGGAAACAATCTTCCACCGCAAGAGGGTGAAAGGAAAAATCACTTTCAAGCACTTTTTTCTCATTTTCGGCCGGACTGTCGAAGTCCACCCATTTCCACTCGTAAGATGCAGTTGTCCGGTTTACGTATTCACCGCTCTGCAGTCCGCTTTCAGATTCGTATACTAAGCTATGTAACATAAATTCACCTCTTTCGTCCCTCTTCATATTCCCACATTAGCACCTGCATAATCTGATATACTTAATGAAAAAGGAAGGTATAATATAACTATGGTCAGAGAAATCAACTTACAAAAAAACGACATCACTCTCAGAAGTATCAGGGACGAGGACCTCCCCCTCCTGTATCAGCTGATTCATGGAGAGAAGGAACCGCTCTGGAAAAAGTACGAAGCCCCGTTTTACTCGCTGGAACCTCACACATTGGAAAGTTACACAAACAGAGAAAACGCCCGAAAGCAGCGATTATCCGAAAACGAAGTCGATTCGAGACTTGTGATAGAAACGAACGGGGAAATCGTCGGTACCGTCGTCTATTACTGGGAAGAAAAACTGTCCTATTGGCTTGAAGTCGGGATCGGCATTTACAATCCGGCCTACTGGGGGAAGGGGATAGGAACCAGAGCCCTTAACATGTGGATCGACTATCTGTTCAGAGCCATGCCTCTCGTAAGAATCGGTATAAGAACCTGGTCCAAAAACGACCGGATGCTTCAGCTTGCTTCCAAACTGGGAATGAAAGAAGAGGCCAGAATAAGAAAGGCCCACCTTTACCGTGATTCCTATTACGATTCCGTACGCTTCGGCGTATTGCGGGAAGAGTGGTACCTCCCTGAGGAAGACATGCATGACGAATAAAAAAATGCTGCCCGTCCAGACTTTCGGGGCAGCATTTTTAATGGAAACAGTTCAGCCGAATACTTTGTTAAGTGGTGGCACGACCTGTTTTTTACGTGAAACTACACCTTCAAGTACAGCCTGGTCATCTTCGAGCTTAACGTCAAAAGCTTTCTCCACCGACTCTTTCTCCGTTCCTACTGTAAGTACTGTGGAGTCACTGTCGAGGATATCGGTAATCAGTAAAACAAAGAGATCATAATTGTTCTCGTCCACTTCTTTTTGCATAGCGTTTTCAAGTTCCGCTTTCCGCGTCAGCACATCCGAAGTGTCTACCGTATTCACCTGGGCTATTCTTACATTTTTTTCACCCATATCAAATGCTTTTGCATCCAGGGAGATGAGTTCTTCCGCGGACTTGTCACTGATATCCGTTCCGGCTTTCAGCATTTCAAGTCCATACTCTTCAAGATTGATGTCTGCTTTCTCTGCAAGTTCCCTGGCAGCTTTCTCATCTTCATCTGTACAGGTCGGTGATTTAAAAAGAAGCGAATCGGAAATAATGGAGGAAGCCATAAGTCCGGCCATCGTCTCCGAGACCTCCACATCGTTTTCTTTATATAGTTTATTTAAGATTGTAGCTGTACAGCCTACGGGCTCTGCACGGTAATAAAGCGGACTTTTCGTTTCGAAGTTGGCTATCCGATGGTGATCGATGACCTCCTTGATCTCGACTTGATCGATATCATCCGCACTCTGCTGAAACTCATTGTGATCCACAAGAATTACTTCATCCGTTTCGTCCGCTACTGTTTCCACAAGACGCGGAGCTTCCTGATTAAAATGATTCAACGCATATTCCGTTTCCCCGTTCAATTCTCCGAGGCGAACCGGCTCCACGTCGATCCCGAGTTTCTTTTTCAGATCGGCATATACGATAGCTGAACAGATCGTATCCGTATCAGGACTTTTATGTCCAAAAATCAAAGTTTTTGTCATGTTTATACCCCTTTCCTTTACTATTACGTACCCTAACCGATTATAGAATAAATAAACGGTAACGTCTATCCTTCTATCGCCCTTGACATTATCCTCATCTGTGTTATTATTAAAAGAATACAATCTTATAAAGGAGGTTTGCCAATGTCGATTCTATTTGCCAATGAGCTGATAAAGTGGATACTTTTCCTTGTATTTCTGGGAACAAGTTACATGTCTTATCAGTCTTATAAAGATGGAGTGACCGGACGTCAATTTACGCTTGGACTTCTTCATCTGTTTATCAGTCCTTTTTTTGCCTATTCAATTGGACCACTTATTCTTGGTCTCGGTCTGATTCAAATTTACATGAGTACTATACAGTGGAAAAACAAAAAAGCCGCAAGACTTTTCAGTCGCATACACTAATCTGACCTCTATGTAATTCTTCCAGCCGGCCGCCTCCTCTTCGGCCACCGACTTTCTATTCGTGCGAATCGTTTTCTCTTTATGCTAAACTTTTAAAGAGAAGATTTGCACAATAGGAGGTTTTTTTAATGAATTCAACAATAGAAACGATTTTGAACCACCGCTCTATACGTTCGTTCGAAGATACTCCCCTGGAAGATAAAACTATACGGACACTTATCGAATCCGCCCAGCAGGCTTCCACCTCAAGCTATATGATGGCATACTCCATCATCGGGGTGACCGATGAAAACAAAAAACAGGCTTTACAGGAGATATCCGGGCACCCGCACGTAACAAATAATGGCCATCTCTTCATCATGTGTGCCGATTACAGAAGGATCACTTATGGAATGGATGAAGAAGTCAGGGACGATGTTGAGAAAAACCTGGAGAACACCGAACATCTCATGACCGCCGCCATTGATGCCGCCCTTGCTGCTCAAAACATGGCTATAGCCGCAGAATCAATGGGGCTTGGAATGTGTTACCTCGGAAGTCTGAGAAACGATATTACAAAGACTGATGAAATTCTTAACCTGCCCGAGCACGTCGCGCCGCTGTTCGGTATAGCTGTCGGCGTACCGGCCGAACAACCTGAGAAGAAACCGAGATTACCGATGGAAGCTGTGTATTTTGAAAATGAATATAAAGACCATAAAGAAATAATCGAAGAGTTTAATCAGAATATAAGTAATTACTATGCATCAAGGTCCTCCAACCAGCGTCGCGACACATGGACCCTTCAGATGCAGTGCAGGTTCAAAAAACCCGTCCGAATGGATGTCACGGACTTTTTAAAAAGTAAAGGTTTCAACAAACGATAAAGGGTGAGAGTATGATCCAGCAAATAAAGTCTCTTATCAACAATTCCGATAATATTGCCGTATTAACGGGCGCGGGGGTGTCGACAGCAAGCGGTATCCCTGATTTCCGTTCAAGTGAAGGACTGTGGACGGAAGACAAATCCAGAGAAGAGCTTATGTCGGCAGACTATTTCCACGAAAATCCGGAACGGTTCTGGCAATTTTACAAGTCGATATTCCGACTGAAACTGCTTCAGAATTACGGCCCGAACCAGGTGCATCGTTACCTGAAAAGCCTTGAAAAGGAAGGCAGAGAAGTAAATATCATCACTCAAAACGTGGATGGTCTGCATGCAGAAGCGGGAAACGAAAATGTTACGGAATACCACGGTACTCTGAAAACAGCTACCTGTCCCGACTGCCATACGACGTATTCTTTCGAAAAGATACTGGCTGAAGATGTTCCGGTCTGCGCATGCGGAGCCGTGTTAAAACCGGATGTCGTTCTATTCGGGGATATGATACATTCACACGAAAAAGCCGAAACAATGGTTAAACGGGCGGATATGCTTCTCGTCCTCGGTACGTCCCTTAGCGTCATGCCATTCAATATGCTCCCTCTGGCAGCAACCGGTCCCAAAGTGCTGATCAATAATCATCCTACGTCGATGGACTATATGTTCGATTACCATATTCATGATGATTTATCCAGAGTTATAGAACAACTGAAAAAATAATGTACTTCAAAACCCCCGGACATTTATTATATGAACTATACCCCGAATAATGGACACGAAAAAAAGTGCCCCTTATGGTAGTGAACCCCGGAAGTTAGAGTAAAAAATCTAACTTCCGGGGTGTTTTTATGTCCAAGTATAGTGAAGAATTTAAGGTAAAGGTGGTAAGGGAATATCTTGAGGGCTCTCTGGGGTACACTTCA
>NZ_NSGH01000015.1 GCF_002295105.1 Salimicrobium humidisoli | reverse complement strand
TCCTTCTAAAGATGTGGTGGCAAGAGCGAAGAGGTCACACCTGTTCCCATGCCGAACACAGAAGTTAAGTTCTTCCGCGCCGATGGTAGTCGGGGTTACCCCCCGCAAGAGTAGGGCGCTGCCACATTGTCAGAAGCCCAGAGGCCACCCCCTCTGGGCTTCTTTTGTATAGGTACGATCTTTCGGTGCCTCCTGTGATTCAGTCTTATGATGCAGGGGTAGGGTATTTAGAGAAGTCGAAACTGGAAAGGCGGGGAGCAGGATGGAAGAATTCAAAGAATTTTTTTCGGGATTTATTGACGAAGACTTTGATATCTTTACGATCAGACTGGTGATTGCGCTGTTTCTTTCAGGACTGATAGGTTTTGAAAGAGAACTGAAACGGCACTCTGCCGGATTCCGTACCCACATACTTGTCGGTGTCGGAGCGTGTATTATGATGCTTTTATCCTTATACGGATTTGAAGAATATATCCAGAAATATGATAATATCCGTTTTGATCCTGCCCGCATTCCTTCTTACGTTATCAGCGGAATCGGCTTTCTTGGAGCAGGCACGATCATCGTAAACGGAAGCACCATCCGTGGGCTGACGACAGCCGCCTCCATCTGGACAGTTGCGGGAATCGGGCTGATTGTCGGAGCAGGCATGTACGACATTGCGGTACTGGCTACTTTTCTTGTCCTTCTCAGCCTCATCCTGTTGAATAATCTGGAAGAAAAATATCTCAGGCACGTAGCAAAAGGTGCTTATCACCTTACAGTGGCAGATCAGAAAGGGGTAAAGGAGATTTTTGCCCTGCTGGAACATCTTGAAGTTGAAATCGAAAAGGTGGAAATCAAAAAAGAAGATCATATCTATATGATTTTGAAATTATCAAAAACAAATACACTGGATGATCAAACGCTGATGGAAGAGTTGGGAAAACTCGACGGGGAAATTTCAGTAATCCACAGATTCTAAAAGCCTGCTGCCGGGCTTTTTTTTGTGAGAAGGAAATATGGTGATTTTCCGGCCAGATGCTTTTAATGGGAGGGTATTTAGGGAAAGGTTCTATTGCAAACAAAATAGTTGAATGCTTCATGATTTTGAGTATAATAAAATTATAGTCAAAGATAGTCAAAGTCAAAGGAAGGAGGAGGGCCATGCGGAATATATCTGACGTCATCGAAGAATATCTGAAACACATAATCCAGGATAACCCGCATCAGGTCATCGAAATAAAACGTAGTGATCTGGCTGAAAAATTTCAGTGTGTTCCTTCTCAAATTAATTATGTGATTAAGACCCGTTTTACTGTGGAAAAAGGGTATATAGTGGAAAGTAAAAGAGGCGGTGGCGGGTATATTCGCATCCGCCGTATTCAGCATCTGGATGAAGCCGACCTCATCGACGAAGTATTACTGCTCATTCAGCCGCAGGTATCCCAGGCGAGAGCCCTGGATATCGTGAAACGGCTGCTTGAAAATAAAGTGATTACGACGAGGGAGTCCGAACTTATTTTGAGCGTTATTGACAGAAATACGTTAGCTTTTCCATTACCCTTCCGTGATGAGATACGCTCAAGAGTAATGACGGCTATGTTATCGAAGCTTAAATATAAGTAGAGAAAGGAGTGTTCTTGTATGCAATGTCAGCGTTGTGAGAAGTATCCGGCTACTGTTCATCTGACCCAGGTAATCAACGGTGAAAAAAATGAAGTTCATTTGTGCGACTCCTGTGCCAAGGAACAGGGTTACATGAATCAGGAAGAAGAGAAGTTCTCTCTGAATGATTTGTTGTCCGGGCTTTTTCATATGGAAGGCAGCGGAAGTGCCGGCAAGTTATTTCAGGGGAATAAGCAGCAGCAGAAGGAAAGTCTTCAATGTTCCGGATGCGGTCTTACCTATCAGGAGTTCACGAAGGCCGGTAAATTCGGCTGTGCCACGTGCTATGAGACGTTCAATGAACGGCTGGACCCGATTCTGAAACGGGTGCACAGCGGAAATACGACACACCACGGCAAAGTTCCAAAACGAGCCGGCGGGGATCTGAACCTTCGAAAAGATATAGAGAAACACCGGGAAAAGCTTCATCAGCTTATCAATCAGGAAGAATTCGAGGAAGCTGCTAAAGTAAGAGATGAAATCAGAACGCTTGAAGAAGAATTGAACCAGGATAAAGGCGGTGATTCCTGATGTCTCTTGAGAAATTTATGAATGAGGCTATCAGTCCGTGGATGCGGCACGACGGACCGGATAGTGATATAGTACTGAGCAGCCGTATCCGGCTTGCAAGAAACTTTTCTTCCCAACCTTTTCCGACAGTAGCAAGAGGGGAACCACTGGAGGAGGTCCTTTCCTTCATGGATGAACATTTCACCGAGTGTTCTTTCCGTGAATACGAAGGGCTGCAGCTGGTGAAAATGGATGATCTTCAGCCGATAGAAAAAAGAGTGCTCGTGGAGAAGCATCTGGTCAGTCCCCATCTGATTGAAGACAGAGAAAATGCAGCTACCATTATCAGTGAAAATGAACAGGTATCGATTATGGTCAATGAGGAAGATCATCTTCGCATTCAGCTGTATTTCCCAGGTTTTCAGCTTGATAAAGCTTTGGAACAGGCCTCTCAGCTGGACGACTGGCTGGAAGAGAAAATAGATTACGCTTTTGACGAAGAGCGCGGATATTTGACCGCATGCCCGACAAACGTGGGAACAGGAATGAGGGCCTCTGTCATGATGCACCTGCCCGCTCTCGCTCTCACTAAACAGATTAATCGTATGACTCCGGCGATCAACCAGCTTGGTCTCGTCGTGCGGGGGATATACGGGGAAGGCAGTGAAGCGGTGGGAAATCTTTTTCAGATTTCAAACCAGATTACCCTGGGTAAATCCGAAGAAGACATCGTGGAAGATCTGCACAGCGTTGTGCAGCAGCTCATCGAGCAGGAACGCAAGGCAAGACAGACACTTATGAATCGTTCCCCGGTACAGCTGGAAGATCGCATTTATCGTTCTTATGGTACGCTCAGACACAGCCGGGTCATAACTTCCAAAGAAGCGGCAGGCTGTCTGTCGGATCTTCGTCTCGGTATTGATCTGGATTTTCTGAAAGATATACCGCGTACCATCTTAAATGAACTGATGGTACTGACTCAGCCCGGATTTCTCCAGCAGTATGCCGGAGAATCCCTGGATCCCGAAGAGCGGGATATCAAACGGGCGACTCTGATAAGGGAAAGAATAAATCTTGAAGATGATAACTAATGAGGGAGGTAACAAATTATGATGTTTGGCAGATTTACAGAAAGAGCACAAAAAGTACTTTCATTGTCCCAGGAAGAAGCCGTACGTCTCGGTCACAGTAACATCGGTACGGAGCACGTACTGTTAGGTCTCGTGAAAGAAGGCGAGGGTATCGCAGCGAAAGCGCTGACTGCGCTTGGACTGGAAGCTGAAACCATCCAGACGGAAGTGGAGAACCTGATCGGTGCAGGAGAACAGAAATCCCAGACTATCCACTATACTCCGCGCGCCAAGAAGGTGATTGAGCTTTCCATGGACGAAGCCCGCAAATTGGGACACTCTTACGTAGGAACGGAACATATTCTTCTCGGTCTGATCCGCGAAGGAGAAGGAGTGGCTGCACGAGTGCTTAACAATCTCGGTGTCAGTCTGAATAAAGCCCGCCAACAGGTACTTCAGCTGCTGGGCAACAATGAATCGACAGGCGGCCAGGGTCGTCGCGGCGGCAACCAGGGCGGCGCGGCTGCTCAGGGCAGCGGTCAAACCACCCCTACACTCGACTCCCTTGCCCAGGACCTGACTTCCGTCGCCAAAGAAGGAAACGTTGACCCGGTCATCGGTCGTAGTGAAGAAATTCAGCGTGTCATACAGGTATTGAGTCGTCGTACGAAAAACAACCCCGTACTCGTCGGGGAGCCGGGTGTCGGTAAAACTGCAGTTGCAGAAGGACTGGCCCAGCAGATCGTGGAAAACGAAGTACCTGAGATTCTGAGGGATAAACGCGTCATGACCCTCGATATGGGTACGATCGTCGCCGGTACTAAATACCGCGGAGAGTTTGAAGACCGTTTGAAAAAAGTGATGGAAGAGATTCGTCAGGCAGGGAATATCATTCTTTTCATTGACGAATTGCACACACTGATCGGGGCCGGCGGTGCAGAAGGGGCGATTGACGCCTCCAACATTCTGAAACCTTCTCTTGCGCGTGGGGATCTTCAGTGTATCGGTGCCACTACGCTGGATGAGTACCGGAAGTATATCGAAAAAGATGCTGCTCTGGAACGTCGTTTCCAGCCTATCCAGGTTGATGAACCTACGACGGAAGAATCCACACAGATCCTTCAGGGTCTGCGGGACCGTTATGAAGCACACCACAGAGTAACGATAACAGATGAAGCAATCGAATCAGCAGTCCGGTTTTCCGATCGTTATATCACAGATCGTTTCCTTCCGGATAAAGCTATCGATCTCATAGATGAGGCAGCTTCCAAAGTACGCCTCCGTTCCTATACGGCTCCACCTAACCTGAAAGAACTGGAACAGAAACTCGAAGAAGTCCGTAAAGAAAAAGATGCGGCTGTACAGAGTCAGGAATTTGAAAAAGCTGCTTCCCTTCGCGACGACGAACAGAAGTTACGCGAAGAGCTGGAAGAAACGCAGAAAAAATGGAAAGAAAAACAGGGACAGGAAGATTCCGAAGTGACTGTCGAAGATATAGCTTCCATCGTCTCTCTCTGGACCGGAGTTCCTGTGAAGAAAATGACTACGGAAGAAAGCGAACAGCTTCTTCATCTCGAGGATACACTTCACAACCGCGTCATCGGTCAGGAGGAAGCGGTAGATTCAGTGGCTAAGGCGATCCGCCGGGCCCGTGCGGGACTGAAAGATCCTAAACGTCCAATCGGTTCCTTTATATTCCTCGGACCGACCGGTGTAGGTAAGACCGAATTGGCCCGCGCTCTCGCTGAAAGCATGTTCGGTGAAGAGGATGCGATGATCCGTGTCGATATGTCCGAATATATGGAAAAACACAGCACGTCCCGTCTCGTAGGTTCCCCTCCGGGCTATGTCGGTTATGAAGAAGGCGGACAGTTAACGGAAAAAGTCCGTCAGAAACCATACTCCGTCGTGCTGCTGGACGAAGTGGAAAAAGCGCATCCGGATGTATTCAACGTACTGCTTCAGGTGCTTGAAGACGGTCGTCTGACGGACGGTAAAGGTCGCGTCGTAGATTTCCGGAACACTGTGCTTATTATGACTTCGAACGTCGGCGCCCAGGAACTGAAAGAAAATAAATACGTCGGGTTTTCCATGGGAGACCAGACTCAGGACCACAAAGATATGAAATCGAAAGTGACCGAAGAGCTTAAGAAAGCTTTCCGTCCTGAGTTCCTTAACCGTATCGATGAAACCATCGTCTTCCATGCTCTGGAGAGAAAACACATGAAAGACATTGTGACTCTCATGGCAGACCAGCTCAGAACCCGTCTGCTGGAGCAGGAAATCGACTTTACACTTTCGGATAAAGCAATCTCCCATATTGCCGAAGAAGGATTCGATCCGGAATATGGTGCGAGACCGCTTCGTCGTTCACTGCAGAAGAACGTAGAAGATCTGCTGTCCGAAGAGCTGTTGAAAGAGTCTATCCACAAAGGACAGAAAGTGCTCATCGATCTTGATGAAAACAATGAATTCGTAGTATCCACAGAAACTTCAGAAGCTTAAGTATGAAT
Organism: Salimicrobium humidisoli; assembly: GCF_002295105.1. GTDB lineage: Bacteria > Bacillota > Bacilli > Bacillales > Halobacillaceae > Salimicrobium > Salimicrobium humidisoli. The sequence goes on along the minus strand of NZ_NSGH01000015.1, from coordinate 55,471 downwards.
CGGAAGGCGTATGCCTTCCGATTTTTTCTTTATTCCCTCATAATTATACAAAGAGGAAGAAATAGCGGAAGGGACTGCATGTTTTTCCCCTGCGGACTCCGGGCTTTTATTCTGTAAGCGGTATTTGTAAAGTCCGGAGTGATTTTTAATGAAATTGAAACGGAGATGAAACTTATATATAAGAAATCCCGTATATAATATACAGTAAGGAGAGATGTAAGGTGGCGAAGAAGAAGACGATATTTGTCTGTCAGGAGTGTGGAAACGAATCTCCCAAATGGATGGGGAAGTGTCCGGCATGCGGACGCTGGAATACTTTCGTGGAGGAAACAGCGATTACAGGGAAGAATGATCGCCACACGTTTCAGGTCGACAAGGATAGCAGGTCGAAACCGGAGCGTATCACGTCTATCGCATTGAAAGAAGAATCGAGGATAGAGACGGCGATGCCGGAGTTTAACAGGGTGCTCGGCGGGGGTATTGTAGGAGGTTCGATGGTTTTAATAGGCGGAGATCCGGGTATTGGAAAATCGACCCTTTTACTTCAGGTCTCCTCTCAGTTAGCGGACAAGAACCTTCCCGTCCTGTACATTTCCGGTGAAGAATCGACGAAGCAGACGAAGCTTCGTGCAGACCGTTTAAACGTTACATCGGATCAGTTGTACATTCTCGCAGAAACGAACCTCGAGCATATCGTCGCACATATAGAGACGGTGCAGCCGAAATTTCTGGTGATCGACTCTATTCAGACGGTGTATAAGGAAGAGGTCACTTCCGCACCGGGAAGCGTTTCCCAGGTTCGTGAATGTACGAGTGAGCTGATGAGAATCGCCAAAACAAAAGGTATCCCCGTCTTCATCGTCGGGCACGTAACGAAAGAAGGATCCATCGCCGGCCCCCGTCTGCTCGAACATATGGTCGATGCCGTCCTTTATTTTGAAGGGGAGCAGCACAATACTTTCCGGATTGTCAGGAGCGTGAAGAACCGCTTCGGCGGCACGCATGAAATGGGGATCTTCGAAATGAAGGAATCGGGTCTCGAAGAAGTGTTGAATCCTTCGGAGATATTTCTCGAAGAACGATCCAAAGGTACAGCCGGGTCAACGGTAGTTGCATCGATGGAGGGAACGAGACCTGTGCTCGTGGAGATTCAGGCCCTCATTTCCCCCACGGCTTTCGGGAACCCGAGGAGAATGGCTACCGGGCTCGATCACAGCAGAGTACCTCTTCTTATGGCCGTACTGGAAAAAAGAGCAGGTCTGCTTCTGCAGAACTACGACGCGTACGTGAAAGTGGCTGGAGGCGTGAAGCTGGATGAACCGGCTATCGACCTCGGGGTCGCAGTGAGTATCGCTTCGAGTTTTCGTGATCAGGTGCCGAAAGCAACGGATATCCTTATCGGGGAAGTGGGACTTACCGGTGAGATCAGGCGCGTATCCCGTATTGAACAGAGAGTACAGGAAGCGGCCAAACTCGGGTTTTCCCGGGCGGTCATCCCTTCAAGAAACCTTGAAGGCTGGACTGTACCGGATGATATAGAAGTGATTGGTGTGGAAACGATCAAAGAAGCGATGGACGCAACCCTGGAGTAAGGGGTTGTGTTCCACGTGAAACATCGTTACACGACAGAGATGCAGTATTTTGAAAGAACTGTTTTTTAAAAGGAGGTGAAGAGAATGTTAAAACGTGTTGTACAGTTATCCCTTATTCTTACGGGAGGTACTATCGGATATTTGTATCTGCCGGAAGCATTTACAGCTTTCGGGTGGGAAATTGAACCTTGGCTTCAGCAGATCTTAGGAGCAGTAGCAGGTGCATTAATTCTATTCTTATTAACGTTCTGGTTAGTTTCCCCGATCGTAAGGTTTCTTAAATGGACAGAGGATGCACTGGTCAGGGCACCGGTGGGCGAGTTGTTATTCGGAAGTCTGGGACTCATTTTCGGGTTATTCGTGGCATATTTAATCAATACGATGCTTATCGACATTGAAATAAAGATCATCAGTCAGCTGCTTCCTATTTTCATAACTCTTCTGCTCGGGTACTACGGGTTTCAGATCGGGTACAAGAGGAAGGACGAATTTCTCAACCTTCTGACGATTGCGAGAAAAGAAAATACGTCGGAAAACAGGAAGAAAGAAGAAGCGGCATCTGTGGGGAAAAATGAACAGGCACCCCGGAAAAAAATCCTCGATACGAGTGTGATCATCGACGGAAGAATAGCCGATATATGTGAATCCAATTTTCTGGAGGGGACGCTGGTCATCCCGCACTTCGTTCTGGAAGAACTTCAGCACATTGCCGATTCTTCCGACGGACTGAAACGGAACAGAGGACGACGGGGTCTCGATATCCTGAATCGTCTGCAGCGGGACGTTCCTGTGAAAGTTGAAATGTATGAAGGGGACTTCGAGGAAATTCAGGAAGTCGACAGTAAACTGGTCAAACTGGCTAAAGTCATAGACGGTATCGTCGTCACCAATGATTTTAACCTGAATAAAGTATGCGAATTCCAGGGCGTGCAGGTACTCAACATCAATGATCTGGCGAATGCTGTGAAACCGGTAGTGCTCCCGGGAGAAGAAATGAAGGTGCACGTCATCAAAGACGGAAAAGAGCAGAATCAGGGAGTGGCGTATCTCGATGACGGAACGATGATCGTCGTCGAAGAAGGAAAAAGTTTTATCGGCGACACGATTGATGTGATCGTTACGAGCGTCCTTCAGACGTCAGCCGGCCGGATGATTTTCGCAAAACCTAAATCCCTTGAAAAAGCGCTGTAAAAAAGGTATAAACGAATAAGAGATTATAAAAGTGATAACATCGGGTTATCGCTTTTATTTTGGAATCGACACCCGGAGGATGGACATGACACATTATACAGCAGTAATCGTTGCAGCAGGCCAGGGAAAACGGATGAGAGCGGGAAAGAACAAGCAGTTTCTCATGATCGGGGACGACCCGTTAATCGTACACACGCTGAAAGTATTCACCCAGGACGTAACATGCAGAGAAATCATTCTGGTGACGAACGAGGCGGATGAAGCGGATATGCAGGAGTTGATAGAGACGTATCAGTTTCCGAAGATTCGCCTCATCCACGGCGGAGAGGAACGTCAGGACAGCGTTTATGAAGGTTTGAAAGCCGTCTCCGACCGGAAATTGCCAGTCCTCATCCATGACGGTGCCAGGCCCTTTGTTAAGGAAAGCAGCATCCGTCATCTCGTGGAGAAGATTGAAAAGGATGGGGCAGCTCTACTGGCTGTTCCGGTAACGGATACGGTTAAACAATGGAAAGACGGAAAACTGCAGACGCTGAACCGGGATGACTTATGGGCAGCACAGACACCTCAGGGTTTTCCGTACGAATTGATTAAGGAAGCTCACGAAAAGGCCCGGGCCCGAGGGTTTTATGCCACTGACGACGCGGCGCTCGCAGAAAGTTTCGACTATGACGTCTCCATCGTACGGGGAAGTTACGATAACATTAAAATAACGACTCCCGAAGATCTGCAAAAAGCGACGTCGTATGTAGAAAAGGGATGAAGGAGGCAATTTATCAAATGAGAATTGGTCAAGGATTCGATGTACATCAGCTGGCCGAGGGAAGAAAATGTATTATCGGCGGGGTGGAAATTCCGCACGAACAGGGACTTATCGGTCATTCGGATGCCGACGTACTGCTTCATGCCGTATCGGATGCCATCCTCGGAGCGCTCGGCAAGGGCGACATCGGGAAACATTTCCCGGACACGGATCCGGCTTTCAAGGATGCCGACTCGCGGGTATTGCTGCAGAAAGTATGGAAGATAGCAGAAAAAGAAGGCTACACTCTCGGTAATCTGGATGCGACGATTATCGCCCAGGCACCGAAGATGGCCCCTTACATCGACGATATAAGAAAGACGATCGCCGGTCTTTTGAAAGTGGAGGTCTCCCGGGTCAATGTAAAAGCGACAACCACCGAAAAGCTGGGCTTTCCGGGCCGGAAGGAAGGAATCGCCTCGCAGGCAGCCGTACTGTTGCAAAATAGTCAGCAATCTACGTAAAAAAATGATAAAATGATAAAAAGACGAACGGAGAAACAGGAGGGAAAAGCAGTATGACTAAAGAGGTGAGAGTAAGGTACGCACCGAGCCCGACCGGATACCTGCACATCGGGAACGCGCGGACTGCTCTATTCAACTATTTGTATGCCAAACATAACGACGGGACTTTCGTTATAAGAATCGAAGATACCGATGCGAAAAGGAACGTGGAAGGTGGAGAACAGAGTCAGCTCGATTTCCTGAAATGGCTCGGAATCGAGTGGGATGAAGGTGCCGGTCACGGTGGAGAGTACGGGCCGTACCACCAGATGCAGCGTCTTCACATCTATCAGCAGTACGTAGATGAACTTCTGGAGAAAGACCTCGCCTACAAGTGTTACGTTACGGCGGAAGAACTCGAGGAAGAAAGGGAAGCGCAGAGAGCCCGGGGCGAAGTCCCTAAATACTCGGGAGCTCACAGCAACCTTACTCAGGAAGAACGGGAACAGTTCGAAGCCGAGGGCAGAGAACCGAGTATCCGTTTACGCGTTCCGAAAGATAAAACGTATACGTTCACTGATATTGTGCGTGGCGACATCTCTTTTGATTCCAGCGATTTCGGTGACTGGGTAATCGTTAAGAAGAACGGTACACCTACGTACAACTTTGCCGTAGCCATCGACGACTACCTGATGAAAATTTCTCACGTGCTGCGCGGAGAAGAGCACATTTCCAACACACCAAAACAGATGATGGTATATGAGGCTTTCGGCTGGACCCCGCCTCAGTTCGGTCACATGACCCTGATTCTGAACGAAGAAAGGAAAAAGCTCAGTAAGCGTGATCAGCACATTCTTCAGTTCATCAGCCAGTACTACGAACGCGGCTATCTGCCGGACGCCCTGTTCAACTTTATTACACTTCTCGGCTGGTCCCCGGTAGGAGAAGAGGAAATATTCTCTCCTGAAAAACTGATTGAAATCTTTGATGAAGACCGTCTTTCCACTTCTCCGGCAGTATTCGACCCGGCGAAACTCAAGTGGATGAACAACCAGTACATTAAGAACCTCTCGTTTGAAGAAATACTGGAGCTTACGATTCCTCATCTTGAAAAAGACGGGAAGGTTTCGACGGACCGGTCTGCCGAGGATCAGAAATGGACGGAGGAACTGATCAGTCTGTATCAGCCTCAGTTGAATTACGGAGCGGAAATCACCGAGCTGACCGAACTGTTTTTCCGGGAAACGATCGATTATGATGAAAAAGCGATGGAAGTGCTCCGCGGAGAGCAGGTTCCGGAAGTGCTGGAGGCGTTCAAACGTAACCTTGAACAGCTCGAAGAATTCACTCCGGAAAATATTAAGCCGCAGATGAAAGCAGTTCAGAAGGAAACAGGTCACAAAGGCAAGAAACTGTTCATGCCGATCCGGGTAGCCACTACCGGGCAGACCCACGGCCCCGAGCTTCCGAACGCGATTCATCTCCTCGGATATGATACAGTGACAGCAAGACTTGAAAAAGCACTGGACGAATTGAAATAAAGAAAAAACCCTGACGGGGAGAAGTAGGGATATATCTCTTATCCAGAGAGAACCGGCACAGCTGAGAACGGTTTTAAGAGAATGTCCCGAAATGCACCCCTGAGTCTTCCGTCGAACCTGCAGTAGACGAAGCGGCACCTTCCCGTTATAGAAGTGAGAGGGAGGAACGGTCAGACTGTTCTTCCAAACAGAGTGGAACCACGCGGGAAGCGTCTCTGTGCTTAAAGGCACAGGGACGCTTTTTTCGACAGAAGAATTAGGATACGGATTCATAGAATAGTGCAAAGGAGGGAAATGATGGGGAAATTAAAAATGTTCAAAGAAGATGTAGAAGTGGTTTTTGATCAGGACCCTGCCGCCCGTTCTTACTGGGAAGTGATTCTTACCTATGCAGGTCTGCACGCCATCTGGTCTCACAGAATCGCCCACGGTCTCTACAAAAAGAAGTTCTTCTTTCTGGCGAGAGTCATTTCGCAGATCAGCCGTTTTTTCACCGGAATTGAAATTCACCCCGGAGCGACGATAGGGAGACGGTTTTTCATCGACCACGGTATGGGAGTGGTGGTCGGAGAGACTTGTGAAATCGGGAATAACGTCTCGATCTTCCAGGGAGTCACGCTCGGCGGTACAGGTAAGGAGAAAGGCAAGCGTCACCCCACTCTTGAAGATAACGTGCTTGTCGCTACCGGAGCCAAAGTGCTCGGCTCCATTACGATCGGCAAAAATTCGAAAGTCGGAGCCGGATCCGTCGTGCTTCATGAAGTGCCCGAGAATTCCACAGTAGTCGGAATACCGGGACGGGTCGTTATCCGGAACGGGGAAAAAGTGGAAGGGAAAAGGAAAGACCTGGACCACCACAAACTGCCGGACCCCGTCTACGATCGCCTGAATGAAATAGAGCAGGAAATCAAGGAGATGTGCGAAGAATTGAATATCGAGAGAAAAAGGAGTGAGGACCATGAGTATAAAGATTTATAATACGCTCACAAGACAGAAGGAAACGTTTGAACCGCTCGAAGAAGGCAAGGTGAAGATGTACGTCTGCGGCCCGACCGTATACAACTACATTCATATCGGAAACGCGCGCCCTGCGATCGTTTTCGATACTGTCCGCCGTTATTTTGAATACCGGGGTTATGAAGTGATCTATGTTCTGAACTTTACGGACGTGGATGACAAACTGATCAAAGCCGCCAATGAACTCGGAGAAGAAGTGCCGGCGATTGCGGACCGCTTTATTGAGGCTTACAAGGAAGATGTGGGTGCATTAGGTGTGAAAGAAGCGGTTCACCACCCGCGCGTCACCGAAAATATGGACGAAATTATAACGTTTATCGATAGTCTGATCAGCAAGGGGTACGCCTATGAAACAGAGGGCGACGTTTACTTCCGGACGCGTAAGTTTGACGAATACGGAAAACTTTCCCAGCAGCCGATCGACGAACTGCAGTCCGGCTCACGGATCGAAGTCGGTGAGAAGAAAGAGGACCCGCTCGACTTCGCTCTCTGGAAAGAAGCGAAGGATGGGGAAATCAGCTGGGAAAGCCCGTGGGGAACAGGACGTCCGGGCTGGCATATCGAATGCTCCACGATGGCGAAAAAATATCTTGGGGATACGATCGATATCCATGCCGGCGGGCAGGATCTCACTTTCCCTCACCACGAAAACGAAATTGCCCAGTCGGAAGCACATAATGAAACGGATTTTGCCCGTTACTGGATGCATAACGGATATATCAATATTGAGAATGAGAAAATGTCCAAGTCGCTCGGAAATTTCGTCCTGGCACATGATCTGGTTAAAAAGCACGATCCTCAGATGATCCGCTTTTTCATGCTTAGCGTACAATACCGCCATCCGATCAATTTCAGCGCGGAACTTCTTGAAAGTGCAAAAAGCGGGTTCGAACGCATCCGGAACGCTTATGAAAATGTGAAACACAGGAAGAAGACCAGCATGAGTCTTACGAATGACAAAGACGAGTGGATGGAGGAGACGGAGCGTCTGAGACAGTCTTTTATCAAAGAAATGGACGACGACTTCAATACCGCGAACGCCATCTCCGTTCTGTTTGACATAGCGAAATCCGCGAACCTGTACCAGCAGAAAGAACAGACGGATGAAGAGGTGCTGGAAGCTTACATCACGATTCTCGAAGACCTTACCGGAGTGCTCGGCCTTGAAATCGATGCTGCCGACGAGCTTCAGGATGAGGAAGTGGACGCAAAGATACAGGAGCGGGAACAGGCGAGAAAAGACCGGAATTTCGCCAGGGCCGACCAGCTTCGTGACGAGCTGAAAGAAAGAGGTATCGTGCTTGAGGATACACCGCAGGGGCCGAGGTGGAAAAGGGGATGAGCCGTATCATTAATGCTCATCAGATGAAAAGTCTGGCTCTCGCTTACATGGGGGACACTGTCCATGACCTTTACGTGCGGGAGCACCTGCTTCAAAAAGGGACCATACGCCCGCAGGAGCTGCATCAGACGGCCGTGCGATTCGTATCGGCAGGTGCACAGGCTCACGTTGCGAAAGGCTGGATGGAAGATGAAGCGCTTGACGAGCAGGAAGCGGATGTCTTCCGCCGGGGGAAAAACGCCAAGTCCGGCTCCATTCCGAAAAACACGGATGTCCGTACGTATCGTCTTGCGACGGCTTTTGAAGCTGTGCTTGGCTATCTTTATCTGGACGGGGACGAAGATCGGCTTTTTGAACTCGTCTCCGGCGCGATTACCACCATCGAAGAAAAGGAGGGGTTTAGATGAGCGGAGAATGGATTACAGGCAAAAACGCCGTGCTGGAAGCTTTGAAAGCGGAACGGCCTATTAATAAAATCTTCATTTCCGATCAGTTACAGCAGCAGGCGGCGAAAAAGTTCGAAGCGGCTGCGAAAAATAACAACATACTGGTGCAGCGGGTACCGAAACAGAAGATCGACCAACTGGTGGACGGAAACCATCAGGGGGTGGCTGCGTCCGTAGCGGCTTATGAGTACAGCGATATGGAAGACCTTTTCTCCCTGGCCGCCGAAAGAGGAGAAGAGCCGTTCTTTCTCATTCTCGACGAACTGGAAGACCCGCATAACTTAGGATCGATCCTCCGCACGGCGGATGCTTCCGGGGTACATGGAGTAATCATTCCGAAACGTCGCTCTGTCGGGCTGACGGCTGTCGTAGCCAAAACTTCCGCAGGAGCGGTCGAGCATGTGCCGGTCGTAAGAGTGACAAATCTGGCAAGAACCATCGATGAACTGAAGGAAAGGTTCGTCTGGGTCGTGGGCACTGCTGCGGACGGCGCCGAAGATTACCGCGACCTGGAGGGCACGCTTCCGCTGGCACTGGTGATCGGGAATGAAGGAAAAGGGATAAGTCGACTGACCAAAGAAAAATGCGACTGGCTCGTCCGTCTGCCGATGAACGGGCATGTCGAGTCGCTGAACGCTTCTGTTACCGCGTCTCTTCTGATGTATGAAGTGTACCGGAACCGTTACCCGGCAGGTAAATAAGCATGAATATCCTGCTGGTCGACGGTTACAACATGATTGGTGCCTGGCCGGAGTTGAAGGACCTGAGAGATCACGACCTCTCCGGTGCCCGGGACCTGCTTATCGGAATGCTTGCGGAGTATCAGTCCTACAGAGGGGAAAGGGTCATCGTGGTTTTTGATGCGTACCACGTCAGAGGAATGGAACGTAAGCAGCAGAGTGCCAAAATCGAAGTCATTTATACGAAAGAGAACGAAACGGCGGATGAGCGGATCGAGAAACTCGCCGGAGAGCTGAACGACGTACGGACGAAAGTGTACGTCGCTACTTCGGATTACGCCCAGCAACGGGTCATTTTCGCCCAGGGGGCCTACCGCATCTCTGCCCGGGAACTGTACATCGACATCGGAAATGCCCGTAAGTCAATCGAGGAAGATGTATCCGAACGAACAAAAAAAACAAAAGCTTCCAAAATCCAGCTGAAGGAAGAGGTGCGCGACGCTTTCGAAAAATGGAGACGGGGAAACCACTGAAACGCGTGTTGACGGGGAGTAAGCGCTTCCTATATAATATTCCTATATTTAGGAAGTGCGGTTTGAAAATCCTGATTCAATCTAGGAGGCAGAGGGACGGGCATGAAAACACTTCAATTGCAGGATCTGAATGATGAGCAGCTTCTTGCTCACATCACCCAGGGTAATAGTGAAGCTTTAAACTATCTGATCCAGAAATACAAAGGATTTGTCCGTGCAAAAGCGAGGACATACTTCCTCATCGGCGCTGACCGGGAGGACATCATCCAGGAGGGGATGATCGGTCTGTATAAAGCTATCCGTGATTACCAGGGGGACAAACTTTCCTCTTTCCGGGCGTTCGCGGAGCTTTGTATCACGAGGCAGATCATTACGGCCATCAAAGCCGCCACCCGTCAGAAACACATCCCGCTCAATTCATACGTATCCCTTGATAAACCTGTGTTCGACGAAGAATCGGACCGGACGCTTCTCGATGTGCTTATGGGGTCGCACGCGATTGATCCCGCAGAGATGATGATACATAGGGAACGATTTACGGATATAGAGAAAAGAATCGAAGAAGTGCTCAGCAAACTGGAGAAGGAAGTGCTCGCTCTGTACCTGGATGGGGATTCCTACCAGGAAATATCCGCGAAAATCAACCGTCACGTAAAATCGATCGATAACGCCCTTCAGCGTGTGAAGAAGAAAATGGAGAAATACACAGAAGCCGAAGAGTTAGCTCTTCAGGGGTAATTGACACTCTATTTTAACCGTGCTACATTAGTGAGAGTGACTAAAACCTCTTTATAAGGGGACGTTTATAGTGAGAAGAAAAATTGTTCTGGCTTGTAAGGAATGCTCCAGCCGAAACTATTCAACCGAAAAGAAGTCCGGCAGTAGTGAGGAACGGTTGACAGCGCGCAAGTTCTGCAGCAACTGCAACGAACATACGCTGCACCGGGAGACGAAGTAAGATGGAGTTTGGGGGTGTCACCGCATGTTTACATTTTTGAAAAACGTATCGCGCGAAATGAAAAAAGTCAGCTGGCCCACAGGTAATGAACTGATGCGCTATACGGTTACGGTTCTTGTGACCGTAGCTTTCATAGCTGTGTTCTTCGGTATTGTAGATTTTGGTATTTCCCAGGGTCTGGAACTGATCACAGGATAAAGGAAAATAAATTATGTATGGAAAACCCGTTCGGCGGGTTTTTTCCAGTTAAATCAAGAAGATAAGGGAGGGAAGGACAAAGCGCTTGTCCCCACCACATGGAAAAAAGATGGTATGTTGTCCACACTTACTCAGGATATGAGAATAAGGTTCGGACTAATTTAGAAAAACGTGTCGAGTCAATGGGTATGGAAGATAAGATCTTCCGTGTCATTGTTCCTGAAGAAGACGAAACGGAAATCAAAAACGGAAAGCGGAAAGTTACGAAGAAAAAGGTCTTCCCGGGATACGTGCTCGCAGAAATGGTTATGACGGACGATTCCTGGTACGTTGTTCGTAACACCCCCGGTGTAACAGGGTTCGTCGGGTCGACCGGCTCTGGATCGAAACCCATCCCTCTCCTGCCGGAAGAGGCGGAACGCGAGCTGAAGCGTATGGGAATGAAAGAACCGTCCAATGTGGAAGTGGACTTTGAACTGAACGAGCACGTGAAAGTCAACGATGGGCCGTTCGCCAATTTCACCGGTACGATCGAAAATCTCGACGTGGACAAACAGAAAGTGAAAGTCCACGTAAACATGTTCGGAAGGGAAACCCCGGTCGAACTCGAATTTTCCCAGATCGAGAAACTGACGGATTAATAAAATTCTTCTTGCAAAAAAACAGGAAGGATGATAAAATTTTTATGTTATTCGCGTGCCTCAAGTTAATGGGGGTTCATGGATAAAGAGTGGGAGGGGAAAACCCGTAACCACATCACGGACTTTAAGGAGGTGTGTCTCGTGGCTAAAAAAGTAGTAGATGTAGTTAAACTTCAAATTCCTGCAGGTAAAGCGAACCCAGCACCGCCAGTAGGTCCTGCGCTAGGTCAGGCTGGTATCAACATCATGGGATTCTGTAAGGAATTCAACGCTCGCACACAAGATGAAGCGGGTATGATCATTCCGGTAGAAATTACGGTATTTGAAGACCGTTCATTTACATTCGTAACGAAAACTCCGCCAGCTGCCGTTCTTCTTAAGAAAGCAGCAGGAATCGACTCCGGTTCCGGGGAGCCGAACCGTAACAAAGTAGGTTCTGTGAAACGCGATCAAATTCGCGAAATCGCAGAAACGAAAATGCCTGATCTTAACGCTTCTGACGTTGATTCTGCAATGCGTATGGTCGAAGGTACCGCGCGCAGTATGGGACTTTCTGTCGAAGACTGATCCCGGTCGGGTAAGCACTGATAAACACAGGTTGCGAGTGGAAGAGTCTCTTCTTTCGCAACCTTTATCGTGTTAAAAGAAAAACCTGTACCTGAACGTACAGGGGGCTTCTCCTTCTTCCTGCGGGAAGGGAGAGAGGTTTAACCGTGGGAGGTCTAACCGCTAAAACCACAACGAGGAGGAAAAGAAATGGCTAACAAATCAAAAAGACAACGTGAAATTGAAAAGCTCGTTGATACTTCGAACGCATATGAAACAAGTGAAGCTATCAGTCTTGTAAAACAGACTGCCAAAGCTAACTTTGATGAAACAGTAGAAGCTGCTTTTCGTCTGGGCGTAGACCCTAAAAAAGCAGACCAGCAAATCCGCGGGGCAATGGTATTGCCGCACGGTACCGGTAAAACACAACGTGTTCTCGTTTTCGCTAAAGGCGACAAAGCCAAAGAAGCGGAAGCGGCAGGTGCCGACTTTGTAGGAGAGCAGGATCTTATCAAAGACATCAACGGTGGTTGGTTCGACTTTGATGTAGTGGTAGCTACTCCTGACATGATGGCAGAAGTAGGGAAACTTGGTCGCGTACTTGGACCAAAAGGACTTATGCCTAACCCTAAAACCGGAACAGTTACATTCGAAATCGAAAAAGCTGTTCAGGAAATCAAAGCCGGTAAAGTAGAATACCGCGTTGATAAATCTGCGAACATCCACGTTCCAATCGGTAAAGCATCTTTCGACGAGTCGAAACTCAAAGAGAACTTCGATGCCCTTAGAGAAGAACTTCTTAAAGTGAAACCTCAGGCGACGAAAGGTATTTACATGAAGAACGCTGCTGTATCTGCAACTATGGGTCCTGGAATCAAGGTCGACATTTCCGGCTCTTCCAAGTAATTATTCCTTGACTTTCCGGTTCAGATCAGATATGATAATCGTTGTTATATAAATGTATACGTTGTACCGTAGACAGCAGGTGCGCCCCGGGCGCTTAATTTCCTGCCGAGGTGTTCGCTTATAAACAGGCAGGTTTTCCTGCCTTATGAGGAGCCTCCATGTCTCGGTGCATGGAGGCTTTTTCTTTGCACCGGACGGTATGATGGCAGTTTATTAGGAGGTGGAACAATGAGCAAAGTAATTGAGCAGAAACAGCAGGTCGTCTCTGAAATTGCTGATAAGTTCCGCAATAGCAAAGCTGCAGTACTTGTAGATTACCGCGGTTTGAACGTCGCGGCAGCAACAGAACTTCGTGCCCAGTTGCGCGAAGCAGGCGTTGACTTCAAAGTTTACAAGAACACGATGGTTCGTCGTGCAACTGCAGACACAGATCTTACAGAACTCGATGAGGTTCTTGTAGGTCCGACTGCTCTTGCGTTCAGTGAAGAGGACGTTGTAGCTCCTGCGAAAGTTTTGAACAACTTCGCTAAAGAGCACCCGGACCTCGAAATCAAAGGCGGCGTTGTCGAAGGTCAGGTGGCGACACTTGAACAGATTCAGGAACTTGCAACCCTTCCGGATTACGAAGGTCTTGTAGCTATGTTCTTGAGTGTACTGCAGGCGCCAGTGCGTAACCTTGCATATGCCACTCAGGCTATTGCTGATCAAAAAGAAGAAGAGAGTGCGTAAGTACTACTCAACATCTATATAAGGAGGAAATATCATGAGTAACGAACAAATTATCGAAGCAATCAAAGAAATGTCCGTTCTTGAACTAAACGACCTTGTAAAAGCAATCGAAGAAGAATTTGGTGTATCTGCAGCAGCTCCAGTAGCAGCAGCAGGCGCAGCAGGTGGCGAAGAAGCTGCTGAAGAGCAGACTGAATTCGACGTAGTTCTTGAAAACCCAGGAAGCTCCAAAATCAAAGTTGTTAAAGCGGTCCGCGAAGCAACTGGTCTTGGTCTTAAAGAAGCGAAAGACCTCGTTGATAACGCTCCTAAGCCTATCAAAGAAGGTATTGCTAAAGAAGACGCTGACGAGCTTAAAGCTACACTTGAAGAAGCAGGAGCTACAATCGAAGTTAAGTAATAAGTGCCCTGTGATGAAAGCCCGCTGTTTCCGGCGGGCTTTTATTTATCTCCGAATTTCTGCAGAGAGAGGGTGACTATATGACAGAACATTACTATTCCAGAAATACGTCTAAAAAAAGTGAGAGGAAAAAATGGAGCGTGACGCTGCAAGGAAAGTCATTCACGTTTTTTTCCGATCATGCTGTATTTTCCAAAGACGGCGTCGACTTCGGTTCCAGAACACTGGTGGAAACATTCACTTCCCCGGAAGTGGAGGGGAATATCCTGGATATCGGCTGCGGTTATGGCCCGATCGGCCTTGCGCTTGCATCTGACAGCCCGTCCCGCTCGGTAGTGATGGTGGACGTGAACGCACGGGCGCTGGAACTTGCAAAGGTCAATGCGGAAGAGAACGGTATAAATAATGTGGAAATCCTTGAAAGTGACGGTGCGGGAGCAGTGAAAGACCGCACGTTTGCAGCCGTTGTTACCAACCCTCCGATACGTGCCGGTAAGAAGACGGTCCACCGTATTTTTGAAGAGGCGGCACACGTGCTGAAGGAAGGCGGGGAATTATGGGTCGTAATCCAGAAGAAACAGGGGGCGCCCTCCGCAGAGACGAAATTGAAAGAGCTCTTCAAAGAAGTTCATCTGATCCGGAAAAATAAAGGGTACTACATTTTCAAAGCAAAAAAGGTTTGACCCGCATTTCGGTTTGTGATAGTATAATAAAATGCCGGTATAAAAGATGCGTGTCAAGTGTTTTTTTATTTTCCGGACAACTACAACTGAAAATGTATGTAAGGTATGAGGTTTTCGAAAGAAGTAGAGGAGGCAATTTACTTAGTAGTAAAAATACGTAGAAATTCTTAGGAACTATGCGTATGTCCCTTTTCTTAATAAGGGAAACCTTTTTTTCTTTTTTGTCTAACGTTAGAGAGAAATGAAGATAAACCATTCACACTTCGTGGATGTTTACTATATTTACTTGCCAAGATTTAAGTAAGCAAGTTTTTTCGGCATGTATATGCCTTGAAATTTGTTAATAATATGCTTGTTTGAGGGGTGAATCTGTTGACAGGTCAACTAGTTCAATATGGACGACACCGCCAGCGTAGAAGTTACGCGCGTATCAGTGAAGTTTTGGAATTGCCGAATCTTATCGAGATTCAAACAGCTTCGTATGATTGGTTCCTGGAGGAAGGTTTGAAGGAGATGTTCCAGGACATCTCTCCTGTAGAAGATTTTACGGGGAACCTGTCTCTTGAGTTTGTGGATTACAGTCTCGGAGAACCGAAGTATCCGGTGGATGAATCGAAGGATCGGGATGTGACGTATAACGCACCTCTTCGTGTGAAGGTTCGTCTGCACAATAAAGAAACCGGAGAAGTGAAAGAACAGGAAGTATTTATGGGAGATTTCCCGCTTATGACGGACACAGGTACTTTCATTATAAACGGTGCGGAACGTGTCATCGTTTCGCAGCTGGTCCGCTCCCCGAGTGTCTATTTCAACGCCAAAGTCGATAAGAACGGGAAGCGTGGCCACACTGCCACGGTTATTCCGAACCGCGGTGCATGGCTTGAATTTGAAACGGATGCGAAAGATGTAGCCCACGTGCGTATCGACCGTACCCGTAAGATGCCGATCACTGTATTGCTTCGTGCTCTCGGTTTCAGTAACGATGAGGAAATCATCGAGCTGCTCGGAGATAACGAATATTTGAGAAATACTCTTGAAAAAGACAATACGGAGAACAGTGAGAAGGCTCTTCTGGAAATTTACGAAAGACTTCGTCCCGGAGAGCCGCCGACAGTGGAAAATGCGAGAAACCTTCTCATTTCCAGGTTCTTCGATCCGAAACGATATGACTCGGCACGTGTCGGCCGTTACAAAATGAACAAGAAGCTTCATATTAAAGATCGTCTCTTCAATCAGGTGCTTGCGGAGACGCTTGTAGATGAAGAAACGGGAGAAGTTCTCGGTGAAAAAGGAGACAAAATCGACCGTCGCCTTCTGAACAGACTCATCCCTCACTTCGATAAAGAAGAGAATTCGCTCGCCGAAGAAGATCTCCAGCCTGCAGACGCAATTCTGGATGAGGACGTTAAGGTGCAATCTGTGAAGGTTGTGGATCCTACAGATCCGGAAGGTGAGAAATCGATCAACGTTATCGGTAATGCGAACGTGGATAAAGATGTGAAACACATCACTCCTGCCGATATCGTGTCATCCATCAGTTATTTCTTTAACCTTCTCCATAAAGTCGGTCATACAGATGATATCGACCATCTGGGTAACCGTCGTCTGCGCAGTGTCGGAGAGTTGCTGCAGAACCAGTTCCGTATCGGTCTTTCCCGTATGGAGCGTGTGATTCGTGAACGTATGTCCATCCAGGACACCTCTTCCATTACACCACAGCAGCTCATAAACATCAGACCGGTGATAGCTTCTATCAAGGAATTCTTCGGAAGTTCCCAGCTGTCCCAGTTCATGGACCAGACGAACCCGCTTGCCGAACTTACGCATAAGCGTCGTCTGTCCGCGCTTGGACCTGGTGGTCTGACACGTGAGCGTGCCGGTTTTGAAGTTCGTGACGTTCACTATTCCCACTACGGACGTATGTGTCCGATCGAAACGCCGGAAGGTCCGAACATCGGACTGATCAACTCGCTTTCAAGCTATGCGAAAGTGAACGAATTCGGCTTTATTGAGACGCCATATCGTCGTGTGGATCACGAAACCGGCAAAGTCACAGAATATATTGACTATTTGACGGCGGATGAGGAAGACAATTACGTAGTCGCTCAGGCGAACGCCATTCTGAATGAAGACGGTTCTTTTGCGGACCCTGAAGTTATCGCCCGTTTCCGTGGTGAGAACACGGCTGTGAGCCGTGACCGTCTCGACTATATGGACGTTTCGCCGAAGCAGGTTGTTTCTGCTGCGACTGCCTGTATTCCTTTCCTTGAGAACGATGACTCCAACCGTTCTCTTATGGGCGCCAACATGCAGCGTCAGGCAGTACCTCTCATCCAGCCGGATGCGCCTATTGTAGGTACCGGGATGGAATATGTGTCCGGTAAGGATTCAGGTGCATCGGTCATCAACCGTCACCCTGGTATCGTAGAACGGGTGGAAGCGAAAGAAGTACACGTACGCCGCATTTCCGAAGTGGACGGAAAAGAAGTGGAAGGCGATCTCGACAAATATCGTCTCCAGAAATTCATCCGCTCCAACCAGGGAAGCTGTTACAACCAGCGTCCGATCGTATCCAAAGGAGACCGTGTCAACAAAGGTGAAATTCTTGCCGACGGACCTTCCATGGACATGGGAGAACTGGCGCTCGGACAGAACCCGCTCGTGGCCTTTATGACCTGGGATGGTTATAACTACGAGGACGCCGTAATCATGAGTGAACGTCTCGTAAAAGACGACGTGTATACTTCAATCCATATCGAGGAATATGAATCGGAAGCCCGTGATACAAAACTCGGACCGGAAGAAATCACCCGCGATATTCCGAACGTAGGAGAAGAAGCTCTTCGTGATCTTGATGATCGCGGAATCATCCGCATAGGTGCAGAGGTTAGTGACGGAGATCTTCTCGTCGGCAAAGTGACGCCTAAAGGTGTTACTGAACTTTCCGCAGAAGAACGTCTCCTCCACGCTATTTTTGGAGAAAAAGCCCGTGAAGTACGGGACACTTCCCTGCGTGTGCCGCACGGTGCCGGTGGTATCGTCCTTGATGTGAAGATATTCAATCGTGAAGACGGTGATGAACTGTCTCCTGGTGTAAACCAGCTGATTCGCGTATATATCGCCCAGAAACGTAAGATTTCCGAAGGGGACAAAATGGCCGGGCGTCACGGTAACAAAGGTGTCATTTCAAAAATCCTTCCGGAAGAAGACATGCCTTTCATGCCTGATGGAACACCGGTGGACGTCATGCTCAACCCGCTTGGTGTACCGTCCCGTATGAACATCGGACAGGTGCTGGAACTGCATCTCGGTATGGCCGCCCGTCAGTTGGGTGAGCGTGTCGCATCCCCTGTTTTCGACGGGGCCCGTGAAGAAGATGTATGGGAAACACTCGAGGAAGCAGGACTTCCGCGCGACGCGAAAACGATTCTCTATGACGGACGTACCGGAGAACCGTTCGACAACCGTATCTCCGTAGGTGTGATGTATATGATCAAACTGTCTCACATGGTAGACGACAAACTTCACGCCCGTTCGACAGGACCTTATTCACTCGTAACCCAGCAGCCGCTTGGCGGTAAAGCGCAATTCGGCGGTCAGCGTTTCGGTGAAATGGAAGTATGGGCTCTGGAAGCATACGGCGCTGCTTATACCCTTCAGGAAATTCTGACAGTGAAGTCGGATGACGTCGTAGGACGTGTGAAGACGTATGAAGCGATCGTGAAAGGGGACAACGTCCCTGAACCCGGAGTGCCTGAATCCTTCAAGGTACTGATCAAGGAACTGCAGAGTCTCGGTATGGATGTGAAAATCCTTGCGGCCGACGAATCAGAAATTGAAATGCGAGATCTTGAAGAAGATCAGATTATCGAAACTGAAAAGCTGAACATGGAAAGCTAAGAGACGATAGCACAAAATGGCTTGGGGAAAACCTGGAGACTTTAAGGGAGGTAAGCCCTTTGATAGATGTAAATAATTTTGAATATATGAAGATTGGTTTAGCTTCATCCGATAAGATTCGTTCCTGGTCATACGGAGAAGTGAAGAAGCCGGAAACAATCAACTACAGGACGCTGAAACCTGAGAAGGACGGTCTTTTCTGTGAGCGTATTTTCGGTCCTCAGAAAGACTGGGAGTGTCACTGCGGAAAATACAAACGCGTCCGGTACAAGGGGATTGTCTGTGACCGTTGTGGAGTGGAAGTGACGAAATCGAAAGTACGCCGTGAGCGTATGGGGCACCTGGAACTTGCTGCCCCGATTTCTCACATCTGGTACTTCAAAGGAATTCCGAGCCGGATGGGGCTTGTGCTCGATATGTCCCCGAGGGCGCTGGAGGAGGTCATTTATTTTGCCTCTTACATCGTTACCGACCCGGGAGAAACGGGCCTTGAGAAGAAACAGCTTCTTTCCGAGAAGGAATACCGTTCGTACCGCGAGAAGTACAGAACCGGTTTTCATGCTGATATGGGAGCCGAAGCAATCCGTCTCCTTCTATATGATATAGATCTTGATGAAGAAGTGGGAACACTTAAAGAAGAATTGAAAACAGCTCAGGGGCAGCGACGCACAAGAGCGATTAAGCGCCTCGAAGTGCTGGAATCTTTCCGTAACTCAGGGAATGACCCTGCGTGGATGATTCTTGATGTTCTTCCGGTCATCCCTCCTGAACTTCGTCCGATGGTACAGCTGGATGGAGGCCGTTTTGCGACGTCCGACCTGAACGATCTGTATCGCCGGGTCATCAACCGTAACAACCGTCTGAAGCGTCTGCTCGATCTTGGAGCTCCGACTATTATCGTGCAAAACGAAAAACGTATGCTTCAGGAAGCAGTGGATGCGCTTATCGATAACGGTCGTCGCGGACGTCCGGTCACAGGTCCCGGTAACCGTCCTTTGAAATCTCTTTCTCACATGCTGAAAGGGAAACAGGGTCGTTTCCGTCAGAACCTGCTCGGAAAACGTGTCGACTATTCCGGTCGTTCCGTTATCATCGTAGGCCCGAGCCTGAAGATGTACCAGTGCGGACTTCCGAGAGAAATGGCGCTGGAACTGTTCAAACCGTTCGTTATGAAAGAGCTTGTCTCAAGAGGTCTTGCTCACAACATCAAATCGGCGAAACGTAAGATTGAACGGGTTCACGACGAAGTATGGGATGTACTCGAAGACGTCATCAAAGAACATCCGGTACTGTTGAACCGTGCACCTACACTTCACCGTCTGGGTATCCAGGCGTTCGAACCGACACTGGTTGAAGGACGGGCGATCCGCCTTCACCCGCTCGTTTGTACTGCTTATAACGCAGACTTCGACGGGGACCAGATGGCCGTGCACGTTCCGCTTTCTTCCGAGGCTCAGGCAGAAGCACGCATCCTGATGCTTGCCGCTCAGAACATCCTGAACCCGAAAGACGGAAAACCGGTCGTTACACCGTCCCAGGACATGGTACTCGGTAACTATTACCTTTCTCTCGAGAGAAAAGGCGCTATCGGTGAAGGAATGAGATTCAAGGATCTGAACGAAGCTCTTATGGCTTATCAGAATGGATATGTACACCTGCATACACGTGTAGCAGTACAGGCCAGTTCCCTTAAGAATGAAACTTTCACCGAAGAACAGAAGAATCAGATGCTGATTACGACTGTCGGGAAACTTATTTTCAACGACATGCTTCCGGCTTCGTTCCCTTATATGAACGAGCCGACTCAGAGTAACCTGGAAATTAAAACACCTGATCATTACTTCATCGACAAAGGCACGGATGTCCACGAAGATCTGAAACAGCGCGAGATCGTACCACCTTTCAAAAAAGGTATACTCGGTGATATCATCGCCGAAGTGTTCAAACGCTTCTCTATCAGTGAAACATCCCGTATGCTGGATGAGATGAAGGATCTCGGTTTCAAATATTCCACGAAAGCCGGTATTACTGTCGGTGTCTCCGACGTAGTAGTACTGAGTGACAAAGAAGAAATTCTTGATGAGGGACAGGAGAAAGTGGACAAAGTCTCCAAGCAGTTCCGTCGTGGTCTGATTACAGACACAGAACGTTATAACCGCGTCATTGAAATCTGGTCGCAGGCGAAAGATACCATTCAGGAACGTCTGATGGCGTCTCTCGATACTACCAACCCGATTTACATGATGAGTGATTCCGGAGCGCGTGGTAACGCATCCAACTTCACTCAGCTTGCCGGTATGCGTGGTCTTATGGCTAACCCGTCCGGACAGATCATCGAACTTCCGATCAAGTCCAGTTTCCGGGAAGGTCTTACTGTGCTTGAGTACTTTATTTCCACACACGGGGCACGTAAAGGTCTTGCGGACACCGCACTTAAGACTGCCGACTCCGGGTATCTCACCCGTCGTCTTGTAGACGTAGCCCAGGACGTAATTGTACGTGAAGATGATTGCGGAACGGACAGAGGACTGAACGTGTCTGCTCTTAAAGAAGGTTCCGAAGTCATCGAACCGCTCGTGGATCGTCTCGTTGGACGGACGTCATTCCAGAAAGTGACTCATCCGGAGACCGGAGAGGTACTTGCTGTACGTAACGGAATCATCTCTGAAGAAGCCGCGAAAACGATTGAAGATTCCGGTGTGGAAGAGGTGACTATCCGCTCGGCTTTCACTTGTAATACGAAACACGGCGTTTGTAAGAAGTGTTACGGTCGTAACCTGGCAACAGGTGACGAAGTGGAAGTCGGAGAGGCAGTAGGAATCATCGCTGCCCAGTCTATCGGTGAACCTGGTACGCAGCTTACTATGCGTACGTTCCACACAGGCGGGGTTGCCGGAGATGACATCACGCAGGGTCTTCCGCGTATCCAGGAGATTGTGGAAGCCCGTAATCCGAAAGGACAGGCGGTCATCTCAGAAATCGACGGTTCGGTGTATGACGTGAAAGAAGTTAAAGAGAAACTTGAAATCACTGTACAGGGAGCCGTAGAATCCCGGAGTTATACAGCTCCTTACGGGGCAAGAATGAAACTGAACGTCGGAGACGAAGTGAAATCCGGAGACGCTCTTACGGAAGGTTCCATCGATCCGAAAGAACTGCTTCAGGTGAGAGGTCTTGAAGGGGTGGAAGCTTACCTCCTTAAAGAAGTTCAGAAAGTGTACCGTATGCAAGGGGTGGAAATTTCCGATAAACACGTGGAAGTAATGGTCCGCCAGATGCTTCGTAAAGTACGCGTGCTGGATTCCGGTGATACAGACGTACTGCCGGGAACTCTCATGGAGATCCACCAGTTCAAAGAAGCCAACCAGCGTGTGCTTATGGAAGGCGGTCAGCCGGCAGTCGGCAGACCGGTCATCCTCGGTATTACGAAGGCTTCTCTTGAAACGGACAGCTTCCTTTCGGCTGCTTCCTTCCAGGAAACGACTCGTGTCCTGACCGATGCAGCAATCAAAGGAAAACGCGATGAACTGCTTGGTCTTAAAGAGAACGTTATTATCGGTAAACTTGTGCCTGCCGGTACCGGCATGAATCGTTATCGTACGATCCAGTCCGAACACGAGAACAAGAACCGGGAAGAGCAGGTTCAGGAAGAACCTACGCAAGCTTAAATACAAGGGTGACAGTAGGAAGCATCTTGAGAAAAAAACTCTGTGGAGTGTTGACACTCATAGTATAGGGTGGTAATATAATCAAGGTGCTTCCACAACCTTGTTACTTTGGAGGATATGCAATTGTCTTATGAAAAAGTAGCACAGGCTAAATCGAATTTAGTGATTGGAACAAAGCAGACCATCAAAGCGATTAAAGCCGGAACAGTGACTGAAGTGATAGTGGCAGCAGATGCCGATCCGGAAGTTACGGGAAAGGTGATCAAAATCGCCCGTCAATTTTCCGTTGACTACCATGAAGTTCCATCAGCAAAAGAACTCGGAAATGCCTGCGGAATTGATGTAGGCGCTGCAACAGTGGCTATTAAATGACAGGTTTTGGCGCGTGTCGCGCGAAAGCTTTGTTTTTTGCCTTTTTATGAACCACCTGGATGTGTGGTATTAAGAAACGAAGGGAGGATAACATCATGCCAACAATTAACCAACTCGTACGTAAAGGCCGTGTGAGTAAGAGTAAAAAGACTGACTCACCAGCACTTAACAAGGGGTATAACAGTTACAGAAAACGCATGACTGACGAGCCGGCTCCACAAAAACGTGGTGTATGTACCCGTGTCGGTACAATGACTCCGAAGAAACCGAACTCGGCTCTTCGTAAATATGCACGTGTGCGTTTGACTAACCAGCTCGAAGTGAATGCCTACATTCCTGGAATCGGGCACAACCTTCAGGAGCACAGTGTGGTACTTATCCGTGGCGGTCGTGTTAAAGACTTGCCAGGTGTGCGTTACCACGTTGTTCGCGGTGCGCTTGACACAGCATCGGTAGAAGGCCGCAGACAAGGTCGCTCCAAGTACGGTACGAAAAAACCTAAGCAGTAAAATAAAACGATCAACACTCGAAGGAAGGAGGGGGACATATGCCACGTAAAGGTCCAGTAGCTAAACGTGATGTGTTAGCCGACCCTATTTATGATTCCAAGCTAGTAACGCGTCTGATCAACCAGATTATGGTAGATGGTAAGCGCGGGAAAGCTCAGACTATTCTTTACAAAGCATTTGAACTCGTTCAGGAACGTAGCGGAAATGATGCAATGGAGGCTTTTGACGAAGCCATGAAGAACGTAATGCCAGTACTTGAAGTACGCGCCCGCCGCGTCGGTGGTTCCAACTACCAGGTACCGGTTGAAGTTCGTCCGGAGCGTCGTCAGGCACTGGGACTCCGTTTCCTAGTGAACTATGCGCGTCTACGCGGTGAGAAGACAATGCAGGAACGTCTGGCCAATGAAATTCTTGACGCAGCAAACAATACGGGTGCTGCCGTGAAACGCCGTGAAGAAATGCACAAGATGGCTGAAGCGAACAAAGCATTCGCTCACTATCGCTGGTAAGTACGAGAAACACAAATTCTTAATTAGGGAGGAGAAGGATTCATGCCTAGAGAGTTCTCCTTGGAAAATACTCGGAACATTGGCATCATGGCTCACATCGATGCCGGTAAAACGACAGCAACAGAACGTATCCTTTTCTACACGGGACGTATTCACAAAATCGGAGAAACGCACGAAGGTGCTTCTCAGATGGACTGGATGTCTCAGGAGCAGGAGCGTGGAATCACGATCACTTCTGCAGCAACAACAGCACAATGGAAAGGTCACCGTATCAACATCATCGATACACCGGGTCACGTAGACTTCACAGTTGAAGTGGAACGTTCCCTGCGTGTGCTGGACGGATCCATCGCTGTACTGGACGCCCAGTCCGGTGTAGAACCGCAGACAGAAACAGTATGGCGCCAGGCGACGACGTACGGCGTTCCACGTATCGTATTCATCAACAAGATGGATAAAGTAGGAGCAGATTTCATCTACTCCCTCGGAACCCTTCAGGAACGTCTCGGAGCTAACGCTGCGGCTGTTCAGCTTCCGATCGGTGCAGAAGATCACTTCGAAGGAATCATTGATCTGATCACAATGGAAGCCTTCTACTATCTGGATGATCTCGGAACGCGTGCAGAAGCCCGTGAGATCCCGGATGAGTATAAAGAACAGGCGGAAGAATACCGCGGTAAACTTATCGAGTCCGTTGCAGAACTTGATGAAGAGCTCATGATGAAGTATCTCGAAGGAGAAGAAATCAGCAACGATGAGCTTAAGAAAGCTATTCGTCAGGGTACTCTGGACGTTGAGTTCTATCCGGTATACTGCGGTTCCGCCTTTAAAAACAAAGGTGTCCAGCTGCTTGTCGACGGAGTTATCGACTACCTTCCATCTCCACTGGACGTACATGCCATCGAAGGCCATGTACCACAGACGGAAGAAGAAGTAGTACGTAGACCTGACGACAACGAGCCGTTCTCCGCACTTGCATTTAAAGTAGCGACAGACCCTTACGTCGGTAAACTTACTTTCTTCCGGGTCTACTCCGGTACGTTGAAATCGGGTTCATACGTGAAAAACTCCACGAAGGATAAGCGCGAGCGTGTAGGTCGTATCCTGCAGATGCACGCAAACTCCCGTGAAGAGATTTCACAAGTGTACGCCGGTGACATCGCCGGTGCCGTCGGACTTAAAGATACCGGAACAGGAGACACACTGTGTGATGAAAAGAATCTCGTTATTCTTGAAACCATGGAATTCCCTGAGCCGGTAATCGACGTAGCGATCGAGCCGAAATCGAAAGCTGACCAGGACAAAATGTCCATCGCTCTCGGTAAACTGGCGGAAGAAGATCCTACATTCCGTACGGAAACACATGAAGAAACCGGTCAGACGATCATCTCCGGTATGGGTGAACTTCACCTGGACATCATCGTTGACCGTCTGAAACGCGAATTCAAAGTGGATGCCGACATCGGTGCTCCACAGGTTGCCTATCGTGAAACATTCCGCGCTTCTGCGAATGTGGAAGGTAAATTCGTACGTCAGTCCGGCGGACGCGGTCAGTACGGACACGTATGGGTCACTATCGAGCCTAACGAAGAAGGTGCCGGTTTCGAATTCGTAAACAAAATCGTCGGTGGTGTAGTACCACGTGAATATATCCCTTCCGTTGAACAGGGACTCAGAGAATCAATGGAAAACGGTGTATTGGCCGGCTACCCGCTTGTCGACGTTAAAGCTACTCTTTTCGATGGAAGCTACCACGATGTAGACTCTAACGAAATGGCGTTTAAAGTAGCTGGGTCCATGGCGCTTAAAGAAGCGAAAGGTAAATGTCAGCCGGTACTTCTTGAGCCGATGATGAGAGTAGAAATCGTCATCCCTGAAGAGTACATGGGAGACATCATGGGTGACGTTACGTCACGTCGTGGCCGTGTAGACGGTATGGAAGCACGCGGACCGGCTCAGGTCGTAAACGCGTACGTACCGCTTTCCGAAATGTTCGGTTATGCGACTGCCCTTCGTTCCAACACGCAGGGCCGTGGAGCGTACACAATGCACTTTGATCACTATGCAGAAGTGCCGAAGAGCATTTCCGAAGAGATCATTAAGAAAAACGTCGGTGGTTAATTAATCTTATTGACGTTTAAAAGGAATAATTGTATGGTAAGCAGAGAAGAATTTGGTTTCTTCCCTGCTCCATCCAATACCTTTAAAAATACATTTTCATTATATTAAAGGAGGAACTATAGAATGGCTAAAGAAAAATTCGACCGGTCAAAGTCCCACGTTAACATTGGTACTATCGGACACGTTGACCATGGTAAAACAACTCTAACAGCAGCAATCACAACTGTACTTCACAAAACTTCCGGCAGCGGGGAAGCTCGCGCATACGACTCCATCGATGGAGCACCTGAAGAGCGCGAGCGTGGAATCACTATTTCCACAGCTCACGTTGAGTACGAAACAGAAACTCGTCACTATGCACACGTAGACTGCCCAGGTCACGCTGACTATGTTAAAAACATGATCACTGGTGCAGCTCAGATGGACGGAGCTATCCTTGTAGTATCCGCAGCTGACGGTCCGATGCCACAAACTCGTGAGCACATCCTTCTATCCCGTCAGGTCGGTGTTCCGGCTATCGTTGTTTTCCTTAACAAAACAGACATGGTAGACGACGAAGAACTTCTTGAACTTGTTGAAATGGAAGTTCGCGATCTTCTATCCGAGTATGACTTCGACGGAGACGAGTCTCCAGTTGTTAAAGGTTCCGCTCTTAAAGCTATCGAAGGCGATGCTGACCACGAGCAGGCTATCCTTGACCTTATGGCTGAAGTTGATGCTCACATCCCGACACCGGACCGTGACACTGACAAGCCATTCATGATGCCTGTTGAGGACGTATTCTCCATCACTGGCCGTGGTACAGTTGCGACTGGCCGTGTTGAGCGTGGACAGGTTAAAGTCGGTGACGACGTAGAAATCATCGGTCTTGCTCCAGAAGCTAAGAAAACTACTGTAACTGGTGTTGAAATGTTCCGTAAGCTTCTCGACTATGCAGAAGCCGGCGACAACATTGGTGCACTTCTACGTGGTGTAGCGCGTGAAGAAATCAACCGCGGTCAGGTTCTTGCCAAGCCGGGTACAATCACGCCGCACACGAAATTCCACGCGGAAGTTTATGTACTTTCAAAAGATGAAGGTGGACGTCACACTCCATTCTTCGACAACTACCGTCCACAGTTCTACTTCCGTACTACGGACGTAACTGGCGTTATCGAACTTCCTGAGGGAGTAGAAATGGTAATGCCTGGCGATAACGTAGAGATGACAGTTAACCTTATCTCTCCAATCGCAATCGAAGACGGTACGAAGTTCTCCATCCGTGAAGGTGGACGTACTGTAGGCGCTGGCGTTGTTGCCCGTATCGACGAGTAATAATGAAAGCCCGAAAAGATCAGGGGATTGCCCCCTGATCTTTTTTTGTTAACAGAGCATCTTCATTCGCTGAAGCAGTTTTCGAAAAATCGGGGTTGCATTCAGCGGAGAAAATAGGTAGACTGTTTAAGAATGATCACATAAAAAATCAACTGAACCCCTTGCATTTAAGGGGGTTTTTCTTTATAATGTTTAATGTTGGTCATGAAAGACGATGATACGGAAGGTTGTTGACACACCCGGCCCCTTTGCCATGGCAGGTGAGTCAAGGAATTTTCGTGGAGCCAGTCTGTTTTGAAAATAGGCGATAAAGGAGGGAAAATAATGGCAAAAGAGAAAATTCGTATTCGTTTGAAGGCGTTCGATCACAGAGTTCTGGATCAGTCCGCTGAAAAGATTGTAGATACAGCTAACCGTTCTGGAGCTGAAGTATCGGGTCCGATCCCGCTTCCTACAGACAAATCGGTGTACACTGTACTACGTGCGACCCACAAATTCAAAGATGCTCGTGAGCAGTTTGAAATGCGCACGCACAAGCGTCTTATCGACATTGTAAACCCGACACCACAAACGGTCGATGCATTGATGCGTCTGGACCTGCCGTCTGGTGTAGATATTGAAATTAAACTATAAATGAAACGATATAATAGGAGGTGTAACGGATGACGAAAAGTATCTTAGGACGTAAAGTCGGTATGACTCAGATTTTCTCCGAAAACGGAGAACTTGTACCTGTAACAGTAATCCAGGCTGAGCCGAACGTAGTTCTTCAGAAGAAAACTGCGGAAAATGACGGTTACGATTCCATTCAATTAGGTTTCGCTGATCAAAAAGCGAATCGTGTGAAAAAGCCTGAAACAGGACATGCTAAAAAAGCTAACACAACACCTAAGCGCTACGTTCGTGAAGTCCGTAACGTTAATACTGACGACTATGAACTTGGTCAGGAAGTTAAGGTGGATTTATTCGCAGAAGGTGACGCAATCGACGTAACAGGAACATCCAAAGGGAAAGGGTTCCAGGGAACGATCAAACGTTTCAACCACTCCCGCGGACCTGAAACACACGGTTCACGCTATCACCGTCGCCCTGGTACGCTTGGGGATATCAACTCCATGCACGTATTCAAAGGTAAGGACCTTCCGGGTCAGATGGGTGGCAATCAGGTAACGATCCAAAACCTTGAAGTAGTGAAAGTTGACGCTGAGCGCAACCTGCTTCTCGTTAAAGGTAACGTACCTGGTGCGAAAAAATCTTACGTACAAGTTCAAAGTGCGGTCAAGGCTAACTAATAATAAACGAAAGGAGGATATGTCATGCCTAAAGTAGCACTATTTAACCAAAGCGGTTCGAAAGTTGGAGATTTGGATTTGAACGATGCGGTATTCGGTATCGAACCGAACACACACGTGCTTCACGAGACTGTTCTTATGCAGCAGGCTTCCAAGCGTCAGGGGACGCATAAAGTGAAGACACGCGGCGAAGTAAGCGGCGGTGGACGTAAACCATGGCGCCAGAAAGGTACAGGTCGTGCCCGTCAAGGTACTATCCGTGCCCCGCAATGGGTAGGCGGCGGAACAGTATTCGGCCCTACACCACGCAGCTACAGTTACAAACTGCCTAAAAAAGTACGTCGTCTTGCACTTCGTTCTGCTTATTCTTCAAAAGTACAGGAAGAAAACCTTTATGCCGTAGAAGAGCTGTCCATGGACGCTCCGAAAACGAAAGAAGTAGTCAACTTCCTTAAAGCACTGGACGCAAACGAAAGTGCACTTATCATTACAGCACAGAAAGAAGAAAATGTCGTTCTTTCTTCCAATAACCTGCCAAAAGTCGAAACGGTAACGTTTGACCAAGTAAGCGTTCTTGATTTGCTTACGCATGACAAAGTTATTGTAACGAAAGATGCGGCTGAAAAAGTAGGGGAGGTGCTCTCATAATGAAAGAACCACGCGATATTATTAAGCGCCCCGTAATCACTGAGAATTCTGCCGATCTTATGGGAGAAAAGAAATACACGTTTGAAGTGGAAACAAAAGCTAATAAAACGGAGATCAGAAAAGCAGTCGAAGAGATTTTCGGAGTAGAAGTAGCCGGCGTCAACACTATCAACCGCAAAGGTAAGTTCAAGCGTATGGGCAGGTACGGTGGATACCGTTCCGACAAGAAACGTGCGATTGTTACACTTACCGAAAACAGTGAAGAAATCGAATTTTTTGAAGTATAAATAAAACCTGAAGGAGGGAAAAAAGATGGCGATTAAAAAATTCCGTCCAATAACTAATGGTCGTCGGCATATGTCTATGTCAGACTTCGCAGAAATTACTACGGACAAACCGGAACGCTCCCTGCTTACTCCGCTGCACAAACGCGGTGGACGTAACACACACGGTCGTATTACGGTTCGTCATCAAGGCGGCGGGCACAAGCGTCAGTACCGTGTTATCGACTTCAAACGCGATAAAGACGGAATACCAGGACGCGTTGCTACGATCGAATACGATCCGAACCGTTCCGCTAACATTGCATTGATCAACTATGCAGATGGGGAGAAGCGCTACATCCTTGCACCGAAAGGTCTTAAAGTAGGCAAAGAAATTTCTTCCGGGAAAGATGCAGACATCAGACCGGGTAACGCAAAACAACTGATCGACCTGCCTGTAGGTACGACAGTACACAACGTTGAACTGAAACCAGGACGTGGCGGTCAGCTAATACGCTCCGCAGGTGCTTCCGGTCAGATTCTCGGTCGTGAAGGCAAGTACACACTTGTACGTCTCACTTCCGGAGAGGTTCGCCTGATCCTCAGCACGTGCCGTGCAACAATCGGCCAGGTAGGAAACGTTGAACATGAACTTATCAGCATCGGTAAAGCTGGACGTTCCCGCTGGCAAGGTAAGCGTCCGGGTGTACGTGGTTCTGTTATGAACCCTAGTGACCACCCACACGGTGGTGGTGAAGGCCGTGCCC
The DNA here is from genome assembly GCF_002295105.1 of Salimicrobium humidisoli. Classification (GTDB taxonomy): domain Bacteria; phylum Bacillota; class Bacilli; order Bacillales; family Halobacillaceae; genus Salimicrobium; species Salimicrobium humidisoli. The sequence goes on along the minus strand of NZ_NSGH01000015.1, from coordinate 25,460 downwards.
CTATCGGTATGCCATCTCCAGTTACACCATGGGGTCAGCCGACTCTTGGTTACAAGACGCGTAAACGTAATAAATCTACTGATAAATATATTGTACGCAGAAAAGGCAAAAAATAACGGGATTGAAAGGGCGGGATAACAACCCCGTCTCTCAATCGCGAAGGGAGGTTTATCAATGGGCCGCAGCCTGAAAAAGGGACCTTTTGTAGATGACCATTTGATGAAAAAAGTCGAAAGCAACAACGAAGGTAACAACAGTCACGTGATCAAAACGTGGTCACGCCGTTCCACAATTTTCCCAAACTTCGTCGGTCAGACAATCGCTGTATATGACGGACGTAAACATGTACCAGTTTATGTTACAGAAGACATGGTAGGACACAAACTGGGTGAATTCGCACCGACCCGTACGTTCAAAGGGCACTCTGGTGACGACAGAAAAACAAAACGCTAAGGTAGAGAGGAGGCACTTCCATGCAAGCTAAAGCAGTTGCTAAAACAGTCCGTATCGCTCCTCGTAAAGCGCGTTTAGTCATCGACTTGATTCGAGGAATGGACACCGGTGATGCTATTGCGACACTACGTAACACGAATCGCAGAGCTTCTCCGATTATTGAAAAAGTATTGAACTCAGCTATCGCTAACGCTGAACACAACAATGAACTGGATCCTGACAACCTGGTCGTTTCCGAAGCTTTCGTAGACGAAGGCGTAACACTTAAACGTTTCCGTCCACGTGCTATGGGACGCGCAAGTCAGATCAACAAAAGAACCAGCCATATCACAGTGGTTGTATCAGAAAAGAAGGAGGGATAATCAGTGGGCCAAAAAGTTAATCCGATAGGTTTCCGTGTCGGTGTCATTCGCGACTGGGAGTCGAAATGGTACGCAGACAACGAATATGCAAACCTTCTCCACGAAGATATTGAAATCCGTGAATATATCGAAAACCGTCTAAGCGAAGCTTCTGTATCAACTATCGAGATCGAACGTGCTGCGAACCGCGTAAACGTAACGATCCATACCGCTAAACCTGGAATGGTTATCGGTAAAGGTGGTTCCGAAGTGGAAGCTCTACGTAAAGAATTGAACAATCGCACAGGCAAACGAGTTCACATCAACATTATCGAGGTTAAAAAACCTGATCTTGATGCTACTCTCGTATCTGATAGTATCGCCAAACAGCTGGAAAACCGCGTATCTTTCCGTCGTGCACAAAAGCAGAGCATTCAACGCTCCATGCGTGCAGGTGCCAAAGGTATCCGTACTCAAGTTTCCGGTCGTCTCGGCGGAGCTGACATCGCCCGTGCTGAATACTACAGTGAAGGAACTGTACCACTACACACATTGCGTGCAGATATCGACTATGGTACTGCAGAAGCTGACACCACGTACGGTAAACTGGGTGTTAAAGTGTGGATTTATCGTGGCGAAGTTCTTCCAACAAAAGGCAATCAATAAGAAAGGGGGAACCGCATTATGTTAATGCCAAAACGTGTTAAATATCGTCGTCAACATCGTCCAAGTCTGAAAGGCCGCGCAAAAGGCGGAACTTCTGTAGCGTTTGGTGAATATGGACTTCAGGCTGTAGATCCGGCATGGATCACTGCCCGTCAGATCGAAGCTTCCCGTATTGCCATGACCCGTTACATGAAGCGTAGCGGTAAAGTATGGATCAAAATCTTCCCTGACAAGCCTTATACATCGAAGCCCCTCGAAGTTCGTATGGGTTCCGGTAAAGGTGCTCCGGAAGGATTCATCGCAGTTGTTAAACCAGGAAAAATCATGTTCGAAATCGCCGGGGTATCGGAAGAGGTAGCACGCGAAGCGTTGCGTCTGGCTTCTCATAAGCTCCCGATTCGTACTAAATTTGTAAAACGTGAAGAAATTGGTGGTGAAATCAATGAAGGCTAATGAAATCCGCGAATTAACCACTGCCGAAATTGAACAGAAGGTAAAGTCTCTTAAAGAAGAACTTTTTAATCTGCGTTTCCAACTGGCTACAGGCCAACTTGAGAACACTGCTCGCATTCGTCAGGTTCGCAAGTCCATCGCCCGTATGAAGACAGTTGCACGCGAACGTGAACTAAGCACGAACAATTAATAATGGAGAGGAGGACACCCTCACATGGCTGAACGTAATAATCGTAAAGTATATACTGGTCGCGTTGTGTCCGACAAAATGGACAAAACGATCACTGTACTTGTTGAAACGTATAAATTCCACAAGCTTTACGGCAAGCGTGTTAAATATTCCAAGAAATTTAAAACGCATGACGAAAACAACCAGGCGAAACAGGGAGACGTGGTACGCATCATGGAAACCCGCCCTCTATCCGCTACAAAACGTTTCCGTCTCGTAGAAGTAATCGAAGAAGCAGTTACTATCTAAAAAGATGATTCGGAGATATTCCGAAGGGAGGTTACACGTAAATGATCCAACAGGAATCACGTCTAAAAGTTGCAGACAACTCTGGTGCACGCGAAATCCAAACCATTAAAGTGCTGGGCGGTTCCGGTCGTAAGACTGCGAACATCGGTGATATCATCACTGCTACGGTTAAACAAGCAACACCAGGGGGCGTTGTTAAAAAAGGTGAAGTTGTGCAGGCTGTCATCGTACGTACGAAAAGTGGGGCACGTCGTAAAGACGGTTCTTACATTCGTTTCGACGAAAACGCTGCGGTTATCGTCCGTGAAGATAAAGGACCGAGAGGAACCCGTATTTTCGGACCAGTAGCCCGTGAACTTCGTGAAAACAAATTCATGAAGATCGTTTCACTAGCTCCGGAAGTTCTATAAATAAAACTATGAAAGCCGTGGTAAGGAGGTGCGCGAAGTATGCACGTAAAAAAAGGTGACAAAGTCATGGTTATCTCTGGAAAAGATAAAGGAAAGCAAGGTACGGTACTTGAAGCTTACCCTAAGAAAGAACGTGTCCTCGTTGAAGGTGTCAACGAAGTGAAAAAGCACGCTCAGCCTTCTCAGGATAATCCTCAGGGCGGTATCCTTACTCAGGAAGCAGCTATCCATGTATCCAACGTTTTGCCGATCGATCCTAAGTCCGGTGAACCGACAAGAATCGGTCATAAGACAGAGAACGGTAAAAAGGTTCGTATCGCGAAAAAATCCGGTGAAGCACTAGATAAATAATCCAACTGGCGAAAGGAGGGCTTACCGATGAACGAACTTCAACAGAAATATCAAAAAGAAATTGTTCCATCCCTTATGGAAAAGTTCAACTACGATTCCGTAATGGAAACTCCGAAAATTGAAAAGATCGTTATCAACATGGGTGTAGGCGATGCTGTGCAGAACGCTAAAGCACTTGATAACGCGGTAGAGGAACTGGAGCTTATCTCCGGTCAGAAACCGATGGTAACGAAAGCGAAGAAATCAATCGCTGGATTCCGTCTTCGTGAAGGAATGCCAATCGGAGCTAAAGTTACTCTGCGCGGAGAGCGCATGTACGAATTCTTTCAGAAGTTGATCGCCGTGTCATTGCCACGTGTCCGTGACTTCCGTGGTATCTCCAAGAAAGCATTCGACGGCCGCGGTAACTACACTCTAGGTGTGAAAGAACAATTGATTTTCCCGGAAATCGACTATGACAAAGTTAACAAAGTACGTGGTATGGATATCGTTATCGTTACCAGTGCTGAATCAGACGAAGAGTCTCGTGAACTATTAGCTCAGTTCGGCATGCCGTTTAAAAACTAAGAACTGACTATAAGGAGGGAAAATAGTGGCTAAAAAATCAATGGTTGCGAAACAACAGCGCAAACAGAAATTCCAGGTACGTGAATACACTCGTTGTGAACGTTGCGGACGTCCGCATTCCGTACTTCGTAAATTCAAGTTGTGCCGTATATGTTTCCGCGAACTAGCATATAAAGGACAAATTCCTGGCGTCAAAAAAGCCAGCTGGTAAACCCGAGGACTGGGAAGGAGGTAAAAGTTATGACAATGACAGATCCAATTGCAGATATGCTGACCCGTATTCGTAACGCGAATATGGTACGTCACGAGAAGTTGGAGCTACCGGCTTCTAACCTGAAAAGAGAGATCGCTGATATCCTTAAACGTGAGGGTTTCATTCGTGACTATGAACAGGTAGAGGATGGTAAGCAGGGCATACTTCGTATTTTCATGAAGTACAGCCAGACAGAGCAGAAAGTAATTTCAGGCATCAAGAAGATTTCGAAACCGGGTCTTCGTGTGTATGCACAGGCTGACGAGGTGCCGAGAGTTCTTAACGGCCTTGGTATTGCAGTCGTTTCCACATCAAAAGGTGTTTTGACAGATAAAGAAGCACGTGCACAAGCTATCGGTGGCGAAGTGCTTGCTTACATCTGGTAAGAAAACAGATACGAACAGGAGGTGTAATGAATGTCACGTATTGGTGTATTACCAATTGAACTGCCTGAAGGTGTAGAAGTCACCCAGGAAAACAGCAGAGTTGCAGTAAAAGGACCAAAAGGGGAGCTGGCTACCACTATCTCCGACGAAATGAGCGTGAAACAGGAAGACAACGTTCTTACTGTAGAGCGTCCGAGTGATAAGCAGGAGCATAAAGCTCTTCACGGTACGACACGCAGTCTGATCAACAACATGGTTGTAGGAGTGTCCCAGGGTTTTGAAAAAGCACTTGAAATCCGCGGTGTCGGATATCGTGCTCAAAAACAGGGTGAAAAAGTAACCGTAAACGCCGGCTACTCCCACCCGGTAGAAATCGAAAACCGCGAAGGTATCGATATCGAAGTTCCTACGAACACTAGAATCGTCATCAAAGGCATTGATAAAGAGCTCGTCGGAGCAGTGGCCGCTAACATCCGTGCGATTCGTCCTCCTGAGCCTTACAAAGGTAAAGGAATCCGTTACGAGAACGAAACTGTCCGTACTAAAGAAGGTAAGACAGCTAAATAAGGTGTCAGGGTAAGAAAGGAGTGACTTAAATGATCTCAAAGACCGATAAAAACACTATGCGTAAGAAACGTCATTCACGTGTCCGTAAGAACATCTCCGGTACTGCGGAGCGTCCACGTCTGAACGTTTATCGTTCCAACAACCATATTTACGCACAATTGATCGATGATGTGAGCGAAACGACAGTAGCCAGTGCATCGACAATGGACAAAGGGTTCGACCTCGATCGTGGCGGCAACGTTGAAGCTGCTAAACGTATTGGTCAGCTCGTTGCAGAACGTGCGAAAGAAAAAGGCTATGAAACAGTAGTATTCGACCGCGGTGGTTATCTTTATCACGGCCGCGTACAGGCTTTGGCCGATGCAGCTCGTGAAGCTGGACTACAATTTTAATCGTAAAAGGAGGGACATGTATGAGTACAAAGATTGACCCTAACAAACTAGATCTTGAAGAGCGCGTTGTTACGATCAACCGCGTTGCGAAAGTGGTAAAAGGTGGACGTCGTTTCCGTTTTGCCGCACTTGTAGTAGTGGGCGACAAAAACGGTCATGTCGGTTTCGGTACTGCCAAAGCGCAGGAAGTTCCGGACGCCATCAAAAAAGCAATTGATGATGCGAAGAAGAACCTGGTAACTGTACCAATTAAAAATACAACGATTCCTCACGAAATTCACGGTCGCTTCGGCGCCGGTAACGTACTGTTGAAACCGGCCGCAGAAGGTACCGGTGTTATCGCAGGCGGACCTGTCCGTGCCATACTTGAACTTGCAGGTGTGCAGGACATCCTTTCGAAGTCTCTTGGCTCGAACACGCCAATCAACATGATCCGTGCTACTATCAAGGGTCTTACTGAATTGAAGCGTGCCGAAGATGTGGCAAGACTTCGTGGGAAATCCGTGGAAGAACTGTAGGATAGGAGGGAAATACAATGGCTCAAAAGTTAGAAGTTACCCTCACGCGCAGTGTAATCGGCCGTCCGCAGGACCAGAAGGACACCGTTAAAGCGCTAGGACTAAATAAAATTCGCCAGACAGTAGTCGTAGAAGACAACCCGGCTATGCGTGGAATGGTCAATAAGATTTCACACCTGGCTGATGTTAAAGAAGTATAATCAATTTATAAATAAGGAGGTGCTCACATGAAACTTCATGAACTACATTCCAAAGTAGGGTCCCGTCAAAAACGTAACCGCGTAGGACGTGGGATGGCTTCCGGTAACGGAAAAACATCCGGTCGTGGACACAAAGGACAGGGTCAGCGCTCCGGGAGCAAAATCCGTCCAGGTTTCGAAGGTGGCCAAATGCCTTTATTCCAACGCGTGCCTAAGCGTGGTTTCACGAACATTCACCGTACGGAATATACAGTTGTGAACTTAGAGACTTTGAATCGTTTCGAAGAAGGCACGGAAGTAACTCCGGAGCTTCTGCTTGAAACAGGTACTGTCAGCAAAGTAAAAGCTGGTGTTAAGATCCTAGGAAAAGGTAACATTGATAGGAAACTCACAGTAAAAGCTCACAAGTTCTCGGCTTCTGCCAAAGAAGCAATCGAAGCGGCGGGCGGTCAAACTGAGGTGATTTAATGTTCCGGACAATCTCCAATTTTATGCGCGTGGGTGATCTCCGGCGAAAAATCATTTTCACCCTGCTCATGCTTATCGTATTCCGGCTTGGGGCATTTATCCCCGTGCCGTTTACAAACAATGAGGCAATCAACTTCATGGATGAACAGAACGCTTTTGGCTTTCTGAATACATTCGGAGGTGGGGCATTACAGAACTTCTCCATCTTTGCGATGGGGATTATGCCTTACATCACTGCCTCCATTATCATGCAGCTTCTGCAGATGGACGTCGTTCCTAAATTTGCAGAGTGGAAAAAGCAGGGTGAAGTGGGGCGCCGGAAATTAGCTCAGTTTACCCGCTATGGAACTATTGTCCTTGCCTTCATACAGGCCATTGGTATGTCCATTGGTTTCAATGCCATGGCAGGAGGTCAGCTGATCTCAAACCCTGGTATTCCCCAGTTCGCAGCTATTGCGCTCGTACTGACAGGCGGGACTGCATTCCTTATGTGGCTTGGTGAGCAAATCACTTCCCATGGCGTAGGAAATGGGATTTCAATTTTAATTTTCGCAGGTATTGTTGCTGCAATTCCGAATGGTGTGAACCAGTTGTATGATCAGTATATAACTGGCGCAGGAGAGGAACTCTTCATCAACCTCGTCATCGTGGCTCTCATTGCTCTTGTGATCGTTGCAGTCATTGTGGGAGTCGTGTTCATTCAGCAGGCGCTGCGTAAAATCCCTATTCAATATGCAAAACGTCAGGTAAACAGATCTCCAGTCGGTGGGCATTCCACCCACTTGCCGATCAAAGTGAACGCTGCTGGAGTTATTCCAGTCATATTCGCGATTTCTTTCATTATCGCTCCAAGAACGATAGCCGGATTCTTTGAAAACAGCGAGATCGCTTCAACGATCGAGTACATTTTCAATTATGAGAACTGGCCGGGTATGATTATTTATGTAGCGCTCATCATAGCGTTCACATACTTCTATACGTTTGTGCAGGTGAACCCTGAACAAATGGCTGAAAACCTTAAGAAGCAAGGCGGGTATATCCCGGGAATACGTCCCGGTGCGAATACGGAGAAGTATTTGACACGGGTTATGTACCGTTTAACCTTCGTAGGATCACTCTTTTTGGCGGCTGTATCTGTCCTTCCGATTATTCTTGGCTCCCTTGCAGGGCTTCCGCCAAGCATACAGATCGGAGGAACTGGTCTCTTGATCGTAGTAGGTGTTGCACTGAATACGATGAAGCAACTGGAAGGTCAGCTGGTGAAGCGACATTATAAAGGCTTCATTAAATAAATAGTGTAAAACTAAGATACGGGAGAGAGGGAAAAAGTTGAATTTAATTTTGATGGGTCTCCCTGGAGCCGGAAAAGGCACCCAGGCAGAGAAAATAGTCGAAAAATATAACATTCCTCATATCTCTACCGGAGATATGTTCCGCTCAGCTATCAAAGAAGGCACAGAACTAGGCAAAGAAGCTAAATCATATATGGATGAAGGGGCGCTGGTTCCGGATGAGGTCACGATCGGAATCGTCCGCGAACGTCTCAGCAAGCCGGACTGCCAGAAAGGATTCCTCCTTGACGGTTTCCCGCGCACGCTTGAACAGGCAGAAGCTCTTGAGAATCTGCTTGGAGAGCTGGAGACATCTCTCGACTATGTGCTTCACATAGACGTTCCGCAAACAATACTTGTGGACCGGTTGACCGGCAGGAGAGTCTGCCCTGAATGTGGAGCTACGTACCACGTTCAATTCAATCCTCCGAAGACACCAGGCAAATGCGATAACGACGGTGCTGCTCTTATCCAGAGGGAAGATGATCAGCCGGAAACAGTGAAAAACCGACTCGAAGTGAACGTGGAACAGGCTCAGCCTCTTCTGGACTTTTACGAAGGGAAGGGCTATCTCGTTACGGTAGAGGGCAACAGAAATATCGAGGAAGTATTCAACGATATTGATGAACGCCTTCAGCATCTTTCTTAAGGTGAAACAGAGAACCCGGAATAAATGAGGGTTGCCATGGATGGGCACGGTAACCTTTCACGTAATAGCGAAACTTTTTTCTTGAAATTGAAAGTGTTCCTTGTTATGTTCAAAGTTAGTGTCCGAAAGTGGTAATGCGAAACGGCAGGAGCTTGTAGTTCCTCTCCGACGCGATTACTGTGTTTATTACTTTAAATGAAGGTGATCGTACTGTGAGTGAATCGGAATCGAGTCCGCGAATAGGTCAGATTGTTCGTATTGAGCGTGGACGGGAAGCAGGTCAATATGCGGTAGTCATCGATAAACTTGAAGATGGCGCTGTAATGCTTGCTGACGGAGAGAAGAGGAAATACGACAGGCCGAAGAAGAAGAACATGCAGCATGTGTCCTGCACGAGCTTCATCTCTCCGGAAGTCCAAAGCAGCCTTCTGGAAACAGGTCGTGTCACAAACGGCAAGCTTCGTTTTGCTGTTAGTAAATATATCAATGAACTGGTGACTGATTTAGAGAAGGGAGAGCAACTCGATGGCGAAAGACGATGTAATTGAAATTGAAGGAACCGTAGTGGAGACATTGCCGAACGCTCAGTTCAAAGTCGAACTTGAGAATCAGCATACGGTACTTGCTCACGTCTCCGGTAAAATACGCATGAACTTCATCCGTATTCTTCCAGGTGATAAAGTGACAGTGGAACTGTCCCCGTATGATCTTACTAAAGGACGGATAACGTACCGTTACAAATAGAATAAGCTCCGATATAACAAGGAGGTATGAATGATGAAGGTAAGGGCTTCTGTTAAGAAGATTTGTGATAAATGTAAAGTCGTTCGTCGTAATGGCAAAGTAATGGTAATTTGCGATAACCCGAAACACAAACAGAAACAAGGTTAATAAAAAAGGAGGTGCACGTTCCCTATGGCACGTATAGCAGGTGTTGATATCCCTCGTGATAAACGAATTTCTATCTCATTGACTTATGTTTACGGAATCGGTAAATCCCTGGCAAGTCAAATTGTACAGGATGCCGGAGTAGATGAATCTACCCGTGTCCGTGATCTTACAGAAGATGAACTTACGAAAATTCGTACTGAACTGAACAAATACAACGTCGAAGGTGACCTTCGTCGTGAGAACTCCCTTAACGTTAAGCGTCTGATCGAAATCGGCTCTTATCGTGGGCTTCGTCACCGTCGTGGTCTTCCAAGTCGCGGCCAGAAGACGAAAAACAACTCCCGTACCCGTAAAGGTCCTCGTCGTACAGTAGCAAACAAACGCAAATAATTAATTGATAAAGGAGGTATAGTTATGGTAGCACGTAAGAACACCCGTACCCGGAAACGTCGCGTGAAAAAGAATGTGGAGAGTGGTATTGCTCATATCCGCTCTACTTTCAACAACACGATTATCACGATTACAGATGTGCAAGGTAACGTGATCAGCTGGAGCAGTGCCGGAACTCTCGGTTTCAAAGGCTCCCGTAAATCTACTCCATTCGCAGCTCAAATGGCTGCAGAAACTTCTGCAAAAGAAGCTATGGATAACGGCATGAAAGATCTTGAAGTAGCTGTTAAAGGACCTGGCGCCGGCCGTGAAGCGGCTATCCGCTCCATCCAGGCAGTAGGTATCGAAATCACAGCTATCAGAGATGTAACACCGGTTCCACACAATGGTTGCCGTCCACCGAAACGTCGTCGCGTGTAATTGAAGTCTGAATTGTTTTATCGCCCTCTTTAAGGGTTATAACCACCAATAACAGCCATGCGTTTAACCTTAGAGATGCAGTTTACTGGTAGAGGGGCTGCCTGCCTGAGGAATTTCGGTTGGACTTCTGTCTGACCGGGGTTTCGACGTTTTGAAGGAGGTTTTTGTGTAAATGATCGAAATTGAGAAACCAAACATTGAAACGGTGGAGATCAGCGATGATTCTACTTTTGGTAAATTCGTCGTCGAGCCGCTTGAGCGTGGGTATGGTACAACACTAGGTAACTCCTTGCGTCGTATCCTATTATCCTCACTTCCCGGTGCCGCTGTGACATCTGTACAAATTGACGGGGTCCTTCATGAATTTTCGACGATCGAAGGTGTCATGGAAGACGTAACCACTGTCGTTTTGAATCTGAAGAAACTTGCTCTGAAGATCTATTCTGATGACGAGAAGACTTTGGAAATCGATGTCCAGGGTGAAGGAAAAGTCACCGCTGCTGATATTACTCATGATAGTGACGTTGAAGTACTGAATCCGGAACTTCACATCGCTACCCTTGATAGTAATACGAATCTGCGTATGCGTATTACAGCTGAAAGCGGTCGAGGATATCGCCCGGCTGAAGGGAACAACCACGAAGATTTACCAATAGGAGTAATTCCGGTTGACTCTATCTTCACCCCTGTATCCCGTGTAACGTATCAGGTGGAGAACACCCGTATCGGGCACATCTCCAACTACGATAAACTTACACTGGATGTATCGACGGATGGTAGCATTCGTCCGGAAGAGGCGATCTCTTTAGGGGCTAAAGTATATATGGAGCATTTGAATATCTTCGTCGGATTGACGGATGAAGCGAAAAATGCCGAAATTATGGTAGAAAAAGAAGAAGACCAGAAAGAAAAAGTTCTTGAGATGACGATCGAAGAACTGGATCTCTCGGTTCGTTCTTACAACTGCCTGAAACGTGCCGGTATCAACACGGTTCAGGAGCTGGCTAATAAGAGTGAAGACGATATGATGAAAGTCCGTAACCTCGGCAGAAAATCGTTGGAAGAAGTTAAGCACAAACTGAATGAACTTAACCTTGGCCTTCGTAAAGAAGACTGACGATAAAGAGGGAACATCTGAAAAGGAGGGTTATCGATGAGAAAACTAGGTCGTAAAACAGAACACCGTGTGGCAATGATGCGCAATCTCACAACGGATCTGATTATCCATGAACGTCTGGAAACAACGGAAGCGAAAGCGAAAGAACTTCGTTCCTCTGTAGAAAAAATGATTACACTTGGTAAGCGTGGCGACTTGCATGCACGCCGCCAGGCAGAGTCGTTCCTTTACAAGCAGGATGCAGACGAAGAAGGAGCCGAAACTGCTCTTCAGAAGCTGTTCTCTGACGTTGGTCCGCGTTATGCAGACCGTCAGGGCGGTTACACTCGTGTATTGAAACTTGATGCGCGTAAAGGTGACGGCGCAAAAATGGCGATTATCGAACTTGTATAAAGTCTGATAATAGCGAAAGGGCAGGACGGTATCTCATTCGTGAGGTTAACTCCAGCCCTTTTTTTGTGCAGGAAGTTAGTTGATTCCCACCCTATTTCCCGGGAAATAGCAAAGAGGAGGCCAGGAAATGAAGGACAGGATAGAATTTGAAGGTGTGACGTTCCGCTACCAGGAAGACGCCCCGCCCGTGTTGAAAGATGTCGATTTTTTCATCGAAAAAGGCGAGTGGGTGGCGATTATCGGTCACAACGGGTCCGGCAAGTCTACGATTGCCAAATTGATGAATGGGCTCCTCTTTGCCGAAAACGGGGAAGTCAGTGTGGACGGTATGAGTGTGAACCCGGACTCTGTGTGGGAAATCAGAAAAAAAGTGGGCATGGTTTTTCAGAACCCCGATAACCAGTTTGTCGGTACGACCGTCCGGGATGATATTGCATTCGGTATGGAAAACCAGGGAGTGCCACGGGAAGAAATGGTGGAGAAAGTAGCCGGAAGTCTGAGAGATGTGCAGATGGAAACCTACGAAAACCACGAACCTCACCGGCTCTCCGGAGGTCAGAAGCAGCGTGTGGCCATTGCTGGAGTACTGGCGATTGCGCCTGATTATATGCTGCTCGATGAGGCTACAGCTATGCTCGATCCGAAAGGTCGTCAGGAAATACTGAAGACGGTTCGGGACGTTCAGGAAAAATCGAATATGTCTCTCGTGACCATTACCCATGACTTACGGGAGATTGTGGCAGCGGACAGGGTAATCGTAATGAACAAAGGGGAAGTGTGGTTTGAAGGCACCCCGCGGGAAGTGTTTGCCCATAAAGACTCCCTTTCCTCCATCGGCCTTGATGTGCCGTTTGTAGCAAAGCTGACGGAGGAGATGAAACAATACGGCGTTTCTTTTCGGAAGGAACCGCTAAATCATGAGGAGATGGTGGAGGAGCTATGGAACTTACATTCAACGAAGTAACATATACATACAGCCCGGGGACGCCGTTTGAATTCAGAGCGCTCGAAAATCTCTCCCTTCATGTGCCTTCGGGCTCGTATACTGCAATCATCGGGCATACCGGATCGGGGAAATCTACGCTTATCCAGCACATTAATGCGCTGTTGCAGCCGACTTCCGGAAGTGTGAAGGTCGGAGATTTCGTCATCGAAGCCGGGAAGAAGAATAAAAATTTACGCAGTCTGCGCGAAAAAACCGGCATCGTTTTTCAGTATCCGGAACACCAACTGTTTGAAGAAACGGTGGAGAAAGATATCGCTTTCGGGCCGAAGAATTTCGGTGTGGATGAGGAAGAAATCAGGGAGCGGGTGGACAAGGCTCTTGAAGCCGTGCAGCTTCCGGAAGATATGAAAGAGAAGTCGCCGTTTGATTTAAGCGGCGGACAGATGAGAAGAGTGGCCATCGCGGGCGTGCTCGCCATGAAGCCGAAAGTGCTCGTTCTGGACGAGCCTACGGCGGGTCTTGATCCGAGGGGTCAGAAAGAAATGATGGATATGTTCTATTCTCTCCATGAGAGTGAGGAACTTACCACCGTACTTGTGACTCACAGTATGGAGGATGCCCTGACGTATGCCGACGAGGTCGTCATTTTGAATGAGGGCAGGAAATACATGCAGGGAGCACCGCTCGATGTGTTCAAAAGAAAAGAAGAACTGCGGCAGGTGCAGCTCGATGTACCGGAAGTGCTCGAGTTCCTGGAGAAGATTGAGAAAGAGTTCGGTGTTTCGATCGAATACAACAAACAGCCCCTTGCTGAATTAGCAAAGGAACTCACATCCCGGCTGGGAAGGAGAGACGATTATGAATAATTCGATGATCATCGGGCAGTATGTCCCGGGTACTTCTCTCATTCATCGATTGGATCCGAGGACGAAAATTCTCGTTATTTTCTTTTTCGTCATTATCGTATTCTTTGCTAATTCCGTGTGGAGCTACAGTATTCTCACCGCCTTCGCCATAGGGACGGCTCTTGCCACGAGAGTCCCTCTGTCGTTTATTGTGAAAGGCCTGAAGCCCGTATGGTTTCTGATCGTTTTCACTTTCCTCCTGCACCTGTTTGTCTCAAGGCAGGGGGATATACTATTCTCGGTGCTCGGCTTTCCGTTTTATGAAGAGTCACTGATCCAGGGCGGGACGCTGTCCTTGCGTTTTTTCCTGCTTATTCTGTTCACGTCGTTACTGACGTTGACGACGTCTCCGATAGAAATTACGGATGCTATCGAGTATCTGCTTCATCCGTTGAAGAAACTGCGCTTCCCTGTCCACGAACTGGCACTGATGATGTCGATCTCCCTGCGTTTTATTCCGACACTTATGCAGGAAGCGGAGAAGATATCAAAAGCCCAGGCTTCCCGGGGTGTGGACTTCCGTACCGGGAGTCTGAAAGACAGGATGAGCGCCGTCATCCCGCTCCTCATCCCTCTGTTTGTCAGTGCATTCAAGCGTGCCGAAGAGCTCGCGATGGCGATGGAAGCAAGAGGGTATCAGGGCGGGGAGGGCCGGACGAAAATCCGGGCCCTGCTTTTCCGGAAAAAAGATTACATCGTGTTTTTCTTCTTCTGTCTCGTTATGGCGGCCACGATAGGAACGAGGGTGTGAAATGTAATGAAACGGGTAAAATGTACAGTGGAATACGACGGCACCGGCTATTCGGGCTTTCAGATCCAGCCCAACGGAAAAACGGTGCAGGAAGAACTGGAGAAGGCGCTCCGGACTATGCATAAAGGAGAACACGTGCGCATCATCGCTTCCGGGCGTACGGATGCCGGCGTCCATGCCAAAGGTCAGGTCTTCCATTTCGATACTTCTCTTGCAGTGCCTGAGAATCGCTGGGTTAGGGCGCTTGAGACCCTGCTTCCTTCTGATATTTATGTCAAGCAGGCAGAATACGTGGAAGAAAGTTTCCACGCCCAGTTCGACGTCAAAGAGAAAGAGTATCGTTATTATGTAAGACCGGTCCGTTCCCGGGACGTGTTCCGAAGGAGAACGGTCTATCATCACCCCCGGAATCTTGATATGGAAAAAATGCAGGAAGCCGTCAAACAGTTTGTCGGCACCCACGATTTCACCGCTTTCTGCTCGGCGAAGACTACGCTGAAAGGAAACAAAATCCGTACGGTGTCCCGGGCAGAATTGAATGTAATAGGGGAAGAGCTGGAGTTCATCGTAAGAGGGAACGGCTTTTTGTACAATATGGTCCGGATTATGATGGGTACACTGCTTGAGATCGGGGAAGGGAAAAAAGAAATCGATACGATACCCCGGGCTCTTGTGGAACACAACCGCAGGCTCGCAGGTTTCACGACCCCCGGTCACGGCCTGTTTTTGTGGGAAGTGAGCTACTGATATTCTTTCCGGAAAAAAAGCAACGAATCCTGGTGTGCCTATTGACATTTGGTATGAAAATGTTATATGATATCTTGTGGCATTTAATTTCTATACCACGATTAGCCCCGGAAACTAATCGTATTGAAATATAAATCGAATCAGAGTAAAAATCTAATGAAAAATCAGGAGGGAACCCGACATGCGTACAACATTCATGGCTAATGAAGCAAACGTGGAACGCAAATGGTATGTTGTGGATGCAGCTGGACAGACACTTGGTCGTCTATCTACTGAAGTTGCTTCCATCCTTCGCGGAAAGCACAAAGCGACATACACTCCACACGTTGACACTGGCGATCACGTAATTATTATTAATGCAGAGAAAATCGAACTTTCAGGAAACAAGTGGCAGGATAAGAAATATTACCGTCACTCCAATCACCCAGGTGGTTTGAAAGTCCGTTCCGCTAACGAAATGCGCGAGAAATTCCCTGAGCGTATGCTGGAGAAATCCATCAAAGGCATGCTTCCAAAAGGAAGTCTCGGACGTAAGATGAGCAAAAAACTTCATGTTTATGCAGGTGAAGATCATAAGCACGAAGCACAACAACCAGAAGTTTACGAACTTCGCGGCTAATCACAGCTAATAATAAAGGAGGTAATTAAGAGTGGCACAAGTACAATACTCCGGCACGGGACGTCGTAAGAAGTCTACAGCTCGCGTACGTCTAGTCCCAGGTACCGGCCAGGTAATCGTAAATAAAACTGATGCACAGGACTATTTCCCATTGGAAACTCTTCGTAAGATTTTGAACCAGCCTCTTGTCGTTACAGAAACACAAGGAAACTACGACGTTTACGCAAACGTTGACGGCGGTGGATTTACAGGTCAGGCAGGTGCGATCCGTCACGGTGTAGCACGTGCGCTTCTCGAAGCGGACCCTGAATACCGTACTCCACTGAAACGCGCTGGATTCCTTACTCGTGATGCACGTATGAAAGAGCGTAAGAAATACGGTCTTAAGAAAGCACGTCGTGCACCACAGTTCTCCAAGCGTTAAGAAACCTTATATATCAAGGGTTTGCCCTCTTTGCTCTTATCGAGCAGGGAGGGCTTTTTTGCGTCAAAATACAGAACATATTACCTGTCGCTAAAATTTATCTTCTCCTGGGATATTTCATCTGTGTTTCCTCTTCGCTTCATATGTCCGCCGGTGTAAATAGTTACCGGCATTCGATCGGGAATCCAGCTGAGAGCCCCTGACAAATTTGCGTAATGATTGATATACTGTAGTTAAACAGCATTGGACCGTATGGTGGAATGATTACTTTGGAAAAGGCTGTCAGCGAAGAACGATAAAACGAACATTAGGAGAATACTAATGACTTCGCAACCTGGAGCAAAAAGGTCAAAGTCCCGACGCAAAAAAAGGATTTTCAGACGAATCGGTTTTTCCTTCGGCATTTCGGCAGTCATTTTTTTAATTGTGGTGTTTAGTATGGTACTGTTCAGCAAGACGGACGTTCCGAACGGAGACGACGGTGATCTAAGTTTTGATACGCTTCAAACAAACGAAAACAAACTGCCCTCCCTGCAGCAATATACGGCACGGGACGGGGAAAAGTTGTCCTACCGCTATTACGGGGCAGAGACCGATAAAACGATTATCCTCCTGCACGGATCCGCCTACCACAGCAGCTATCTTCAACCACTGGCCAGTCACTTATCCGAAAACGATGTTGCAAACGTCTATACTCCCGACTTCCGTGGGCACGGGCCACAGACGGAAAACAGAGGGGAGGCAGACTATATCGGTCAGCTTGAAGACGATATCAATGACTTCGTAAAGTATATCCGGAGCCAGCAGGAAGGTCCTCTTTTATTAGGTGGTCACTCAAGCGGTGGAGGAACAGTCATCCGGTATGCCGGAGGTGAGAATGAGCCGGTCGATGGCTATCTGATGCTATCCCCCTTCATCCACCACACGGCACCGACCTATCGCCCGGACAGTGAGTGGAGCAACGTTAATATGCCGCGTATGATCGGCTTGAGTATCTTAAATACGTTTGGTATTACGGTACTAAATCACAAAGATGTTATTTCATTCAATATGCCTGAGGCCGTCAGGGATGGTACGGAAACATTGCGCTATAACTATGCTTTGCAAATTTCCATGCACGCCCGCAATGATTACGGAAAAGATATTGCGAGTTTGGAGGAACCATCTTTTGTCATGATTGGTACCGATGATCACATCTCCAAACCGGAGGCATTCCAACCGTTATTCAACGAGTATTCACCGAAAACAAAGGTGAGCCTTTTACCGGATGTTTCCCATTTTGATGTCGTAACAAAGAATACTGCCCACAAAATGATTGCCGAGTGGCTTGATCATTACGACGGTCCCTGATCACGATTTTCAAATGCACAGACACAACTATAGCTGAGAGTCATGGCAAATAGAAGCGGGTTGTCTAACAAACAATACCCCCTTTCCCAAACAGCGTCGGGAAAGGGGGTATAAAGTGATTTGAAAAAGAGGAGTTGCTCTTTGTTTATTGGCTGTTCTTATTTTTAATCCTGCTCAGCAAATCTTCCGCCTCCTGCCGACGGCTTTTCGTTTCTTCTCTCAAAGGTCGATAGGTGTTTTTGTTTCCCGAGGTGATTTCCTCGACAATGTCCCCTTCCTCCACTTCTCCGGTGAAAGAACTTACGGGCACATCTTTTTCCACCGTTTCCTTACCTTTCTTCAACAGGACGGCTATGTTTCCTTCGAAGCGGTCGATGGTGTACTTGTTCATTGTGTCAGCTCCTATAAAGTGATGTAAGGCTTCATTTTATTAAGCGTGGCCGCTCCTATATATTTTACGTTGTCCAGTTCCCCAATACTTTGAAAAGGACCGTTGGCGTTGCGGTAGTCGATGATATACCCGGCAATGGAAGGGCCTATTCCGTCAATCGATTGAAGTGTTTCAGCATCGGCGGTATTAACGTTGACCGTGTCTGTGCTACCGTCGTTCTGGTTTCCGTCCGTTCCACAATTGTCCGTCCCGTTGAAAGGAGAGCTGTTCACATCGAAACTCTGTCCGTCCGTCGTTACCGTAATCGTTCCGGTGTCACACGTGGAGTAAAGTTCGGCTCCGAAATTACGCATATGATTCACTACGGTTTCATCCGGATGGCCATAGTGGTTCGGGCCGTAGGACAGAACACCGACCTCGGCATCGACCGCCTCGGCCCACGCCCGGGATGTGGAAGTGGATGCTCCGTGGTGGCCGAGCTTAAGAATCTCTGCCTCCACGTCGTATTGACCGATCATTTCCTGTTCTATGTCCGTGGAAGCATCTCCGGCGAGCATATAATCGATACTTCCGTGAGAAGCTTTCAGGACGATAGAAGACTCGTTATTGTCGCCAGAGCCGTCTTTGGCGTTCAGCACCTGAATATCGAGCACGTCATCGAATTTCGGCATGGCGCCTTCTTTCGCTTCCTGGAACGGAATATTTTTCTGGTCGATAACGCTCAGGTATTCCATGTACGTATCCGTCGTGTGGGTCTTTCCGCTGTCCAGAACTTTCTTCACGTTCACCTGCTTCAGAACGTCGATCAGACCGCCGATATGGTCGGCGTCCGGGTGCGTAGCGACAAGTAAGTCTATAGTAGTAATGCCTTCTGCAGCTAAGTAGTTCACCACTTCTTCCCCGGCTGATTTTCTGCCGCCGTCTATCAGCATATTCTTTCCGGACGGGGATTCCAGCAGAATACTATCTCCCTGCCCCACGTCGATGAAATGTGCTTTGAAATCATCAAGGGTACGGAAGTCAGGATTTATGGTAGCGGAAAGAACTTTCGCAAATTGTGCCCGTGTAATATCGTTGCGGGGTTTAAAAGTGCCGTCCGGAAACCCGTTTATAATGTTCTGAGTATACAGATCCAGTATGCTCTCCGTGGCCCAGGAGACTTCTTTGGCGTCGTTTATGCCGCCTCTTTCTCCATTCCTGTCGATACTGTAGGCGCGATCGACCATGACGGAGGCCTCCGCTCTGCTTATGTTGTCCTCAGGGCGAACTTTATTATTGTATCCTTCCAGGATGTTCTTTTCGTAAGCTATCGCCACTTCGTCGTAGTAGTACCTATGGTTGCTTAAATCTGTAAAGGGAGGGGCGGATTGAGGAGTCGCCTCCGGATAAAGCTCACGTACAAGCATGACAGCGACGTCGGCTCTCGTTATCTTTTCCCCCGGTTTAAATACGTTGCCGGGATAGCCGTTGATGACCCCTTCCCCCGAAAGGTACCGGATTTCTTCTTTGGCCCAGCCGACCCCGTCGATATCACTGAACGAACCGGCATTTACGGCGGGGGCGTTAAGTGAAAACAGCACAGCAAGTAAAAAAAGCTTAGGTAAGATTTTCTTCATTTGCTTAACATCCTCCTTTTCGTTTATCTCGATTATAAGGTAAATTAGGAGGGATTTGTTAGAGATAGATATAATTTACTGCGTAATTTTCAATTTCTTATGTATGTAACGTGTCAAAAATCAAATTCTGCCTGTGAAGCGGAGAGCGTCCTGTTCCGCTCATGTTTCTCTTTTATGGTAAGATAGGATGGAGAATGCAAAAGGAGGGGCAGCCGTTGAAAATCGTAACTTTCTGGAACAGAGATACATGGTCACCGGGAGTGTACACCGATGAAGGAGTGCGTGACTTCTCGGGTAAAGTGAGCACCGTACCCGAACTTCTCATCTGGCTTGACCGGGATAAGGAAGCCGTACATACATACGCCACAGAGGCTCCACTTATCAGCGAAACGACACTGGGCCCCTGCGTGGATCGTCCGGAGAAGATCATCTGCAGCGGACTGAACTACGAGAAACATGCGGAACGCTCCGGAATGGAAGCACCCGCCTATCCGCTTCTGTTCAATAAGTTCGCGAATGCCCTGACAGGTTCCCACACGGCTGTGGTGATTCCTGCCGACGCAAAAGAAATGGATTATGAAGCGGAGCTCGCTATCGTTATCGGGAAGCAGGCGAAACACGTCAGCAAAGAAGAGGCGTTCGATTACGTAGCGGGCTACGCCCCGGCGAACGACCTGTCTGCCCGGGACCTGCAGTTCCGGACGAAGCAGTGGCTTGTCGGTAAATCGCCGGACGGCTTCTGCCCGATCGGTCCATATCTCACTACCGCCGATGAAGCGGGAGATCCCGACCATCTTCAGATTCAGTGTCGGATGAACGGGGAACTTCGTCAGGATTCGAACACTTCCGATCTCATTTTCGACTGTGCTACGCTGATCAGCTACATTTCCACCTACATGACGCTTCAGCCGGGGGACGTTATTCTTACCGGTACGCCTGAGGGAGTCATCATGGAACTGGATGATAAACGATGGCTTGAGGACGGGGACGAGGTTGAAGTATCGATCGAAGGACTCGGGACGCTGGTAAATACGATGAAGAGAGGATAAGTTGACGGGTGCTACAGTCGTCAGCTTTTCTTTTTGTTATGCATGAACCGGATCAAAGGAAAGGAGGAGAGGACGATGGCCTGGGGATTACGTCTTACCGTAATTTTATATGCTGTTTTACATTTTTATACTTATTTTAACCCGCAGTCCTCTCTGCTGCCGCTATTGGCCGTGACCGGGGGCGGACTGTTTCTATTCGCATTCCTCCAGTACGGCATCGGGCGCTTCAAACTCCCGCTGCTTCTGTTCATCACTTCGCTCGTCATCACTGTCGCTTCCGACCATACGATAATGGAAAGTATGGAGGAGGGGTTTCTGACGATGCGCGGAATCATAGGTCTCCTGATCATCATACCTTTCATAAGTATCGTCCTCAGGGAAGAGGATTATTTATCCGCAATCCTCCAGTCCGTCCCGAGGATGATCGATTCCGCGGGGAAACTGTATATCGGTCTGACGTTTTTTACCCAGGTGATCGCCCATTTCCTCCTGTTCGGCGTCATCCCGATGCTTTATGAATTCGTGAGTGATTTCCTGAAAAACAGAAGCGGGGAAGGCTGGGAGCGGTTTAAGAGTACCGCCCTTCTGCGCGGCTTCGGGCTTTCCACCCTTTGGGTGATCAGTATCCCGAGCTTCATTTTTGCTGTGGAGACGATGGAGGCTAACTTATGGCTTGCGATGCTTCAGGGTTTCTTTATTGCCATGGTCGGTACCGGCATCGCCTTTCTCTTTTCGAAACGTGAAGAAAAGAAATCCGGAATTTCGATGACAGCAGGGGTGCAGGAGGAATTGAGCGAAGTTCTTCATCAAAAGATGGAAGGAAGCAGGGAGAGGACTTTCGAGTTCCTCGTTCTTTTCGCTTCTCTTTTTGGACCGATTTTCCTTCTTCACGCTATATTTGCGACCGATCTGATGGTTACCATTCCACTTGTCATCATAATATGGAGTCTGCTTTATTATGTAGTGAAACGGAAAAGTGGAAAGCTCTGGCAGGAAGTGAAAAGGTTCGTAGTGGAAGATACGCCCGGAAAAGGGTATCAGCTCAGCATTATGCTCAGTGTCGGTACCCTCATTTATTCTTTGAATCAGACGGGTTTTGCCGAAAATGCCGTAGCTCTTCTTGAAGTGGTGGAGGGACAGGTGCCGGTCATGAACTTCCTGAGCCTGTTACCGTTTATTGTAGTATTCCTCGGGTTTACGGGGCTCGGTCCTCTGACGGTAATGGTACTGGTGGCCGGTATTCTGACCAGTATCGATCTACCTTATCCGCCTGAGCTGATTGTTCTATCTGTCACTACAGGGAGTGTAATTTCCATTATCCTGTCTCCGATCATCCTGCCGGCTATTGCTTTGAGCGGATCGAACGGCATCAATTCATTCCGGAACAGTATCGTTTACAACTGGAAATTTTCTCTCGTCTTTTATGCCGCGGCTCAAGTTTACGTGCAGAGTGCCGCCTATTTCGTAACATAGTTCTGGAGGAAACATCATGACAAAAATCCTGTATTTCATCATTATCGTTACATTCATGGATACATTCGTACAGCTGCCGATCATCTCCCCTTTCGCTGTGGAGCTTGGAGCCGGAGAAGTGATGGCCGGTCTGATTGTAGGGATCTACTCCTTCTCCAACATGTTCGGGAATATTATCGGAGGATACGGCGTGGATCGTCTCGGGCGGAAGAGAGTACTTCTGTTTGCGATGTTTTTCGTATTCTTCCTTCTTCTCGGCTATCCGCTCGTGACGACAGACGGGCAGCTGCTTGCTCTTCGCTTCGTTCACGGCCTGTTCGGAGGGATTCTCATCCCGGCATCTTTTGCCATAGTGGGGGACCTTACCCGGAGGAGAAACGGAGAGGCTTCGATGGCTTACACGGGGGCGGCTATCGGAATTGCCGCCATTGCAGGCCCGGCAATCGGAGGGATTGTAGCAGCCCGTTCGGAAATCTACTACGTGTTCCTTTTTGTGGCGGCACTTTTTCTGATCGCTTTTTTCCTCGGCTGGAAGTTCGTTCCCGTAACCCTGCCCGAAGAGAAAAAAGAAAGCAGTGCCCGGGAAGGATTCGGAGCACTTCTGAAAAATAAAACGTTATGGCAGGCCTCAGGCGCCGCTTTCGCTCTTATGGTAAGTAACGGGACGCTCGCTTTTGCGCTTCCGTTTCAAGTGGAGAGTTTCGGTTTTCCTTCTTCTCTCGCCGGGGTGTTCTTAAGTGTTTTCGGAATTACGGCTCTCGTTATTTTTATAACTCCCCTGAATCGGATCTACCGGGTGTATTCCCCGCTTCTTCTGGCAGCGGGAGGTCTCGGCATCATCGGAGTGGCGCTGGTCGTTCTTTCGTTTACCGGCAGTGCCGTCTGGACCGTTGTGCTGATGATTATGTACGGTGTCGGCTTCGCCTTTCTTTTTCCGTCGATGAACGAGATGATCGCCCGTTCTTCCGAAGATTCGGAAAGAGGAAAAGCGTACGGGATCTTTTACGCCTTCTTCTCGCTCGGAGTAGTGGCCGGATCTTCCGGAGCAGGGATACTGGAGAGATGGACCGGAGTACCATTTCTGATAACCGGCGGTTTCATGATTGCAGTCGGAGCGGCGCTGGTAGTAAGCGGGAAGGCTTCCCGCCGCTCTTTCTGATTTTTTGAAAGAAAGCCCCGGAAGATATAAGCAAATTACTTAGAAAGCGTTTCACATATGTTATACTACGACTAGTGATTATAAAAGGATGGTGAACGACTTGGTAACAGAGGAAAGAATAAGAGAAATTCTGGAATCCATCGAGGATCCGTTTTTACATAAAACGTTCAAGGAAACAGAAGGGATACAGGAAATCAAGGTGAAGGAAGAGAAGGAACACGTCAGTGTAAAACTTCTTATCGCCAAGACGAACACCGCTGAACAGATGGAACTGCAGCAAAGTATCGTCAATAAAATCAAGAGTGAGGGAGCGGCGACGGTCGGTCTTCGTTTCGATCAGCTCCCGGAAGAGACGCTTGAGAAGTTTCAGCCTGCAGCAGAACAGGAAAAGGAAGCGAACCTTCTCGGTCAGACAGGGACTAAGTTTCTTACGATCGCAAGCGGGAAGGGCGGCGTAGGTAAATCTACGGTGACAGTGAACCTGGCTGTTGCGCTGGCCCGTCTCGGCAAAAAAGTCGGTATCATCGATGCGGACATCTACGGCTTCAGTGTACCGGACATGATGGGTGTGGAAAAACGTCCGGTCGTACGCGGGGAGAAGATCATTCCGGTGGAACGCTTTGATGTGAAGCTCGTATCCATGGGCTTCTTCGTGGAAGATAACTCTCCTATTATCTGGCGTGGCCCGATGCTCGGTAAAATGCTTACAAGTTTCTTCAAGGAAGTGGAGTGGGGCGATCTCGACTATCTCCTTCTCGACCTGCCGCCGGGAACCGGAGACGTGGCACTGGATGTGCACTCCATGCTTCCTACTTCAAAAGAAATAATTGTAACGACGCCTCACCCGACAGCTGCCTTCGTCGCAGCGCGTGCCGGTCAGATGGCGATCCAGACCGAGCATGAAATTCTTGGAATCATCGAAAACATGGCGTATTTCGAAAGTAAGGAGACCGGGAACAAAGAGTTCGTCTTCGGTCGCGGGGGCGGCGTGAAGCTTGCCGAACAGCTCAAAACGGGCGTTCTTGGCCACATTCCGCTGCAGCAGCCGTACGAAGAAGAGGACATCTTTGCACCTTCCGTTTATCAGGAAGATCACCCGACCGGGGTCATCTACCGGAACATTGCTGCTAAAGTTATAGACAGCTACGAAGATTAAAGATACAGTTCAAAGCGTAAAGCCGGGAGTGTCTTCCGGCTTTACGCTTTCTTTTTATGAAAGAAGGATCGTAATTTTGAACATTTTGTGCGAGTAACCAAAAATCTTCCGCTTCGTGATAGAATATTTGAAGGTATGAAACAACAGTTTAGGGGGCAGCAATGTGAATTCTCGCAAATGGGTTCGGATGTTTATGACGACGCTGGCGCTCGGAGGTACAGTAGTCCTGATAGCCAGCTTCTTTTTTCGGGCGGATGCTTATATGGAAGCACTGGATCCACTTCAGATAGGGGAACTGTTCGGTGTGCTCATCTTTTTCCTCGGGTACGGTCTGATATTCAGTGTAATCAGTCAAATGGGTTTTTTCGCATACTTAATGATCAATCAGTTTGCTACCGGTATGTTTCGCGGGTTCTGGCGGCCGCTGCAGGCGTTTTTAATTATTTTCACTCTGTTCGACCTTGTATATTTCCGTTATCTGGCTTCGGATGACGGGAACATCTGGGGATATCTCGCTACGGCGGCCGGTCTCCTCGTGGCGTCCTACCTGGTAGCAAAAAGGAAAGTATATGAAACGAATAAAACAGCTTTCCTTCCGGCAATGTTTTTTATGACAGTCATTACGACGGTGGAGTGGCTGCCGGGACTTTATCTTGATGACAGTGCCTATACATGGCTGATGATTATCGGGCTTTTTGTATGTAACTCTTATCAGCTTCTGTTGCTGCATCGCCTGGTCGGAACCGCAAAAGAGGCGTAACGTCTCCTTTGCGGTTTTTCTCATCCTTGCCGGAATTAAAGACTTCCACCGAAGGATGGAGAGAAGAAATTAACAAAAAATATTACAAAGGTATTGCGTTTCGAAATGGAACTGTGCTATATTATTAAACGTTGTCGGGAAAGACGAAGGCAACACAACAGAAAAACGACTGAATCTAAAAAAAGTGTTGACTTCATCAAGTCAGGCTGATATATTAGGTTTTGTCGCAAAAAAGACATCGATCTTTGAAAACTGAACAATGTTTTATGCCATGCGTCAATTTTTTGAACGAATTATGATTGAGCTAATCAATCTCTTTTATGGAGAGTTTGATCCTGGCTCAGGACGAACGCTGGCGGCGTGCCTAATACATGCAAGTCGAGCGCGGGAAGCGAGCTGAAGCCCTTCGGGGCGGACGCT
>NZ_NSGH01000014.1 GCF_002295105.1 Salimicrobium humidisoli | reverse complement strand
GAGACCCCGGAGTGTGGGTTTTCACGAGGGAGGCTCGGGCGTTCGTCCGCGGAAAGCGAGTGGTATTCGCCCGCACGAACTGCACAAAAAAAGCTTGCAGAAAAACACGGGGTTTCTCTACAAGCTGAGCACCCCACGGGGTGCTTTTTTTTATTATTCAGGAGTGTGTGGAGCTGCATCTCTACTTTTGATCGTCAGCACGATCCCCTCTTCAAAGGAATAAGTTCCGGTTCCCTTTTCCAGTTCGTTGGAAAGGCACAATGTGGAGCCGATAGGCAGGTCCTCCGCTTCCAGTTGGTACTTGAAGCCCTGCAGGGACAAACTCTTCACCTTAAGGGAAAGAGGGATGAAAGAAACGTAAGGGTAGTCGTCACTGTGTTCAACGGTGTGTATACCGGGAAGCTTCACTTCCATTTCGTTTTGACGGTCCACAATCGTCCCTTCAAGATTCTGCTGAATCATGGGGTACAGAAGTTGAATGTTGGCCAGCGTATGATCCATCCTTCCGCCTGTTACCCCGTACAACAGAATGTGATCCGCTCCTTTCGAAATGGCTTCCTGTACTGCCAGTTCGAGGTCTGTCTCATCTTTTTCACGGGAGTAAACTTTCGTTTCGTAAGCTTCTTCCCTGATTTTTTGAAGCGTGTCGGGAGTGACCGAGTCAAAGTCACCGATTGCCAGATCCACACGCATCCCTCTTTCCATAAGGACCTGCGCTCCCCCGTCTGCTCCTATCCAGAAAGATATATCCTCGTGAAAATTCTCCGGTATATACTGCGACGGTCCCCCGCCTACAATTGCAATTAAACTCATGTCTGAAAGCTCCTAACTGTCACGAATTTCTGCTACAGCTTTTTCCCGGTCCCGATCATTGAAAATCGCACTTCCGGCCACGAGCACATCAGCTCCTGCCTGTTTGCATAAGGAGGCGGTTTCTTTATTGACTCCTCCGTCCACCTCAATTTCGTAGGAATAATTGTTCATTTCTTTTCTCCACGTATGAAGTTTTTCCACTTTCTCCATGACCTCGGGAATGAATTTCTGTCCTCCAAAACCGGGGTTTACGGACATCACCAGCACAAGCTCCACTTCATGCAGGATCGGTTTCAGCATTTCGACAGGGGTGGCCGGATTGATAACCACGCCGGCTTTTGCCCCATTGTTTTTTATCAGCTGAATGGTTCGGTGCAGGTGAGGTGTAGCTTCCTGATGAACAGTAATTATGGATGCACCCGCTTCGGCGAATGCCTCTACATAATTTTCCGGGTCACTGATCATAAGATGAACGTCCAGCGGCAGATCGGTTACCGGACGAATAGCTTTTACAACAGGTATACCTATAGAAATATTAGGTACGAACTTTCCATCCATAACATCGACGTGGATATAATCCGCTCCGGCTTGTTCCACTCCCTTTATTTCCGATGCCAGGTTGGCAAAATCTGAAGCTAGAATAGATGGGGCTATTTTGGTCATAATTCAATACCTCGGCTTTCTGTTTTGTATTTCGTGTAAAAATTCAATGTAATGGCCGTACCTGAACTCATGGATATTCCCATCCCGGACTGCCTGTTTCACAGCACACTTGGGCTCCCTGTCATGAATACATCCCCTGAATTTACAGTCGGGAGCGTACTCTCTCATTTCCGGAAAACACTCCGCCAGACTCACAGATGTTACCGGATCAAAATCGAGAGAGCTGAACCCGGGGGTGTCCGCCACCAGACCTCCATTGATTGAAAAAAGCTCGACTCTCCTCGTCGTGTGTTTCCCTCTGCCAAGACTGCGGGATATTTCTCCCGTCTCGAGAAAAAGGGAGGATTGCAGGGCATTGAGAAGAGTGGACTTCCCTACACCCGATTGTCCTGCTATCACAGTCGTTTTATTTTTGAAAAGATCTTTGACCCGCGTGAGCGCCTCTTCGTTTCCGGGATCAGTCAGAATCACCTCGTACCCGGCCTGCTCGTAAACCCTGCGGTACCGGTCTATATCTTCCGAAGCGGTTACCTGGTCCTGTTTTGAAATAACGATTACAGGATTTATCATTTTAGACTCTATCAGAACTAAAAACCTGTCGAGCAGTCGTGAGTTGAACCCAGGTTCCACTGCGGAGACTACCACGA
This sequence comes from Salimicrobium humidisoli, assembly GCF_002295105.1. Classification (GTDB taxonomy): domain Bacteria; phylum Bacillota; class Bacilli; order Bacillales; family Halobacillaceae; genus Salimicrobium; species Salimicrobium humidisoli. The sequence continues at coordinate 66,158 of NZ_NSGH01000014.1, read as the reverse complement.
TTGCCTGATCAATGTTGGCAATGGGTGGACGAACGAGTTCATTCGACCGTTCTTCCACGGTGAGAAGGTATCCTTCCTCCGGGTCGAATTGAACGACATCCCCGACAAGCGGGCTGATTTTTTTGTTTCTGAACAAGCCGCGGCCTTTACAACGATAAACTTTCTCATCCATTAACACATCGTAAAACCCGCTCAGTGATTGGATAATGATACCACGAGCCATCCCATTCCTCCTCTAATATTTCGCCTTACCTTCTTTCACAATTTCCCCGTGCTTCTCCACACGGTATACAGCTTCCTCTCCCTCTCTTATCTGTACATCTATTTCCACAGTTTTCTCTTCCGTAATGACTTTTTCCAGGAAAACTTCCTCATCCTTCGTGTTAGCATCCTTCAAAAATATCTGATACGTCTCCTCTTCCCCATTCTCACCGGTGTAGGGGAGATCGAAAGTCAACGTCTTTTCTTTCATCGGTTTCTCCTTCTGGCCCAGCGAGAGACTTACCGTGACCTTGGTACCTCTCTCGATTTCCGAGAAAGCGTCCGGAGACTGGGAGACTATTTTTCCGGCCTCCACTTCCCCCGAAAACTGTTCTTCGACTTTCACCTTCATCCCCTCTCCTTCCAGATATGCCCGGGCTTTGTCCTCACCCATGCCCCTCAGGGGTCTGAGCAGAACTTTCGGAGGACCGGAGCTTACTCTGAACAATACACTGGTCTCGCCGGGGATCACTTTACGATCGGCAGCCGGCTGCAGTTGTTCAAGAATTTCACCCGCGGGACGTTCCGAACTGTTATGGATGGAAAATACGGAAGTGAACCCTTTTTCTTCAAGTGCTTTTTTCGCGTCCCCGAAGTCTTCCCCTGTGTAATCCAATATCTTCACAGTCCTTTTCCCCCTGCTGGAGACAACTGTGACTTCCGTTTCTTCAGGGACCATGCTTCCCGGAGAAGGGCTTATCTGAATTACGTTGCCCTCCTCCACGTCATCGGAATAGGCGCTTCCCCTTTCCACCTGCAGACTGGAATCACGAAGAGTACTGTAGGCATCTTCATATTCCATTCCGGTAACATCAGCCACTTCGACTTCTTTCGGTCCAAGAACCATCGGTACTGCTACAGCCGCCCCTCCACCTAAAAACAGAAAAATGATAAAGGCGATAATCCAGACTCTGCCCTTTTTCCTTTTTTTCTTCTCCGGAGGTTTGTCGCCTGTGTGTAGTAAAGTCTCTTCCGCGCCCCCGGAACGGTAGTCTTCCGTCACCACAGGAATCGCCTTCGTTTCTTCGCCTTCTTCCTCCGGGAGTTCAAAAGGAGCAGGGTTTCTTTCCATCAGACATCTGCTTAGATCTTCATCCATTTCTTCAACTTCAGAGTAGCGGTGCAGAGGATTTTTGGCAGTGGCTTTCAATACGATATTTTCCATGCTTTGCGGGACTTCTGTATATTTGGATATGGAAGGTGTATCATGCTGGAGATGTTTCAGTGCGACAGATACCGGAGACTCCCCGGAAAAAGGGAGGCGACCGGTCAATAGTTCGAACAGGACGATACCGAGAGAATAAATATCCGATCTTCTGGTCGCTGTACCGCCTCTGGCCTGCTCAGGCGATAAATAATGGACGGAACCAAGCACCGCGTTCGTCTGGGTAAGTGCAGTGGAGGAAAGCGCCATGGCTATACCGAAGTCGGTCACTTTCACTGCACCCTGAGGACTGATAAGAATGTTCTGAGGTTTAATATCCCGGTGAATCAGACCGTTGGCGTGAGCATAATCCATAGCTTCGGTGATCTGTCTCATAATGCCGACAGCTTCAGCAGGGTCGACCGGGGAATGGTACTGTATGTATTTTTTCAGCGTCATCCCTTCTATGAACTCCATTACCATGTAATAGATACCCTGTTCTTCCCCCACGTCGAATATATTTACGATATTAGGGTGGTTAAGACTTATGGAAGCCTGGGCTTCACGATGGAATCTGGCGATGAACTCTTCATCTTCCCCGTACTCCATGCGAAGCACTTTAACGGCCACTTCCCGCTCGCTGACAGTGTCAAAAGCTAAATAAACATACGCCATCCCTCCGCCGCCGATCATTTCCTTTACAAGATAGCGGTCATTTAGCCATTGATTTTCAAGCATTATCTTTCACCTTCTTTATCAGTAAAAGCAGGTCTTTTAATGACAGCAAGAGAAATATTGTCTTCTCCCCCGCGCTCATTTGCAAGGTCAATCCAATGTTGGACGAGCCCTTCGTCCTGCTCGCTGAAGTCCTGAAGTTTTGAAAGTTCCGGATCCGACACTTTATCTGTCAGCCCGTCGGAACAAAGCAGAATTCGTGTGTCTCCTTCTGTTGAAGGAAAGTACAGATCAGGTGAAATGTTCTTCTCTGTTCCGATAGCCTGAGTAAGAATATTTTTTCTCGGGTGGTCTTCCGCTTCCTCCTCGGAAATCCGGCCGGCACGTACCAGCTCATTAACGAGGGAATGATCGCTGGTAGCCTGACGGAATCCGTTAACGTCAGCTATGTAACAGCGACTGTCACCGACGTTCACTATGCCGATCATATACGGTGTACACACGGCAGCTACAACCGTCGTGCCCATCCCCTGGTACTCCCTGTGCAGAGAGCCCAGACGGAGGACTTCTCCGTTGATTTCATGAATTATTTCTTCGAACCAGCTTTTTATATCTTTGGAATCTTCAAAAGACTCTCTTTCGTTAAAAGACGCCTCCATACGATCTACGGCAATTTTACTTGCTACATCTCCCGCCCGGTGTCCGCCCATACCATCGGCAACGACGGCCAGCCAGACGTTTCCGGAGGGGTGTTTACTGACAGAACCCGAATCTTCATTGTGAGGTCTTACTTTACCTTTATCTGTGCGAAAAAGTCCTTCCACACTCTCACCTCATTTCGATTTTTTTCTGAGCAGAGTAACAAAAAATCCGTCGGAGTCCGCATCCTGAGGAAAAATCTGGAGGCCGATCCCGGTAATGACGCGATGCTGTAAGTCTTCCGGTACTCTGTCGACGAAATCTTCCATCTCAAATGCAGGGTGGCGCTTCAGAAAATCCCGTACTGCTTCGTCATTTTCATGCCGGTCTACCGTACAGGTGCTGTACACCAGCAGACCATTCTCTTTCAATAGTGGTGCCACGTGATCCAGAATATGATCCTGAACTTCCCTCAACCTGTAAATGTCTTCTTCTTTTTTACTGTATTTAATATCGGGTTTGCTTCGTATAACTCCAAAACCTGAACACGGGGCATCTACCAGCACGTGGTCGAACGTTTCATTTTCATGCTTATCCTGAAGTTTTCTGGCATCGTAATTCTCCGCGTGAATATTCGTCAACCGGAGGATATTCGCCTTTTCTCTAATAAGAGCCGCTTTCTTCTTATGGAGATCGTAGGCGTAAACGGTACCCTCGTTCTTCATCTTTTCGCTTATGTGAGTGGTTTTTCCTCCCGGGGCGGCACAGGCATCAAGTACTGTCTGTCCCGGCTCGGGATTCATCAGTTCGGCCACAAGCATGGAACTTCGATCCTGAATAGTCACAAGTCCCTCCCGGAAAAGGCGATGTTTAATGATATTCCCCTCATGTAAAATGATTCCCTGGGAGGAAAAGCGGGACTCTTCGACCTCAAACCCGTCCCGTTCAAGCTCTGTTACGGCCTCTCCCCTGCTCAAAAGCAAAGGCTGTACCCTTATGCTTTCCGGCATACGAAGCTGGTTCGTCATGCACATACTTTCTGTAGTCTCATACCCGTACTGATCGATCCAGCGGTTGACCAGCCAGTGAGGATGACTCGTTCGTACGGCGAGTCTTTCGGCAGAGTCTTCGATTTCGTCTGCAGAACGGACTCCTTCCCTTTGTACAGAACGCAGAACCGCGTTCGTAAACGAGGCTGTCCCCTTGTGACCTTTTCGTTTGGAGATGGATACGGCCTCATTCAACACAGCATGATCCGGGATCCGGTCAAGCATTTCCATTTGGTATACGGACATATAAAGGAGCCACTTTACCCAGGGAGTGATTTTTTTCTGCTTTTTCATAAAAGGCTCCAGCCAGTAATCCAGCAGATCTCTGTGCTGAAGCGTTCCATATACGAGTTCGGTGAGAAGTCCGGCATCCTGAGAGGAAAAGTGGCCATTTTCAATTTCCCGATTGACGAGAACGTGGCTGAACCCGCCTTCTTCCCCGACACGGGTCAAAAGATACAGCGCTGATTCCCTTACTGTATTACTCATCGTTTTCACCCAGCACTTCTCCGATTTCCATCGTCTGGCCGATACCATTGATAAAAGAAGTTCCGTCCATCCGTTTTTTACCGGAAGGCTGCAGTTCTGTAATAATAACGCTGCTTCCGTCCCCGCAGACGACGACTATCCCCTCTTTTGTTTTATCTATCACTGTACCGGGTGCCTGGCCTCCGGTCTGATCGTATTTTTGTGCAGCCCATAACTTCAGCGGTTTCCCGCCCCAGTAAGTATAGGCGACCGGCCACGGGCTCATGCCGCGTATATGTCCCCACACCACGTCACGGGGAAGACTGAAATCGACGAGTTCTTCCCCTCTTTTAATGGTAGGAGCGAAAGTAGCTTTGGAAGCATCCTGCACCTCTGCCTCAATGGTGCCGTTTATAAGAGGCGGTAAGGTTTCAGACAGCAATTCAGCGCCGATCTGCGCCAGTTTATCATGCAGAGTACCTACATCATCTTCTTCACTCACAGTTATTTTTTTCGAAGAAAGCATATCTCCTGCATCGAGTTCCGGAACCATATACATAATGGTTACACCGGTCTCTTCCCTTCCATCCATCAGCGCATAGTGGATAGGGGCCGCCCCCCGATATTCCGGAAGAAGGGAAGCATGGACATTTATCGCTCCAAGTCCCGGGTAATCGAGAAGGGCCTTCGGTAAAATCTGCCCGTACGCCGCAGTGACTATCAAATCAGGATCATACTCCAGTATTTTCTGATATTCTTTCTTCACTTTTTCGGGCTGAAATACCGGGATACCGGACGCTTCCGCCGCTTCTTTCAACGGTGGAGGAGTTAAAATCTTCTTTCTCCCTTTCGGCCTGTCCGGCTGTGTTACTACAAGTGAAATGTTATATCCTTCTTCTATAAGTCTATTCAAAACCGGAACAGAAAAATCCGGTGTTCCCATAAGTACAATGTTCGTCATAAAAATATCCTTCCCTTTACATAAGCTGGTACGGTTGAAAATCAACGATAATCTGCAAACCGTTCTGCTCTTTCATTTCGCTTTCGTAATAATTCATAATTCTCTGAACATACTTCTGCTGGTCCGGTTCTGATTTGTATTTTACCATTGTTTGATACCGATATCTATTATTGATCCGCTCAAGCGGGGAAGGCGTCGGCCCCAGTACCTCGGCAGTTTCCGAGAGATTCTGCTTCAGATATTGAGCGATTTTTCTGGTGACTTCCTGCGCCTGGAATGTGTTGGGGTGCGAAACAGTGAGAAGTGTCAGGTAATAAAAAGGAGGGTAATGAAACATTTTTCTGTACTTCATCTCCTCCTCGTAGAACCGGTTGAAGTCGTACGTACTGGCCAGCTGGATGCTGTAATGGTCGGGAGTGTATGTCTGAACGACCACCTCTCCCTCTTTCTCGTGCCGTCCCGCTCGGCCGCTCACCTGGGTTAACAGCTGAAACGTCTTTTCGGACGCACGGAAATCCGGAAGATTCAACAGGGAATCTGCAGCTAGAACTCCTACAAGCGTGACGTTCCCGAAATCAAGCCCTTTGGCTATCATTTGAGTGCCTAGCAGGATATCCGCTTCATTGTTTCCGAATTTTGTGAGCAGCTTCTCATGCGCCCCTTTTCGCCTCGTAGTATCTACGTCCATCCGAATAATTCTGGCTTCGGGAATCAGCTGTTGAAGATGCTCTTCCACTTTCTGCGTTCCCGTACCGAAATACCGGATCGTTTTACTTTCACATTCCGGACATTTCGAGGGCATCGGTTTTTCAAAAGAACAGTAGTGGCATTTCAGACGTTCCTGATTCCGATGATACGTCATGGAAATATCACAGTACGGACATTCGACGACGTGGCCGCAGTCCCTGCACATCACAAAAGTGGAATAACCTCTCCGGTTCAGGAACAATACGGACTGTTCTCCCTTCTGGAGACGTTCTTCAAGTTTTGCTTTCAACGACTGGGAAAACATGGACCTGTTCCCTTCGTGCAGTTCTTCTCTCATATCCACCAGTTCCACTGTCGGCATAGCCTGTTCATTCATGCGTTCAGGCAGTTCAAGAAGCCGGTAATTTCCTTTTTGTGCTCTGGCGAAACTTTCAAGGGAAGGAGTCGCCGACCCGAGCACTACCGGGCAGCCATGTTCCGAGGCCCGCTTCAGAGCTACGTCCCTTGCATGGTATCTCGTCCGGTCTTCCTGTTTATAACTCGTTTCATGCTCCTCATCGATGATGATGAGACCGAGGTTTCTGAAGGGGGCAAAAATCGCCGAGCGGGCTCCGACTACAACCTGAACGTCCCGCCGCTGGATTTTTCGCCATTCGTCATACTTTTCCCCGGCGGAAAGCGCACTGTGTAATACTGCCACTTTAGATCCGAATCTGCCTTTGAATCGTTCCACCATCTGCGGAGTGAGTGCTATTTCCGGCACCAGCATAATCGCTTCTTCTCCACGTGCCAGAACTTCCTGGATGGACTGCATGTAAACTTCCGTCTTTCCGCTTCCGGTCACACCATGCAGCAGATATACATCGGGTTTTTCATTCTTCACCGAATCCACAATCTCATCCATAGCCTGCTGCTGATATCGGGTGAGCGGGGGAGAGCTCGTACTCTCAAAGGTATGGCCTTCATAAGGGTCCCTTAAAATTTCCTGGCTATAGGATTGTAAATATCCTTTCTTCAGGAGGGGGTTCAGTGAAGCATCCGTCGTCTTTACGAAGTTCAGTAAATCTTTTTTCGGAATAGGATCTGGGTAATCCACGAAAAAGTCGATCAGAGCCCGCTGTTTTTTTGCCTGTGCAGGTATCTCTGCAATCAGTTCCTCTAATCTCACCGGGTCCGCTCCCGGTTCAATTACAGTGATTTTCCGTTTTGTTTCTTTACTTTTCACTTCATAACGTACATCGAGATAGCCGTCATCCACCCACTTCTTTAAGTGATGGTATTTGAAAGAAGAAGCTTCCCATTCCTCGCTCGTAAGAACGTCCTTCCCCTGGAACAGAGTTTCCAGCTCTTCGGGAAGATGTTCTTCCACTCTCCATATCTCTTTTTTATATTTAGCTTTCAACACCTGTGGAAGCATTACCTGAAGACAGGAAATATAGAAGCTGAGTGTCCGGGAGGCAAGCCATTTCCCCAAACGCAGAAGTTCAGGGGTAAGGACGGGAGTAACATCCAGCACTTCCTCCAGAGATTTGACTTTCTCCACATCGGTCCTCTCTTCAAACCCTACAACGTACCCAAGTATTTTCCTCGGACCGAATGGTACAATCACCCGCATACCTATGTCGATCACATGGGTGAATTCTTCCGGGATTAAATAGTCAAAAGGCCGGTTCGTCTGGTTCGTCGGAACGTCGACGATCACTTTAGCGATCATACATCCTTCATCTCCTCGGCGATTCTGTAAAGGATCTCTTTCGCCGTTTCCTGCTTATCAAGAAGTGGGAGGGTCTCCTCATTCCTTTTGCTCATCCAGATAACCCGGTTCGTATCTGCGGCGAATCCCGATCCTTCTTCGGAGACATCGTTGATGACGACAGCATCCAGGTTTTTACTTTCCATTTTCTGTCTCCCATACTCTTTCACCTGCTGCGTTTCTGCTGCAAAGCCTACGAGGAACTGATCCTCTTTCCGTCTCCCGAGCTCTTTTAAAATATCGGTCGTACGTTCCATGCTTACACCTAACGCTTCGTCTTTTTTCTTCATCTTGTGTTCGTAAGTTACGGAAGGGCGGTAATCCGCTACAGCTGCCGTTTTGATTGTCACGTCCTGCCCCGGGAAATGTTCGATTACCGATTCAAACATATCGGAGGCGGAAGTGATATCGATTCTGTCCACCCCCGGCGGAGTCTCCAGATTTACGGGCCCGCTTATAAGGGTCACTTCAGCTCCCATCTCGGCGGCCTGCCCTGCAAGAGCGAAGCCCATCTTCCCGGTGGAGGGATTGGAAAAGAAACGTACCGGATCTATTTTTTCCCTTGTTGGTCCTGCTGTAATAAGAATTCTCTTTCCCTGTAATACTTTCGTCCTTTTCATTTCATTCTCGAGTACGGCTATGATCGTTTCAGGCTCCTCAAGTCTCCCTTTACCTACGTATCCGCAGGCGAGATACCCGTCCCCCGGTTCTATAAATTTGAATCCGAAGCTGTTCAGCTTCTTAAGGTTGGAGATGACCGAGGGATGCTGGTACATGTGCACGTTCATGGCCGGGGCTATATAAACTGGAGCTTCCGTTGCCAGTAAAGTCGTCGTGAGCATATCATCAGCGATGCCGTTCGCAAGTTTTCCGATAAGATTGGCAGTAGCAGGAGCCAGCATAAACAGGTCAGCCCAGTCGGCCAGATCTACGTGCTGCACTCCCTCCGGATCCTGTTCATCAAAAGTGTCGTCGTACACAGGCTGTCTTGATAACGCCTGGAAAGTGGAGGCACCGACAAAGTTTTTAGCGTGATCCGTCATGATCACTTTCACGACTGCCCCCTGCTGCGTTAGCTTACTTGTAAGCGAAGCTGCTTTGTAGGCGGCGATTCCGCCTGAAACCCCAAGTACTATCTTCTTATTCTCAAGCATAAACGGTCCCTCCTCAGGTAAAATCCTCTGCTATAAACAAGAGCCGCGCTGTCCACGCGGCTCTTTCTCTCTTACTATTAATCTTTTTCCGTACGCGTGTGCACTTTATCCGAATATGAATAGGAAAGTTCCCCTTCTTCGATTTCCTGCAGTGCGACACCGACAGACTGTGGTGACTTCGTCTTTTCAACGAGCGGTTCTGCTCCCTGCTTCAGTTCTCTCGCCCGGCGGGCAGAGAGAGCTACGAGGGTGTATTTTGAACTGATCTGCTTTTGCAGAGAGTCGATGGACGGTTCAAGCATCATGTTAAATCCTCCTCCAGTGCCTGTTTATATTGTTTTGCAACACGGCTTCTTTTGCAATGTTCACTTAGTACGACGGACTGTACTTTAGAGACGGCATGGTCCACGTTATCATTGACGATGACATAATCATAATTATCCATCATATCGATTTCGTCTCTTGCAGCTTCCAGTCTCGCCTTAATTTTCTCCTCCGTTTCCGTACCCCTGTTCACGATTCTGTCTTTCAGTTCTTCAAGGGAAGGAGGAATGAGGAAAACGAATACTCCCTCCGGAAAGTTTTCGCGAACCTGCAACGCCCCATTCACTTCGATTTCCAGAAATACGTCCTTACCTTCTTCGAGAGTCTGCTGCACATACGCTTTCGGTGTGCCGTAATAGTTATTCGCATACTCCGCGTACTCTATCAGTTCGCCCTCGGAGATCAGTTTTTCGAATTCGTTTCTCGTTTTGAAGAAATAATCCACTCCATCTTTCTCACCTTCACGTGGTGCTCTCGTAGTCATGGAGATCGAATATCTGAGGTCAGTATCCTGTTCAAAAAGAGCTTTGCGGACCGTCCCCTTTCCGACACCGGATGGGCCGGATAATACAAATAAAATACCTTTTTCTTTTATCACACCGCTTTTCCTCCTAGTTATCGTCAGAAATTTCTTCGTGACTCAGCACGCGTTGTCCCACTGTCTCCGGCTGTACTGCGGACAGGACTACGTGATCGGAATCTGTTACGATCACGGCACGTGTGCGCCTTCCATATGTAGCATCGACCAGCTTGTTGTTATCTCTTGCAATAGTAATAATCCGTTTGATAGGGGCTGACTCAGGGCTCACAATTGAAATGATGCGATTCGCTGAAACGACATTTCCGAAACCTATGTTGATTAGTTTTAAACTCAAATCCGTATCCTCCCAACAACTTTTGACTAACACTATATTACCCTTATTATAGGCGATTCCAAGCGTTTTCCTCAAGTGATACGCCGGATAATTTAGATGCTTTTCATTTTGTATTCCACAACCATGCAGTATAGTGTAACAAAATTTTTCGGTTTGTGCGATACTTGAACGTACGTTTGTGTTCCGTGCTATACTGTGACAAGAGGTGAAGACATTATGGCATTCGACGGAATCGTAACACGCGCAACGGTTCATGAACTGAACGAAACACTAGAGACAGGAAGAATCACTAAAATATATCAGCCTACGGAAACAGAACTCGTATTTCAGGTGAGAAAAGACAGGACTAACCATTCGTTACTCGTTTCCGCCCACTCTGTTTACTCGAGGTTCCATTTGACGGAAGATTCGTACGACAACCCTAAGCAGCCCCCTATGTTCTGTATGCTCCTGAGAAAGCATCTTGTGGGAGGTTTTCTTGAACGGGTCGAACAGATAGAGAACGAACGGATCGTACACATGCAAGTTCGTACGAAAAACGAAATAGGCGACGAGACGCTTAAAACGGTAGTTATAGAAATCATGGGCAAACATTCGAACGTAATGCTCGTGGACCGGGAAGGCGGACACATTCTTGACAGTATCAAGCACCTGCCGCCGGCCCAGAATACGTACAGGACCATTATGCCCGGGCAACCCTACATCGCACCACCCGGTCAGGGAAAAATTTCCCCACTGGATCTCGATGGAGAGGATATCGTGCGTAAACTGGATTTCAATTCAGGGAAGATGGACCGGCAGCTTCTGAATATCGTTATGGGTTTCTCTCCTGTAATTACGAAGGAACTCGTTTACAGAGCCGGTCTCGGAGACGTATCCGGGTTCAGTGAAGCTTACGATTCATTAAAAGAACTGATCACGTCCCATTCCTATACACCTGCTGTTTATGAGGGGGAGAAAGAGACTTTTCACGTTCTGCCACTTGAACACCTGAATGCCGACCGCACGGTTTATACCTCTGTCAGCAAAATGCTGGATGCTTATTATTCCGGAAAAGCGGAACGGGACCGGGTGAAGCAGCAGGCAGGGGACCTGCACAGATTCCTTAAAAATGAAATCGACAAAAACCACCGCAAAATCAAAAAGCATAAAGAAACGTTGAAAAAATCAGAGGCTGCCGAGGATTATCAGAAACTGGGAGAACTTCTTACAGCTCACATGCACATGGTCAAAAACGGAGACGCCGAGGTGACGGTAACGGACTATTACAAAGAAGACCAGCCCGATCTCGTCATCGACCTGAACCCTAACAAGACGGCGAGTCAAAACGCGCAGAACTTTTTCCAGACTTATCAGAAACTGAAAAACTCAAAAATATACGTCGAAAAGGAAATCAGGAAAACTGAAGGGGAAATCGAGTACCTGGAAAGACTTCTTCAACAGGTGGAATCCGCAAGAACCCAGGACGTGGAAGAAATCAGGGAAGAATTGCGGGACGAAGGATACATGAAAAAACGTGCGAACACCGGAAAAAGAAAAAACAAAAAACAGAAACCTTCGCCGGAGAAGTACACTGCTTCCGATGGCACAGAACTGTACGTAGGGCGAAACAACCTGCAAAATGAGTACGTAACCAGCAGACTCGCTAATAAAGAAGATATCTGGCTGCACGCAAAAGATATCCCCGGGTCTCACGTCGTCATTAAAGACAACGACCCTGCAGAGGAAACTCTTACGGAAGCAGCTCAGCTGGCAGCCTACTTCAGTAAGTACTCGGCTTCTTCTTCGGTCCCTGTCGATTACACGAAAATCAAATATGTGAAAAAACCTTCCGGGGCTAAGCCGGGATTTGTGACGTATGATCGGCAGAAAACCCTTTTCGTCACTCCGGAAGAAAAATCGATCAGACAACTGCGACGTAACGCTGAAACCGGGAACCGGCCATCCGGACAGTAAGGAGATAAGATTCTCATAAGCGAAAAACTCATTCAGGCCCGGCAGGCCAGGAGACATTCTCCTTTTCTGCCGGGCCTTTTCTGTCATTGCAAAGAGCAGCTTCCGGAACTTACTTGCCCTTTTTCTCCTTCATCGAGCTCCGCCAATTTTCCAGAACTCTTTTATTCTCTTCATTCAGGTTCAAAGCATCGATCAGTTCCGAATAAGTGAGTAAAGAGCTGTAAGAAAGATCCGCCTCACGGAATACATCTGCTGATTGTGGCAGTTCGTATGTAAATATACTTAAAACTTCCTTCACGTGCGCCCCGGTATCCTTCAGTGCTGCTGCAGCCTGCACAGCCGAACCTCCGGTGGAAATGAGATCCTCGATAACGACGACCCTCTGTCCCGCGGTAATTTCTCCTTCAATAAGATTCTCTTTTCCATGCTTCTTTTTGGACCCTCGCACATAGACCATCGGCAGCCCGAGTTCTTCAGACAACCACGCTGCGTGAGGGATGCCTGCCGTTGCACATCCTGCGATCACGTCCACTTCCCCGGGCAGCTCTTTGATTCTGGCTGCAAACTGCCTGCATATTTCCTTTCTGACGGACGGGTAAGAAATGGTAAGACGGTTATCACAATATATCGGGGATTCAATACCGGAGGTCCACGTGAAAAATTCAGCGGTGTTAATTTGAATAGCTCCGATTTCCATTAATGCCTCTGCTAACTTCACTTTATCCAATCTCCCTTCGTATCGCTTCATATATTTCTTTCGGATTATCCGCTTCTGTAACGGCTCTCCCCACTACAATGGCGGTCGCCCCCTCCCGCTTCGCTTCCTCCGGAGTAGCTGCACGTTTTTGATCGTGCTTACTTTCCGTTTCCAGACGTATACCGGGAGTGAGAGTGAAAAATTCTCTTTTTACACGGGTGTTTATCATCTTCGCCTCGTGCACGGAGCACACCACCCCGTCCATGCCGGATTCCTGTGCCTGCAGAGCGAGATTCATTACATTCTCCTTCAGACTCGAAGGAATGCCAAGCTCTCTATTCAGCATCTCCTCCGTAACGGAAGTCAGTTGAGTAACTGCCAGTACCACCGTATCACCCGCAGCCCGCCCGGCACGCTTCATCATCTCTTTTCCGCCCTGGGCATGGACGGTGAGCACTTCTATATCCAGAGAGACAAGACTTCTCACCGCCCCCTCGGCCGTAGCCGGAATATCATGAAGCTTTACATCGAGAAAGACCGGATGCCCCCTCTTCCTCAATTCACGAACAATAGCAGGCCCCTCTTTATAGAACAGCTGCATTCCTACCTTAACAGGAACTTTTTCAAGATTGTGCGTTTCCAGAAACTCGAGCGCTTCCTCTTTCCCGGGGAAATCAAGAGCTATATAAAGTGGACGTAACGTTTTCAATAGTGAGCCCCTCCAATCGCTTCTTCCACAGAAGAAAAACCGTAATTCCGGAGCACTCCGGGTAAATCAGCAATTATTTCGGGCATGACGAACGGATTGTGGAAATTCGCTGTACCAACAGCCACAGCAGATGCCCCGGCCAGTAAGAACTCCAATACATCTTCAGCAGACCCGATGCCTCCCATGCCTATAATAGGGATGGAGACGTACGGATAAACTTCGTAAATCATACGGATAGCTACAGGTTTGATTGCAGGACCTGATAAACCGCCTGTCTGATTATGAAGCAGGGGACGTCTCCTCTCTTTCAAAATCTGCATTCCGGTAATTGTATTGATCATGGACAATCCGTCCGCTCCTGCCTGTTCGCAGGCCACTGCCATCTCCCTAATATCTGTCACGTTCGGAGAGAGTTTTACATAGACCGGTACTTCCGATACTTTTTTCACTTGTCTTACCACGTTTGAAGCGAGGTGAGGGTCGGTTCCGAACTGGATTCCTCCTTCTTTCACGTTCGGACAGGAAATATTCAGCTCAAGCGCCTGTACATGCGGAGACATTTTCTTGGCTGTCTCTGTATATTCTTCAGGGGAGGACCCTGCTATATTCGCGATTTTCGGAAGTGCATATCCGTTCAGAAACGGCATTTCTCCGTTTATTATTTTATCGACACCCGGGTTCTGTAATCCGATAGCATTCAGCATACCACTTGAAGTTTCGGCGACTCTCGGTGTTTTGTTACCCAACCGGGGCTCTTTCGTAGCAGCTTTCATAATTACCGCTCCAAGAGTATCGAGATCATAGAACTGCGCATATTCTTTACCGAAACTGAAGCATCCGGAAGCAGGCATGACGGGATTTTTCAATTCCAGTCCGGGCAGATGTACACGTAAACTCATGGCAGTTTCACCCTCCCCTTCGGAAAAACAGGTCCGTCCTTACATACGTTGACGTAACCGTCATCCGTGGTTTCGACAGTACAGGCGAAGCAGGCCCCGATAGCACAGCCCATCCTCTCTTCCATGGAATTATAGCCGGGGATCGCAAGTTGTGCTTCCAGAGCTTTCAGCATGGGGTTCGGCCCGCACGCATAATAAACATCAGCTTCCGGATCCAGCCATTTCGTAACCAGTCCTTTTTCACCGGAAGAACCATCGTCTGTGACTACCGTCACTTCTGCATACTCCTCCATTTCCCTTCTGTAAAAAACTTGATTTACAGATTTGAAACCTAATACAGCACTGACTTTTTTGCCATCCTTATGCAGCTCTTTTGCAAGCCAGAGTAATGGGGGCACACCGACCCCTCCCCCTACAAGCATCACCTTTTCCTGCTCGGGCAGAGTGAACCCGTTTCCAAGGGGCCCGAGAACGTTAACCGTATCCCCCCTCTTTTTGTTCGTGAGGGTTCGTGTACCTTCCCCGAACGTCTTATAGACCACGGTGATCTCCCCTCCGGAAGAAGAAGCGAGTGACAACGGACGTCTGAGCTGATGGGGAGGATCGACAAGGATGTGCACAAACTGACCGGGCTCTGCAGGGAAAAAAACATCAGTCTGCAATGTTATTTCGTACGTACACTCGGAAATTTCTCTATGGTTCACGACTTTCATATCATACGTCTGCACTTGTTACCAACCCCTTTCGATTTGATAACGGCCTTGATGTCAGGCTCATGGATTTCAATACATCCACGGCTGCAGATGCAGTATCCACGCTTGTAAAGCATGCTTTCCCGTACTCCACAGCTTCCCGCCGGATACGGAACCCGTCCGTGTGCGCCTTCCTCTTCCTGTTCAACGTATTAATGACCATCTGTACCTTCTGTTCCCGGATAACTGCCAGGACGCCTCCGTCCTCATCCACTTTTCCTACAGTTGTAACCGGAAGATTCCTTTCTTTTAAAAACCTTGCCGTTCCGGCCGTGGCAATTAAATGAAAACCCAGATCGACGAGCGTGGCTGCCAGCGGTTCCACTTCCTTTTTATCTTTATCCGCTACGGTCAACAGAACGCTTCCGTGTTCCGGAATCTTCATACCTGCTGCCATCATACCTTTGTAGAGCGCTCTTTCCAGATCTTTATCGTATCCGATCACTTCTCCCGTCGATTTCATTTCGGGTCCGAGGGTAGTGTCGACACTTCGTAATTTTTCAAAGGAAAACACAGGTACCTTTACATATATGCCTTCTCTTTCAGTCACAATCCCGGTAGAGTAGCCTTCGTCCGTAAGTCTCAGACCCGTCATCACTTTCGTAGCCAGTCCGGCCATCTGTATTCCGGTGATTTTGCTCAGGAATGGAACCGTACGGCTGGCACGCGGGTTGACTTCGAGTACGTAAACTTTCTCTTCCTGGACTACGAACTGAATGTTGATCAGTCCTTTTAAAGGCAGGTTTTTCGCTATCTTTATCGTTGCTTCTTCCAGTTGTCTGATCACTTCCTGCGAAAGATTTTGAGGGGGGTATACCGCCATCGAGTCACCCGAATGGACGCCCGCCCGTTCAATGTGCTCCATGATACCCGGTATAACCACATCTTTCCCGTCAGTGATCGCGTCAACTTCCACTTCTTTACCGGAAAGATATTTATCTATTAATACCGGATGACCATTGGAGACGAATTTCGATAAGTAATGAGTCAGCTCTTCCTCCGAATAGACGATTTCCATGGCCCTGCCCCCGAGGACATATGAGGGACGAACGAGAACCGGGTAACCGACAGCCTGCGCCACACGGTAGGCGTCCTCCTTCCCGTCCACGCTTTCCCCTCCGGGATGACTTACCCCGAGATTATTCAGCAATCGTTCGAAGGAGCTCCGATCTTCCGTCTGCCTGATGGAGTCGATGGTCGTTCCGAGAATCCTCACGCCTCTTTCCTCCAGCCCGTCCGCCAGATTCACCGAAGTCTGACCGCCGAACTGCAGAATCACCCCTTCCGGCTGTTCGAGATCCACAACGTTCATGACATCCTCTACAGTGAGCGGTTCGAAATAAAGTTTGTCGGACACACTGAAATCCGTTGAGACAGTTTCAGGGTTATTGTTGATGATGATCGCTTCATACCCCAATTCTTTTAACGCAAGGACCGAGTGGACCGTAGCATAATCGAACTCCACGCCCTGGCCGATACGGATGGGTCCGGACCCGACAACAAGAACTTTTTTTCTCTTAGTTACATCTGATTCGTTGAAAGTTTCATAAGTGGAGTAGTAGTAAGGAGTCGCCGACTCAAACTCCCCTGCACACGTATCCACCATCTTGTAGACAGGAGTGATACCTTCTGAACGTCTCTTTTCACTGACGTCTGCCGCGGTGGTCTTCAGCACGCGTGCAAGATGACGGTCGGAAAAACCCTTTTCCTTGGCCCGGCTGATCAGTTCGGTACTCCAGCCTTTCTCTCCGATTTCTTTCTCCAGAAGAAGAATGGAGTCGATTTTTCTAAGAAAGAAACGGTCTATCTTCGTTTTTTCGTGAATAACTTCGAGACCGATTCCTCTTCTCATCGCTTCAGAGAGGATGAACAGACGCCTGTCGTCCGCTCTGTGCATCTGTTCAAGCAGTTCATCGTCCGGGAGACCGGTGAAGTCGGAATCATAGAAGTCACCGTCATTCTGTTCAAGAGAGCGCACCCCTTTCAGAAAAGCCTCCTCAAATGTACGCCCCATTGCCATCACCTCGCCGGTCGCCTTCATCTGTGTACCGAGTATACGGTTACCGTCCTCGAATTTGTCAAAAGGCCAGCGGGGGATTTTACATACGACATAGTCGAGAGAAGGCTCGAAGCAGGCAGTAGTCGTTCCTGTAACCGGATTACGGATTTCATCAAGGCTCATACCTACGGCGATTTTGGCTGCGATCTTGGCAATCGGGTACCCGGTAGCTTTTGATGCGAGAGCGGAGGAGCGGCTGACCCTTGGGTTCACTTCGATGACGTAGTAATCGAAGCTCTCCGGGTCCATCGCAAGCTGAACGTTACATCCCCCCTCGATTCCGAGTGAACGGATAATTTCTGTGGAGGCATTCCTCATTATCTGATAATCCCGGTCACTCAGCGTCTGTGTCGGAGCTACAACAATCGAATCCCCCGTATGGATCCCTACCGGATCGACATTTTCCATAGAACAGACGACGATACAGTTATCCTTTTTGTCGCGCATCACTTCCATTTCTATTTCTTTGAAGCCGGCAATGTTCTTCTCTATGAGACACTGATGCACCGGCGAAAGATCAAGGCCACTTCTTACAACTTCCGTGAGTTCTTCTTCGTTTCTGCAGATGCCTCCTCCGGCTCCTCCCATCGTATAAGCCGGACGTACGATCACCGGGTAACCGATATGTGCTGCGGAAGTTAAAGCTTCTTTTGTCGTTGATACGATATCACTTTCGGGGACAGGCTGCCCGATTTCTCTCATAAGAGACCGGAAAAGTTCCCTGTCTTCTGCTTTCTGGATTGCATGAAGAGAAGAACCGAGAAGTTCAACGTTCATCTCTTTAAGGACCCCTGACTCATCCAGCTCCACGGCCAGGTTCAGCCCGGTCTGCCCTCCGAGTGTCGGAAGCAGTGCATCGGGACGTTCTTTACGGATGATTTTTGACAGAAAGTCCACCGTCAGGGGTTCCATGTAGACCTGGTCGGCGAACGTGTAATCAGTCATAATCGTTGCCGGGTTGGAATTGGCCAGGATGACTTCATATCCTTCTTCTTTCAGCGACTGACAGGCCTGGGTACCTGAATAATCGAATTCTGCAGCCTGACCTATAACAATAGGTCCGGAGCCTATAACGAGGATTTTTTTTATATTCTTATGTGCGGACATACGTCTCCTCCTTCCAATTACGTACGATGCTTAAAAATCGATCAAATAAGTGGCCGGTGTCTTCAGGACCCGGGGTACTCTCGGGGTGGTACTGAACGGAAAATACAGGATATCTCGCATGTTCCAAAGCTTCCACCGTATCATCATTCAGAGAATACTGAGTGATTTTCAATTCAGTTGACATAATTGAATTATAATCAACTGAATAACCATGATTCTGGGATGTCATATAAGTCCGGTTATTGACTTTGTCAAATACAGGCTGGTTTACCCCGCGATGGCCGAAGTGAAGTTTTTCCGTCCTCGCTCCGCAAGCTCTGGCAATAACCTGATGTCCCATACAGACACCGAAGACAGGTACCTTGCCGATCAGCTTTCTTACTGTCTCTGTCGCCTCCGGTATGTGCGCAGGATTGCCGGGGCCATTTGAAAGAAACACTCCATCCGGTTTCTGCCTCATTATTTCTTCAGCGGAAGTATTATAAGGTACTACAGTAATGTGACAATCTCTCTCGGTAAAAGCTCGAAGCAGACCATTTTTCATCCCGTAATCGACGACTACAATCCTTTCCCCCCGATGAGGGATGACGTAGGGTTTATCAGTAGAGACACTCGCCACCTGATCAGTCGGAAGTTCATACTTGCTTATCTCCTCCAGTACTTCCCTTACATTCCTTTCACTGCTTGTGATAACTGCCTTCATCGTTCCGGTTTCTCTTATGATTTTTGTGAGCTCTCTCGTATCGATTCCGCTTATTCCGGGAATCCCTCTCGCTTTCAGAAAAGAATCCAGCGTCTCTTCATTCCTGAAATTGGACGGGTATTCACAATGTTCCTTAACCACCACTCCCGATAAAGACGGAAAGATAGTTTCAAAATCATCCCGATTTATTCCATAGTTTCCGATAGACGGATATGTAAAAGTTATTATCTGTCCGTAATACGAAGGATCGGACATTACTTCCTGATAACCGGTCATACCGGTCTGAAAGACGATTTCTCCTATTACATCCTTTTCGCTTCCGAATCCGTTGCCGCTGAACACCGTGCCATCTTCAAGAACGAGTCGCTTCATCATTTATTCCACCCTTCCCAGGCGATGTGCCCTTCTATCATTGTGCATTTTGGAATACCGCTCACTTTCACCCCGTGGAACGGGGTATTTTTTCCTTTGGACAGGAACCGATGTCTGTCGATTTCCTCTTCCGTATGCAGGTCAACGAATGTGAGTGTTGCAGGCTGTCCATGTTCCAAAGTTCTCTGACTCATTGAAAAGACTTTTCTCGGTTTTGCCGTAAGCCATTCTGTAAGCTGCCCGGTCGTCCAATGGCCGTTTTTGACAAAAGTCGTGTACAGAAGAGGGAACGCCGTTTCAAGTCCGGTGATTCCGAAGGGGGCTTTCCTCATGCTCTGCTGTTTTTCATCCTCGGAATGAGGAGCATGATCGGTAGCTATAAAATCAATGGTTCCTTCTTCCAGACCCTGGATAAGCGCCTGACGATCTTCCTCGGAACGTAAGGGGGGATTCATTTTGTACATGGCATCATCTTTATGTATATCACTTTCATTGAGAAGCAGATGATGCGGTGTAACTTCCGCTGTAATGTTGATTCCTGCATTTTTCGCTTCCCGGATCACTCTGACCGAGGATGCTGATGATACGTGACAGACGTGGTAGTGACATCCGGTTTCGCCGGCAAGTATGGCATCTCTTGCGATGTGAACAGATTCTGCACTCGACGGGATTCCCGGCAGCCCCAGTCGTTCGGACACCTCGCCTTCGTGTACGACTCCGGAACCTGCGAGCCCATTATCTTCACAGTGAGCGACGATCGACATCCCGAGAAGGGCAGCGTTCTGCATCGCTTTTTTCATGAATGAAGCCTCCTGAATCCCCACTCCATCATCGGTGAATGCAAAGGCACCGGCTTCTTTCAAAGCTTTCATGTCAGTGAGAATTTCTCCATTCTGCCCGAGAGAAATGGAGGCGTAAGGCAACACTTCCATTACTGCATCTTTTTTGATTCTACTCATGAGATCTTCCATATTTTCTTTCGTATCGGGTACAGGAGAGGTATTCGGCATCGGACAGACGGTCGTGAACCCTCCTTTGAGAGCAGCTCTCGTACCGGATGCGATCGTTTCTTTATATTCCGCGCCGGGCTCTCTTAAATGGATGTGCACGTCAGTGAAGCCGGGTGCGACAAGGGTCCCCCCGGCATCAAAAATCTCCTCCCCGCTAACCTCTCCCATTTGTGCTTTAACCTCAGCAATCATTCCATCTTTCACACGGATTTCACATGCTTGCAAAGAGTTCTCTTTCCATCGGAACGCATTTGTTATTTTCATTGTGCTTCCCCCTCATTAATTCGTCTATTATCGCCATTCTCATGTAGACCCCGTTGTTCATTTGCGTAAATATACGCGATTTTTGACATTCCACTAGAGCGGAATCGATTTCCACGCCACGGTTAACCGGAGCAGGATGGAGAATGATGGAGTGACTCTTCATCCGCCTTTCTCTTTCTTTCGTCAAACCGTAATCCGTAAGGTAGTCAGGGATATCCCCTTCCCAGTCGTGGCGCTCTTTCTGTATTCTGAGCAGCATAAGAACATCGCTCGAAGCGACGGCCTCATCCATCGTTACGTACGTCTTCCCCGGCTCCTTCCATTCGTCGGGAGAAGAAAATTGAACCTCTGCACCAAGCTGCTTCAGAGCGTATGCGTTCGACCTCGCTACTCTGCTGTGTTTAATATCACCCGCAATAGTGACTGTCAGACCTTTAAAACAGCCGAACTCCTCATAAATGGTGAACAGATCCAGCAGACTTTGCGTCGGGTGTTCCCCCGTACCGTCCCCTGCGTTAATAATCGAGATTCCTTTGCATTCTGAAAGTTCCTGAAGAGAATCGCGCTCGGACTGCCTGATAACCAGAATATCGGTTCCTATCGCCTCCAGAGTACGGACTGAATCATACAGCGATTCACCTTTGAGAAGACTCGACTGCTCCGCTTCCATTTCCAGCACTTCCATCTGCATCCGTCTCTCTGCAACGTGAAAGCTTTGTCTCGTCCTTGTGCTCGGTTCAAGGAAAAGATTCGCTGCGAACCTTCCTTTCCACGTTTTCTGCTCGCCTCTTTTCATGCGTCCGGCATTTTCGAGAAGTGAATAAATCATTCTGTTACTTAATTGATCCATAGTTAATAAGTGATTCATGGAATCCCTCCTATGCTATTTCTTCATCCTTTTCGAACACTGATTTCTGCTGCTTCTCTTCTTCAGACCGGGGAATAATGAGGTTCAGTACGATTCCCGTCACAGCCGCAAGTGCCATCCCTCCGAGCTCTACCTGCGGAGACAGCCGGATGAAAGCACCACCCACTCCGATTACGAGAATGACTGACGTGATCACCAGATTCCGGTTATCCCCGAGGTTTACGTTATGATCGATCATCATACGAAGTCCGCTCGCCGCTATGACTCCGAACAAAAGAATGCTGACGCCGCCCATGACTGCCTGAGGTATCGAACTTATTAGAACCGTAACCATTCCTATCCACCCGAATGCAATAGCCATAACCGCTGCAAGGCCTATTACGAATACGCTGAAAACCCTTGTTACGGCCAGCACTCCTATATTCTCACCATAGGTTGTGTTCGGCGGTCCCCCGAGCATGCTCGCAATCATTGTCGCCGCTCCGTCACCGAGAATCGTTTTATCGAGTCCGGGATTCTTAAGAAAATTCCTGCCCGTCACTTTTGATAACACCATCTGGTCACCCGTATGTTCCGCGAGTGTAACGAGAGCAAAAGGCATCATAACCATGGCGATATCCAGACTGAGAACACTGAAAGGTGAATAATCGATAAAGGGAAGGAGGAAGTCCGGCGTCCGGAAGAAAGCCTGCAGAAAGCCCGTAAATGACTCGGCACCGGTCCAGTTTTCCCACTCTGCCTGAATTCCTGATGTGTCCACCACTCCGTTCACCAGTGCAAAAGTATAGCCGGTCGCAATACCGATTAAGATCGGGATAAGGCGGAATATCCCCCGCAGGAACACCATGGCTATAATTGTAGCTCCGAGTGTGACGAGAGCGGTGGTAATGTGGATAGTACTGTAAACCTTGTCGCTACCCGGTTCGTACATAGCCATGTCTACAGCAGTGGAAGCGAGCCCGAGGCCGATCACCATAATGACCGGTCCCACTACGACCGGTGGGAGCAGTTTAGTAAGCCACTTTACACCGAAGACCATGATGAGCAGGGAGGCAGCACCGTACACAAGCCCCGCAAGAAAGCTTCCGACCATGGCTCCCGCGACCCCGGAAGATTCGGAGATCTGGGTAATCGGATAAATAAAAGCAAAACTAGACCCTAAGTATGCCGGAACTTTCCCCCGTGTTATCAGGAGATAAGCAAGCGTTCCTGTTCCACTGGCTACGAGAGCTACAGAAGGAGACAGGCCGGTAAGGAAAGGAACCAGTATCGTAGCTCCGAACATGGCGAACAGATGCTGAAGGCTCAGGGCGAGCCATTTAGCCGGAGCCGGCTTCTCTTCGATATCATATACAATCTCTCTATCATTCATTCGAATTCCTCCTCTTTTTGTGCATAAAAAAATCTCTTTGCTTCAATAAGCAAAGAGATCACAGCATCGGTACATAGGTATACCCGTGCCTTACTCCTTACCTTTGAAGCCTCTCGGGACATTCATTAAAGGTACCTTTATTCATTTTTCGTAAATGACGACTTCCTCCTGCTGATCGGTCTCCTCAAGACGTACAGTCACTACTTCTTCCTTCGAAGTCGGGATATTTTTACCGACGTAATCTGCTCGTATCGGTAATTCTCTGTGACCCCGATCCACCAGCACCGCCAGCTGAATGGAGGATGGACGTCCGAGATCCACGAGCGCGTCCATTGCGGCACGCACTGTCCGACCTGTATAAAGGACATCGTCTACGAGTATTACTTTCTTATCGCTGATATCGACCGGGAGTTTAGAATCTTTCAGTTCCGGTTCATGATTGTCTGTCACTTCCTTCAGATCATCGCGATAAAGGGTGATGTCAAGCTCTCCTTGAGGAAGGGACGCCCCTTCAATATCTTCGATTTTACTTTTGATTCTCGTGGCAAGAGGAACTCCCCGCGTCTTCACCCCGATAAGCACAAGATCTTCGATGCCTTTATTTTTCTCTACGATTTCATGCGAAAGCCTTGTAAGGGTTCGCCTGATCGCTGCATCATCGAGTACAGTCGCCTTTTTATTCATAATGCATCCTCCTACACAAAAAACCTTTTCTGCACACGTGGGCAGAAAAGGTCAAAATCCGGTTCCTTCTCAGCCTCACGGGACTGTCGTTAAAGGTCTCTTATTAACTTGTTCACTATTATTACAAAAGCGCGGGTTTTTGTCAACTCGTTTCTTCCAGTTCACGCAGAGCTTTTTGGAAGTGTTCGGGCGCAGGAGCAGTAAACTTCATTCTTTCCCCGCTTACCGGGTGAGTGAAGGAAAGGGTTCTGGCATGCAGAGCCTGACCTGGAAGAGCGAGTGTTTTCCTGGGTCCGTATTTGTGGTCCCCTGCCAGCGGATGTTCGATATATCTCATGTGTGCCCGTATCTGATGGGTCCGTCCCGTTTCCAGTTTACAGGTAAGATGGGTGAACTCTTCAAAACGACGTTCTACGGTAAAATGAGTTACCGCATCTTTCCCCTCTTCCGTCACGGCCATGCGCTGACGTTCTTTAGGGTCACGGCCGATGGGAGCATCGATCGTACCGTGATCGTGGGCGATAACCCCGTGAGCAATCGCTTCATATTCCCTTTCCACAGTTTTTTCCTGCAGTTGATCCGCCAGATGCTGATGAGCCTTATCGTGCTTGGCTACCATCAGTAAACCGCTCGTATCTTTATCAATTCGGTGTACAATACCCGGACGCTCCACTCCGTTAATACCGGAAAGATCATCACAATGGTATAAAAGGGCATTTACCAGCGTTCCGCTGTAATGGCCGGCTGAAGGATGAACCACCATCCCCACCGGCTTATTCACTACAAGCACGTCTTCATCTTCGTAAACGATAGTAAGAGGGATATTTTCTTTTTCAATGGCAGCCGGTTTCACTTCCGGCACTGACCACGCAACAAGATCCCCTTCCTGTATTTTATAATTACTTTTCACGTGTCGATCATTCACAGAGACGTGGTGTTCCCTTATCCACTGCTGAACCTGAGCACGCGATACATCTTCAAGATGATCACTGAGCCACTTATCTATTCTCTTAGAAGCATCCGCTGCTTCCACTTTTAATTGTTCACTCATGACTGTTCTGTCTCCTTTTGTCTCTTGTCTTCGATAAATGTCGCTATAAGGAATAGTATAACGCCGATAGTCAAAGAAGCATCAGCAACGTTAAAAATCGGATAATTGTAGCTGCCGATGTACACATCTACGAAATCCACTACTTCTTTTCTGAACAGGCGATCGATGAAATTCCCTATTGCTCCTGCAAGAAGAAGAGCTAAAGCCACAGCACTCCATCTACTTTTTTTTCCCTGTGTCTGCATGTAGTAAATCAAAAATCCCACAATCAGAACTGTAATAATATAAAAGAAAAGCATCTGGCCCTGTAATATCCCCCATGCCGCCCCCTGGTTCCTGTGAGAGGTAAGCAGAAGAAAGGAATCTATGACGGGTATTCTCTCTCCTATTTCCATATATTTAGTTACCAGCCATTTGCTGATTTGATCTATTGCAATTATCAATAATGAAAGTCCATAAAACCGAAACATTCAAATCCTCCATCCCCTGCGAGTCCTTATTATTATATCATTTATCTATGTGAAGCCAATAGTTAGGTATATAGCGTCACACTATGCCAGGGGAGAACCATCACGAAATAGTGATCAGGACAACACCGAAAAAGTAATGCGCCATTTATCTTTCTTCGTCTGTCCCATCACTTCAGTCAGTTCGCTCCTCCCTTTTCCCCGCAAGGAGATAAGGTCTCCTTCTTCAAGCAGAAAAGAGGGGTCATCCACCGTGCGGAAGTTGACTTTCACCTGGCCTCCCTTAATATACATTACCGATTTTTTCCGAGGCATATTGTAAATCTCTTTCAGAACGACGTCTATCCGCAGAGACGACACCGTAGCAGATGAATCTTTCCACTCTTCTTCCGATGTCATCCGCGAACCCATCTCTATTTCCTTCCACGTCACCGAAGCTTTATTAATCTGCTGCAGCTGCATCTTAATAAAATCACTGATTTCGGCAGCTGCGATAATATGTATAAGCCCGTCTTTGACTATGAGATCTCCGAGTTTTTCACGCTTGATACCGAGAGACATGAATGCCCCTAATACATCCCTGTGTTCCAGGCTTACAAATTTCGCCGGGTAAGAGGCTTCCAGAAGTGTCAACTGAAAATCCTCCTCTTCAATCAACTCGTATTCCGGAGCTATAATCATGCGGCGTCTTTCTTCATCATCATTTCCGGAAAACCTCATCTGAAGGTTCGTATTACTCAGCAGGGATGCAGCAATCTGCCGTTCTCTCGGGTTGAGGAAATCCGTGAGTTTTCGCTGAAACCTCATTTCGACATCTTTCCGCCAGGCTTCCACCTGATCGATGAATGGTCTCTCTTCCTTTCTGAAGTGCTGATATATTTCCATAGTCTCCCCCTTTTCGCTCGCGCCCCGTCTAACCAATAAAGAAAAAGAACAGAAACTTCAGCTTCTGTTCTTTCTTATGCGACCATTAACATAATATATAACTGCTGAATCCCTCTTGAGGCGAAATTCAAAGTTAAAATCGCAACTATCGGAGAAATATCAATCATGCCGAGTGGCGGGATAAATCTGCGAAATTGCTCCAGAAATGGTTCCGTCACTCTGGCCAGTCCCTGCCCGAAACTGGAGTCTCTTGCTCCCGGGAACCAGGACATCAGTATATAGATGATCAGCAGCCAGCTGTATATCTGGATTGCATTGATCAAAAGAGAAAATATCAAACCCACAAAGCATTACCACCTTCTGTTAAATTCGTCCTCGTTCTGCATTATTTCGGAGATGGAACCTGAAATTTCAACGTTCTCCGGCACACAGAGGAATGTCTGGGATCCAAGCTTCTGAATATCTCCTCCAATAGCGTAAACTGTTCCGCTCAAAAAGTCCACTATCCGTTTCGCCTGGTCCCGCTCCACGCGCTGGAGATTTATGACAACTGCGCGATGACTTACAAGTTCATCCGCAACATCCTGCGCTTCGCTGTAATTTCTCGGTTCGTGTAAAACCATTTTAGAAGATCTATGGGCACTTTTCAAACTGACGACGTTCTGCTGTTTATTACTTCTGCTATTCTCTTCCGACTGGCCGGTTTCATTTTCTTCATAAGCGTCTTCCTCGACGTATTCATAATCTTCATCCAGTGTAAAAAAAGATTTGAATCTGTTCTTCATACTCATGATCACTCACCTCCATAAGTTTCGTTGCCTACAAGACTTGTACCGATCCGTATGTGGGTGGCCCCTTCTTCGATTGCGACAGTGTAATCGTTACTCATCCCCATGGAAAGATATTCACAGGGGGCGTGCGCCATATTCTCATTCCTCACCTTGTCCCGGAGGGCGCGTAACTGTCTGAATATTGCCCGCAGTTTTTCTTCATCTTCTATATGAGGGGCCATGGTCATGAGTCCGACCACTCTCACTTTCGGATAATCTTCAAGCATTCGTATGAATGGAAGAACGTCTTCCGTTTCCAACCCGTGCTTCGAATCTTCCCCACTGATATTCACCTGAACGAAACAGGACACAGCAGTCTCTGCACGTTTATCGATTTCCTTAGCTAAAGACTTGCGATCCAGAGAATGGAGGACATCCATCTGGCCTATCACGTCTTTCACTTTCCTGGACTGAAGCGAGCCGATAAAGTGCCACCTGGCCTCGTCCCCGATCCGGGAATACTTTTCAAGAAAACCTTCTTTCCGATTCTCTCCAAGATTTACAATCCCCGCCTCAATCGCCTCTCTGGCTCTTTCCGTGCTTACGTACTTTGTTACTGCTATCGTTGTCACTTCGGCCGGGTCCCGTTCAACTTTAGAACAGGCCCGTTCGATAGAATCTTTAATAACGGCTGCATTTTCTTTTACGTTCACTGTCATTGCTCCTTTCAACAGCGAGACTTGACAATATACCCGAGCATTCTCCCTGTATTGCCCCGATCCCGGCGATGTGAAAAAAACAGCTCCTCATCTGAATATGTACAATGATCGGTGCTGTACACTCTGTCTTCGCCAAGACCATGCTTTAAAGCGATCAGTCTGTTCATCCGTTTCAGATCGAAATTCCATGTATTCGTATCTACAAACTGAAGTACCTCATCCCTGTATTTCTCCGAGACCTGTTGAGCAACATGATTATCCACAACATAGTTACTTTTGGAGATGCAAGGACCAATCACCATCTCTATCGATTCCCTGTCAGCCCCTTCCGTAACCAGAGCTTCAATCATTTCTCCCGCCATGTGACTCACTGTCCCTTTCCAGCCGGCATGAGCAAGTCCAATCCAGCCGGTCTGTTCATCGCTGAAATAGAGCGGAACACAGTCAGCGTAAAAACCGGCGAGAAGTGTGTTTTCATCTTTCGTAATCAACCCGTCTGCTCCCTGCACGGCTGATTCCAGATCTTTTACACCTTTTGCCCGGTCCTCTGCGGTCACCACCTGTACTTTCGTACCGTGTACCTGCTCCGGAAAAACCCATCTTTCCAAAGGTATATCTATCTCTTCCGCCACTAATTCCCGGTTTTTGATCACGCGTTCCGGGTCATCACCAATATGCAGACCAAGATTCAGCGACCCCCCGGGGTAAGGGGAGTATCCGCCTTTACGTTTTGTGAAACCGGCGAACACTTCCGGGCTCTTCCAGTTACATGTCAGTAATTTCTTTGATGACGAAACGAACATAACGCAACACCTCTATTGATCCCATTTTACCACATGTCAGCCATGTATGCTTTACCAACGCCAATATTCCCTTCAGGATTCTGTAACCCGTAAAAAATGATATTCCAATTTATCCTCCATGAAAGTCAAAGGTAAGAGTTTTATATTATTCTATAACTTATTCCCTATTTCACTTGAATATATGTCATATTCCTGAAGGTTTACAAATACACCGGCATTCGGTCACATTAACTGATGTTCCCCGGTATTAAGAAAAAACTTCCGCCCTTAAAGGGGCGGAAGTCAGGATTTATTATCTTCTTCTGTTTCTGTTACGAAGGAAGGTCGGTATATCCAGTGTATCTTCTTCCTGAGACGGCTGCTCTTCATTCTGAGGTTCTCTCGTCTCACGTCTCGGAGATTCCTCTCTGTGACGGGGCTCGGATGATGTCTGCTGTTGATTGATGTTACGCTGTCTCGGCTTGTTCTGCCCTTCTTTCATTTGAGCTTCATCAAAACCGGTAGCAATCACCGTAACTACGATTTCATCCTTAAGGTTTTCGTTGATCACAGATCCGAAGATAACGTTAACTTCCTGATCAGCTGCAGAAGTAACAATATCCGCTGCTTCCTGAACTTCATACAGGCTGAGGTTCGTCCCTCCGCTGATGTTCATCAGTACCCCGTGGGCACCATCGATGGAAGTTTCCAGAAGTGGAGAGGAAATAGCTTTTTTGGCTGCTTCTGCAGCTCTGTCTTCTCCAGTAGCAATACCAATCCCCATTAACGCGGACCCTTTGTCCACCATGATCGTTTTCACATCAGCAAAGTCGACGTTAATCAGTCCAGGTACCGCAATGAGATCCGAAATACCCTGTACACCCTGACGAAGTACGTTATCTGCTTCACGGAACGCTTCGAGCATAGGGGTATTCTTGTCCACAATTTCAAGCAGTCTGTCGTTCGGAATGACGATAAGTGTATCGACACTCCCTTTGAAACTGTCGATTCCTCCGGTTGCCTGCGTCGAACGTTTTCTTCCTTCGAAACTGAACGGTCTCGTCACAACACCGACAGTAAGAGCTCCGACTTCTTTAGATACCTGAGCTATGACTGGTGCTGCTCCGGTACCTGTTCCTCCGCCCATTCCGGCGGTAACGAATACCATGTCAGCCCCCTGCAGCGCTTCTTCGAGCTGTTCCTTGCTTTCTTCTGCTGCTTTTCTTCCTACTTCAGGGTTTGCTCCTGCGCCAAGACCTCGGGTCAACTTGTTGCCTATCTGCATTTTCACTTCTGCTTTCGACATATTCAGAGCCTGAGCATCCGTGTTTACTGCGATGAACTCAACACCCTGAACCCCATGTTCTATCATACGGTTGACAGCGTTTGAACCACCGCCCCCAACTCCAATGACTTTAATGGTTGCTAACTGATCCATGCTCGTATCAAAATCTAACATCATTCGTTCCTCCTAACCGACTTATCACATTCTTTTATTTTAATCAAAAAATGCTTTAATGAATTTTGAAAAACCTGTTTCTTCTTTTTCTTTTGATGATTGTTGCTTTTGTGTTTGGGATTTCTGTTTTGGTTTTTGAGCTTTCGGCTGTTTCGGTGCAGTTTTAGCAGGTTCCCCTATATTCTGCACACTCGGGAAGATATCTTTCCCCTGTATTTTCGCATTGCGGTAAGCAAATTGCAAGGTGCCGACCCCACTTGTATATTTAGGATCACGTACGCCCAGGTAATCAGGAACGGCAAGTCTTAAATTTGCACTGAAAACGTCATGAGCCAGCTCGAGGACTCCCGGCATGTTCATGGATCCTCCTGTAAGCACAAAACCGCCCGGAAGATCCTGGACTCCCATGCGCTGTAATTCTTTTGCCACCATAACATATACTTCTTCCATTCTGGCTTCAATCATATCAGAGATATCCACCTGATTGTAAGTTTCCTGCTGGTTGCTTCCGATGATGTTCACTGAAAATGTCTCCTGCTCGTTCGCATCCTCATAAAACGCATGGCCATGTTCCACTTTGATACTTTCAGCTTCTTCTGTGGAGGTCCGCAGGCCTACTGACAAATCTTTAGTAATATTGTCGCCTCCCACGGGGATCATAGCTGTGCCGAAAAGGTGTCCTTCTTTGAACACCGAGATGGTCGTAGATCCTCCTCCTACATCCATAAGCGCTACCCCGAGGTGTTTCTCATCCTCCGACAGTGCAGCGGTGCCCGTTGCCAGAGGCTGGAGACATACATCAATCACCTCTAGCCCGGCTCTTTCTACGCAGCGCAGTGTATTATGCAATACTGTTTTAGTGCACGTGATGATCGTCCCTTCCATCTCGAGCCGGACGCCTATCATCCCCCGTGGATCCGTTATTTCGTCCTGTCCATCCACGATGAATTCTTTCGGGATGACATCTATGATTTCTCTCTCCGGCGGCACCGAGACGACCTGGGCAGCGTCTATGACCCTGGCGATGTCTTCGTCTTCGATTTCACGGTCTTCACTCGACACGGCGACGACTCCGTGACAGTTTTGCAACTGTACGTGGTTGCCGTTCACTCCTACGACTACGCGGTCGATTTTCATATCCACCATACGTTCGGCCTGATCCACTGCAGAATGGATAGACTGGACAGTCTTGTCAATATCTACAATGGCACCTTTTTTCATTCCGAGAGAAGGAGCCGTTCCTACCCCTATTACGTTCAGGGAATCATTGGCTACCTCCCCGATTATTGCTTTTATCTCGCTCGTGCCTACATCCAGGCTCACGAGTATTTCTTTTTCATTATTCAATCTGGCGCACCTCCTGTAAACGACCATAAAAAATATTCCATCCAGTATAAGGATAACATTTTTCAGAACCGGTTGATTTAATCAACTGTAATGAATAATTTCTTTTTAAATACTGCTTTTATTCAACTGCCCGGTGTGTTCACTGTCTTAGTATAAAGCCACATCCGGTATTTCACTGGTTTACAACTTCGGCAGAACGTCAGCCTTCTTCTTCCCGCTCCTGCGGACTTTCTTCTGACGGGATATTTCCTTGTTCCTCTTCCGTCTCCAGTTGTTCTTTGTCACCACTGGCGTATGACTCAAAGTACGTCCCTACACCGACATGGATAACCCCTTCCGCATCCGGATCCAATTGGGAAACGATGGAAGGGTAACTGGGCATTTTTTCGGAAAACTCCCGGACGGAGGCTATCACCGTGTACCCGTCACTCATGTACAACCGTACTCTGTCCCGCTCCTCTTCGTCCATCCAGTGGATTTCGGAAATTAAGTTCGAAACACTGGCGGGTAAGGAATTCAGTTCTTTAGCCAATTTCGTTAAATGTTCATTGTCCGGGAAGCCGTAGAAGATAGGAGCATCTCCTCCCGGGTTTTCGACGAGGGCGTCCCCGAGTATCGTTCCGTCCTCAAGAATCGGAGCAAACTGTTCCTCCACCTTAACGTAGGCGGTTCTGCGTTTCTCTTCCAGTGAAATTTCGATACCTCCGGTCAGGGTACGTCTGACTTCCGTACTGCTGACCTCCGGAAGCCCTTTTATTTTATCGGAAACAGCTGCCGGATCTATTCCCCATAAATTACTCGTCCCGGTTATACCACTAACTTCTTTGACTTCACTCTTAGTCAGGTCTTCATCCCCTTTGACTTCTACATACCTTACGTGACTAAGTGGAGATTGAAGATATATTACAATCCCTATCAGCAGAGAGAGGAGAATCAGGTAAAAAATCAGCTGGCGGGCAGCTTTCTTTTTTCTTCGTTCTTTCAACTGAGGCATGCGCTCTTCAATTGAAACGACATTCTTTTCTTTCTTCATCTCAGGCTCTCCTTATGTACGTACAGGTATAACGCCTGAACGGTACAGTTGCAATCCCTTTTATTGTATCACACATAAAAGCTTCTACGTAGTCGATAATTGAAGGAAAATCAAAAAAATTAGACTATTGTTTCGGTCCGTGTCTTCCTGCGGCCATGCCGTTTAAAAACCCGGGGCAGAAGATGCCGAAAATGAAAGAGACCTTCTTCAACAAAACCCCATTCCCTGAAGAGGAGGTGGGGCCTGTTGCATTTCATATTCAGAGGTTGTTCACAGCTTCTACAAATTTATTACCCCGTTCCTCAAAGGTACGATACTGATCCCAGCTCGCACACGCCGGAGAGAGCAGAATGACATCTTTTTCTTCTGAATTCCGGTATGCCATAACCACAGCCTCTTCCATGGAATCCACCGGAGTACAGGGGATGTTCAGCTCCCCGGCCACTTCTTCAAGTTTGGCACTTGTTTCCCCGAACACAACTAAATGTTTCACGTTGTTAAGGTAAGGGGCGAGTCCGTCAAAAGAGTTTCCGCGATCCAGCCCTCCGGCCAGTAATATGACAGGGTTTTCGAACGCTTCAAGCGCATAACTCGTAGCCCGGATATTCGTAGCCTTGGAGTCGTTATAGAAATAGCGCTCCTTTTTCTCCTCTACATACTGCAGGCGATGTTCCACCCCCTGAAAGCTGTAAAGAACTGCCTGAATAGCCTCGTTGGTAACCCCTGCGCTCTTACAGGCTGCAACAGCAGCCAGACAATTTTGCAGGTTATGTTCCCCGACAAGTACGATTTTCTTTCGTTCTGCGACAATCTCCCCGTCGAAATATACATGGTTCCCATCGGCGCTCGCTCCACGATCGTTCTCCTCCACCGTAAAAGGCACCGCTGCAGCCACAGATTTTTCACGGAAGGTGGAAACGACGATGTCATCTTTGTTGAATATAAAAGAATCTTCTTCCAATTGATTTTTCATGATCCTAGACTTGGCTTCGATGTAGTTCTCTCTTGTTTTATGATAATCCAGGTGGCTGTCGAAAATATTAAGCCACACAGCTGTATGGAGACGTAATTTGTCTATACCGAGAAGCTGAAAAGACGAAAGTTCAATAACCATCGTGTCCTCCGCCCCCGTCTTTCGTGCCACCTCACACGCTACGTCGCCGATGTTTCCTGCGACTTGCACATTTTTCCCGTCTTCTTCAAGCATGCGATGCACCAGCGTGGTCGTAGTCGTTTTACCATTCGATCCCGTAATGCCTATAATGGGACCGTCATGCAGATAAGTTACCAGTTCCACTTCCGTAATGACAGGGATATTACGTCTGGAAGCTTCCATGATCATTTCATTTTCATATGGGATGCCCGGATTTTTTATGACGACCTCTCTATCCTCAAGGAGTTCGAAAGGATGGCTTCCTGTTATTAACGGGATACCAGCATCTTCGAGTTTCACAGCCTGTTCGCCTGTGGAATCCGCGTTCAGGTCATTGACTTTCACGTCGATACCACTGGTATGCAGGAGGTCCGCAGCTGCAAATCCGCTTTTGGCAAGACCTACCACCAAAGCTTTTTTATAAGGAAAACCTTTTAAGTGTTTCATCCTGCCATCACCTCCATCGATAGTCCGAGAGCAGCAAAAAGCAACCCGGCTATCCAGAAAGCAGTCACTACCTTCCACTCAGACCAGCCTTTCAGTTCATAATGGTGATGAAGAGGGCTCATCCGGAACACTCTTTTACCGGTAAGTTTGAAAGAAGCTACCTGGATAATTACAGATAGGGTCTCCAGTACAAACACCCCTCCGACAATAACGAGCAGAAGTTCCATTTTCAAAATTATGGCGATCATAGCTATCGCAGCTCCGAGAGCAAGAGACCCCGTGTCCCCCATAAAAACTTTTGCGGGATGAGCGTTAAACATAAGGAAGCCAAGAAGCGCCCCTACAATCGAAATGGAGAAAAGAGCAGTTTCCACGTCCCCGGCGACTACCCACGCTAAAATGGCAAAAGCACCAAAAGCGATAGACGCTGTACCTGCGAGCAGTCCATCGAGCCCGTCAGTCAAATTAACAGCATTGGAGCCCCCGACGAGCATCAGGAGAAGCAGAATACCGTAACCTGCCCCTAAATCGACTGACAGATCAGTCGCAGGGATGCCGATTGTCGTACTGAAATCCCCCGTCAGGAGAATAATATAAACTACTGCAGCGATCACCAGCTGCATAAGCATTTTCTGTTTTGAAGTCAGTCCCAGGTTTCTTTTCAGAGCCACTTTAATGTAATCATCAAGAAAACCTATAAGTCCGTATCCCAGGAGAACAATTAAAAGAAGGGCCGTTTTCCTCCCTATCCCGTCTCCGAGTATGAACGGAAGAAACAGAAGGGTCGTGATTGCGACTGCAAACAGTACCATGACCCCTCCCATGGTCGGCGTTCCGCTTTTTTTCTGGTGGGAAGAAGGGCCTTCTTCCCGGATTTCCTGGCCGAATTTCAATCTTCTTAAAAAAGGGATGACGACCGGAAAAAGGGCTACTGTAATTAGAAAAGCTATCCCGGCTGTCATCAGTAATAATAAATCGTTCATTTTCTGAATATCCTCCTTAAACCTTCGCGACCGGCACTACTCATTTGTTATGGATTGCACAATCCGTTCCAGTTTCATCCCTCTGGAAGCTTTAATGAGTACAATACTGTCTTCAGTCATCAATTCTTTCAGTTGCCCGGCAAGAAGTTCCGGGTCTTTGAAATGCCGGGTTGTAATGGATGAAAATTTGCCTGCTACTTTATCGCTGATAACTTTCGAGTCTCCGCCAATGGTAAATACTGCATTGATCTGAGGATTGATCGCCTCGGCCACTTGAGCGTGTAGTTCATTGGAATGCATACCGAGCTCGAACATGTCACCGAGCACCAGAATTTTATGTTTCTTCGTATTGTACATCCGTACAAATTCGATTACAGCCTTCATGGATGTAGGGGAGGCGTTGTAAGTATCATTGAAGACGTGGGCACCGTTCAGCCCCGTAAGTTTTTCCAGTCGCATGCCGGTCATGGATAACCGGCTCAAACCGAGCTGGATTTCTTCCCTGTCCATTCCCATTTTCTGCGCAAGTGTCACTACATATAAAGCGTTCTTAACATTATGCTTCCCTACTAAAGGCACTTCGTATTGTTCTTCATTCACCTCAAAACGGCTTCCTTCGTCATGCAGGAAGATACCTTTCGCTCTCTGGTCGACGTGGTCCCTGAATCCGCAGGCGGTCCCTTTCACTCCACGAAGTAAAGGTTCATCTCCATCAAAAATAAGACTGCTGCCCTCATGGAAACCTTTTGTAATTTCCATTTTTGCTTCTGCGATATTTTGCCTGCTGCCAAGCTGCTCAATATGAGACTCCCCGATATTGGTGATAATCGCGTAATCAGGACGGGCAATATGACTCAGCACTTCGATTTCTCCAGCATTGTTCATCCCCATCTCGATCACAGCGACTTCAGTATCCTCCGGCATGGAAAAAATAGTGAGCGGAACCCCGATATGGTTATTCAGATTCCCTTCCGTATGATGGGTTTTGAACTTCTGGGCAAGTACAGAAGCGGCAATATCCTTAGTTGTCGTTTTGCCGTTCGACCCTGTAACGGCCACTACGGCAGGTCCGACCTTCCGGATATAGTTTTGCGCAAGAGTCTGCATCGCTTTTACAGTATCCTCGACGAAGAAAACAGGGAAGTTTTCCGGTACATCTTCCGGGAGTTCTTTCCCTTTTTCCCAAAGTGTCGCCACCGCGCCGTTTTCGACAGCTTTATTCAAAAAAGAATGAGCATCAAAATTTTCTCCGGCTATCGGAATGAAAAGGCTCTGCTTCTGTGGAGCCCTCGTATCAGTCATAACGTGCTCTATGGCTGAATCATTCCCGGTTGCCCCTCTGTAATTCTCAAAAATAGAGGTAAGTGCTTCAGTCGTTGTTATCATATTACATCCTCCCTTGTTTAACGGATTGTTCGGCTATTTTACGATCATCGAAATCTATTTTCTCCCCGTTGATTTCCTGGTATGTTTCATGGCCTTTTCCGGCGATAAGAAGAATATCCTTACTCCGGCAGGATGTAACGGCTCTTCTTATCGCTTCTTTGCGGTCAGTGATCCGCCGGTATTCTCCGGAGAGGTGGTCAGTCATATCGTTCAATATCGATTCGGGATCTTCGGATCTTGGATTATCCGAAGTGAAGTAAACGTCGTCTGCAAACGTCATAGCTATGTCTGCCATTGCAGGACGTTTCCCTGTATCTCTCTCTCCGCCGCAACCGATGACTACGCGGAGCTTACCTTCGCATACGCCTTTCAACGTCTTCAGAACATTCTCAAGAGAATCGGGAGTATGAGCGTAATCGACTACAATGCCGTAGGATTGTCCTGCAGATACAGGTTCCAGTCTCCCCGGAACTCCTTTTGTCCTGGAGAAAGCGGAAGCTATCGTTTCAAGACCTACCCCCCGGGCAATAGCTGCCCCTGCCGTAGCAAGCATATTATACACACTGAATGTTCCAATCAGGCTGCTTGAAACTTCCACATTACCAGCCGGGGTGACCATTGTAAACGATATTCCCGTTTCGCTCGTACGAATGTCCTGTGCATGAATGTCTCCCTCTTCCAGCCCGTATGTCAATACCGGCTGTGCTGAAGATTTGATCAGGATGTCCGCAGCAGCATCATCCCTGTTAATTACGGCAAACTTCTTTTTCCCGTCATCGTAGTGATTGCCGAGCTGGGAAAAAAGCAGGGACTTGGCCCGCAGGTAGTCATCCATATCTTTGTGATAGTCCAGATGATCCTGGCTGAGATTAGTAAAGACAGCGACATCGAAATCAAGGCCGTACACCCTCCCCTGGTCGAGGGCATGAGAGGATACTTCCATCATTGCCACATCGACGTCTTCCTCCGTCATTTTGTGAAAAAAGCGATTGAGGCTGACCGCGTCCGGAGTAGTGTTTGATACATCATACGTCTGTTCGCTGATTTTAGTCTGAATTGTACCGATTACTCCGGTGGACTTCCGATCCTCGGTAAAGATCTCATCGAGCAGGTAGGTAACAGTCGTTTTTCCGTTTGTTCCGGTAACTCCTATCAAATCCAGTCCTGATGTCGGGTCGGAATAAAAACAGGAAGCTATCTGAGCCATGGCCCTCTTCGTATCCGATACCACTATGAGCGGAGTGTCTTCAAGTTCCGTATATTCCATCGCTACTATCGCGGCTGCGCCCTGCTCGATAGCCTTAAATATATATTGATGTCCGTCTGTTTTGAACCCTCTGATACATATGAACAGATCTCCAGGCCCCACTTCCCGGGAGTCCATAGTTACTCCAGTTATTGTTACGTCGCTTTCGCCATACTTTCTGTAAAAAGAAAGACTGGCGATCAGTTCATTTAACTTCATCCCATTCATCCTAACTTTCTTAGTAGAATACACATTCCTGTATATTATATCAAAAACCTATGTACTTTTGGGTCAAAAAAACATCCGCCTTTAAAGCGGATGTTTTTATCTTAATCGTTCTGTTCATAAAAACGCAAACGTGACGTCATCCTTCCTCGGGAGGTTCCAGTTGTACTTCCACCTGTTTAACCTTCGTCAAATCGGAACCTTCTTCGATACTTTGTTCCTTAATGTAGCCGTTCCCTTTCATCTCAAGAGGGATATCGAAGTAATCGGTCAATCGCTGCGCTTCCCTCTGGGACCAGCCTTCCATATCAGGCATTTCCGGTTGGCCTGTAATAACGAAAATATGCTCGCTGCTCACAACATCTTTTTCGCTTTCAGGCAGAACCGCTTCTACTCTGGTGCCTTCCCCTATAACAGTAACTTCTTTAAAACCGCTCAACGCGGTCTTCGCCTTCTCGACAGAAACTCCCTGTAGGTCAGGTATATCCATCATTTTCACTTTTGATTTCTCCTTCTGTTCCGGAGAGATATTAAGATAGTGAAGACTGTTTTGCATTACTGTTTTAAATACGTGAGATACAGCATCCGAACCGACTTCGGAATTCTCAAGCTGAGGCTGGCGGACTGCTACATACATGACCAGTTCAGGGTCATCGGCAGGAGCCATGCCGAGAAATGAGAATGTATAATTATTTCTGCCGGAAAGATATCCACCTTCGGATATGTTGGCTGTACCTGTTTTTCCGGCTACTTTGAAATCCTCCAGCGCAAAAGGTTTGCCGGTCCCTTTTTCATCACTGACCACTTTACGAAGCAGTTTCCTCATTTTTTGTGCCGTTTCTTCAGAGAGCGGCTTTCCAAGTACGGAAGGTTCGTTTTCTGTGATTTTATCACTGGAGTTCGCTTCCCTGATCGAATCAAAAACATAGGGCTTCATCATTTTGCCGTCATTCGCGATGGCTGTTGCTGCTGTCAGCAGCTGCATCGGGGTCATCGTCGACCCCTGGCCATAAGCTGTGGTCACTGTTTCGATGGGACGGTCGTTCAGAATAGTACCCGTCTTCTCTCCCGGCAGATCGATGCCGGTTTTTGCATTGAGGTTGAATTTGCTGATATATTTTTCGAAACGATCCGGCCCGAGCTTTTCGTAACCCAGCTTCGCCGCCGCGACGTTGGAGGATCTGATGAGTCCTTCATCATATGAGATTGGCCCCCAACCGGTTCTGTTGTGATCGGAAATCGTGGAACCGTCTACGGAATACGCTCCGGACTTGAATTTTTCGGAGCCGTCGTAAACCCCTGCTTCCATGGCAGCAGCCCATGTAAACATCTTCATGGTCGAGCCTACTTCAAACGGGTAGGCAATCATATCGTTGTACCAATTCTCCACGTTGCTTCTGTCATTGGGATCATAGGCGGGGCGATTCCCCATAGCCAGAATTTCCCCTGTATCAGGGTCCATTACACCCGCCATTATCTTATTAGGTTCATACTCCTCTTCCACTTCCGTAAGAGCGTCTTCGAGGAATGTCTGGATTTTCTGGTCTATCGTCAGATACACATCTTCTCCGTCCTCCGGAGGATGCAGTACTTCTTCCGGATTCAAAAGTTCCGTACCGTATTTATCACGTTTGTAGGAGATTTTACCGTCTTCCCCTTCCAGGTATTTTTCCATGGACTTCTCTACTCCGGTTACACCCTCTACTCCTTCGTCCGTAGACTTGGCAAACCCGAGTACGTGCGAAGCAAAAGTACCATTCGGATAATACCTCTCCGTTTCCTCAGCAAACGTTACGCCGGAAACAGATTTCTCTTTTAAAGCTTCTTCTATCACTTCTTTATCATCTTTTGCAATATCCCGGCCTTTGCTTCCGAATTCCACCTGAAATTTCCCGCTTTTTTTAGCTTCTTTAATACGCTTTACTACTTCTTCTTTTTCCAGATTCAAATATCCGGATACCACTTCCCCCACTTCTTCAGGGGACGTTACGTGTTTAGGTTCGGGAAGATTTTCGGAATAGGAAGGGTCTACGATCGCCTGCAGGCGATAGGTAGGTCGATCATAAGCGAGAACCATCCCGTTTTTGCCGTAGATTTCCCCCCGTTCCGAAGGAAGAGTATAGGAACTTGTTCTTTTTTTCTCGGCCCATTTTTCTAAATCGACTCCCTGAACACTACCGGTAGTCTGTATGTAAAGAAACCTTCCTGCTATCAGAAGGAAGGCGATACTGAAAATGATCAGGAGTAGAGAAGCGCCACGTGACGTGTTTCTGTGCTTCATGATGCGAGCCTCCTGAGTGTTATTTCGAAGAAACGGCAGTTGCCTGTTTCACCTGGGACTGTTCAATATCCAGTCCGTGTTTTTTAGCAACATTCAGAATTCTCTCCGGATTTCTGAGTTGCTCTACATCGTAAGTTAAAGAATTATTTACAGACTGCTGCTGTTCAACTTTCCCTTCAAGGGTTTCAATATCTCTGTTAAGCGTATCTGTAGCACTCGAAAAACTGATTACGTAGGCACAAGCGCACAACACTGTCCCGCTGATAATGGAATAAAGGTATTTTTCACCCTTGCTTATCCATTTATTCTTTTTTACTCTGACTTTCACCTGTCTTTTTGCAGGTTCTCTTTCGGGCTGATGATAAGGTTTTATTTTTTCTATACTCACGTCATTTTCCACCCTTTCTCAAAGTGAAATTCTTCTGACCAGGGCCTCACTTTTTCAACTACTCTCAACTTAGCCGAGCGCGACCTGCGGTTTTCTTCCAGTTCTTCTTCTACTGCTTCTATCGGTTTTCTCGTAATCAAAGTGAAAGGAGGCTGTTTCTCCTCCGGAATGACAGGAAAATTTTTAGGAAGAGGAGGTATTGTACTCCAATGTTTGAATGCCTGTTTGCAAATTCGGTCCTCCAGGGAATGAAAGGTGATAACTGCTATCCTTCCCTCGAGAGATATGTATCGTGCTGCCTGATCAAGCGAGGAAAGAAAAGCCCCCAGTTCATCATTTACAGCAATACGTATAGCCTGAAACACACGCTTGGCAGGATGACCGCCTTTTCTGCGGGCCGCTGCCGGTATACCTTCTTTAATCAATTCAACCAATTCTCCCGTAGAAGTTACAGGTGCTTTTTCTCTTTGTTTCTCTATTTTTCGGGCTATCTGTTTCGA
This sequence comes from Salimicrobium humidisoli, assembly GCF_002295105.1. Lineage (GTDB taxonomy): Bacteria > Bacillota > Bacilli > Bacillales > Halobacillaceae > Salimicrobium > Salimicrobium humidisoli. The sequence goes on along the minus strand of NZ_NSGH01000014.1, from coordinate 25,573 downwards.
AAATTTTTCTTCCCCATATCTGAAAAATATGCGTACAAGGTCTTCATAAGCCCACTCGTTAATCACTTCATACGCACTGATGGTATCAGCCTGATTCATGCGCATATCAAGCGGGGCGTCCTGCTGATAACTGAATCCCCGTTCTTTTACGTCCAGCTGCGGGCTTGATACCCCAAGATCGTAAAGGATGCCGTCCACTTCTTCTACTCCCCGCGCCTGAAGCTCTTCTTCCAGATGCCGGAAATTCGAAGGTATGAATGTAATGCTGGATGCATAGTCAGCAAGGTAATCTCTCGCAGATTCCATTGCGTTTACATCCTGATCGAACACGTAAAGATGACCGCTCGTCAACTGTCTGGCAATCTCCTTACTGTGACCTCCACCCCCGAGTGTGCAGTCAACGTACACCCCGTCAGGCCGGATATTCAATTTTTCAATCGTCTCTGTCTTTAATACGCTGTAATGGTCAAACATGCACTCACTCGTTTCTGTTATTCATAAATCAAGATCCAGCAAATTTTCGGAAAAGGATTCTAATGATTGGCGCGATTCTTCCATATAGCTGTCCCACTTATCTTCTGCCCACACTTCCAGTCTCGTGGAGACGCCGACGATCACGCATGCCTTTTCAAGGTCAGCATGCTCTCTGAGCGGCAGCGGGATATGAATACGCCCCTGATTATCCAGGGTGCTTTCCATGGCGCCCGATAAGAAAAACCGCGTGAAGGCCCGGGCATCTTTTTTAGTCAGGGGGAGGGATTGTAATTTCCTCTCAAGTTTCTCCCACTCTTCAGGAGGATAAATGAACAGGCAATTATCCAGTCCTCGTGTAACTACAAAGGACTCGCCCAGGGAATCCCGTAATCTGCTCGGGATTATTAAACGTCCTTTGGAATCCATATTATGTCGATGTTCCCCCATCAGCATATAGATGACCCCACCTTCTTTATTTAGCGTACCACACTACACCACTTTGTACCACAGTAAACTAACGGAAAACGAAAAAAATCTTTCAATAGAATTAATTCCTTTTCATCCTTCGAACGTTTAAAGAAAACAGCATAGTAAAAAGGACAAAAAAAACTCCCGGAGCAAGTATCGCCGAATACTGGCGACATACTCCGGGAGTCGTTTCCCATATACGCTTAACTGTAAATCAAATAATGCTGCTGCCGGAAGTCCCATTCATATTCCGGAATCTTCGAAAAGAAATCCCAGCCGAATTCATTGAGGAACGGCAGCGGGTTCCATATCCTCTCCTGAAGCCCGCCTTTAGGCCGGATTACATCTTCCAGACGACTATAAAAAGCAAGGGTGTTCTCATATTTTTTGAGATGTTCTTTGGATATACGGTCTCCCATATCGTCGATAAGCGACTCCATATATTCGAGGTTTTTCTCCGCATAACCTAAGACATCGGGTCCCGTCCTTTCCGCTTCCCTGCGGAAGGGGGCGTGGAGACGCGAGATCTGCTCTTTCATTTCTCTCTTCATTTCCTCCAGGGGAACTTCGGAGTGGGATGAGAGGAAATTCATCTTCTCCTCACTTAATCCGTTACGCAGAACCTCATAAAGATCGATACCTTCCGTTCTTGCCCTGTTTTTGATACTGTTGCTGATAAAGGTGAAACTGAGTCTTGGAAGCGTCGGAGGCATCTTTATCGATAACTCCGAGAAGGCAGGTTTCAGCACCGACCAGTAGCTTATTTCTCCCGGTCCTCCTATAAAGCCTAGACAGGGAAGCAGCAGATCCTGCATCAGCGGGCGTGTGACGACATTGTTACTCAGCCTTTCGGGCGTTTCCTCGGCTATCATCAATAATTCATCCTCACTGAATTCCACTTCTCCCTGCTTACCAACAAAACGGGACCCTTCCCGCATAAGAAGAACACGCTGCTTTCCATCGTGGTAGAACAGATGGGCATCACTTACTTCTGCATCTATAGTAACAGGGTAGCCCTGCCTTTTATTTTCCTGTTCCTTTGCATATACTCCCGAAGCTATAGCTTCATTATGCTCGATCATCTGGATAAAATAGTCGCTTTCAAGCTTTCGTATGGAAGGAGCGTGAGCGTCCAGTACGATCAGCCCCTGATGTTTGAAAAGGCTGGTGAGGAGTCTCGCAAAAAAGTCTGAATACGTTCTGGCTCCCTCGAGGGCATGATGAACGTGCCGGTAGACATCCTTCGTATGCATAGACTCGGGAAGATGTCTGAAACACGCTTTTACGAATTCGTTTGCAGCTTCACTGTCCAAATCGACGTCGGAAACTGAAGTTTTTCCATCTGTCGCCTGGGATATCTTTTGTTTTTTCAGACCATCCTGTTCAAGATAAACATGATTGATTTCTTCAAAGTCGTGATCTTCTCCTGCCATCCAGAATACCGGGAGCACTGGTTTACCAAGCATTTTTTCTTTCTGTTTAGCCGCCTCAATGACCGAAATAGCTTTATTGACGGTATACATGGGGCCCATAAGCAAACCAGCCTGCTGGCCGGCGATCATCACTGTAGAATCTTTCTCGTACAAACGCTCAATATGGGCTAACGTTTCAGCTCCCGCTCCGTAATATTCGTTCATTTTTTTCAGGATTTCCACTGTTTCCTCTCTTTTGAACTCTCGGTTTTGAAGTTCATGTAACCGCTCCTCCCATGCACGTTCCACGAAAGGGGAGTAATCGAATTTATTAGCCAATTTCTCGAAATTGTAACGGTAGTCTTTCATCAAAGTATTCGTTTCTCCGAACTGTACCGGATCTATTCTCATCACACATTCTCCTTTATACGCACCTATGTATCTTACATCCTCATAACATTGTACATAATAATCAACCGGCATTCATCTAATCTGTTTACATACGCGGAACGTAAGTAAGCAGCAATTAAAATCAGGTCAAATTTTAAACGTTCAGCACTCCTGCAGTAACTGTACTTAGCAAAAGCATAATATATAGTATGACAAATACAAAGAAAGTAAGTCTCAGAAAACTGGTGAGAGTTTTACGTAACTTCATTTCACCAGCTGTCCTGTACTGAATATACAGTGAAATACCGACCAGGACGAGCAACGCGACGATGACCCAGCCTGTATTGTTCCCTCCAAGCAGCAGGTTCATAAGTTCGCGCACAGCAAAAACCAGAAAAGGAGTACTTATATATACGGCTCCCCGCAGCGCTTTTCCTTTACTTGCCGTCCACTTCAAAAACCACATATACAACACAACGAAGATTATAGGGGTTATTATTATAAGCAGCCACGAGACCGAAGGGTCGTTTTCAGGCATCTATCCCACCTTCTTCCTGCATTTTTCAAACTCTATTGTAGCAAACTTGTAACAGATATAGCAGGTAAAAGTAATCCATTTGATTCTGAAAATTTTTATACTATAATGTAATTGGAAGCAAGATTGCCGAAAGGAGCGTCACGGTCGATGAGTATCAGTACAGAAGTGCAGCCTTTACTAATCAACTATAAAACACTCGAGGAGTTCAAACGTTTCAAAGAGTATGGTCTTCAGGAACTTACTATGCTCGAAGATTTACAGAGTAACATCGTGGAAAATAACAGCGAATCTCCGTTTTTCGGTATTTATATCGGTAATGCCATGATTGCAAGAATGAGTCTCTATAGAATTTCCGCTAAATACGATAATTATTTCAATCCTCCTCAGGATTATCTCGAACTATGGAAACTGGAAGTACTTAAAGACTATCAGGGCAAAGGTTACGGAAAACAGCTGGTGGACTTCGCCAAAAGCTATCATTTGCCTATTAAAACGAATCCGCGCATTAACTCCCATGGATTCTGGGAACGTCTCGGCTTCCAGAAAGCTACTTATAACATGGAGAGAGACCGCGGGGAGAACCCCCTCTTATGGCTGCCTGAGGGAGTGGACGAGCAACCGAAAGAAGACAGCTGATATCCACGAAAGAGCCGTTCCTATGAACGGCTCTTTTTTAAGCGATTAGCCGGCGGGCTTTTATTTATTTTTGCGGCTGAAAAACGCATTCACTGCTTTTTTGTGAGCTTCTGATGGCCATAAAGCCGCTGACTGCCGGGTTTCCTCTTCCATTTTTCTATAAAGTACAGAAGTGTCTATATTTTCCATAAGCTGCTTTTTCCAGAACCTGAGCTGTTCCCTGGAACGAGTGGTGAATATACCGAGATCCAGTTCGTTTGCCATCCCCTGGAGCCACCCGAGCTGCTTCGCTTCTTCTGCGTCAATAACCTCACTTGCAGTCAACCAGTGAAAAGCCTGGACCGGAGAAATTCTTTCATAAAGAAGCGCTCCGCCTCCCCATCCAGGTACGATACCAAGTTTTCCCTGCACAAAGCCGAACCTGCTTCCTTCTTTTCCTATTCGTATATCACATGCGGTAGCAAGTTCGCATCCCCCTCCCCGCGCTTCTCCATTCAAATAAGCGAGGGTCGGCACCGGCAGCGTCGCTATTTCATAAAGCAATTCCTTCATCGGAGAAAGAACCGTATACGCTTCCTCTTCCGATAAATCTCCATGCAGCTCTTTCAGATCTCCCCCCGAACAAAAGGCACGTTCTCCTCTGGAGGTGAGTACAAGTGCTTTCACCTGTTCATTCGCTTTAATTTCTTCAGTAATCTGCCTGAGTTCCATCGTCATTTGTCTGCTGACTGCATTTCTTTTATCTTCCCGGTTCAACGTAACAACAGCCACGTACTGTTCATAAGTGACATATACCGTTTCCACTGCATCCACTCCCCTTGGTGAGATTAAAAGCCTCTGCTTTCATTTTACATCTTTTCCTGCACATGAAAAGGTCAGCGAACAAGACAAAAAAGCATAAAAAAAAGCCTGCGGTCACAGGCTTTCCTTTATGCTTCGACTACTTGCTTGCCATTGTACTGGCCGCAAGAGCTGCACACACGGTGTGGCTTAGTCAGCTCTCCGCAATTTTGACATGCCACCAATTTAGGAGCACTCAATTTTTTATGCGTACGACGTTGATTTTTCACCTTTTTGGACGTTCTGCGCTTAGGTACTGCCATTGCTGTCCACCTCCTTTATAAGTAAAGAGAAGAGCGGTCGATGCCCTCTCTATTTCTCTTTTTCATCTAATAATGATTCCAGTTTAGCTAATCGAGGATCTATTTTGCTTTCAGATTCCGGTTTCTCGTCCACGACTTCCCAGCCTTCTCCTTCTTGCGGAGGGACGACGTCAGGATCATCCGAAAAGACACGATAGGGAACCTCCAATAGCACATTCTCCTTTATATAAGGAGTCAAGTCAAGCAGTTCTCCATGCAGCGGGTGTACTTCCGACTCATCCTCTTCCTCATAATAAGGAGAAAGGTTGAAGTATTCCGTAGCCTGGATGTTGAATACGAAAGGAACATCCACCAGCGTTCTGGCGCAAGGAAGAATCATATCTCCTTCAATGGTCATCGATACTGATATGTTTTCCCCTTTCATTTCTGCCTGACCGGTTACCGAAACAGGAGAAATTTCCCGGATATCATTTTTGGCATCCTCCAGAGAGGAAAGGTCCACATCCCCTTCAAAATGATAAGGGTTGTCCCCTGCCTGTTTTACTTTTTGTATTGGAAATTTCACGGTCATCACCTCATGACAACAAGAGTAATTTTAAAACCAAATAAACGTTTTGTCAACATTTTTTCTTTACACCATCGCTTATCTTTATCTAATGTTAAGATAGAAAGGAAAGGAATGCAAATATAGCAGGAAAGGAAGATCCTATGCAAGCTTCAGGTATTATCGTGGAATACAACCCGTTCCATCTCGGCCATGACTTCCATGTAACACAGGCGAGGAAAGAAACCGGTGCTGACTGTATCATCGCTGTCATGAGCGGACCTTTTCTCCAGCGTGGAGAGCCGGCTATAATGGATAAATGGGAAAGAGCGAGATCCGCCCTTCTGCAGTCCGTGGACTTGGTGGTTGAACTGCCTCATTTGTTTGCGGTTCAGCACGGGGACTATTTCAGCAAAGGGGCTGTGGAGACCCTGGACAGGTTGAACGTCTCTTCCATCTGCTTCGGAAGTGAAGAGGGGAACATTGCTCCTTTCATCAATTCCCACAATAAATGGGAACATAACCGGGAGAACTTCGACGAACATTTAACCGCTTTTCTGGATGAGGGCATCTCCTTTCCGGAAGCATCACGTCTTGCTTACCGGGCTGTCGGCGTCGATGAACTTGATCTATCACAGCCCAACAACATTCTCGGTTACAGCTACGTAAAAGCAATAAAGCGATTTGCTCCTCATATAAAACCGGAGACGATTTCGCGAATTGAGAGCGAATATCACGATGAAATGATCAAAGGGAAAATTTCCAGCGCTACAAGCATCCGCAGGGAAATCCACAAACAGGGGGAAATCACGGAAGGAGTCAGACAGGCTCTTCCGGATTCTACAGTACAATCCCTCCATAATTACATAAAAAACAAAGGGAAGTTTCACCAGTTCGAAGACTATTTCCCCCTCATTCAGCACCTGCTGTGGACAACCTCCCCCGAAGAATTAAGGCAGATTCACGGAGTCGAAGAAGGGCTGGAGCACCGCCTGTTATCAAGCATCAACAATAGCAGTTCGTTCCAGGAAATGATGGAGTCCGTCAAAACGAAAAGATACACCTGGACGAGACTGCAGCGCATATTCGTTCATTTAATAACAAACACAAGAAAAAAAGACAGCTACCTTCTGAACGAACCTGTACCATACGTCCGGGTACTGGGTATGAATAAACGGGGGAGACAATACCTTTCCGAACAGAAAAAAAATATAGAAGTTCCATTAGTGACTCAACTTAAACAGATCGATCATCCGCTCTTCGACATTGACCTGAAAGCTCAAAGGACCTACCTTTACCCTCTTTCGGGAAAGCAAAGAGTAGAAAGTTACCACCGGGAAAAACTCCCCCCTTTATTCATTTAAACTCCGAATATACTATCTTAAACATGTTCGATAAAATACCGGCTCTTCCGGAGCTCCTTCATTACGGAAACCCGGAGGGGCCGGTGAAAACTGAACAGACTTTTAAACGACGTAAAGCTTATTATTTATTCTTCTTCAAATAGTCAACCGCTTCCTGGAACGTATCCACCGGAACGATTTTCATATCTGTACCGATGTCTTCGGCAGTCTGTGCGGCTATTTTATAGTTGGAGTCCTCAGCCCCACCTTCATTAGGTGCAAAGAAAACAGAAGCCCCTTCTTCATCAGCTGCGACTACCTTTTTGTCGATACCACCGATTTTCCCGACTTCACCGTCATAATTTATTTCTCCTGTACCGGCTATTTCTTTGCCGGATGTTAAATCATATTCTGTCAACTGGTCGTAAATCTCAAGTGAAAACATCAGTCCGGCACTCGGTCCGCCAATTTCTCCGCTTTCAACATTTACTTCCGGGTCCACCTCTACAGATCGATCGGTTACAAGAGATATACCTATCCCCACTTTCTCTTCATTATCGGGGAAAGGTGCCAGTTCGACTTCCCTTGTCAGGGTCCCTTTCTCTCTCTCGATGAGAAGTGAGACGCTTTCCCCGGCTTTTTTGTCTTCCACGTAGTTAATAAGATCACTGGACTCTTTCACTTCCTGACCGTCAACTTTCACTATACGATCACCGGACTGCAGACGATCTGCGGCTGGCATACCTTTGACCAGCTGCATCACATAGACACCGTCATACTGGATATCGATCTGCTTCCCGGCTGCTTCGTATGCCACCACCTGTGCTGCTTCCTGGGAGGTCTCCATCATCTGCAGCTGAGCGTGGAAGTATTCCTGTTCGGACACGCCCTCCGGCCTGACTTCCTCGAGCGGCATCAACTCATAATAGGGTCTGAATTGAGCAAGCAGCCACTGAACTGCAGTCGCCTGGCCTCCACGGATTGTAACCAGATGCATATCGCCTTCACTTGCGTACCCTCCATCCACTTCAATAACCGGGTCAAGGGCCTCGGCGGTGCCGGGCTTGTAAACGTAGTATGGTAACTGATAGGAAAATAACACAGCAGTTATCAGTGCAGTAATAACAATAGCTATAATCGTTTTTCTGTTCGGACTCATACCCTTACTCCTTCCTTACCTGTACAGAACGTCTGAAGCAGGTCTGCTTTACTGAAACACAAATATATTTTACATCCCGTCATTTAGGAAGTACAGCAATCCCTGTCACGTAAATAAAAATACGTGAACCCTTGTTATTTAACACTCCGGGTTCACGTATACATACTTTTCAATCAACTTTCCCGTCGGCACGGGGAGACGTTCATCTTTTGAAACGGTCCTGCAGAGCCTTCTCCACTACTTCCGGAACAAGCCCGGTAATCTCTCCCTGATATTTCGCTATCTCCTTGACAATGCTTGAACTGAGGAACGAATACTGATTATTCGTCATTACGAAAAACGTTTCAATCTCTTCATTTAATTTACGGTTCATTGAAGTGATCTGCATCTCGTATTCAAAATCACTGACTGCTCTCAAGCCACGGATGATCGCCTCAGCCCCGGCTTCTTCGGCGTACTTCATAAGTAGTCCGCCGTAACTCTCCACCGTCACGTTATGTATCCCGGCCGTGGATTCCCTAATCAATTTTTTTCTTTCCTCCACAGAAAAAAGCGGAGATTTACTTTGATTATTAAAAACTACGACCCGTACTTCGTCAAACACTCTGGCAGCCCGTTCTATGATATCAAGATGTCCGTATGTAATCGGATCGAAACTCCCAGGGCAGATCGCTAAACCGGCCATATTATCCCTCCTTCTTATAAAACGCCACTCCGATATTAGAGCCGTACTCTTCCTGTTTGAACATAACTACAGAACCCACCTGCTGAGGCAGCGATTCTGACACATCGTGTTCGCACACTATTATAGCTTTTTCCTCGAGAAGTTGATACTCTTGAAGGCTTTTCAGTAATTCTTCATAAGAAAATTTCTTATAGGGGGGGTCAAGAAATACGTAAGAAAAAGTGAGCCCCCTCTTTCCTGCTGCTTTTATAGCTCTGTATGCATCGGTTTTGAAGACTTCGGAACGTTCCTCGAGCTTCAAAGATCTGAGGTTGTCCCATATCGTTTTAATGGCTGCAGGTTCTTTATCTATGAAAACTGCCTCATCTGCCCCTCTGCTGAGACATTCGACGCCGAGTCCTCCGCTTCCTGCAAAGCAGTCGAAAACTTTACCTCCGTCAAAGTACGGACCGATGATCTGGAAAATAGCTTCTTTGACTTTATCAGTCGTAGGCCTTGTGTTATGTGTGGGCACAGAATAGAGACGCTGCCCTTTGTGACTGCCGCTTATTACTCTCATGCTGATCACCTCCCGTTACAAGGTTTTTCTTAATGCTACCATAAAACGCCGTGCAGAAAAATCATCATTCACCGGAACCCTGTTTTTTTTATTTATCGACGGGTCACGCGGTCGCCATCAGGGAAGGGACCGACCATTGTTTTATATAAACGGTTTATTACCAAGTGCTGGCGTGCTAGAGTAATAATGATGCAGCGAAGAAAGGAGAAATATTTATGAGACAAAAATTCATTGAACTGGGGGAAGGTTACACGGATATCTATGAACTTGTTGAACTGGGCAAACATATGCCAGCCCGTGTTGAAACCGCCCTTGCTTTTCACAGCGAAATTGACGGAGAACCGAAAACGTCTCTCGCTTTGATAATGAAGCCGGCCGAAAAGTTTCAGCCCATATATATATGCAGAGAAGGAATACCGAACCCTCATGAGATTCCGAACACCAGGTTCGATCTGTTCAGAGAAATGACGGACGAAATCGGGGTGGAAATTCAGGAATATACGCTTAAACCATCCACGATGTTTCCTGAAACAGATTTATACTATCAGTACCTGATAGGAATATTAAGAAGTAACAAGGCCCTGGCAAGGCTTACCTGATCGTTCAAAACTAAATAACCCCGACCGGGACATTTCTGCCCGGTCAGGGCTGATATATCTATAAAATGCGTAATTGTAACTATATACCGAACTTATAGTCATATTCTTTTGCTTTATCGGGCTTGGCGTTTTCAAAATCCGTTTCTACCTGCGGTTTCCAGGAAGGTTCCACGCGGAGTACATAAGATAATTTATTCAGTGTCTCCATCTTTTCCTCAAGTTCTTCCCGGTTCACGTAAATAACCGCATATTTCCGTTTCTTGGAAGCATGAATCAAATGCCCGTATTTCTTCAGGTGACGAACATTTTTCATCTGCTGAAAATAAACGATGATCCCCTGTCTTTTAACTCTCATGTTTCACACATCCTTCTTAAGAACAGCCACAGCCGCCGCCACTGCCGCATGAACAGCCGGTATCTGTGAAAACCATCCCGTTCCGTGGGACTTTAATCTGTTCACTTACGCTGAAAGCCACGTCCTGGCTAATATCATCGAGCAGCTTCTGAAGTTCACGTTCAGCACGCTTGTAGCGGGCGACGCTCGGGTGCATATCCATTTCTCTTTTCACACTTCGGATACTTTTCATAATTTTACTATAATCGGGATGATACCTTCCGAAACGCTGTACTTCTTCGTATTGGTCTTTCATTTTATTAAAATTACGTATGAGAGTCTGAGCTTCTTCATCTTTGGCAAGGTCGGATTTCGCCTCATAGAACTCTTCCATAACGTCTGATTTCATTATTATCTGGCCTATCTCTTCCGATCTATCCAACAAGTCTACAATTTCCATAGTAGCTAGCATAAAAGGGATTCACCTCCTCCTTTATCATATCAGACTAATACATATAAGAAAATCGTTCTTGAGAAATTCCCCTTTCGCGTGAAAAAGACTAAATTTAACGATAAACCCTTCCGGTTTAATTGCAACTTTCTTCTTTTCATAATAAAATGTTAACTATACATAATTTGTTGTGAGGTGGAGAGTATGAAATTAGAAAACACTGGTATCGAAGATTTAGTACTCGACGTGAAGACGTTGACACGAATCATGGAATCAAACGGGTTTATGCTCGGCGGATCCTGGGACTATGAAAGGGTTACATACGATCATAAAATCGAATCCCCTGAAACGAACATCACTTACTACGTAAGAATCCAGGGTTATGCTCTCAGTGGAGACGTGGATAAAGGAAATGCCGTTATGAAACTCATGACTCCGCTGCTCGGAAAGCATTATTATCCTCATGGAGTCGAATACGGTGAAGAAGAAGGATTCTCCAAAGATTTAATCGATAAGTCTCATTATTTGATCAGCAAAGTACAGGCTCCGGCAAAGGCGAACCAGACAGACGAGTAATGGATTGGGAGTCGCGCATCGTGAATGATGGGCGACTCTTTTTTCGAACGATTTCTCAAGGGAAAGGAGACACGGCCCCGCGTTGTTTAAACAAATAACTAAACGTCAATGGACATTGATTTTTCTTACAATTATCGGGCTCGCAGCAGCTTATTTCATACTGCCTGTAGCAGTTCCTCTCATAATCGCTTTCATCACCGCCCTATTTCTGAACCCGTCGGTACGCTGGTTTCAGTATAGATTCCATATAGGCCGGCAATTTTCCGTGTCTATCGTATTTCTCTTGTTTCTCTTACTTCTAGGGCTCGTAGGTACATTCGCTGTGACAAGAGCTGTAGCTCAAATCATACATCTGATTGATAACGCCCCTCTTTATATTTCCCAGCTGAACCAGGTAGTCATCGATTTAAAAGATAACATGAACAACCTTACAGAAATGCTGCCTAAAGAGTTCATTGACCAGACTTCCGATCGTATCGAAGAGAGTTTGGAAAGGTCCACCGAAAGACTTACCGATACATTAAACATAGAAAATGTAACTGCACTTGCGGCTAAAATACCTAATCTGATAGTAAGTCTGCTCGTGTACCTGATCGCTCTCTTTCTGTTTATGCTGGAACTGCCAAGGCTGAAAACGAAAATGCATTCCTACTTGACCGAAGAAACTTCCGAAAAGGTTCAATTCATGAATGCCCGTCTCAGCTATGTCGTGTTCGGTTTTCTGAAAGCACAGTTCCAGGTCAGCATCATTATATTTATAGTTACGCTGGTGGCACTTCTCTTCATTTCACCCGAAGTCGCTATTCTTATGGCTCTGATTACCTGGGCAGTAGATTTCATTCCGATTATCGGTTCCATCGCCATTATAGGCCCCTGGTCCGTTTACATGTACGCTACCGGAGACGCTGCGACCGGAACCCAACTTATGGTACTCGCTATCGTGCTGCTGGCCATCCGGCGTACGGTCGAACCGAAAGTCATGGGAACACAGATCGGCCTTTCCCCGCTTGCTACTCTTGTAGCAATGTATATAGGTCTGAAACTTATAGGGGTACTCGGATTTTTCGTAGGTCCTCTTGTCATCATAGCCTTCAATTCCGCTAAGGAAGCCGGTCTGATCAAGTTGAATGTCAAACTTTAATGTACCTATTTCTCACATTACTCTTCTCTAGTGAGGAATTCGATAAAATGACGTAATAAATATAATATTCCTCATAAAAAGCGGTCTGCCCGGGGTTCCCCCCGTACAGACCGCTTTTTGTGATTTTTTCCTGAATTTTAATTTACGATACCGATCATGTACCCAGAATCGCTTTAATGACGCTGGTCGTATCTCCCCCGTCATATATGATATATAGAAGAAGATAGACAGCTACTCCGGTAATCGCAGTAAAAAACCATATGATACTGGTGACCGGTCCGATCTTGCGATGCTTTTTAATATTCCGTTTAAGCGCAAGGATAATCGTGATGATACCGAACACCGCCCCGGTTGTCGCAAGCGTTATGTGGAAAATAAGAAATACAGTATAGTAAATCTTGTATTCCTCGGGTCCTCCAAAGCTTGTATTTCCGATGAAGACGGTCCGGCTTACGTAGATTATGAAAAATATCAGAGCGCTGAGCGCAGCTGCAAGCATAACTTTCTTATGAGCTGATCTTTTATCATTAGCTATGAGAATCCAGCCGATCCCCACCAGAACAGCACTTAGTACAATAAAAGCAGTACTAATCGTTGGCAATAAGGGCATTGTTATCTCTCCTGTACATATTCATTTTGTTCCATCGATACTTCCGGTATAGGATCGACTATATTTCGTTCCTTGTTGAACCATGAGAAAAAGATGTGCCCGATGATAGCCGCAAAAATAACTTCCTGCATTATTTTCATGATGATTCCGCCAAGCTGCTGGTCCTGTAACAGAGGCATCGACGTAAAGAATTCCGGCCCGTTCAGTGAACCTGCCAGCCCTTCGAGAACTCCGGTAGGCACACATAGACTGAGAGCGTCCATCCAGGCACCGGACTGCGTGTATGTCGCATACAGCGGAGCATCAGAGAATATGATCAGAGCACATGCAGGGGTCAGCAACACACCACTTCCAAAAATGACGCCTATCTTCAGTAGAGGTCCGAGTCTGTCTAAGCCTTCCGTAGGAGGGAAGACGGATACCCACATACAAAAAGCGAAGAAAAGAATAGTGGTGGAAAACCCGGCGTGGATGATTTCGTTCGATTTGGCGAAATCAAAAACCGCAGGCACGTGGTACATGGAAAAGAATCCGCTGAACAGTAATAGTGACAACAACGGTTTTGTAATGAACTTCAAAATCGGCCGTATTACCGGACGGTCAAAAATTCTTCTCCAGACCTCGCCCGGCACTCCATTAATGATCAGAAAAGGAAACACGAGATAGTACAGAGCCATCTGGGTCATGTGAGCGGCAAACATAATGTGCGCCATCAAATCTATGGGAGAACCTTTAACTATGTAAAGCAGCACTAAACCTGAGAAAAACGTGATCTGTTGGAAACCTGTCGCTTTCTCCTTATCATTCCGCCGGCCCGGTCCGGTCAGATAATAGTATACCAGAGCAAGTACGGCTACGAAAATCATATAGAAAGGGCTCCACAACGCCCGGAATCCGAATATTTGTAATTCTAACCACATCTATCTCACCCCTTAAAATAACTTGCTAACTGCTATTTTAAATCACAACGTTCAAAAATAATAGATATATCCCCTATTGTTTTCTAAAATGTCAAAATTGCTTAGTTGAAGTTCTTTCTCTGTCCATACCTTCATTCCTTTTCTTCCCACCTATTATGTCAGTCTTTCAGGGATTTAGCTGAAGGAAAAATAGAGGTGATATTCATATACTTTCACACGAAAAAACCGGAGGAGAGCCCCCGGTTTTTGTATTACCACCAAATGATTGTAGTAAAAGTGATAATAGTTGCAAGTGCAATTGTCATTCCGCCGAACATGATGACGGTCGGCATGAAATGCCCTTTATTCTTCATATGCATAAAATAGAACAACTGAAATGCTACCTGAACTCCAGCCAGTAAAAGAAGTATCGGTTTTATGAAATAAGAACTGATGTCCAGGATTACCATACTAAAAGCAATAAGGGTAAACAGGATCATAAGCGCAAAAGTAATGACCTGCTGCACCATTTCTTCTTTGTTTTCATCTTTCCGTACATTCAATTTGTGCCTTGATACGTTCTCCGTACGTTCCGACATCGCTTACCCCACCTTTCCTAGTAGGTATACTACGGTGAAAATGAACACCCACACTACGTCAATGAAGTGCCAGTAAAGACTGGAAATGTAGAATTTAGGTGCGTTATATAAATTCAAACCGCGTTTCTGGTTCCGGATCATCAATGAAGTTATCCAGAATAAACCAAATAGAACGTGTCCTCCGTGGAAACCGACCAATGTATAAAACCCGGACCCGAAGGCAGAAGAACGGAACGTGAATCCGTATTCGTGGATGTAGTGGTAGAATTCATAAATTTCGCATCCAAGAAAACCAAGTCCCAGAAGTACTGTAACTCCCAGCCAGAGCTGCATTTTTTTGAAATCATGGTTTTTCATATGATACATAGCATACACGCTGGTCAAAGAACTTGTCAGCAGCAGCATAGTCATTATGAAAACAAGCTCAAGTCCAAACAGGTTTTCGGGAGTGTTGTCGCCGGATGTAGATCCGGAGAGAGCCAGGTATGTTCCGAAGAGAGAGGCGAAAAGTACCGTCTCTCCTCCGAGGAACATCCAGAAACCGACAAATTTATTTTTACCTTCAAGGGTGGCTTTTTCCGGATCATGGGGCATATGTTTTGGATTTAAAACGTCGTCATGACTCATTCTTTGCCATCCCCCTTTTCAATAAGATCTTCTTTATGAATATGATAACCGAGATCATCTTTGAACGATCTGGTGAACATGGAAGCGAAGAAAAGTCCCATGCCGACAGCAACTGCTATAAACCACAGTTTGTTGTCTACCTGATAAATAAATCCGAAGCCTGCAATAAACAGACCCATTGACATCAGGAATGGAAGTATAGAGCCATTAGGCATATGAATATCGCCAAGCGGTTCCGCAGGAGTAATACCTTTTCTTCCTTCCATCTTTTCAATCCATAGTGGATCCAGTCCACGTACGAGTGGAGTCTGTTTAAAGTTATAAAATGGAGGTGCAGATGGCAGAGACCATTCGAGAGTACGGCCATCCCAAGGATCCGCAGAAGCTTTAGGTTCCTTAATTGCTGTATAAACTACGTTATATAAGAATACCAGAGTTCCGATAGCCATCAGGAAGGCACCTATTGTACTGATCAGGTTACCGGTTGCAAGACCCTGTCCTTCGAAATATGTCCAGTAACGTCTAGGCATTCCCATCAGTCCCAGGAAGTGCTGGATGAAGAATGTCAGATGGAAACCGATGAAGAATGGCCAGAAACCTAAGTGACCCAATTTCTCGTTCAATACTTTTCCGAACATCTTCGGCCACCAGTAGTGCATAGCCGCAAATAGGCCAAATACTGTACCTCCGACAATAACGTAGTGGAAGTGGGCAACCACGAAGTATGTATCGTGATACTGGTAGTCGGCTGCTGCTGAACCGAGCATTACCCCAGTCATACCTCCAATTGTAAATGTAGGTATGAACCCGAGTGCCCAGAGCATAGCGACACTTAGTTTAATACTTCCGCCCCACATGGTAAACAGCCAGTTGAAGATCTTGATTCCTGTAGGTACGGCGATCGCCATAGTGGAAACTGCGAAAATAGAGTTTGCAATCGGACCGAGTCCTACTGTAAACATGTGGTGGGCCCAAACCATGAACCCTAGAAAACCGATCAGCACTGTTGCAAATACCATTGCAGAGTAACCGAAAAGTCTCTTCTTAGAAAATGTAGAGAAAATATCACTGAATGCCCCGAACACAGGAAGAATCAGAATATAAACTTCCGGGTGCCCGAATATCCAGAATAAGTGTTCCCAAATGATTGCGTTTCCTCCGGCAGTTACGTCGAAGAAGGCAGAGCCAAACATACGATCGAACATCATAAGGAATAGACCTACTGTAAGAGCCGGGAACGCGAAAAGAATCAGGACGCTGGTAATGAATGTTGTCCAGGTGAATAGCGGCATACGCATATAAGTCATACCAGGTGCTCTCATGTTAATGATCGTTACCAGGAAGTTAATACCACCGATCAGTGTTCCTGCCCCCGCTATCTGAAGTCCCATTACGTAATAATCCACTCCGTGGCCCGGAGATGTCGAGGATAACGGTGCATAGTTAGTCCAGCCCGCATCCGGCGCTCCTCCAGTGAACCAGGAAACGTTCAGTAATAGACCTCCAAATAAAAACAGCCAGAAACCAAGGGAGTTAAGGAAAGGAAACGCTACGTCCCTCGCTCCTATCTGCAATGGTACTACGGCGTTCATCAATGCAAATATAAGTGGCATGGCAGCCAGGAATATCATCGTAGTACCGTGCATCGTAATCATTTCGTTGTAAAGACCTGCTGAAATAAAGTTACTGTCCGGCTGCATCAGCTGGATACGTATTATCAGCGCTTCGAGGCCGCCGATCAGGAAGAATAGACCTCCGGCGACCAGGTAAAGGTGCGCAATTTTTTTGTGGTCAACCGTTGTAATATAGTCCCAAATCATAGCACCAATGCCGCGCTGTTGTACAATCGCATTACTCACACTATAACCTCCTTTTTAATTATTTACTTCTTGCCGGAAGAGCCATTAACAGAATCAGGAGTTACTTCTGAATGGTCTAACTGCATTAAGTAGTCAGCTATTTGTTGTGCTTCTTTTTCAGATACGTTGTAGCCTTCCATTTTGTTGCCAGGTTTGAACTGATCCGGATCCATTATCCAGTCTACAAGGTTTTCTTTGTTGTGATCCAGAATACCGGCAATTTTCGTACGGTTTCCGAAGTTGCTGAGGTTTGGCCCCACACCTGCCGGAGAGTTACCTATGGCGTGACAGCCCATACAGCTGTTTTCGAAAGCTTTTTTTCCATCTTTAGCTGAAGCGGTTTCAGGTGTCGCTTCCGGGTCAATGTTCTGCATATCGGAAACCCACTGATCATACTCTTCGGAACTTACTGCGACTACTCTGAAGTCCATTAACGAGTGTGACTGACCACAAAGTTCGGCACAGTGTCCCCAGTACACCCCTTCTTCATAAGCTTCTAAGTACATAGTGTTTTCGTTATCACCAGGGTTTGTGTCCATTTTACCCGCGATGGAAGGCACCCAGAATGAGTGGATAACGTCACTTGATTTCATATCTAAGTATACGCGCTCTCCTGTCGGAATATACAGATCCTGACTGGTCGATATTTCCTGATCAGGATAGTTAAAGTGCCACCAGTACTGGTTACCGGTGACTTCCACAGTAATCGAACCGTCTTCCTCACGCGGTTTTTCGTCTGCAAGGTCGAAAGTGGCCTGTACAGTCGGCACTGCCAGAATAAGGAGAAGCAGTACCGGTATAACGGTCCAGATAATCTCTAGCGATTTGTTACCCTCTGTCTGTTTAGGGATATAGTTCTCCTCACCCTTTTTACGACGGTAACGAATAAGTACGAAAATATAAATAGCCATGACGACCACGAATACGAAAGTCATAATCGCAAGACTGATCACCATAAGATCAAGTAATAGATCTGCCCCGTACCCTTTGGGCTTGAGTGCACTCAGGTTCTCTTCCCCGCACCCGGCAAGGAAAAGTACCAGCACACTAAAAATGAATACCGGACGAAGCTTGCCCATCCAACCTCTCATGTGTAATACCTCTCTTTCTTTTTTGTATTTGAAAGTATATTAATGTGAACTAGGTTTTCACCTAATTTCAAACGTAAGGAAATGGCATAGTTACCAGCACCATTGTAAGGAATAGAATTGTAAGATAATTAAGGGAGTACACAAACATCCATGTAGCCCATTTCTTATCATCTTTCATCACAAAACCGGCTAATGCCAATACGAGCCAACCTACAGATAATATATAAGCGACTGTCAGGAAGACTCCGCCTAAAGAAGCAAGATATAAAGGTAAAGGCAGAAGACAGGCGACATATACGACTATCTGTCTTTTTGTCATCTCAAATCCTTTGACTACCGGAAGCATCGGAACTCCTGCTCTCTCATAATCATCTTTCTTTTTCATAGCAAGTGCCAGAAAATGGGGCGTCTGCCATAAGAACATGATAAGAAACAGCATCCACGCTTCCATACGAAGACCCGGCTCAATAGCAGCCCAGCCTATCAGCGGGGGGACGGCTCCGGAGAAACTACCTATAACCGTGTTCAAAGTATATCTTCTTTTGGACCACATCGTATAAAGGATTACGTAAACGATCCATCCGAACACTCCCCAAAGTGCTGCCTGCCAGGAAGCGAGTGTCAAAACGAGAAAACCGGCTGCTGAGGTGACCAGCCCTCCGATTAAAACAGACTGTAACGACATCGTCCCTGTTACGGTAGGTCTGTTTTGCGTACGATCCATAATCGGATCGATGTCCCTGTCATACCAGTTGTTTAGAATACATCCGCCTGCAATAACAAGCGCAGTACCAAGGAGCGTCCACAGAAGCGTGACCCATTCTGTCACAATACTTGCCCCGGTGTAGTACAAAGCGAGCCAGAAACCCGCAAAAGTAGTGATCAGGTTCGAATTGATGATTCCGACCTTTATTAAACTTTTAATATCTTTTACCAGGGAAGTCTCCCGGTTCGCTTCTTCTTCCATAACGTGAGCAGACGTAGAATCGACTGTCCTAGGATTGTCCATCACTTGATATTCCTCCTCCTGCCTTTTGCTCAGTACACAAAAGTTACAGAAATATTAACCATTGCCACAAAAAACGTCAAATTAATTGTATCACGGAACCATATTTCTATCTATTCAATTACTATAAAATTAAACAAATGTGACGTAGTTGTGAAAAAAGTATGTAAAACCTATGTAAATGTGAGGACATATTCATTTTTACCATTACACGACTATTTTTGCAAGGAGACTTTTCATAAATACAGCCCGGCACCTAAAGCCGGGCTGTATTCTATTCAAATTCGATAAGTAGATCTCCCACGTGAATAGTTGCATTATCTGTTACGTGAACGGCTTTAATCGTTCCGTCAAAAGGAGCCTGTACAGTCGTTTCCATTTTCATAGCCTCTGTCACCATCAGATGGTCCCCTTTAGTGACCTTTTCACCTGCTGCAGCCATAACTTTTACAGCAGTCCCGGGCATACTGGCTCCGATATGCTTTTCATCTGATTTGTCCGCCTGTGGTCGCACGGCTGTAGTGGCAGTAATGCTATTGTCTTTTACAACTACTTCCCTCGGCTGTCCGTTAAGCTCAAAAAATGCAGTTCTGGTTCCGTCTTCCTGCGCTTCACTTATGGACACCAGTTTCACTATCAAAGTTTTCCCTTTTTCGATGTCTACTGCAATTTCTTCGCCCAGTCTCATTCCGTAAAAAAAAGTGGGAGTGTTCAGCATCGACATGTCCCCGTACTGATCAAGGAATTTCTGATAATCCATGTAAACTTTAGGATAAAGTGCATAGCTTATCATATCGAAGCTTGTTACTTGACGGTCCAGCTTATGGAACAGCGTCTCTTTCAATTCTTTGAAGTTTACAGGTTCTAAAAATTTACCCGGCCGATCTTGAAGAGGCGTTTTTCCTTTCAGAACGAGGTGCTGGAGTTCGGCAGGGAATCCCTGGTAGGGCTGGCCCAGATACCCTTGGAAAAATTCGATGACACTGTCCGGGAAATCAATCGTTTCCCCTTTATTATACACGTCATCTTCGTTCAGATCGTTTTGCACCATGAACAAAGCCATGTCCCCCACAACCTTTGAAGAAGGGGTCACTTTAACGATATCCCCGAACATGTTATTCACCCGTCTATACATTCTTTTGACTTCATCCCACCGGTCACCAAGGCCTACGGCTTTAGCCTGCTGCTGAAGATTCGAATACTGGCCGCCCGGCATCTCATGTTCATACACTTCAGTATGAGGGGCACGCAGACCGCTTTCAAACTCTTCATAATAATCCCTTATATCTTCCCAGTAATGTCCGAGTTTCTCATAAGCTTGTATATCCAGTCCGGGCCTTCTGTCACTGTCTTCGAGAGCATAGTACAAACTGTTGGCACTCGGCTGGGAAGTCATTCCTGCCATTGAACCTGCAGCAACATCCACTACGTCAACTCCAGCCTCAACTGCTTTTGCATACGTGAAAATACCATTCCCGCTTGTGTCGTGGGTGTGGAGGTGCACAGGAATGGAGACTTTCTTCTTCAACGCACTTATCAGCTGGTATGCAGCTTCGGGTTTAAGGAGTCCTGCCATATCTTTTATCCCTAAGATATGAGCACCCGCCTCTTCAAGTTCGCCTGCCAGTTCAACATAATAATCCAGGTCGTATTTAGAACGGTCCGGATCGAGAATATCCCCGGTATAACACATGGCGGCTTCCGCTATTTTACCTGTCTTTCTGACGGCTTCGATGGCAGGTTTCATACCTTCCACCCAGTTTAGACTGTCGAAAATCCGGAAGACGTCTATTCCTGCATTCGCACTTTTCTCTACGAATTCTTCAATCAGGTTATCCGGGTAGTTTTTATATCCTACAGCATTGGAGGCACGGAGCAGCATCTGGAAAAGAACATTCGGAGCTTTTTCCCGTAAGGTAAGCAGCCGGGACCACGGATCTTCGTTCAAAAAGCGGTAAGACACATCAAACGTAGCTCCACCCCACATTTCTAAGGAAAAAAGTTCGGGCAGAAGACGTGCCGTCGGTTCTGCTATCGTTTCGAGATCTTTTGTTCTCACCCTGGTAGCAAGCAGCGACTGGTGGGCATCCCTGAACGTCGTATCAGTAAGCAGTACTTCTTTTCTTTCTTTCAGCCATTCCACCAGTGCTTCCGGCCCTTCCTCATCCAGAATCTGTTTGGTACCTCCCGGAAATTCATCAGTGCGCGGAAGTTCAGGGACCCGCGGATCCGGATAGTCAGGTTTTTTTCTGCCGCCTTCTCCATCATACCCGTTCACCGTTTTATCAGCTATGTGCTGCAGCATTTTGGTGCCCCGGTCTTGTCTTTTCGGAAACACGAATAATTCAGGAGAATTGTCAATAAATGTGGTGCTGTATACGCCGTTGATAAACTGCGGATGCTGAATGACATTTTGCAGAAAAGGAATGTTTGTTTTGATACCCCGAATTCGGAACTCTTTTAAATTTCTGACCATTTTTTGTGCAGCCTGTTCAAATGTAAGGGCCCAGGTGGACACTTTTACGAGTAAGGAATCGTAGAACGGGGAAATCACCGCACCCTGAAATCCGTTACCTGCATCCAGACGCACCCCGAACCCTCCCCCGGTACGGTAAGCCATGATTTTTCCGGTATCAGGCATGAAGTTATTGAGCGGGTCTTCCGTCGTAACTCTTGATTGAATAGCGTAGCCGCTCGTAACTAAGTTTTCCTGGAATGGTATCCCTATGTGACTTTCAAACAATGGATGTCCTTCCGCCACTTTGATTTGAGTCTGAACGATATCAATTCCTGTTATCATTTCGGTGATTGTATGTTCCACCTGTACCCGCGGATTGACTTCAATGAAGAAAAATTCTCCATCGGCAACCAGAAATTCCACAGTTCCGGCATTCACATATCCAACATTCCGCATCAGCTTGACAGCCGCGTCACAAATATTCTCCCGAAGTGTGCCGGACAAGGACATACTCGGCGCCATCTCAACCACTTTCTGATGCCGTCGTTGCACGGAACAGTCGCGTTCATAAAGATGTACCACATTTCCATCTTCATCACCGATGATCTGGACTTCGATATGTTTAGGATTTTCAATTAGTTTTTCGAGGTAGACTTCTTCACTGCCAAACGCCGCTTTCGCTTCTCCTCTGGCTCTCTCGAAAGCTTCCTCGAGCTCTCCGGAAGTCCGGACAATTCTCATGCCGCGACCTCCGCCTCCCATAGAAGCTTTGATTATAATCGGATACCCGTGTTCTTCGCCGAACTTTCGCACTTCTTCTACTCCGGCTACGGGCTTGTCGGTACCCGGAATCAGCGGAATATCAGCTTTTTGCGCCTGCTCTCTCGCCTTCACCTTGTCACCGAACATTTCCAGCTGCCTGCTCCCGGGGCCTATGAATTTGATGCCTTCCTCTTCACAGCGTGTTGCGAAATGAATGTTTTCAGACAAAAACCCATAGCCCGGGTGAATGGCATCCACCCCTACTTCTTTAGCCACTTCTATGATATTTTCGATATCGAGATAAGCGTCAATCGGTTTCTTTCCTTTACCGATCAAATAAGCTTCATCCGCTTTATATCTGTGATAAGAGCCTGTGTCTTCCTGAGAATAAACCGCCACTGTTCTAATATCGAGCTCAGTACATGCACGAAATACCCGGATAGCAATTTCCCCGCGGTTAGCGACGAGTACTTTTTCGATCTTCCTTAATTCTGCCATGATTTCACTCCTCGATTTTTATTGATGGTTCTCTCCTTGAACTGGCCGGGTTCTTTTTCCCTCACTTCTTTCTCTTCATTGAAGCGAACCCCTCTGGCTACACTGTTCAGCATCCCTGCGGCGAGCATGAATATCAGCAGAGCCGACCCGCCATAACTTACAAAAGGAAGAGGGACCCCTGTTATAGGAAGCAATCCGCTCATAGCACCTAAATTAATTATCGCCTGTATAGCGACCATGGAAGATATCCCTATGGCCAGTAAAGAACCGAAAGGATCTTCGCACTTCTTAGCTATATAAAGCCCCCGTAACACGAATAGAGCCAGAAGACCAAGAGTGATCACCACTCCAATGAATCCCAGTTCCTCGGCAATGACCGCCATAATGAAATCTGTATGAGGTTCAGGCAGGTAACCCAACTTCTGGACGCCCTGCCCCAGTCCTTCTCCTGTCAGACCGCCACTGCCGATAGCTATATAAGACTGGATCAGATGATAACCGTCCGCATCCGGAGTCTCAAACGGCTGGTAGGCGCCCGTAAACCTGGAGGCCCGCTCATCCGTTATCATCTGCTGGCTGGCAAGTACCGTGACCAGCACTATACCGCTCACTAAAATCATTACGTGCTTCATTCTGATCCCGGAAGAAATTACAACGCTTGCAGCTATCATTGCTATAACAGCGGCTGTTCCTATATCAGGCTGCATGATGATTAAGCCGAGCAGCAGCGAAGTCAAATACAAAGGAGGGAGAACCCCTTGAGTGAAATTATCTATGTAGGGCTGCTTTTTTGCGTATACAGACGCTAAATAAAGTACCAGTCCGACTTTCACAAATTCGGCGGGCTGGACACTGAATCCCCCGAATACATACCACGACGTTGCGTTGTTCCTCGTCTCTCCGAAAATGAAAACTCCTACCAGTGACAGTACCATAATAAGTACGGTAAGTTTAACGAACCTCCGGTACTGCCTGTAAGGGATGAACGCCGCTACCAGAAAGACTGCCAGTCCGATCACCGCCCACTGCAGCTGTTTAAGCAGGAAGTGGTTCGGTTCCACTTCGAATTTAACAGGTGCATCCACCATGCTCGCACTATAGATCATCACTGTGCCGAATCCTATAAGTACCAGTGGTGCGAACATTAAAGTGAAATCTAATGATTTCCATATTTTCATATATCTCATCCCTTAACTAAAGCCTTTTAATATTCTGAAAACGTATATGTAATAAAAAACTCAAATTACAACTGAAGGTCGCAATTTGAGCCTTTACTTATGACCGTTGAGATGCTTCATGTAAAACATTCAGCTGTTTTTCCAGGTTGTCGAGAAGCTCTTTGCCCTCTTCTTCGGTTATAAGATTCAACCTTGTCGCAAAATTGATTTCCCGCGACAATCCGAACATCTGGGTATCCAGTACCTCTTCATATAACGGGCACTGGGGCATAGTCAAATTATCTATTTGTACTTTAATTAATTGAAGAATTTTATCTGCGTCCGCTTTAAGAAGGGCATATGCTTTCTCCCGCTGATCAACTGCTACATCAGACAACATTCAACTCCCCCCTCTTCTGCATTCTTTCATTTAATATTATCGTTTATCAGGGTGAAATGCAACATAACGATCACTGAATCCTTACCTATTATAGCAAAAAAATAAAAATTCAGCGACAGCGGGGCCCAATTTAATGAAATACCGGGGGAATTCTGCTATCATGTGAAATAAATTGTTTAAGGAAAGGCGGCTATCATCCATGATTGTACAAATTACCGGTAAGGTTACTTACCCTATTACCCTGGATCCCACCGTTTGGATTTTTGACGACCGTAAACTTACGTTTTCCGAAATTTTTGAAGACGGAATCACTTCCGAGGAGGAAAGGGAGATTGATGAATTGCGCGAACAGGCGGAACGCTTCAATAGAGCCATGTATCAGCAGAAAGTCACTCCCCCTGTCAACAAAAGCGTAAACCGCTATGAAAAAGAGCGGGCTGTAAAAGGAACATTTTTAATGCCTCTGTTGCCTTTTTTACATACAAGCGACATTCATGATGAGGCAAAAACAGCAGTTCTTGAAACTTCAGAAGGAGAAAAATCAGTCACCGCGGAAGAAATTCGTGACGCCTACGCCCTGTTCGCCGAAAAAGGAAAGCCTTTGAAGGATGACGGCCCTATCCATCTCTACATGGGAGACGGCTCCAACAAAGACGAACCTATTAAGGGGATTAAAAAAATCAGGTTCGAATAGTCAGTGGAGGTGACTAGTCTCCGTCCTCTCCCACCACCGTACGTACGGTTCCGTATACGGCGGTTTCATAAAATTCAACGTGCATTCAATGATTTCAAACCCATACGTTGCCAATAGTGATCATTGAGTGTGCGGTGGAGAATTGGGCTACTGGCTATACGCCAGTAGCCTTTTCTTGTATTTCCCCACTTCAAGGCTTTCGCCTTTGGCACTCCCAATGCTATTAGATTCTTCACTTTTGTCCGTGGCCATTTCCATTCCTTCCATCGAATCATTCGGAGCCTTCTCCTCAACCATTCCATCATTCTTTTGAAGATCGATGGCGTTTCCGCCAGGCGAAAGTAGTTATACCATCCGGTAAGAAACTCATTAATTTTTCTCAATACGGTATGTCATATCGGTACTCCACTTTCGACTCGTCCATTGGCGTAAACGTTGTTTAGCCTTGTGAACCGAATCTTTGTGGACGCGCACTCTAGCCTTTCCTTTCACCGAAGGTGT
>NZ_NSGH01000013.1 GCF_002295105.1 Salimicrobium humidisoli | reverse complement strand
ATACAACGCCACCATCGCAAATTCTGCCTCTGGAGACTGGAAAGACCGATATCGAAAAAGCTCCGATCATCTTTTTACGATGATCGGAGTTTTTTTACTACGAGTCCGAGTTAGTTATGTCCCAGACCCTTTTTTTCCTTCATAAAAAAAGCGTCCCGGGAGCCGGGACGCTTCGCTTTGCTGACCTTTTTATTCAGCAGCTTGTAAATCTTCAATAGAATCTACATCCATATATTCAGGAACTACAAGACCGATCTTCGCGCCTTCCAGGTTAGCCCCGAGATCCTCTACCTGCTCTCCGTACTTCTCGAACTGGGAACCGTGAGTGGCCGGCAACCATGCCGCTACCATTCCATCAGCTTCGCCGTTGGCTACAGCTTCCCACATCGGACCATTATCAAGAGGGGTAGTGGTCACTTCGAAGCCCTGTTCTTTCATGACTTCAGCCACAACGTTCGTAGATGCGATCTCCGAATCCCAGTTTACATAGACAAGTTCCACTTCTTTACCATCAACTTTTTCTGTACCTTCCGTCCAGGATGATACTGCATCTTCATTATTGGAAACCCAGTTTTTTGCAGCCTCTGCAGGGTCTGCGCCATTTTGGATTTCAAGCATAACTTCTTCCATTTGAGAAGTTTCCCACTGGAACTGATCCAGAATCTTGTAAGCATTAGGCTTCTCGTCTTTCAGTCCCGTTTTCACCATCGTTTTGATTTCTTCAGCGTCCCCGAAAACTCCTTGCGGGTCTTCAAGATATTTTAGGTCATATTCAGCGAACTTCCAGTGTGGTGTCCAGCCGGTAACGACAATCGGCTCTTCATTGTCAATAGCTTCCCCAAGAGCAGTTGCCATAGCCCCGGAAGAAGAAGTGGATACTTCCCACCCGGCAAGACTGTCATACTTCTCCACAGCATCCTGGGAGGCCGCTACAACACCGGCACCTGCTTCAATACCTGTAATTTCGTAGTTTATTTCCTCACCATAGTTCGCCTTTCCTGAAGATTCACCGTCAGATCCCGATTCTCCACCGGAGTCCGAAGAACCTCCGTCCGAACCGCACCCCGCGGCTAATAGCGTCAACGATAATCCGGCTGTCATACCAATTCTTTTCCAATCAAACTTAAACATGTACTTCTCCCCTTTTCTTAATAAGTTTTATATAAATCAGGACACGTAGTCCTCTTCCACCTGCTTAAGGATTATCTCCCCGCTGTGTATTAAGATTTTGCGTAAAGCGGTCGATAATGATGGCCAGAATAACGATTCCGAACCCTGCGACGAAACCAGGTCCTACCTGAGCACGCTGAAGGGCTGTAATAACTGTCTGTCCAAGACCTTTCGCCCCGATCATGGAAGCGATAACTACCATGGAAAGTGCGAGCATAACCGTCTGGTTGATACCGGCCATAATCGTTTTCTTGGCCATAGGAAGCTGAACTTTAAACAGCTTCTGTGTTCCCGTAGTTCCGAAAGCATCGGAAGCTTCGATCAATTCACCGGACACCTGACGTATGCCGAGGTTGGTGAACCTTACCGTCGGAGGCGTAGCGAATATGACGGAGGCAAAGACACCCGGCACCATGCCGATACCAAAGAACGCAACAGCCGGAATCAGATAGACAAACGCCGGCATCGTCTGCATAAAGTCAAGAACCGGGGTGAGGATATTTTCTACCGGTTTACTTTTCGCCATCCATATTCCGAACGGCACTCCGATAATGACAGATATCAGACTTGCAAATATGACGAGTGTAAATGTATTCATCAGCTCTTCCCACAGCCCCTGGTTCGCCACAAACCATAAACCGATCACCGTAAAAGCGACCAGTCCGAACTTTTTACCCGAGGCGAAAAATGCAAGAACCGCTATTACTACGATGAATAACCAGATCGGTACGTTCATCAGCCAGTCTTCGGCAAATACTTCGATGAAATCACCGAAATCTTCCCGTATAAATGTAAAAATAGGTTTAAGACCTTCCTGTATGCCTTCAGTTGCTGCTGTGATCCATTCAGCTACCGGTATTTCAGGAAATATCCCCATTCAGGTTCACCTCACTTCCGGACAGAGCGGCAATTACTGCCCCTCGAACAATGATTCCTTCCAATTTTTCATTATCCACTACGGCTACAGGGACTTTAGCATCATGAATCACATCAAAGATTTCATGCATCGTAGTCTCCCTGCTCACCTGTACTACTTCTGTACGTAATATGTTTTTCAGAGTTTTTTCTTCTTTACCTGCCGCTTCGGCTACGTCATCAGCGGTAACGTATCCTTTTAAATTTCTATCGGCATCGGTGACGTAAATACTTGATAACCCTTCTTTCCTCATTCTTTCGAGAGCAGTCCGCGGGCCATGTTTCTCTATATCCACCGTCTCCGGCCGTTTCATAATGTGTTCGGCAGTCAGTACTTTGGAACGGTCCACATCTTCTACGAACCTCTCCACATAATCGTTAGCCGGATTGATGAGTATTTCTTCCGGAGTACCGATTTGTACTATCTTTCCATCTTTCATCAGAGCAATACGATCTCCGATACGGAGTGCTTCGTCGAGATCGTGCGTGATGAAAAGAATCGTTTTCTTCATTTTTTGCTGAAGGGCAATCAGTTCATCCTGCATCTCTTTTCGAATGAGAGGATCGAGTGCCGAAAACGCTTCATCCATCAGCAGTACTTCCGGGTCGTTGGCAAGCGCACGCGCCAGTCCGACACGCTGCTGCATCCCGCCGGAGAGCTGACCGGGAAACTGATTCATATAATCCCCGAGCCCTACCATCTCGAGCGATTCGGACGCTTTCTTTCTGCGCTCATCTTTGTCTATGTTCTGGACTTCAAGACCGAATTCCGCATTTTCAACAATGGTCCGATGAGGAAACAGTGCGAAGCGCTGGAAAACCATACTTAATTTCCGACGGCGCACCTCTCTTAATGCTTTCTTATCCATCTGGGAAAGGTCTTCTCCGTCGATCGTCACGCTTCCTTCCGTCGGCTCGATCAATCTGTTCACGAGACGTACCAGAGTGGATTTCCCACTCCCGGACAGCCCCATTATTACGAAGATTTCTCCTGCCTCCACACTGAAAGTAGCGCGATTTACACCGACTGTGTTCCCGGTTTTCTTTAAAATTTCTTCCTTCGACATACCTTCATCCAGATATTTGGTAGCCTTCTTGGCGTTTTTACCGAATATTTTCGATAAATCTTTTACGTCGATTACTGGCAATCCCCTCACCTCTTTCTGAATTAGCAACTATTCTATTCGTTTTCTCTTTTTGTTACCTACTTGTAATACTGTAACTTATCCGACACATAAAACACAAACTTATTATAAATGTTATTCAGTTCAAAAATAACGTACAGTTTAAACTGTACACAACAAATAAAGTGGAATACGCCTTTTTTCTCTGTTTTTCATCTATTTCCTGCCGGTGCTACTATTTTCTCCCGCAGTAGCATTGTAGTAACCTTAAAGTAATTCGTACTGGAGGAGGATTGCATGACATCTGTAAACTATCCCTTATTAGAAGAATTTCAGGCTAAAACCGTCCAGGAGTTTTCTAAAACTCTTGAGATGTTCGGTCTTACCTCCGGGGACGCACGGCTTTTTATCATTTTATACATCCACCCTTTTCCTATGACATTGGATGACATGAGTAAAGCTTCAGGTAAAAGTAAAACGTCCATGAGCACCGGGATTCGAAGTCTGCTGGAGCAGGGGCTCGTAGAACGGGTGTGGGTGAAGGGGAAGCGTAAAGACTTCTATCAGGCTAATAAAAACCTGTATTTAAGTTTCCTTTCTTCTTTTATTGAAAAATGGATACAGCAGGCTGATGAACAGAAAGACAATCTGGAAAGGCTGCAGGCAGAGATGGCAGCCAGCAATTATGAGTTAGTCGAGGAAGGTTCCGCCGAAGAAGCGGATCTGCTTTATGAAAAAGCTGAGGAAATGAAAGTATTCCATGCATGCGTTACGGAAGCATTCACCAAAATACTTGCGCTGAAAGAAGATGAAGTCAACTAGTTATATATACCCTCCCCTCTTAAAAATAACCGGCGTATAGTCGGTTATTTTGATTTTTGTGACTTATTCCTGTCGCCTTTCTGCCCTCTCTTCTCCCTGCACTTATTAACCCTTCTTCTCCAACGTTTTCGCAAGGACTCCATGGACCCTTCGACCCCCGCCATCACGCTGTTAAAATTCTTTTTTATAAAACTGTTGCTTTTCTTCTCAATCCGTACTATGATTCCTCTTGTGGCCGGGGAAAAAAGTCTTCGCAGACCCGGCATGTCGACGATTCAACCAACTATTGACTTGCATTCTGATGCAGAGGAGGGTATTCACTATGATGAACTGCTGGAAATCAGTAAACATCAATAAAGAATTCGGCCTGAACCGGATTTATATCTTTTCAATTTTTATTGGGGTTATTTCTTTTCTCATCTTATTTATTCCGTTATCTATGTATCATGGCTCTAATGACGTAAAAGACTATGGGCTGTTTCCGGTAGTCGTCGTTCTGTTTCTCCTTCCGCTGTTTCATCGGCTGATGCATATGCTTCCGTTACTATTGTCTTATAAACGTATGAAGGTGTTCCTGAAATTCAGAAAGCGCGTTTTCCCGACTTTCTTCTATCAGTGTAAATCGAAACTTTCAAAACAGACGTCCATTCTTATGGCGCTCGGCCCGACTCTTTTCATATCGGCGCCTTCGTATATGATGGCTTACATGTTCCCTGATTATTTCGTGTATTTCATGCTCATCACTTCCGTTAACTTAGCGATGTCTTTCACAGACTTCCTTTATCTTTATCATTTCGTGAAAGCTCCGCGCCGGTGTATAATCGAAAACGCAAAGGACGGGTACGACATACTGATCCAGCGGAAAGAGGCATAAGACAGCACCTGTAAGAGTGCTGTCTTTTCATTTTCTCCAGTTTTTGATACAGTAAACCGTAAGAGTAAAGGAGGGGCTATTTATGAGCTTCGCAGTCGTTTTTGGTGTATTTGCTTTAGTTGTACTATTTATTTTCAACTCATTAACTCACTCCCTATGTCTGAAAACGAAAATGGAGAAAGAAAAACAGATGAGAGTATTTCGTACGATCAACGTTCTCATTACTATTCTGCTGATTTCTTCTTACGTGGAAGTCATTACGGTTTTATAATAGAGCGTCATGCACTATAAAATAATTATCGTTAAGGAACACTGCAGGTACGGGCTGCGGTGTTTTTATTTTATGTAGCAAGTTTCCCCCTTCCGTTTCTTTACATTCACAGTAGTAAGTGAAATGTTTTTTATGTTATATTATCTTTTAGGCAGACCTTCAGGCCCACCTCTGCAAATTACATACAAGGAGTGTACGACCATTATGAAAAAAGCTGTATTAACCACAATTTTAGCTACGAGTGTTTTTACGCTTGCGGCATGCAGTTCGGATGATTCCT
Organism: Salimicrobium humidisoli; assembly: GCF_002295105.1. Taxonomy (GTDB): domain Bacteria; phylum Bacillota; class Bacilli; order Bacillales; family Halobacillaceae; genus Salimicrobium; species Salimicrobium humidisoli. The sequence continues at coordinate 69,421 of NZ_NSGH01000013.1, read as the reverse complement.
CCGAAACGGTTGCAGAAACCGCAAACAGTGAAATTACAAAAGAAGAATTCTATAACGAACTGAAAAATAAACACGGGGAAGAGGTACTTCAGCAGCTTGTGACGAATGAAGTACTGACCGAAAAGTATGACGTAAGTGATGAGGCCGTGCAAAAAGAAGTGGACGCCCTGAAGGAACAATACGGAGACCAGTTCGATCAGGCTCTCGAGAGCAGCGGTTTTGAAGACGTGGACGCTTTTAAGGAAACGATACGTCAAAGTCTTCTTCAGGAACAGGCTGCTGCTGAAACAGTAGATATTTCCGAAAAGGAAATGAAAGACTACTACGAACGCATGAAAACAGAAGTACAGGCAAGCCATATTCTTGTCGAAGACAAAGAAACGGCAGAGGAAGTTAAGAAAAAGCTGGCTGATGGAGCAGAATTCAGTGAACTTGCCAGCGAATATTCCTCTGACGGCTCTGCACAGCAGGGCGGCAAACTCGGTTACTTCGGCCCCGGGGAAATGGCCCAGGAGTTCGAAGCGGCTGCTTACAAACTGGATAAGGGTGAAATCAGCGAACCTGTCCAGTCTCAATTCGGCTACCACATCATAAAGGTCACCGATAAACGTGATGCGGAAGATGTGAAACCTTACGAGGAAGCTAAACCGGAAATCAAAAGAACGCTCGTAAGTCAGAAAGTCGATCAGCAGAAAATGCAGCAGCATCTGCAGAAAATCATGGATGAAGCTGAAATTGACGTGAAACTGGAAGAATTCGAGGGACTGTTTAAACAGGAATCAGCTGAAGAAGGCAGCGGGGATTCTGAAGAAGATGGAAGTTCCGAAGAATAGTCCTATTTAAAAGCCGGGGGATTTATCCAATCCCCCGGCTTGTTTTATTTATGTGTACATAAATTTATTATTAATAGACTTCTGTATAACTGCAGGCAGGGGAAGTGTGGTTCTCACTCCATTTCAAACAGGGGTTTGTAAAAAGAGCGCTGCTCCAGCGGATAAATCCTCTCCGTAAAGCTGCCTGGCTTTGTCTTTTGCAGGGAGGTGTTCATCATTTGTATGCGGGAGTCCAGCATATCGATCTGGTGCAGAATTTCTGCTTCGCGAATGTAAGGTGGTTTCGGGCTGCCCCATTCACCTTTACCGTGATGACTCAGTACAAGATGCTTCAGCGCCATCACTTCTTCACCTTCGATATGAAGTTCCGACGCCGCATGCTGGATTTCCTCGACCATTATGGAAATGTGCCCGAGCAAACGGCCTTCAATCGTATACTCGGGTGAATCAGGGTCCGAAAGCTCTCTTATTTTACCTAGATCATGTACGATAATTCCGGCGTACAGTAAATCCTTGTTTACTTCCGGATAAATTCCACCGATTTCCCTGGCTAGGCGGAGCATGGTGACAACATGGTGAGCAAGGCCTGAAACGTAGTTATGGTGGTTCCTCGTAGCGGCAGGATATGTGAAAAGTTCTTCGTTGTACTCTTTTACGAAGTAGCGGGTGAGCCGCTGAAGATTAGCGTTGGTCATTTCGAACATGAATTCTTTGATCTGATCTTCAAGCCACTCCACACTCACCGGCGCTTCCTCCACGAATTGTTTCACTTCTCTTCCGTCTTCCTCCAGCGCCTGACGTATGTGCTGAATTTTCAATTGGGGTTTATTTCTGAATTGACTTATCTCCCCGGATACCTTCACCAATACACCTTTTTTAAACAACGTCTCATCTTCTTTTTTTGCGCCCCACAACCGGGCATCGATTTCCCCGGTACGGTCACGTAAAAGCAGGGCTAAAAACGGTTTACCGTTACTGGCGATACTCTTATTCGCCGAGGTGATGAGCAGGAAATCGTCGAACGTCTCCCCTACCTGATAATGAGCAATTCCCTTACTCATAGGAAACCCCCTCTCTCCTGACAGGTTTCTGCTCCACTTTGGGAACATACCGGAAGATTTCCCCGGATTCCACAACACGAATAAAGTTCATCAGCCATTCATAGTAGTTTTTCGCATACTGCAACTTGTATATATCGTCTTCGAGTCGTTCCCTTAACAGTAAATCTTCCGTGTTCTGCTGCAGATTCCGGAACTCTTCGATGGCTTCATCCGCTTCTTCTATGTTCGTTTCCACATCTTTCTTCCATTTACCGGCAAAAAGAGAAGTGAAGGATTTGTACCAGTCTTCTTCAGACTTATACAGATCTTTGCGCATCCCTTTTTTAAAAGCAGGTTCTACCATTTTCATATCAGATAGTACTTTCACTCCTGTAGACATGCTCGTTTTGCTCATGGATAGCGCTTCTCTCATGTCATCGAGCGTCATAGGTTTTTCGGCAAAATACAAAACTCCATAAAGACGTCCGATAGATGGAGTAACCCCGTAAAGGTTCATATTTTTAGCGATTACCTGAATAAACTTTTCTTTCGTTTCTTCATACTGCTGCCATTCTTTATTTTCCACTGGAGGATCCCTCCCGTCTGATTCAAAATTAACATCCATCTATTCTATCAAATATTTTCTTAAAAAGCTCTATCCCTTTTTATCTTTTAGTTCACCTGCTTATCAAACGTATTCAGCTATATAACAAATTCCCTGCCCGGGAGGCAGGGAAACATGTTCTTCATTCTTTTTTGGAAAGCTGCAGCGCTTCTTTCGTGTTTTTCCATAGCGAGGAGCTGCTGTACATAAGTACACCTCCCCGATAAATTCTGGCACCGATAACTCCGAGCAGTATGATTGCGCCGACGAGAACGCCGAACGACAGAACCACTTCCCATACCGGCATTTCTCCCACTCCTATTCTCGTGAACATGACGAAGGGAGTGAAAAAAGGGATATAGGAAGCCGCCGCTATATAAAAAGCGTTCGGGTTGCTGAGGGCGGATATCGCAAAAAAGAACGCTACGACCACCAGCATCATCATCGGTGTCACCGTCTGTTGGGCATCTTCCACCCGGCTTACGAGTGAACCGAGCACGGCGGCCAGTGTGGCATACAGGAAGTAGCCGAGCAGAAAATAAATGACTGCATAAGTGATGATGCCCCAGTCCGGGTTGCTGAGACCGGCCATCTGGATAAGGGAATTCTCCGAACTGTCACTTATACGGATACCCGCAATACCGCTGAGAATAAAAATCCCGAATTGACTCAGCCCCACCAGGGCAACCCCTGTTATTTTTCCGAACATCTGCGTGACCGGCGATACGCTGGAAATAAGAATTTCCATTACCCGGCTCGACTTTTCCGTAGTCACTTCCGTGGCAATGATGTTTCCGTACATAATGACAGCAAGATACATAACGAACAGCATAATATAGACGATCACGCGGGCCTGGTTCAGCTCTTCTTCGGACTTAGCCCCCTCTTCCAGTGCTGTCGTCTCAAATTCCACAGGCGTGGAAATTTCGGCAAGTGCTTCTCCGGATATATTCTGTTGCCGCGCCGCAGCGTTCATTTTGACCTGCTGTAATGCCTGCCTGACTTCCTGATCCGTGGAGGAAGTGAATTCGTCCGTGTAGTAATGACCGGCCGGCAATCCGGCTTCTCCTTTTTCGACTACGAGAAGCCCATCGAATTTGCCATCTCTTACCGACTTTTTCGCGTCTTCCTCTTCTCCTTCGTATATTTCTCCACCGGGAATGGATGCAGCGAGAGCAGACGCCTCCGGTTCATCTGCAATAAGAGCTACGGAGGATTTTTCATCCTCGTCCCCCTGGAAGACTTCCATTACCGTCTGTATATTCGTCATGAGCAGGATAGCAGCCACCATAAGAGCAGTAGTAATGATAAAGGCCTTTGATTTAATTCTGTTAGTATATGTATGGGAAAGAATGACGAAAAACTTATTCATATGATTCACCTACCTTTTCAATGAAGATATCTTCAAGCGACGGTTCCTCCACCTCGAATTTTCTCACAAATCCTTTGCCCTGCAGGGCTTCGAAAAGTACCTGTGCATCTTCTTCCTTATGTATCTGACAGGTCGCCCCCTCCGGCACAGCTTTATAGTGGAGCACCACCTCTTCCTCTTTCAGGAATGAAACATCGAAGTCGGCTTCGATCTGCACATTTTTCTTTCCGAACGAGCGTTTGATTTCCTTTAATTTCCCATGCACTACCGGCGCTCCTTTATGCATAATACACAAGCTTTCACAAAGTTCTTCGACGTGCTCCATCCGGTGGGAGGAGAAGACGATGGAAGTGCCCTTTTCTTTCAGCTCTTTCACGGCTTCTTTCAGCATCTCCACGTTTACCGGGTCGAGTCCCGTAAAGGGTTCATCCAGAATCAGCAGTTTCGGCTTATGCAGCACGGCGGAAATGAACTGGATTTTCTGCTGATTTCCTTTCGAAAGCTCTTCCACTTTTTTCGTCCGGTAATCGGGCACTTTGAAACGCTCCAGCCAGTAGTTGATTTCACCGCGGGCGTCCTGCTTATTCATCCCTCTCAGTTTGGCCAGATAGACGAGCTGGTCTTCGACTTTAAGTTTCGGATACAGCCCCCTCTCCTCCGGCAGATAACCGACGAGGTGACTCTGATCGTACCCGATTCCTCCTTCATTCCAGGAGATTTCCCCTTCTGTCTGGTCGAGAAGACCGAGAATCATACGGAACGTTGTCGTTTTACCCGCACCATTTCCTCCGAGGAATCCGAACATCTGCTTTTCGGGTATTTCTATGGAAAGGCTGTCGACTGCAACAAACGAGCCGAATTTTTTAGTTACATTTTCAAGTTTCAGCATATTTCCTCCTCCTTCATTTTCTTTCGATTACGTTTCTTCAGTGAAAACGTTTCATTTTTAAACGAAAACTTCTATAATGTGAATAGGCATTCATCCAAAAAGGAGGGTACATAAATGAAAACATATTTTCTGACAGTATTCAGCCAGGACGGCACCAACCTGATTGACGAAAGGTTTGAAGCGGAAGACGATAAATCTGCTGCGGAAATCGGAAAAGGGAAGTTGGCCGAGCAGGGATATGAAGAACAGACTCATCGCTGCGTAGCGCCTGAAGGTCATCTCGTTCTGTTTCACAGATAACTTCAACACATAGCGAAGCCTTCCTTCTGGAAACAGAGGAAGGCTTCTTTGATTCAATTTCAGAATGAACTTTGATCTTAGATTCTTCAGTCGTTTCCCCGATTATTCACCTGTGAATTCCGGCTTTCTTTTTTCCATAAAAGCACGGACCGCTTCCTTGTGATCTTTCGTTTCACTCAGTTTCCTCTGGTTAACCCGTTCCTGCTGCAGGTAATAATCCAGTTCCTTTACGCCCGCCTGATGGTACAGAGTCTTCGTGGCAATCATCGACCTCAAAGGCCTGCGGCTCCAGCTCGTCATCAGAGCTTCCGCCTGGGACATCAATTCTTCCGTAACCATATCCACGAGCTTCAGTTCCTGAGCTTCTTGTCCCGACAGTTTCGCACCCTCCCAGGCGTACTGTTTCGCATGATGCACACCGAGCCTTTCCTTCAGCCAGTAGTGGCCGCCTCCGTCCGGAGCCAGACCGATCCCGATAAAATTCATCGAAAATACTGCATTTTTTTCAGCAATAATATAATCGCAGCTGAGGGCGATACTCAACCCGAGTCCTACAGCAGAGCCGTGCACGGCAGCAACGACTATTTTAGGCATCGTATAGATTTCTTTAACAATCGCTTCGATGTCATTCATCAGTGCGCTGTATTTTTCATCATCCGAAAACTCTTTCATCATCGAAATGTCGCCTCCGGCACAGAATCCGGGACCTTCGCCGGATATCAGAACCAGATCCGCTTCGTATCCTCTCACTTCCTCTAGCACTTCCCTGAACTCCTTAAGCATCGGTGCATTCAATGCATTGTATTTGTCGGGACGTGCCAATTGAACGTGTACAAAAGAGTCGTGCTGTTCTAAACGGAAATAATTCAATGTGTTTCCCCCTTTTTAATTCTTTACATACCTTCCTGTATTATACATTTCGACGAAAATTCCGACTTTCCTTTTAACAATATACGCACCCTTTTCTTGGCATAAAAAAAAGCCGCCCGAAGGCGACTTTTTACTGTTCTTCCTGATCCTGGGTACCGTAAAGATCCTCAAGAGGTTTCGTAATGATCTGGCTTACCTCATTGATGACCGTGTTCAAACGCTGCTCTTCTTCCATCAGCTTGGAAATATCAGGATGCTGCTGTACAAGTTGTACAACGCTCTGCGCTTTTTCCACTTCTTCTTCGGAGATTTCTTCTCCCTGCATCTGCTTCTGTTGAAGCGTCATTTGCGTCTGACGGAAATCTTCGAACATCTGTTTAGAAGATTCATCGCTCATCACTTTGTCATAAGCGTCTTTAAGTGCTGTAAATTCTTCACTGTTACGTAGTGCTTTTTCCAGTTCATATGCATTATCATAAATATTAGCCATTGAAAAATAACCTCCTAAATTTGACTCTTTTCCTACTATAACAAACGAGTTTCCGTCTGTATAGGCAAAAACTTATATTCCAAGGAGGAGTACGATACCACTTTGAAGAAGGCCTACAAATCCCCCTAACATAGCTCCGAGATAAGTGATCATCTTGAACTCGCGACGTGAAATTCCGAGCACCAGATCTTCAAGGCGTGATACCTCGAAAGCTTCCACCTGTTCCTTCACGATATCTTCCAGATGCAAATGTTTAATGACACTTTCCATCTGTACCGAAAGAAAATCGATCGCTTTCGGAACGACAAAAGCCACTCCATCTTCCGTAATCCTCTCCCGCACAGGGGTCGGAATCTCGGAGAGCGGTTTATCCCAGTATCTCTCCAGAGGTACGAGACTGCTTAACGCTCCGGAGAAAGAGGCGATTATCTCCTCACGCCTAATGTGTTGTTCAATTTCTTCCACTTTCAAAGCAATCAGATGTTTATACTCCTCCACCATTACGTCTTCAATCCACTGTCTGGTCTCTTCTTTGTTTGCATATCTCACCATAGTGCCATGCAGCCGTTCGCTTATGTTTCTGCTGCTGAAAATAGAAGACATGAGCTGGCCGAACATCCCGTGTTTTTCAAAATAATCGTTGATAAGAGCCTTTACACGATATCGTCCGTCCGGGCTTTCAAGATACGAAGCTATTTTCCTCTGTACATAGATGCTTGCGCGTTTTGTAAGAAATATCCCCCTCTCTTCCCATTCTCCCGGCACAATATCTTTTATTTTTACGTCTTTTCTTCTGTCCAGCCACCCGCTGATAGTTTTCTCCAGCTGTTTTTCAAGTTCTCCGTGCACGTTTTCTTTCGTCAGTTCCGGGGCCATGGGAGAAATGAGTTCTCCCAGAGTGATTTTTGAATCGAGGAAACGGTTCACTTCTTTTCTGGTTCCCCTTAGCAGTGTTTCCCTGAATGTCTCGTTCAAAAGCTTATTCCTGAGCCCGCTCGGAGTCACCAGGTGTTCCACCACCATTTCACCCAGTTGTTTTGCCAGTTCACTTTGCCGTTTGGGAATAAGTCCCGGAGTGAACGGTATTTGAAATTTGCCTATATATACAGGACGATAGGGACGAAACAACATACGTATGGCGAGAGAGTTCGTCACTCCCCCGATCATTGCTCCAATTCCGATCATCATAATTGTAAACAGTATCGGATCCATATAATTATCCTCATTTCCGGTTATGTTTCTTTCAGTATAAGCGAATCGGTAAAAAACGTGCAATCAGTTCGCGGGACCCGAAGGTATGCCAAGTGTGCCGAGCCACGGAAGGACGCCCCTGTTTTGTTCCTCTTAACCAAAAAACGCACCGGGACACCGGCGCGTTTCAGCGGCTCTTCACGAGCATTTGTATAGCTTCGCCTATTACTTCGTCTGCACTTTCTCCTTCGTTCTCTGCATCACGAATACATGTTTCCAAATTTTTTGCTACAATATATGCTAGGGAACGATCCATCGCCGACCGGGCAGCAGATAGCTGTGTTACAACATCTTTACATTCTTTTCCTTCATCCATCATTTTTAAAATGCCGCGGATTTGCCCTTCCACTCTTTTGAGGCGATTTTTCACATCCTGATCATATTCACTTTTCTTCTCTATATCTTCCATGAAGGAGCCCCTCCTCTTGCTAATCTGGTATTTTCTTTTAATACTACTACATCACTCGGGATTATACAAAAGAAAGGATATGTTTTATGAAAGCAGCTCAGCTGAAACAGCTTTACTCCAATTATACAACACCGGAAGAAGTGTCCGTACACGCATACGATTCCTATTACTGGTTCGATACGGACGAAGGGACGGTGGGCCTCAAGCGGGAAGAAGTTCCGGAACGTGAGCATACTCTCCTGCTTGAACTTTTCCCGAAAGCCGACCGGGGAATCTCTTTAAGGGAAGACCAGTGGAGACGTCTGCTTTTCCAGCGGGAAGAAGCAACTTTCCAGACGCCTCCTCACCGTTATCGCTTCATTTTCTTTACCGCTCCTCATTCCGTGGATCAGGAATCTCTCCACGAAGCTTTCCAGGCGCTCTTTCCGTTCCCTGTTTCCATCATCTGGACAGATGGAAGGGGCGGGGTAATCATTGAGGAGCAGACAGAGAGACCGGTGGAAACCATCGCTTTCGACGAAGTGATGGATGTACTTATGAGTGACTTCGATATGAAAATCCGTTTCTATGTAAGTGAATTCTATGAAGAGTTCCGGTCGGTCCATACCCATTTCACCTTCTCTCAAACGATGGCCGAAACAGCCTCCCGCTATCTCCCGGGAGCACTCGCCACACCTCTGAATACGGCTCTTTATCTTTATATGGATAGTTTAAAAGAAGAGAACAGAGAAATCCTTGCATCCAATTTCCTGAAAGGCACTGAATCCGACGGGGAACTTCTGGATACCGTCAAAGTGTTTCTTGAACACGGAGCGAATGCATCAGCCGCTGCCAAAACGTTATATATGCACCGCAACAGCCTGCAATACCGTATCGATAAATTCACGGAACTTACCGGAATGGACATCAGGCAGTTCGACGCAGGCGTCCTCGTTTATCTCTCTATTCTTTACATACGCTACTGACAACGTGCACAAAACGCCGTTGATTTTTCTGTGCACGTTAACCGTTTTCTTTATTGTACGGATGAGATAGACTGGTCCTTATAAAGAAAACGATTTTAAATGACGGGGGTAATGATAATGGCTGAGATCAATTTGAACAATATCCAAAAAGTTTATGACGGAAATGTGCATGCCGTACAGGATTTTAATTTACATATCAATGATAAGGAATTTGTGGTATTCGTCGGTCCCTCCGGGTGCGGGAAGTCGACGACTCTGCGTATGATCGCAGGACTAGAGAACATTACTGACGGGGATTTTATGATTGATGAAAATCGCATGAATGATGTGGCACCGAAAGACCGGGACATTGCAATGGTTTTCCAGAACTATGCCCTTTATCCGCACATGAACGTTTACGATAATATGGCATTCGGACTGAAACTTCGTAAAATGGATAAAAAAGAGATCAAGGAACGGGTTAAACGGGCTGCGGACATTCTTGGGCTCGAATCTCTTCTCGACCGTAAACCGAAAGCACTCTCCGGCGGTCAGCGCCAGCGTGTGGCTCTCGGGCGCGCTATCGTCCGGGATGCGAAAGTTTTCCTCATGGATGAACCGCTCTCCAACCTGGACGCCAAACTTCGTGTACAAATGCGTGCCGAAATCCAGAAGCTCCATCAGCGCCTGCAGACGACCACTATTTACGTAACGCATGACCAGACGGAGGCTATGACGATGGCAACCAGACTGGTAGTTATGAAAGATGGTGTTATCCAGCAGGTCGGAGCCCCGAAAGATGTATACGACCGGCCGGAGAACATGTTTGTCGGCGGGTTCATCGGCTCTCCTGCGATGAACTTCTTTACCGGAAAACTGGGTGAGGACCATATAGAAATCGATGAGGCGAAAGTAGCCGTTCCGGAAGGGAAGATGAAGACACTGCGCGAACAGGGATACGTCGGTAAAGAAGTCGTACTCGGCATACGTCCGGAGGAACTCCATGACGAACAGCTCTTTATCGACAGTAACAGTGATAAAAAAATCAAGGCTTACATCGAAGTTGCCGAACTGATGGGAGCGGAGTCCTATCTTTACTCGAGAATAGGTAATCAGGAATTCGTGGCGCGGGTGGACTCCCGCTCCGACGTCAAAGGTGGAGATACTATAGAAATCGCCATGGATATGAATAAAGCTCACTTCTTCGATAAGGAATCAGAGCTTCGCATCAGATAATCACTTAACAACAGCGCTTTTTGCCCCAATACGACAGGGCGCGCTGTTGTTTTTTTATAGAATTCTTATCCGTCACTACGCTTTTCTGTGAAATACTTCGTCCAGAATGCGAAGTGCTGCATCAATCTGGGCCGTCGTCACGGTAAGGGGAGGAAGCAAACGTATCACGTCCGGACCTGCCGGAAGTACGAGCACGCCCTCGGTCCGCAACTCATCGATAATCGGTTTTACTTCATACCCCCATTCGACCCCTATCATGAGCCCGAGTCCACGCACCTCTTTTACTCCGTCGATATCGGCAACCATTTTGGTCAGCTGTTCTTTCATGTACTTCCCTTTTTCTTTTACATCATTGAGAAACCCTTCTTTAAGTATCTCTTCCAGAGTAGCTCTGGCTGCCGTGGCGCTGAGGGGGTTCCCTCCAAAGGTGGACCCGTGACTTCCCGGACCGAAATCATCCTTCAAAAAAGCCTTCCCCAGCATCGCTCCCACCGGAAAACCGCTGCCGAGCCCTTTAGCCGATGTAATGATATCAGGATCGAGCCCCATTGTCTCATAAGCGAACAGTTCTCCTGTACGTCCGGCTCCCGTCTGGATCTCATCAATGATAAGAAGCACTCCCCGTGATCTGCATATATCCTGAACGAATTCCAGAAAACTCTGTTCTGCCGGACGGACTCCTCCTTCTCCCTGAACAATCTCAAGCATACACGCTGCTGTAGTCCCGTCTATGTTCTTTTCCACACTTTCTTTATCATTCCACACTGCGTAGTCGAAAGGCTCGAGCATACGGCCAAACCCCTGCCTGACCTTTTCCTGTCCGGTAGCCGCCATTGTAGCAAAGCTGCGCCCGTGGAAAGATTGACCGAATGTCACTACTTTATCTTTGCCTGTATGTTTTCTGGCCAGCTTAATAGCTGCTTCATTCGCTTCTGCTCCACTGTTGCAGAAAAATACGGCATCCATGGAAGAGTGTGCTGTCAAAATTTCCGCCGCTTCCTTCTGAGCCGGTACCGGAAAAATATTCGATACATGCCACAGCCGGTTCATCTGCTCTTCAATCGCCCTTTGTACTGCAACCGGACGGTGTCCAAGATTATTCACTCCGATACCGGAAGTGAAATCAAGATATTCATTATTATCATCATCTCTTACGATCGTTCCTTCCGCATCCGTCAAAGTTACCGGCAGACGCGGATAAGTCGGAAACAGACTCACAGAAACATCCCCTTTTCCTCTTTTGTAATGAATGTGCCTTTCCATTCCCCGTTTACTGACATAGGTTCTTTCCCGCTGACGATCACCGCTTCCCGCAATGTTTCGGATAACGCTTCTTCCGCCGCCCTCACTTTAGGTATCATTCCTCCATGAATCGTCTCTTTTTCAATGAGCTGCCTGATGTCTGCTGAGGAAAGGTGCGGAATTATCCTGTCCCCCTCCATTACACCGGGTACATCCGTCACAAAAATAAGTTTGTCTGCTTTCAGTGCTTTTGCAATTCCTGCAGCTGCGGTGTCGGCATTCACGTTCACAATTTCCCCGTTTCCTGTCCGCGCAAGAGGAGAAACGACAGGAAGGAAAGACCTCTCTAGAGGTTCCTTCAGAAGTCCCGTTTCGATCCGGGGCGTCCCCCCTACGTACCCGTAGGAAGAGAAATCCAGAAATTCGGCAGAAATCACACCATCACAACCTCTTATCCCCACTGCCTTCATCACTTCCTCCGTAAACCTGTCTGCCAGTTCCCGGTTTTTCACTTCTCCCAATACTGTTTCCACAACTTCCATAGCCGGTTTCGTAGTCCTCCTCAGTCCGTGTATGAAAGGAGCGTCGATTTTTCGTTCCTTCAGTTCGGAGGAGATAGAGGGGCCTGCGCCGTGAACGATTACAAATTGATACCGATCCCTGAGTTCTTCTACACTCTTAAGAAAAATGCTTTCCAGTTCATCGATCATACTACCGCCTATCTTCAGGACAAGCAGAGGTTTATGTCCGGTAACTGGCATTGATTTTGACATAGTCATACGTCAGGTCACACCCCCATGCTGTTCCGGAAGCGTCACCGGCGCAAAGATCTACAGTGATCTTCACTTCATCCCGGGACAGATAGGAAGCTACTTCTTCCTCTGAAAAGTCGACGCCTTCCCCATTTTCAAAAACGGTACAGGACCCGACCGCCACGGTGCACTTTCCGGAATCGAAACTTGCCCTGCTGTGGCCCATCGCACCGATAATCCGCCCCCAATTTCCATCTTCTCCATATATGGCCGTTTTGACGAGACTGGAACCTACGATTTTTTTAGCTACTTCTCTTGCTTCTCCCACACTTGCCGCGCCGTTCACGGTAACCTCCACCAGTTTGGTCGCCCCCTCTCCGTCTGCTGCTATTTTTTTAGCAAGGTCACAGCAGACTTCCGAAAAGACTCCTGCGAAAAGTTCCCAGTCTTCATGACCTTCGTGAAGAATTTCATTATTAGCCGCTCCGTTCGCCATGGCCAGCACCATGTCATTTGTCGAAGTTTCCCCGTCCACGGTAATCTGATTGAAGGAGTGATTGACAGTAGATTTTAAAAGCCGGTCGAAATCTTCCGGATCGACAGCTGCGTCCGTCGTCAAAAACCCGAGCATCGTCGCCATATTCGGATGGATCATTCCGGAGCCTTTCGAGGTCCCGGCTACAGTTACTACGCTTTCCCCGATTTTCACCCGATAACAGACAGATTTCGTCTTCTTATCAGTAGTGAGAATCGAGGAAGCGAAGTCTTCCCCTCCTTCCGAATCCGGGTCTACTTCAAAACAGCCCTTTTTAATAATATCCATAGGCAGCTGTTTCCCGATGACACCGGTGGAAGAGACGGCTACCGAAGATTCCGGAAGGCCGTGACGTTCTGCCAGCCACCGTCTCATCTGAAACGCATTGGCCACTCCCCGGGCACCTGTACAGGCGTTCGCTACTGCACTGTTCACGACTACTGCCTGAAGCATGCCATCTTCCAGACTTTCTCTCGTCACCTGTAATGGCGCAGCCTGAAAGTGACTCCGGGTATAAACGGCGGTACTGACAGCCGGCACATCACTGACAATCACCCCCATGTCTTTTCTCGTTTTTCTTAAACCTGTATGGGCTCCTCCGGCTGTGAACCCTTTCGGCGTGGCTACTGTTCCATTTTCTATCTTTTCTACGTTTAACGCTGTATCGATCAACCTCCCAACTCCTTTCTATTTTTTATTTATGGATATAAAGGAAACAACTTCAAACCTCTCGTCTCTTCGAATCCGAGCATAATATTCATATTTTGTATCGCCTGACCCGAAGCTCCTTTAACAAGGTTATCTATAACGGACACTATCGTTAACCGCCCCGTCCTCTCGTCTGCTTTCACATGCATATCACAGAAGTTTGAGCCGTATACATCTTTCGTGGCCGGGAATTCATCCCTGACCCGAACGAAAGGACTGTTTGCATAAAAAGTTCTGTAAAGATCCATCCACGATTCCGGATGTTCATGTAATGAGACATCGATATACATCGTCGCCATAATACCTCTCGTCATGGGTACGAGATGGGGAGTAAACGAAACTGCCTCCGATCTTCCGCTCCATCTCTTAAGCTGCTGCTCAATTTCAGGTATGTGCTGGTGTTCATTCACTTTGTAAACTCTGAAGTTCTCTTCTGTATTCGTATAAATTGTCTTATCGTTCGGAGACTTTCCTGCTCCCGAAATACCGGATTTAGCATCTATAATGAGAGATTTTTTCTCCAGCAACCCGCTATCGGCTAGAGGGGCGAGCCCAAGAAGTACCGCTGTAGGATAGCACCCGGGGTTAGCGAGAATATCCGCCTCCCTTATCTTTTCGCCATTCGTTTCCGGCAGACCGTAAACAGCTTCGTCCAGTAACTGTCCGGGAGCAGGAGTTTTTTTATACCACTTTTCATAATCCGCGGGGTTCTGCAGACGTAAGTCCCCCGACAAATCAATCACCTTTACCCCGCTCCCCTGGAACAAGGGGGTAAGGTCTCTCGATACTCCTGCGGGTGTAGCGAGAAACAGTACATCCAGTTCCTCTTTCATCCGTTCCGTTTCTATAGGTTTAAGTTCATCACTGAACCATTCGGACAGCTGAGGCATTAAAGAAGCGTACGGAGAACCTGCTTCCGAAGAAGAATAAAGACTTATGTTTTTTATATCCTTATGATTGGCCAGAAGCCGGAACAATTCTACGCCACCATAGCCGGTAGCTCCGGCGATACCTGCGTGTACCAAGCTGTAATTCCCCCTCCGTTAATGAATAATTATTAATTATAACGTATATTTATACCAATAATATCTTTTTTAATGAAAATGTCAATATAGTTATCAAAATTTTGGCGCAAAAAGAATATACTGAATAAGTCCTTAAATAGTACAGAAGATATACAAAAAAGCCCCTCCTGGAAACCGGACGATGTTCTCCGCTTTCCAGGAGGGGCTGTTATACAAGAGTGATAATAAAAGAACGGCTTATACTGTCTCCGGCACCTCCATCAGATATTTATCACAGGCATCTGCAGCAGCTCTTCCTTCATTGATGGCCCAGACAATCAGACTCTGCCCGCGCCGCATGTCTCCTGCTGCAAAAACTCCTTCTTTGTTTGTCAGGTACGTGTGAAGGTCAGCTTTGACATTCGTCTTTCGGGTCGTTTCAATCCCCATTTCTTCCACCAGTTCCTGTTCCGGTCCTGTAAAACCGATAGCCAGCAATACGAGATCTGCCCGCCAGACCTTCTCGGTGCCGGGAATTTCTTCACGATATTTGTTCCCCTGTTCATCGAATTTAAGTTTAACGTTGATAGTATGCACTTCTTTAATACGACCATGTTCATCTCCGACAAATTTCTTCGTCTGGACGGCGTAAGCTCTCGGATCGTCTCCGAAGACTGCCTCCGCTTCTTTTTGCCCGTATTCGATACGATGAATCACCGGATATTGAGGCCACGGGTTCACCGCTTCATCTCTATTCCCGGGTTTCTTATCGTATATATCGAACTGCACGAGTGACTTGCAGTTATGTCTCATGGACGTGGCGATACAGTCGGTTCCGGTATCACCACCGCCGATTACAATCACATTCTTCCCTTCGGCGGAGATATATTCTCCGTTCTCGTGATGTGAGTCAAGCAGACTTTTGGTGTTTGCATGAAGAAAGTCCATCGCAAAATGAACACCTTCAAGGTTACGCCCTTCTACGTCAATATTTCTGTGATTAGCTGCGCCACCGCATAATACAACGGCGTCATTTTCCTCTTCCAGCTGGCTGGAAGGGATGTCTCTGCCTATATTCGCATTCGTTACAAAGCGCACCCCTTCTTCTTCCATAAGTTTTATACGGCGCAGTACCACTTCATACGATAGTTTCATCTCCGGTATGCCGTACGTAAGCAGGCCTCCGGGACGATCGTCACGCTCGTATACTGTAACTGTATGTCCCGCTTTGTTCAGCTGATCGGCGACGGTTAACCCCGCCGGTCCGGACCCTACAACTGCCACTTTCTTACCGCTACGCTTTTCGGGCGGTTCCGCGGTAATCCATCCGTTTGCAAAACCTTTTTCAACGATGGATCTCTCCACCGACCTTATGGCTACGGGGTCCTCATTCAGACCCAGCACGCACGCCCCTTCACACGGAGCCGGACACGCGATACCGGTGAATTCCGGGAAGTTGTTCTGCTCGTGAGCTTTTATCAGTGCCTCTTTCCACTGCCCCCGGTACACAAGATCGTTCCATTCCGGAATGTAGTGATAGACGGGGCATCCTGAGGTTCCTCCGGCCATTTCCGTACCGGTGTGACAGGTAGGCACACCGCAGTCCATGCAGCGTGCCCCTTCCCGTTGCGCTTCTTCATCCGGCATGGGAAGCGTGTAGTCCTCCCAGTCCTTCACCCTTTCCTTCGGGTCCCGCTCCGGGCGCCCCCGGCGCTCATACTCCATAAACCCTGTCGGTTTCCCCATCTTTAGCCTCCTCCTGTTCATTCTCCAGCTGTTCTTCTTCTTTTTTCTGGCTGGCTTCAAATGCTTTCATTTCCGCTTCGAATTTATCGTTACCTTCGTTCCTGAATGTTTCGATTCTGCTCCTCATTTCAAGAAATGCTACTGGTACGACGCGTTTGAATTTGGGAAGCGTTTCCTCCCAGTTATCCAGAATCCGCTGCCCTTTCTCACTCCGGGTATAGCCTGCATGAGCTTCGATCATTTCATAAAGTTCCTGCTTCTCCGCCTCTTCCTGTATCTGTTCCGAAAGCACAAGCTCTTTATTCAGCTTCCTGCTGAAACTCCCGTCTTCATCCAGTACATAGGCGATTCCGCCGGACATGCCTGCGGCAAAGTTCCTCCCTGTCTCTCCGAGGATGGCTACTCTTCCTCCTGTCATATATTCGCAGCCATGGTCCCCCACACCTTCGACTACGAGATGGGCTCCACTGTTACGCACAGCAAAGCGTTCTCCCGCCTTCCCGCTGATATATGCTTCGCCTCCGGAAGCGCCATAAAAGCAGACGTTTCCAGCTATAATGTTATCTTCCGCTTTGAACGTAGAACGCGGGGAAGGGTGAGCGATGATTTTCCCGCCGGAGAGACCTTTTCCGACGTAATCATTTGCATCTCCGACCAGGCGCATCGTAAGTCCTCTCGGAATGAAGGCCCCGAAACTCTGACCGGCCGAGCCTTTGAATTTCAGCTGAATCGTATCTTCCGGAAGACCTTCTTCTCCATACTTTTTCGAAATTTCACTGCCGAGTATCGTTCCGGCCACCCGGTGGATGTTACGTATCGATCCTGTGCCTTTCACCGGTGTTCCATTATCGATCGCTTCCTTACAAAGAGGAATCAGTTCCTGGACATCAAGAGACTTCTCGAGTCCGTGATCCTGCTCCACCTGAGAATAATGTCCGACGTTCGATCCTGTTTCCGGTCGATAAAGAAGAGCTGATAAGTCCACGTCTTTGGCTTTCCAGTGGTCCACATCCGCTTTCCTTTCGAGAACGTCATTACGACCGATCATTTCATTCACCGTCCGGAAACCGAGCTCTGCCATAATTTCTCTTGCTTCTTCTGCTATGAAACGCATGAAATTCGCGACGTGATCAGCATCCCCTATAAACTTCTTCCGTAGCTCCGGATTTTGGGTGGCCACTCCGACCGGGCAGGTATCCAGGTGACAGACACGCATCATAATACAGCCGAGAACTACGAGAGGTGCTGTGGAAAATCCGTACTCTTCCGCTCCTAAAAGAGCGGCCGTGACGACATCACGTCCCGTCATCAATTTACCGTCCGTCTCCACTGTAATCCGGTCCCTGAGTCCGTCCAGAAGGAGAGTCTGGTGAGTTTCTGCAACTCCGATTTCCCAGGGCATCCCTGCATGTTTGATACTCGTCCGGGGAGCGGCGCCTGTGCCCCCGTCATAGCCGCTGATCAGTACAAGGTCAGCCCGGCCCTTGGCCACACCGGCAGCTATCGTGCCTACTCCTACGGCCGATACCAGTTTGACACTGATGCGTGCTTCCGGATTCGCGTTTTTCAGGTTATGGATCAGTTCCGCTAAATCTTCGATCGAATAAATGTCATGGTGAGGAGGAGGAGAAATCAATTCCACCCCGGGAGTCGCCCCCCTCACTTCCGCAATCCACGGGTACACTTTCTTCCCGGGCAAATGCCCCCCTTCTCCGGGTTTTGC
The DNA here is from genome assembly GCF_002295105.1 of Salimicrobium humidisoli. GTDB lineage: Bacteria > Bacillota > Bacilli > Bacillales > Halobacillaceae > Salimicrobium > Salimicrobium humidisoli. The sequence continues at coordinate 51,473 of NZ_NSGH01000013.1, read as the reverse complement.
GCCCTGAGATACTTTGATCTGAATTTCGTCCGCATTCACCAGGTAGTGACTCGTTACTCCGAAACGGCCGGAAGCCACCTGTTTAATGGCACTGCGCCTTGAGGTCCCGTCTTTATCCGGGAGGAACCGGTCAGGTGATTCTCCGCCTTCTCCTGTATTGCTCCGACCTCCCAGTTTGTTCATGGCTACAGCCAGAGCTTCATGGGCCTCCTGTGAAATGGAACCGTAGGAAATCGCTCCTGTTTTGAACCGTTTCACAATTTCTTCCACCGGCTCCACTTCATCGAGAGGAACTGATGCACGATCCTTGAACTTGATGAGCCCGCGGAGGGACTGCAGATTATTCGTTTCGTCCGTGAGCATCTTCGTGTATTTCTTAAACAGTTTATAATCATTGGTTCTGGCTGCCCGTTGCAGGGTATGAATGGTCTGGGGGTTGTATTGATGATCTTCCCCGTTCATTCTGTACTGGAATTCATCTCCCGGGTCCAGCATCTTCGTCTGGGACCGCTCGGCTTCGAACCCCCGGTCGTGACGCATGCACACTTCCTGCTCTATAGTTTCCAGTCCGATGCCCCCGAGCCGGGAAGCAGTTCTCGTGAAATACTTATCTATCACGTCCGGACTGATGCCTACCGCTTCGAAAATCTGAGCACCGCGGTAGCTCTGAATAGTGGATATACCTATTTTCGAAAGTACTTTGACGATTCCATCCGTAACACTGCTTACGTAGTCGAGAACGCTCCGGTCATAGCTGCGATCCGGAATCTCCCCGCGAGCCACCAGATCACGGAGCGTCTCATAAGAAAGATAAGGATTTACAGCTTCCGCCCCGTACCCGAGCAGAGTAGCGAAATGGTGGACTTCTCTCGGTTCTGCCGATTCAAGTATTAAACTGACTTTAGTACGGACGCCCTCGCGAATGAGGTGATGGTGCAGTCCTGAAACGGCAAGCAGGGCCGGGATTGCTGCGTAGTCTCTGTTCACACCCCTGTCCGACAAAATAAGAAAGGTCGTGCCTTTCTCCACTTCTTTGTCCGCTTCTTTGAACAGCCGTTCCAGGGCTTTTTCCATTTCGCGATCCCGGCCATCCTTTTCAAAAAGCAGGGACAACTTCCCGCTTTCAAACCCTTCTATGTTCTGGTTTTCGATTTTCCCCAGTTGTTCATTGGTCAATACCGGTGTATCGAGTTTCAGATGGCGACAGCTTTCCGGCTTCGGATTCACGACACTTCCTTCTTTCCCGATGGTCGTCTCCGTCATCGTAATAACTTTCTCCCTTATTGCATCGATAGCCGGGTTGGTCACCTGGGCGAAGAGTTGTTTGAAATAGTTGTAAAGCAGCTGTGGTTTTTTCGAAAGGACAGCGAGAGGAGAATCATACCCCATCGAACCTACAGGGTCTTTCCGGTCAAGGACCAGAGGCTTGATGATTTTATTGAGCTCTTCCGTCGTGTAACCGAAAGCCAGCTGCCAGGAGATCAGATCATCTCCGGTAATTTGCGGCGCGTCGGCTTCGACTTCCGGAAAATCGGATAAATCGTATTTATTCTCTTTGAGCCACTTTCCGTACGGTTCCTCTTCAGCTATACCTAATTTAATCTCCTCATCCGGAATAATCCGTCCTTCCTCGAGGTCAACGAGAAGCATCTTGCCGGGGTGAAGACGACCTTTGTATTCGATATCATCAGCAAAGATATCCAGCGCCCCCACTTCGGAACCAAGTACGATCATCCCGTCCTTCGTAACGTAATATCTCGCCGGCCTAAGTCCGTTCCGGTCGAGACAGGCACCGATCTGTCTGCCGTCTGTATAACAGACGGCCGCCGGACCGTCCCATGGTTCCATTAGAGTACTGTGGTATTCATAAAAATCCCGTTTCTTCGGGTGGATCGTCTCATCATTAGCCCACGGTTCAGGAATCATCATCATGGCAGAGTGCGCCAGTGATCTTCCTGATAAGTACATAAATTCAAGGGCATTATCGAACATCGAGGAGTCGCTCCCGTCCTCATCGATGACGGGCAAAACTTTTTTCAATTCTTCATCGTTGAATGCTTCCGACTGAGACATTTTTTCGCGGGCACGCATCCAGTTTACGTTTCCGCGCAGCGTATTGAACTCCCCGTTATGAATAGTATAGCGATTGGGATGAGATCTTTTCCACGAGGGGAAAGTATTGGTACTGAAACGTGAGTGGACCATAGCGAAAGCAGTTTTGAATGTGGGATGATTCAAATCGATATAGAAAGAGTCAAGCTGTTCAGGAATCAACATACCTTTGTAGACAATAGTGGTCGTGGAGAGGCTGCACATATAGAATTCTTTGAACTTATCGTTTTTCTCCAAAGCTTTCAATGCCTGCTTCCGAATGACGTAAAGCTTTCTTTCAAATTCTACACGGCTTTCAATGTTTTCATCCGGTTCAATAAACAGTTGTGAAATGTAAGGCATGGTCGTTTTAGCGTTATCACCGACGAAAGAAGCATTAATCGGCACAGACCTCCATCCCAGGAACTTCTGTCCTTCTTTCTTTACCAGTCCTTCAAAAATTTTTTTGGCTTCCTGACGGGAATTACGGTCTTTCGGAAGAAAAACCATCCCGACTCCGTATTTTCCGGCTTCCGGTAAGTATATATCCTCTTTTTCGCATTGTTTCTCGAAGAAAGAATGGGGGATCTGGGTCATAATTCCTGCCCCGTCCCCTGTACTGACATCCGCTCCCTGACCCCCGCGGTGTTCCAGGTTGCAAAGAATAGTAACGGCATTTTTTACGATATCGTGGGATTTCGAACCATTTATGTTCGCTATCATTCCAATACCGCAGGCTTCGTGTTCAAAATCCGGATGGTACAATCCCTGGGCAGCAGGGTAGCCTCTTTTTTCCATGTTTTAAAACCTCCTGATGAACGATTGTTTATTTATAAAATTGAGAAAATTCTGTTTCTCGTAGTGTTGCATAATTATAGTATAAAAAACGGAATTTTGCACGCGGGTTAATTTTTATCCAATTAATGGATCGTTGTTACGACAACATTGTAAACGTTGACATTTTATTTTAAAAAATTATAAACTACCTGTTTCCTTTAATAATTAAGAGAAATAATTATCCACAATCATTAATGTTTATTCAAAAAGATATAAACTATTCAATTAAAAAAACCTGAGAAGGGACCGCTCCCCTCTCAGGCTTCTGTAATTCTCTGTTACCCCGTCTATTTTGCGTTCGGTTTCGTCATTTCTTCAGGTTTAACATATTCCTCAAACTGCTCTTCAGTCAGTAAATCGAGCTCTACTGCCGTTTCTTTCAGATTCTGATTCTTTTCGAAAGCGGTTTTCGCTATTTTCGCAGCATTTTCATATCCGATGTGCGGGTTAAGAGCTGTTACAAGCATGAGCGAATCGCGAAGATATTCTTCGATTTTCTCCATATTCGGTTCCAGTCCCTGTACACAGCGTTCGTCGAAACTCTTTATACTGTCTGCAAGAATTTGGGACGACTGCAGGAAGTTATAGGCAATTACAGGTTTGAAGACGTTCAGCTCGAAGTTACCCTGGCTTGCTGCAAAACCGATAGTCGCATCATTTCCCATAACCTGAGCTGCAACCATCGTGACCGCCTCACTTTGAGTCGGGTTGACTTTTCCGGGCATTATGGAACTCCCCGGCTCGTTAGCCGGAATCGTAATTTCCCCGATCCCCGAACGCGGTCCACTGCCGAGCCAGCGAACGTCATTGGCGATCTTCATCATATCCGCTGCCAGTGCTTTCACAGCACCGTGCGCATGTACTAGTTCATCATGAGAAGTAAGGGAATGAAATTTATTAGGTGCCGAAATAAAATCTTTACCCGTATCCTTGTTGATGTAGGTTACAACTTTTTCGGAAAAGTCCACGTGAGCGTTCAGACCTGTGCCGACCGCTGTTCCCCCGATGGCCAGTTCTTTTACGTATGTAATGCTTTCAGCCAGCATCTTTTCCGTTTTCTCAAGCATTCTGTGCCATCCACTTATCTCCTGGCCAAGGGTCAGAGGTGTGGCATCCTGAAGGTGAGTCCGGCCGATTTTAACGATGTCGTTAAACGCTTCCATTTTTTCTTTCAATGTCTTCTTCAACTGTTCCGAAGACGGAAGCAGTACATCTTCCACTTTACGTACAGCTGCAATGTGCATCGCTGTAGGATACGTGTCGTTGGAACTCTGGGATTTATTCACGTCGTCATTCGGATGAAGACGGGTTTCTTTCCCTTCTTTTTCAAGCCATTCACTGCCGACGTAAGCGATGACTTCGTTTACGTTCATGTTGGACTGGGTTCCGCTTCCGGTCTGCCATACGACGAGAGGAAAGTGGTCGTCCAGTTCGCCTGCCGTAATTTTATCTGCCGCGTAAGCGATAGCATCCGCTTTGTCTTTCTCCAGAAGACCGAGTTCTTCGTTTGCACGTGCTGCACTCTTTTTCAGGATAGCGAATCCTTCAATGATTTCTTTCGGCATTTTTTCGTCACCGATCGGAAAATTTTCTTTACTCCGTTGCGTCTGGGCCGCCCAGTATTTATCTTTCGGTACTTTCATTTCCCCTAATGTGTCTTTTTCAATACGATATTCCACTTGATGATCCCTCCTTAAAATGGTTCCATTTAATTGTATCAACTTTCAATCGAACTATCACCTTTTTGAGGCAAACTCCGCAAAAACTTGGAACACCGCTTAATTTGCATGTAGATCGGGAATGATAGCACAAGAAGGAGGAATACATATGCACATAGCAATACTAGGAGCGACAGGGAGAGTAGGCCACAGAGTTGCAAACAAACTTGCTGAGCAGCACACCGTCTCCGCTCTCGTCAGAGACAGCAGGAAAGCTTCCGGTCTTCTCAATGACGACATAAACCGTATAGAGGGGGACGTACTGGACCCGGAGGTCCTCCGGAAAACTCTGGAACATGCAGACGTGGTTTTCAGTGCTCTTGGAACCGATAAAACGACGACGTTATCGGAGTTCACTCCGACCTGCCTCGAAATAATGAAGGAATACAATATTCCTCGCATAGTTACGATTGGTACGGCGGGCATTCTGAAAAGCCGGACGGAAGAAGGCAAGCTGAGATATCAGACAGACGAGTCGAAACGGAGAATTACGTTCGCTGCAAAAGAACACGAGAAAGTTTACCGGGAATTTGAAAACAGTGACAGGATCTGGACGATTCTTTGTCCGACTTATCTGCCGGAAGAAGAATCGGGGGGGCCTCTCCGTGAAGAAGCTGACTTTTTACCCGAAAACGGGAAAAGAGCTCCGGTTCCTGATGTAGCGGAGGTCGCCGTCCGCGAAATAATTTCTCCCGACTATAAAAATAAGCGTGTCGGACTGGCACTCTGACCCACATCAAAACTCCCGGACTGGAGAAACCCGGGAGTTTTTAAATCCATATTTTCACTGATTCGCAGGATACAGCCCAAAATATTCTTCAAGCGTCACATTTTCCGCGTGCACTTTACCCGCCAGCTCTTTTCCTACAAAACGCAGGTGCCAGGGTTCATAGGCGTATCCGGTGATATCCGACTTGCCCTCGGGATAACGGATGACGAAGCCGAAACGGTGCGCGTTTTCCTTCAGCCACTGACCTTCTTCCGTGTTTACGAAAGACTCATCAAGTCCAAAACCCATTTCAGCAGACGTTACGTCCATGGCAAGCCCGGTCTGGTGCTCGCTCGTTCCCGGCTTGGCGGAATAACGATTCGCATATTCTCTCCCATTCTCCGCTACGGAGTTTTCGTAAATCGCTTTCTGTCGCTCATAAGAACGGTAGCCGGAAGCAGCGACAGGTTCCAAACCGTCCTCTTCTGCTGCCTGGAACAACTCTTCGAGAGCCTCAGCTGCAACTTTCCTCATCTGCTTTTTCGGATGAAACTCTTCAAAAGAGAACGGAACATCCGGCACGGTCAGGTTCGGAGTTTCGTACCCTTCCGGCAGCTTTCTCTGCTTATTAACTATTACATCAATTCTTTCAGGCTCCTCTACTTCGATCATACTGCCATCTTCTGAGGTTTTCCGGCTCTTATTTGTCTCTTTGTTTCCGCCGCTTTCATTTTCATCGCTATCGTCCTGACCCGACTCCTCTTTATTACCGTTTCCGGACTGACTATCGCCACTACTGTCCTTTTGGTCTGTACTTCCTTTACTGCTCGTCTGTTCCTCTCCGGACTTCTCCGGTTCAGCCCCGTTCTCTTCCGCAGTATTCTCACCGGCACAACCGGCAAGCAGAAGTCCCAGGGCTATAATTGCCGCCACTACAGATTTTTTCATATTATATGTACCCGCCTTTTTGTAAAAAATATCCTTACCTACTATATCATGAAACCATTCGCCTGTATAACAGCTTCCGAAACATAACAAAAAGCGTACCCACTCGTTGCAGGTACACTTTTCGTTGACCGAACTTATGTTATTCCCAGGTGTAGGGCTGATAATGTACGGATAGTCGCTCGAAAGCAGCTCTGTCATCATTGTCGATAGCTTCGTTTATAGCGGCATCCAGGCGGTTTTTGTTGAATTCATATACCATCTGGTCCAGAAATAACCGGGAAGCCAGCTTAATACCGTAGGACAACTCTCGTTTTGCAGTAATATTTTTTCCTTTGTATGCCGGGAACCGTCGAAGAACGTATACACTCTTTTGCTTCCTCATGAGATTACCCCCTCAATCCTTTTTTCCATTATGCAAGATAAAAGATGATTTAGCAACAATTTTCTGAATATTTAATTATAATATACCCGCTTCCTCTATTTTGAAACATAAAAAGGCCGGCAGAAATTTTTTCCTGCCGGCCCTGTCTGGTTATTTTACTGTTTTATTTTTTCTGCAATCTGCACGGTACGTTTAGCCTGGTGGCGTACTGCTCCTTCAACATCTTCTTTCATATTGCCTTCGCCGTCTACACTTACACTTGTTCCATACGGGTTTCCGCCTGCGGCGAAAATCGTATCGTCCGAGTAACCTGTAGGTACGACGATGGCTCCCCAGTGATACATAGTGGTATAAATGTTCAGAATGGTCGCTTCCTGACCTCCGTGAGGGTTTTGAGCGGAAGACATGGCTGTCGCCACTTTGTTGACAAGTTTTCCTTGAGCCCATAGGCCACCTGCCATATCAAAGAATTGTTTCAGTTGTGCAGGTACGCTTCCGAAACGTGTCGGTGAACTGAAAACAAACGCATCTGCCCATTCCAGATCTTCCACTTTCGCTTCAGGGACTACATCTTTCGTAGCTTCGTAATGTTCTTTCCAGGCAGGGTTCTTTTCAATAGCAGCCATAGGAGCAAGTTCAGGAGCACGCACGAGCTTAACTTCCGCTCCTTCTTTCTCAGCTTCCTCCTTCGCCCACTTAGCCATCTGATAGTTTGTACCTGTGGAACTGTAGTAAATAACAGCCAGCTTAATTGCCATAAAAATAATACCTCCCAGCAATATTTTCGTCGGTGTCAGTACCGTGGACGGGCCACGCACTGTTCCGACCACACTACTTACAATAACCGGATTATCTCAATTTAAAACTATTTAGACGAAAAGCCTTTTCATCACACACTGCTTTTCTTCCAGAAATTCTATCCTGTTGGCAATATTGCTTCAATTTCGTCTCTTCTTCTTTCTTTAATACTGTTCGCCTGCATATGGTATATTTGCTATGATAGAAGGATGGTAAGGAGAGAGATAATCGATGGAAAACAACCAGTGGAAAAAAGGAGAAACAGGTGCCTGGGTCAGCATTATCGCGTATATCGTATTATCGATATCGAAACTGATCATAGCACAGATCGGATCGTCCGATGCCTTACGGGCAGACGGATTAAATAATACAACGGACATCATCGCCTCATTGGCTGTGCTGATCGGCCTGCGCATCTCCCGGAAACCTCCGGACAGCGATCACCACTACGGCCACTCCAGGGCTGAAACCATTTCTTCACTGATTGCTGCCTTCATTATGGCTACTATCGGTATTCAAGTACTTTTCGGGGCAGGTGAAACGATCGTCAATCGTCAGTTTGGAGAGCCGTCCCTGCTTACAGGGTGGACAGCGGTCGCAGGCGCGGTCATTATGTACGGTGTGTACCGTTTTAACCTCCGACTGTCACGTCAGGTGAGCAGCCGGGCTTTATACGCCGCAGCCCAGGACAACCGGTCGGACGCTCTTGTGAGTATCGGAGCCGCAGTTGGTATTTTCGGTACGATGTCCGGCATGCTCTGGATGGATCCAGCTGCAGCTGTCATCGTCGGCGTCGTTATTTTAAAAACGTCGTGGGATATTTTCACGGACGCCACGCACCTGTTAACGGACGGGTTCGATGAAGATGAGCTTCATGAAATCAAATCGACTATCTCGTCCCACCCCGAAGTGAAGAAGGTGGCTGACGTGAAAGCCCGGCTCCAGGGTAACGAAACGCTCGTCGACGTAATCATTCTCGTATCTCCGGACATCACCGTCCAGAAAGCCCATGATATTACGGATGAGATAGAAATACTTCTCGAAAAGAATCATCACATTTCTTACGCTCATATTCATACGGAACCATATCACGTTTAAAGATGGCTGATTAAAAGTACCGTTATAATTGCAATCAGCACCGTGACCATTATAGGGGCACGCAGCCAGGCTGCAAGAACAGCTGCCGCCCCGCCGGCCATGCCTGCCCAGGGCTTGCCGTCTATCACCGTGAATATTCCAGGGATAATAAGTGCTCCGAGGGCTGCGTAGGGTATAGCTGCAAGCCATCTTCTCCCCCACGGAGGCAGGTCAAGTCTATCCATGATGAATACCGGAGCGAACCTTGGCACCAGGGTAACGACACTCATTCCTAAAATCATCCAAAGGATCATTCTTCTTCCTCCTCTTCATCAGGCAGGAGAAATACACCGAGCAGTCCTCCAAGAATCGTCCCTATGACGATGGACCACCCGGCAGTGAGCCCTGCCCACTGAGCTGTACTGTTGATAATCATGGCTGCCCCGGCTATACCTCCGACGGCTATGGATGTCTTCAATGAAGGTACGAGGAGCCCGATAAACATAGCGTAAAGAGCGATTCCCATGCTGTCACTGAGTGCTTTCGGCATGACATTGCCGAGAAGACCCCCGGCGAGGGAACCAAGTACCCAGGCGCTGTACGCAGCCATCATTACTCCACCGTAAAACCAGAACGCGTGAGGTTCTTTCGCCTCTTTCTTATGAATGGAAGAAAGAGCAAATGTTTCATCGGTCAAAAATAATGTAAGGGGAAGTTTCCGCTTCTTCGCATGAGCTTTCATCTGGTTTACAAAAGAAAGACTCATAACAAAATGGCGGAAGTTCAATACGAACACGGCTATAATAATTTCTGCAGCGCTTACCCCCGCAGCTACCATCGAAACTCCGAGAAATTGCGCAGCTCCGGCAAACACAGCCGCGCTCATGAACGTCAGTTCAAAAAGAGTAAGGCCCGACTGATAAGCAAGCACCCCGTAAGTAAGGGCAATAGGTATGTATCCAAAAATGATCGGTGATCCGGCGACGAAACCTTTTCTGAACATTTTTCCTCTGCCGGAAATGTTGATTCTTTCACTAACCTCCGCCACATCATCCCTCCATTTCAGTAATATTTTCTAATATTATACATTATATCCGGGGTGAATAGTTAGAGTGATTCTTGCTTTCCCTCATTTTCTTCCTCCTTCGTTGACACAGCTTCGCACCTGCTCTATAGTAAATTCATACACTTCAATACACAAAAGCGTCTAAGCATAAAAGCAAACGATCAATCATCAGGAGGTTTTTTCAGTGTTATACTTACAGCCTAAAAAATTACCGGGTCTGACCGAGTCCGTCATTGTCCTTCTTTTTATAATTTCAGTCATCAGTTTTTTCATTATAAGTCTGGAAAGTACTCCACACACTCCCATTCTCATAGGGATTCTTATTCTTTTAGCCTACGGTACAATGAGAAAATTCCGCTTCGATCAATTACAGCATGGGATGGTACAGGGAGCCCAATCCGGAATGCCGGCTGTATTGCTCTTTTTCGTTATCGGGATTTTGATAGCCAGCTGGATGGCGAGCGGAACTATTCCTGCTCTAATGAGTGTCGCCTTCTCTTTGACAGGCGGTCCGTTCATCTACGCTTTAGTATTTACCATCACCGCCTTTACAGGAGTGGCTCTCGGCAGCTCGTTCACTACAGCCGCTACGGTCGGAGTAGCGTTTATGGGAGCTGCACAGACCACTGACCTTTCTTTGGCAGTTATGGCCGGTGCCATCGTCTCGGGGGCATTTTTCGGAGACAAGATGTCTCCCCTGTCCGATACGACCAACCTGTCCTCCACCGTAGTGAAAGTCGATCTGTTCGATCACATAAAAAACATGATGTGGACTACTGTACCGGCGTTCATCATCACTTTTATCCTTTTTGCTTTTCTTTCTCCGGGAAGCAGCCGCGGAACCACTTTATCTCCGTTTGAAGAAGGTCTGTTAAGTACCGGCCTGATCCACTGGAGTTCCTGGATTCCTCTCGCTGTGCTCGTTCTGTTCACTGTTACCAAACGTCCGGCTTTCGTTTCTCTTTCGGTTACGAGTATTACAGCCACCATCATTGCAGGCTTACGGGGAACGATGGAGTGGGGGGCAGTACTCAGTTCCTGGTTTAGCGGTTTTGAGATTGAAACACAGAACGAAGGGCTGACGGATATGCTCTCAAGAGGCGGCATGAACGGGATGTTCTTCACCATCTCCATCGTCATCCTTGCCCTTGCTCTGGGCGGTCTTCTCTTCACTACGGGGATAATACCGAGCATTCTCCAAAGTGCGCAGAAAGGGCTGCAGTCCGTGCGTTCAGCTACGATCGCCACTGCTTTTACAGCTATCGGAATCAACGTTACGGTCGGAGAACAGTACCTTTCGATTCTGCTGACCGGAGAAGCGTTTCAGGACGTGTATGACAGAGTCGGCCTTGCCAGAAAGAATCTATCCCGTACCCTGGAGGACGCCGGTACGGTGATCAATCCTCTCGTTCCCTGGAGTGTCTGCGGAGTATTTATGGCCGGGGTGCTTGGCGTACCGGTCCTTGAGTATCTGCCGTTCGCTTTTTTCTGTCTCCTCTCCCCGCTTCTTACAATTATTTCGGGTTTCACCGGCAAAACCCTGTCAAAAAAGTCTGAAGCAAAAATGGAAGTCTCCTGACAGGGGGGCTTCCGTTTTTTATGTTTTTGTAAAATAATGAAAGGCCGCATTCCTTTTATACTCATAAAGTGGTAAACTGAATACAATTCAGCGGAATAAAGGGGGCTTGTCATGATCAAAGGACGCGTAAAGTGGTTCAGCGATGACAGAGGGTTCGGTTTTATCGAAACTGAAGACGGGAACGAAGAGGTTTTTGTCCATTTTTCTGCGATTGACGAAGAAGGGTATAAAACGTTGAAGCAGGGACAGCCGGTTACATTCGAAATAGAGGAAGGACGCCGGGGCCCTCAGGCCTCCAGGGTCCAAAAATAACTGCTGCTGAAGCAGTTTTCTTTTTTTTATTGGAATAATAAAAGCGTACAGGTCCTCCCTGTACGCTTTGTGTCTCCCCCCGAACCCGGGAACTACTCATCTTCCTGGGCCGTAAGAATGACCGGTCCTTCTTTTGTAATGGCGATAGTGTGTTCATATTGCGCCGATAGTGACCCGTCGACCGTTCTTGCGGTCCACTGGTTATCATCCATTTTGCTCTGCCAGTCGCCGACGTTGATCATCGGTTCAATGGTAATCACCATACCATCTTTCAGACGGGCTCCTTTACCCGCTTCACCGAAGTGCGGTATATAAGGATCTTCGTGTATAGTTTCTCCGATACCGTGGCCCGTAAACTCCCGGACTACGGAATATCCTTCCCCTTCCGCATAAGACTGGATAGCGTGGCCGATATCTCCGACGCGGTTGCCGACCTGGGCCGCTTCTATCCCTTTATACAGGGACGTTTTGGATACATCCATAAGTTTCCGTGCTTCCTCGCTGATTTCGCCTACGGGATGAGTCCACGCCGAGTCAGCGAGGAATCCGTTCAGTTTGACAACCATGTCCACCGTAACGATGTCCCCTTCTTCCAGTTTTTCCTTTCTGGGAAAACCGTGACAAATTTCGTCATTGATACTTGCACAGGTCGTGTACTCATAACCCTGGTAGCCTTTTTGTTCTCCGGTGGCTCCATGCTTTTCCAGGTAGCGTTCCACAAACTGCTCGATTTCCATCGTAGTTACACCCGGTTTGATGAAGGAGCGCAATTCTTTGTGGACAGAAGCGAGAAGCTCTCCTGCTTCTTTCATCTTTTCGATTTCTCTTTTACTTTTCCGTTTAATCATCTTTTCCATCCTTTCTCCTGTATCGATCCGTCATTTTATGTTTTGAACAATTATTCCATTACTTATATTATAATATCAGCACTCGAATTGAAACCGTCACACCCTGAATTCGTATTACAGTAAAAAAGAAAGGAGCTTTCCGTGCTTGAATTACACAATGTAACTAAACGATATGCCGGGAAAACGGCTGTACATAATCTCGATTTAAAGGTGACTCCAGGGAAGATCTTCGGGTTCCTCGGACCGAACGGGGCCGGCAAATCCACCACGATTAAAATGATCACCGGGATACTTCCTGTAGACGCGGGGAGTATTTCCATAAACGGAAAAGATATTGAGAAAGACGCGCTCGAAGCTAAGCGGGAATTCGGTTACGTCCCGGATACGTCCGACTCCTTTCTGCGGTTAAAAGGAAGAGAGTACCTGGAATTCATAGCCGACATTTATGATGTCCCGGAAGAAGTAAGGGAAGAGCGACTCGCCCGCTATGCCTCGCTCCTTCAGCTGAACGAGGCTCTGGAGGATAAGCTCCACACTTATTCCCATGGAATGAGACAGAAGATTGTGCTGCTAGGAGTGCTTATTCACCAGCCGGATGTATGGATTCTTGATGAGCCGCTCACAGGACTGGATCCGAAATCGGCGAATGTCCTGAAAGAGCTTATGAGAGAACAGGCGGATGCAGGAAAAATCGTCTTTTTCTCCTCTCACGTACTCGAAGTCGTGGAACAGCTGTGTGACGAAGTGGCCATCATCGATGAGGGGAGCCTGCGCTTTCAGGGGGAAATGAGTGATATGAGGCAGGAATTCCAGGAAGGAAGAAACCTGGAAAGTCTATTTCTGGAGCTGACGAACGATGCATAAAGCTTATCTCCTTATGAATATCATCGTTAAAATGGAATTCTTTCGAAAAGAAAAGGGCAGTGCTCTCCAAGTGCTCCTTTTCGTACTTGCTATACCGATAGCTGTACTCATTTACAACCTTTCGTACACTCTGTTTAAGGAGGCGTTCTCAATCCTTTCCGTCTCCGGGAATGAGCCGGCACTGCTGGGGCTGATTTTCCTCGTTGCCACCGGCCTCCTTATTATCGCCACTTTCGTACCGGCGATAAATACATTTTATCTTTCAGACAGCATAGAGGGATACCTCTCATTGCCGTTGAGGCCTTCTCAAATTATTATAGGGAAATCCGCTTCCCCACTGCTGCGGGGTTATGTATGGAATACTGTCATAACTGGTCCTTTTCTGCTTATGTACATGCTGCAGGCAGAAAGTGGTCTTCTGTTTTTCCTTTACGCTTTTATTATATGGATGATATTTCCGATCCTCCCGTTTCTGCTCGTGAGCTCTTTACTCATGTTCGTCATGCGTTTCATTAACATATCGAGATATAAGGACCGGGCTAAAGCGATCGGAGGTCTGCTTTCTTTTGTACTCATTCTGGCCGTTAACGTGCTTGTCAGACAGGATGCTCCAGGGGACGACGGCAACAGTTTTCCTGCCGTAATCGGTGACGGTGAACTCCTTGCCACACTGACGGGCTGGGTACCGAACGCAAAGCTTGCCGCCATGGCACTCGCTTCCCCCTTCAGCGTAAGCGGCATTCTTGCTCTTACCGGCCTCCTTATCATGACGGCTTCAGGGACGTTCTTATTTCTTTATTTCAGTGATACGCTCTATTTTAAAGGGGTTCGCGGCCTGAGTGGAGGGGTGCGTTCCTCTTCTTCCAAACGAAATGTTGCCCGAAGGAAAAGTATGTTCCACTCACTCGCACGCAGAGACATCAAAACGATTGTGCGTACTCCTGTTTACGTTACCCAGATTCTCGGTCATCAGTTCTTTGCTCCACTATTATTGCTCGTCTTTCCATTTGTCGACGGCGGCAGTTCTTTTTCCTCCTGGACAGAAGGGGCAACCGGACTGGAGACCAACGTCATCCTGCCTCTCCTGCTCGCTTTTTCGGCTCTTATCGGAGCTTCGGGTACAGCAGGTACCAGTTCTTTCTCAAGGGAAGGAAGAACTCTTTATGAGTTACGGTCTTTTCCGATCCCGTTCACCGAACTTTTAAAAAGTAAACTGCTGGTGGCTTTCATTATTCCTGCCTCAGCATTCACTCTGTTCGCTTTGACCATCGGATTTGTGTTCTCTTTACCTTTGCCGCTCTGGTCCGGTTGGCTGGTTCTTTCCTATGTGCTGATCTTATCAATATCCATTATCGCTACAGCTCTGGACATGAACGAACCGAAACTCGCATGGGAGAGTGAAGAAGAAGTATTTCAGCACCGGTTCACCAACCTGCTTCTGCTGATACTGACAGCAGTATTTACCATTCCGGTACTTCTCCTCATGTGGAAGGTACCGGTAATGCAGAACCCCGTAATAGCCTTTCTTTTCGGGTTGCTGAGCTTCGTTGTGTATGCCTTGGCAGGTTGGAAAATAATGAAGCATAAAGTCCTTCCTTCTTTCGTAAACAGAGACTGACATCCTTAAAGCAAATCTCTTCCTTTCCTCTTCTATTTATAATAGGATAGGGAAAGTGAATTTTTTGGAAAGGGTTAAGGAAAGAGGAGGAAGAGTTATGTCTGACCGGAATAAAGGGATATTGTTACTGCTTATATCAGCGCTCGGTTTTTCTATGATGGGGGCTTTCGTTAAACTGTCCGGGGACCTCCCCACTGTGCAGAAAGCTTTCTTCCGAAATATAGTGGCAGCTGCCATAACACTTGGATTCGTGCTCAAGCACAAAGACAGGATTTTCGGAAAGCGGGAGAACCAGAAACTGCTTCTTTCCCGCTCCTCACTTGGAGCAGTAGGGATTGTAATGAATTTCTACGCTATCGATAATCTCGTCCTTTCCGATGCGGAAATGCTGAACAAACTGAGTCCGTTCATTCTTATTATTTTCTCCGGCATCTTTCTTAAGGAACATGCACGGAGGTATCAGATTGTTTCTATTATCATCGCTTTTCTGGGAACGCTGTTCATCATCCAGCCGGAGTTTTCTGTCCAGGTCCTTCCTTACATTATCGGGGTGCTGGGAGCGGTTTTTGCTGCCGGAGCTTATACTATGCTGCGGGTACTCGGAAATAAGGAGAAACATTATACGGTAGTCTTCTACTTCTCCTTCTTTACTACCGTGCTGCTTCTCCCTTTTACAATATTCTTTTACGAACCGATGAGTGTACAACAGTGGATTTTTCTTTTACTTGCCGGCGCATTCGCAACGGTAGGCCAATTCGGAGTTACGCTGGCCTACAAATTCGCCCCGGCCAGTGAAATTTCTATATTCTTCTATTCCACTGTGGTATATTCCGCCCTGCTCAGCATTGTACTGTTCGGACAGATTCCTACATTGTGGAGCGTCATCGGCTACGTCATTATATTCAGCGCTTCGTTCTATATGTTCCTGAAAAATAACCATATAGATAAAAAACAGCTCGCCCGGCAGGAAGAAAAGAAAGCATTCAGGTCTTCCTGATCCCGGCAGGCTGTGAGTGTCGGAGAAGCTGTACCATGTTCTTTTATCATTGCGGAAGTAACAGAGACAAAAGACCGGACAATCCAGTGTCCGGTCTTTTGTCTCTGTTTTATTATTTCTTTGAACTCATTTTAATATTTATCAATGTAATCATACAGTTTATAGACTTCGCCGTTTTGTACCGTTTCCTCCCTAAGGAGATTGCGGAGAACTTCAGCCACCCGTTCCGGAGAAGTCAACTCCCCCTTTTCTTTCAGTTCCCGGAACTTTTCTACATCTTTAAATGAGTCCTCGGATGCAGAACGTATTTCTTCCTGCATATCCGTATCCATTACTCCGGGACTGTAGGCGAGGATCATATGACTCTTCTGTTCCTGTTCTTTGGCCGTAACGGCAGTAAAACGATCAATAGCGGCTTTTCCGGCACTGTACACGCTCCAGCCTTCCGTCGTCTTTCCGGCAGCCCCTGAGGTGATGTTCACCAGTGTCAGAGGCACTTCCCACTCGTTCGCTAATCCGAGAATATAATTGGCAAGCAGAACAGGTACGGAGACATTCAAACGTATATGACGATCTACGGCCGGTATATCGAGGGCTCCGACTTTTTCAATCGGCCCCACCATCCCTGCATTATTAAGAAGCGTAAGTGTTTCCACATCCTCTCTCTGCAGATAATTGTGGACTGCTGCAAGCGTATTATTCGTAGCCGCTTCATCTGTAAGATCACATTCGTAATGACGATAAGAGACACCGCAACTGTCGGCGGTTTCTTTTAACGTTCCGTTATACGTACGTGAAATGCCGATCACCGACACCCCGTCTTCCATCCACCGTTTTGCCACTGCTTCTCCAAGGCCTTTCGAGTCCCCTGTAATAATAATGAATTTCACAGTTTTTCCCTCTTTTCTTTACAATCTTCCTTCAAATAAGTATGCTATTATCAGCTTATGTTAAAGGAGTCTTCTATGGTCTACTTGTTTTTAGCTCTCATATATTCGGCCGGTCTGCTCGTCTCGAGTCTCGGTCTTGCCCTCATAATTAAATCGAATCTCGGGGCCGGTCCCGGCGACAGCATAGCTGTAGGTTTATCGTATCATACCCCCGTCACTGTTGGAACGTTTATGATTATCGCATTCACAATTCTGCTCATCGTCAATGCGATTCTGGAAAAGAAACGTCCTCAATATGAGTCCCTGATACCGAGTATTATCCGTGGACGCACACTGGACTTTTTCCTTTATGGAACTTTGGAAAACGTAAACCCCGACGCCTGGTACTCGCAGGCCGGTATCTTTGCACTTGGTATCCTTGCCACGGCCGTAGGAATCTCCTTTTACTTACGCACACCGTTTCCGAGAATCCCGCTGGACCATTTCATGATGGTGATGAACAATCGAACGAACCAGTCCAAAGGGGTCGTTCGTAATCTGATGGAAGGGGCTATGGCCCTCACCGGATATTTACTCGGCGGCCCGGTCGGAATCGGCACTGTAATGGTCGTCTTCCTGCTCGGTC
Source organism: Salimicrobium humidisoli (assembly GCF_002295105.1). Lineage (GTDB taxonomy): Bacteria > Bacillota > Bacilli > Bacillales > Halobacillaceae > Salimicrobium > Salimicrobium humidisoli. Next base: position 34,114 of record NZ_NSGH01000013.1, on the reverse strand, counting down.
CTCTTATCCAATGGACTTTCCCTCTGGCACGACCCGTCGCTTTTCTATGGTCCGATGCACAAAAAGCAAGAAACGCAGAATAATTTCTGTCGCCTCTTGCTTTTTCTGTTTCATTTCACCTGCTTACGTTCAAGCGTCCTGACGGGTCGTTTTCACAACCGGTACGCCAAGTCCGTCTTTTTTAACCAGGAATTGAAGAGCAAGGAGGATAGCAAATATGCTCAATCCGATAATGTCGCTCCAAAGTTCCGGGTAAATGAGTGTGAGTCCTCCGAGAACTGCCGGTATCCGTTCATACCATTCCACTTTTCTGAACCAGTATCCGACCAGTCCGGCGCCTATAGCCATCATTCCGGTTATGGCTGTGAACAGAATCCATGAGACTTCCCCGACGTTCGTATCGATCATCAACAGTTCCGGTGAAAGTACGAACATGTACGGGATGATGAAGGCGGCGATGGCAAGTTTCGCCGCGTTCAGCCCGGTTCGTATCGGTTCGGAAGACGCAACACCGGAAGCTGCGAACGCCGCAAGCGCTACAGGCGGAGTGATATCCGCTATAATGCCGAAGTAGAAAACGAACAGGTGAGCTGCCAGATCCTGCACCCCGAGAAGAATGACAGCCGGAGCTGCAATCGTGGAGGTGATGACATAGTTAGCCGTCGTCGGCGAGCCCATACCGAGTATAATGGCGGCAATCATCGTAAAGAAAAGCGTAATCAGAATCTGACCGTCCGCAAGAGCGACAAGGCTGTTGGCGAGCTTCAGCCCAAGTCCCGTCTTCGTTACCACTCCTACGATAATACCTGCCGCCGCCGTAGCTGCCACGACCCCAAGAGCCGTTCTGGCACCACTTACGAGAGCCTCAATCGTATCCATAAGATTCCCGTCGAAAAGGTAGCTCACTATAATCGTTACGAGCGTGCCGGCAATAATGGAGTCAAGGACGGAGAATCCGCCCTGCAGAAGGCCGTAAATGCCGAAACCGACAAAGCCTGCGGCAAAGGTAGCGACGTACACCTTCCTGAATTTCTCCTCCCGCAGCAGACCTACCAGTATGACAGTCAGTATGCCGTAAAGGGCGGAACGCATAACACTTACCCCGCTTGCCAGAAAGACGACGATAGCCACAATCGGCAGTAGCAGGTAAAGTTTTTTCAGAACTTCTTTTTTATCCGGAATATCTTCATCCGGCAAACCGCTCAGACCCGTTCTTTTAGCTTCGAAGTGGGTCATAATCCAGATACCGGTAAAATACAGAATCGCTGGTATGAGAGCCGCTTTGGCAATCGACCAGTAGTCGATTCCGATAAATTCGATCATAAGGAAAGCCGCTGCACCCATAATCGGAGGCATGAGCTGTCCCCCTGTAGAAGCTGCCGCTTCCACTCCCCCGGCAAATTCCCGGCGGTATCCGAGTTTTTTCATCATCGGGATAGTGAAAGACCCGGACGTAACCACGTTCGCAACGGAACTTCCGCTTATTGTCCCCTGGAGGGCACTGGAGAAAATCGCAACTTTCGCAGGTCCCCCCGTTCTTTTACCTGCCAGAGCAACAGCCAGGTCATTGAAATACTGCCCCACTCCCGTCTTGACGAGGAAAGCCCCGAACAACAGGAACAGAAAGATGAACGTGGAGGAGACGGCGATTGGTGTACCGAGAATCCCCTCGGTAGTAAAGAACATGGACTGCACGAGATTATCGAGGTCCACGCCCCTGTGTACGAGAAAACTCGGCATCTGGCGACCCCAGTACGCGTAAGCGAGGAAAAGTGCCGCGATAACCGTAATTGGTATACCTACGGCTCTCCTTGTAGCTTCAAGTACGAGCACTATCGCCAAAGCTCCCACGTAAAAATCAAGCTGGGTCATGTCGCCGGCCCGGAGGACGATATCTTCATAAAACAGCGGCCAGTATAAACCTACTCCGCCTCCGAGAATGGCGAGACCTATATCGTACCACGCAATTTTACCTTTATTTCTGTTCTTCTTAGTAGCGGGATATAATAGAAAAATCAGTACAAGACCGAAGCCTACGTGTACGGAACGGAGAATCTGAGCCTGGACCTGGTAGACGGTCGATGTAAGCAACTGAAATACGGAAAAAGAAAGCAGTAAAATAAATACTATTTTAGCTATCTTTCCGGTGAGTTCCCGGACGCCGGACTCGGGGTCATATTTCTCCATAACTTCTTTCTGTTTTTCCACTGATTCGTTAGTTTCACTCATTGCAGCTTCACTCCTCTCCACAATTCCAGATTAGAGACATATGCAGGGGCGATACGCACCCAGCTCCCAGCCTCAATGGAATCTTTAAGTAAATAAGAATTATCATGATAGTTAATAGTATGTTCCGCCTTCACCTGACCTATGTTCAGGTCTAAACTGGAATGCGAACCCTGAAGATTTGTGATGTAATATTTCCCGTTCTTCATTTCAAACGACTCCCCCTCCCCTGCATTGGAAGGCATGCCGACCGCCGTGTCCTCATATATAAGCCGGACAGGCTTTAAAGAACGGCCTTTCATTTCATACTCTTCCACCACCCTGGACAAGTGAACAGAGTGGATGAATTGAAGCTGAAAATGATCGTTTTCGGATACAGGCAAAAAATATACTCTTTCTTCCCCGGGCATCGTAGTTACAGTAAGCACGTAGCGGCAAGGAATGAATATCCAGGCCAGCAGGATACCGACTGCCAAGACAGTCAGCACTGCGACTATCCATTTTTTCATAGTATCCCAGTCCTCTTGTCAGAGACGAAAAGGGACTGTACCGGACAGTATCCTGTCTGACAGTCCCTTTCCTTTTCTCTGCTATAGGCTTTTCTTACTGTTCATCAAAATATTTTTTCGCTCCGGGGTGAAGATCGATACCTACACCTTCCTGAGCACTCTCGGCAGTAATCTGCTCCCCTTTGGCATGCTGAACCTGATCCGTGTTTTCGAAAATAGCTTTCGTCATATTATAGACGAGATCTTCGCTTAAGTTGGAATCAGTTACAAGCATAGCCTGAACGGCTACCGTACTTACCGCTTTTTCAAGTCCGTAAGTACCTTCAGGAATTTCGTCCTGAGCATAGTATCCGTACTCGTCAATCAGTTCTTTGACTTTATCTTCTTCCACAGGAACGATGTTGACATCGGAAGTAGCCGCCAGACTCTCTACGGCACCCGTCGGTGTACCGGATGTAATGAATGCCGCGTCAATCGTCCCATCCTGGATTCCGGACGTAGAGTCGTCGAAAGCAAGGTCGCGGGCTTCGATATCGTCTTCAATCGAAAGACCGTGAATGTCCAGAATGTTCTCTGCGTTCGCATGCGTTCCGGATCCGACCGCCCCTACGGAAACCACTTTGCCTTCAAGGTCTTCCACTGATTCTATTCCTGTATCAGCCGTCGTTACGATTTGGATAGTTTCAGGGTAAAGAGTTCCGATTGCCTGAAGATTTTCAATCTTTTCATCAAACATAACTTCTCCGTTCTTTGCGTAAGAAGCGATGTCTGTCTGAGTGAAGGCGAGCTGGCCGTCGCCGTCACGCATGGATTTCATATTTTCTACAGAAGCTCCTGTAGACGTAGCGTTCGCTTCCAGATTATCTATTTCACTGGTCAGGATATTCGCAAATGCTCCTCCAAGCGGGTAATATGTACCCTGCGTTCCGCCTGTGAGGATCTGCACGAACTCTGTATCTCCGCCTTCGCCGCCTTCACCGTTATCGGAACTTCCTTCGTCGTTACTCGAAGTACCGCCGCCACAAGCAGCCAGTACAAGAGAAAGCGTTCCCATCAATAGGAATAATAAAAATCCTTTTTTCATAAAATTACCTCCTGTAATTATAGTATGTGAACTTATTCATCTTTCGTACGATAAGTTTGAAACCGTTCTTTCAGTGCGTTGCAGCAAAAATAAGATTCGGGACCAAAATATATTCTACACGAAAGTAGGGCGGGTAAAAAGAATTTTTTCACATCTTTGTCACCCGCTTCGTCGGACTTTATGTCATCAATCTTCCCACGTTAAAGCCCACAACCCGTTCTTCTCCAGTTTCTCTTCCACTTTCGCTTCTATTTCTAATTGTTTTTCCACTTCTTCTTCCTTCAGCGGGCGATTCATAATCTCCTCCCCAAAGGCATCGATCATTTCTTTCTGGCTCAGTTTTTCAATAAGCTGATCCCAGAAACTATGTTCATCGTATTCCTGCACGTAGCGTTCCATCCACGTATTTTCCGTTTCCTGATTCAGTTCATAAACGTCCGCATGGGGCTGGTATTCCACTTCTTCCTGCATGGAATCTTTGTAGTATTCAGCCAGCACAAGATTCCGTACATCTTCGAACTCTTCGTTCAGTTCCTGTCTCGGATAATTGACTATCCATGTGGAAAGAAACATGGAAGCCACCATTGTCCGAAGCTGTTCCTTTGAAACTTCTATAGAATGATAACTCATTGTGTTCCCGCCTTTTCTGAAAGTATTATTCTCCTGAAAAAATCGCTGCCGTTCCCGTAATTCCCGCATCTTTTTCATAAGATGCCTGCAGCTTCCTCGTTACCGGACCAGGCCGGCCATCGCCGATCGTCACCTCATCAACCTTAGTCAGGGGCTGCACCTCCGAAGTACTGCTCGTCATAAATACCTCGTCCGCGCCTTTGAAGTCTTCTATCCGGAAAGCTTCTTCTATAAACGGAATGTCCGCTTCCTTGCAGAATTCCTCTATTTTCATGCGCACGCATCCGCCCAGGATCCGTTTCGTTGCGGGGTGGGTATATACCTTCCCTTCCCGCACCAGGTAAATATTTGAGGAACTTCCTTCCGTCACCATTCCGTCTTTATGAAGAATCGCTTCTTTTGCGCCCAGTTCCTTGGCGTTCTGCTTGGCGAGAACGTTCGGAAGCAGATTCAGGCTTTTTATATAACACCATTCCCACCGTATATCTTCCATGGTAATGGCAGAGGCGCCTTCTTCCAGCGAGTCAGTGTCGCGGGCGAAATCTTTCACGTACGCATACAGATTAGCTTCGGTGTTAAGGGGGAATGCGTGGTCCCTCGGTGCTGAACCTCTCGTAAGCTGGAGATACATCGTTGCATCATTACGTACACTGTTTTTATTCAGAAGTTCATGCAAGTGAGCGTATAATTCCTGTTTCTGAAAAGGTACGTCTATTTTGATTGCTGCTGCAGAACGGTAAAGACGTTCAACATGCTCGTCGATAAGATAGTATTCCCCCTCATAAATCCGGATAACTTCGTACACTCCATCACCGAACTGAAGGCCTCTTTCTTCGAAGGGATAACTCAGGTCATTCTTATCCACGAACTCTTTTCCTGTCAGAATCCAATCGTATAAACTCATATATAAACCTCCTGTCAATCTTTAGGGACGATCCACGAGGACCCGTCCATATCGTCTTATCTGTTCGTTGTTCCCCTGCTCAGAAGGGAAGATTCCAAAAGATATGTACAGTAAAAACGTACACAAGCTGGATTCCTGCAAAGAAAAGCAAAGTAACAGGGAAAAGCAGCTCTTTCCCCGGCGTTTCCCGTACACTTTTTTTCAGAATAATTATAGTAACCAGGGCTATTACGTAATACAGAAAAAACCACAGCCAGCCGGCGGATGAATCTTCACCAAGACCGATTTCATACGCAACAGCAAGCATTGCCCAGGTGACAAGAAAAGAAGCAGTTCCTATGAATATCCATTTTCTCCGCTCATCTTTTGTTACAGCAGTAACTGCCGTAACAAGAGTCATTACCCCCGTCACTTCACTTAAGGTAACATACACTCTCTGCACAGAAGCCGTTTCCATAGTGACGATACTCAGCAATATTAAAAATGCCAATAAAAAAATGCCACCGACCGTCAGCCTTAACCAGGTCCTCTCTTTCATAGCCAAAGCGAATCTCTCCCTACAGTTCAAACTTTATTCATTATAGCACAGGAGGAAAAAAACTTTCTTTACCTGAACGCTATTCTTTCAAGAAATTGAACATGTTATTTCCAATCATATGATATTCTGTTAAATAGGAGGGAAGAATCCCCTCTTTTACCGGGGGAGCAGTCAGGGGTTGATTCTTTTCCGGAAAATGACGAAAATAATAGTAGCGTAACCAGGTGAAGCGACACTTCAACTGGTCATCATCTATCCAAACTTACAACCTGCAGAGGAGGAGCTTTATATGAAGAATGAAATCGTTGTAATCACTGGTGCTTCACGCGGTATAGGCCGGGCCGCAGCTTTCCATTTCGCCAAAGCCGGAGCGCGGCTCACTGTAACCGGAAGCTCCGAAGATATATATGATACGAAGAAATCTCTTGAAGAGGCCGGCTTCAATGACGTAATTGCTCTCGTAAGCGATGTCACCAGGGAAGGTGCGATGGAACAGATCATCCACTCCACCATCAATACGTATGGTCGTGTAGACGTCCTCATCAACAATGCCGGTGTGGGAAAATTTCAGGCTCTGGAGGATATCACGCTCGAAGAATGGAAAAAAATGTTCGAGGTGAACGTACAGGGCGTATTCCTCGCTACTAAATCTGTCATCCCACAAATGAAGAAACAGCAATCAGGTACCATTCTGACTGTAGCTTCCGATGTCTCCCGTTATTCGATACCGGAGAACGGGTCATTGTATACTGCCACCAAATATGCCGTGCAGGGCTTTATGGGATCCGTCGCTCAGGAATTAAAACCTTTTGGTATACGGGTCGGGACGATTAACCCCGGCATGACGGACACGAATTTTGCCGGAGGTACAGAAGGTGATCCGGAGAAAAAAGACTGGTTGAAAGCTGATGATGTAGCTGCAGGACTACTGCACATGGCTTCTGCCCCGAAACATATGCAGGTGGACGAAATGCATATCCATCCATTAGCCCAGGACTATCCAAGACCGTAAGTGTATATGCATCCGGTCCTTAAACAAAAGAAGCAGTCAGCAGAAGCAGTATTACACTGCTTCTATTGGCTGCTTCTTTACTTCTTTCCTATTATAACGAACGTATTAATGCATCGATACGAATCGTCTTCCAGAGAAACATCTCTACAGCTGCTTAATCTTTCTTCGACTCGAAAAACACCCGAATCAAATCTTTCACATCATCTTCAATCTCAGTAACCTCTTCACTTGCGGTAATTCGTTCATTAACTAAAGAATTCACAGTCTTCCCGACTTTTTCGGCTTCTTCCTTCCACTTGTACGGAACAGTATAAACAGCAGCCTCGTAAGCTTCCTCTTCCTGAGCGAGAAATTGCTTTACTTTTTTACTGATATCCAGCTCTTCCTTCCCCGCTAAATAAGAAATACCTAAAAGTACATTTTCTTCTTCGGAAGTACCGTCACCATTGACAGCTTCACATAACTCTGAAGTTACGGCAGCCAGTTTCTTTCCTTCCCATTCTTCCATGTTTTTTATGATGACCCGAGCTTCGTCATCAGCAGCTTCCAACGAGATAACCTCAAGCTCCCGATTTATCTTCGCCTCGAAACTCGGATTAATGTCTATATTCACGTAAGCGTAGGTTTTATCATTTCCATACCATAAATAAGCAGGTACGAAAGCGAGAAGAAAGGCCAGAACAATCGCAAAAGCACTGAACTTTTTAGGAGGCATCCAGTTGAATGAAAAGCCGGGCTTCTTTTCGTAAAAAGCTTCTTCTCCTACTTCTGCATCAGGGATTTTCCGGGCTTTTACAAACTCACCTTCGCTGGTGAGCACAATAGTCGAACGTACTTTATGTTCAAGGACTACTCCCTTCTTCACACATCTACCCCCTTCAGATAATCTTTCAGATATACGTAGTCACCTGACAGTATAAGCACAAGAGAAATAATATACTTGCGATTCCGCTCTAACGTCTTTTTACTTACAGTGACTTTGTCACTCAATTCTTTGATCGGCAAACGACCTTTACTTAATACTTTAGTACGTAACTCCTCGTTATGAAAAACTATATGCGCTACTTTGAGGGCAGATTCTCTTGCATCTCTGTGCCTTGGGGCAGCTTCTGTCAGTTCCTTAAAAGACAGGCGGAAATGACGGAGCTGCTGCTGAAATTCTTCGATTTCCGTTCTCCGGTACCACGCTTCCGTTTCCACTTCGAATTTCTCTCTGGAAATCTGAACTTCAGCAGGGCTTTCCGTTTTTTCTTCCTGGTCATTCAGATTATTTATAGAAGTCATAATTATAGGGGAGGTCTGCTGACGGATGTAATCGATTACCCTCCGTTTGATGACCAGCTTTGCAAAGGAAAGGAAAGCAGCACCTTTATCTATGACATAGGAATCGATTGCATCATTGAATGCTATAAGCCCTATGCTGAATTCATCGTCCCGGGAAGGACTGATATATTTCTTGCATACTTCCGAGACACATTTAGCAACGAAAGGTTGATATTTGGAGATTAATTCGTGTCTCATCTCCTCATCCCCGAACTGGGCCGCAGTCACCTGTGTCTCCAGGGCAGACTCTTTATTCATAAACAGATGTACGCTCAACCTTCTTCACCCCCGGCTGTTAAATGTTTTCATTACAACCACCAATACAGTGGCAGCATTTTTATTAGAATTGTTTCATCAATTTAACAAACATATATTCGTTACTAAGTCGTGCGATTCACAACTTGATGAAACTATTTTACTAAACGACGGGGGTGTAAGCGAGAACACACTGATTACATTTTTTTAAAATTTTGTTGCAGACAATAATGATTATTATCTGTTCACTTCATGAAAATGATCCACCGGGACTGCCAGGCCCACTTTCCCATGGTCGTCCGTCTGCAACGTTGCAAATACGATTCCTGTGACTTTCCCTTCCTCATTGATAACCGGGCTCCCGGAATTCCCCCGGTATACAGGGGCATCCAGCACCAGCACTTTCTCTTCCCACCCCTCAAGTTCTTTCATCCCTATGATTTCCCCTTCATTCGCAATCCTTATGAACCGCAGCGGGTTTCCGATAAATCGGATAGGCGGGTTCCCCTGAAACTGGGCCCGGTCCGCAAGTTCGAGATGAGGCAGGCTCTTACCTGATACTTTCAAAACAGCGAGGTCTATTTTTTCATATTTTTCTACGACCTCCGCTGAATAAAGACCTTCTTCTTCAAAGGAAACCGAGATTCTTTTTTCCCCTTCTATGACGTGATGATTAGTAAGTATTTCCCCGTCGGACGTGTAAGAGAAGCCCGTTCCTTTCTTTTCCCCCGCTTCCACCACTACCACAGATTCTTTGTATTGACGAACGTCTTCATCAGTGTATAACTTGGCCGAAGTAATAAGGAAGTCTATAGCCGGGATGGAAAACGTACGGGGGATGGCACTGATTACACTTAAAAACATGAAAAAAGCTATCAATATAATCAGCCACTTCGAGAAAGGGTTCCTTTTTTTCCTTTTTTCTGTACGGTCCCTGCGGGGGTAGGAATTTTCTTCTTCCATCAGTTCTGCCATTTCTTCTTCATCCAGGTCCTCTTTCAGATCTTCATCCATCTGCTCGTCGTCTCTCCAGCTCACGGGCTCACCTCGATTCTTACGTTAATTTTATCACTGAAGTCATCTTTTGAACATTTCCGGATATTCCCCGGGAAATTTTTCGTCTTTTGCTACAAAAACAGACGCGCAGATCGATTTCATCTCGATCCACGCGTCCTGTATAACCGCTATGTGGTTCAGGGAACGTCAGTCATATGGAAATTCATCCGGATGTTTCCCCTGACGTTCATTCCGGTCCATTTCGTCAATTTCATTTATATCTTCGGGACTTAGTTCAAAATCGAAAACGTCGGCGTTCTCTTTTTGACGTTTGCGTCTGGTGGACTTCGGAATAGTGATGATTCCGTGCTGAAGCCCCCAGCGGATAATAATCTGAGCAGGCGTTTTATTATGCTTCTCCGCCAGTGATTGCAGTACGGGAGAATCCAAATATCTGGCTCTACCGAGAGGAGCCCATGCTTCCAGCTTTATATCTTTTTCAGAACAGAAGTCAAGCAGGCCTTTCTGGTAAAGGCGCGGGTGGAATTCCACCTGGTCGACGACCGGCATTACTTCCGCTGTCTCCAGCAGTTTTTCCAGGTGATGTTCCTGAAAATTACAGACGCCTATCGCTCTCGCACGTCCCTGGTTATAAAGGTCTTCAAGAGCTTTCCACGTATCCTGAAATTTACCGGGAACCGGCCAGTGAATGAGGTATAAATCGACATAATCCGTCTGTAATTTATCAAGGCTGCGCTCAAAAGCTTTAATCGTTTCTGCGTAACCCTGCTCATCGTTCCACACCTTCGTCGTTACAAAAATTTCTTCTCTCGGTATGTCCGACTCTGCGATAGCACTCCCCACTTCCCTTTCATTTCCATAAAAAGAGGCAGTGTCGATATGGCGATATCCGAGGTCAAGAGCTGTGGAAACAGTTTCTTTCGCATCTTCCTGCTCCACTTTGTAAACACCCAGACCCAGCTGAGGGATTTTCACTCCATTTGATAATGTAACCGTGGATTCCAAATTCATCATTTCTTCCTCCTTCTAACGTTTGTTTTCCAAAAATACCGGAAGCGGATGTTCATATCTCACATAGGAAAGAATTCTCATCAATGGTGGATACAGGGTCAGCACTCCGAGCAGATCACCGATGGAACCAAGAGCTGAACCGGCAAGAAAAAATATACTGACCGCCAGCATAAGGATCGAAATAATAGTGTTCGGCATATTGTTCAATGGTTTTTCGTTGTCGCCGATCCTTTCTACTTCCCGGGCCGCCTGATCGTAACAGAGGTAGTGGTACGGACGTATACTGAACCATTTTGCGGCGGTAACGAGCTCGTCCCGGTCACGGATCGGTTTTTGGCAGTACCGACAGGCATGTGTCATAACTTACCCCTTTCTTTTCTCATACTGCTCCAGCAGCTCGATGACATGCTCCTTCGATTTTTCCACCTCATATTTTTCCATATGTGTTTTCAACTGTTCCTGATCTTCGTCCAGCTTTCTTACGGCTTCCAGAAAGCTTTTCTTCGTAACCTGTTCCTCTTCAAGACTGTGAGCAAACCCCTGACGTTCAAAAGATTGGGCATTCAGAATCTGATCTCCCCGGCTCACCTTGCGGGAGAGAGGGATGAGAAGCATAGGTTTTTTCAATGCCACGAATTCAAAAATCGCATTAGCCCCGGCGCGGGAGACGACGAGGTCAGCCAGTTTCAGTAAATCCTTCAGTTCATCTTTGACATACTCATACTGTATATAACCTTTTACGTTATAAGCTTCCTCCCTGTGCCCCTTTCCGCACAGATGAATGATGTTGTAATTCAGAAGAAGCTGATCGAGGTTGTCCCGTATAGCCGTGTTTATCGTCTCGGATCCGGTACTCCCTCCCATTACGAGAAGCACAGGTTTATCGTCGGAGAAACCGGTCATCTCCCTGGCGACATCGGCGTCCCCGAGAAAAAGTTCCTCCCGGATAATCGCGCCGATATATTCCGACTTCTTCTCCGGTACATGCTTCATCGTTTCCGGGAATGTCGTAAGAATTCTGTCCGCAAAAGGAAAAGACAATTTATTGGCAAGTCCGGGGGTGTAGTCCGATTCATGAATCAAAACCGGCACTCGCGCGAGCTTGGCAGCAAGTACTACGGGTACGCTGACAAATCCGCCTTTCGAGAAAATGACTCCCGGTTTCTTTCTTTTTATAACTGACAACGCCTGGAAAGTCCCCTTCGCCACTTTGAACGGATCTTTAAAATTCTCTTTCGACATGTACCTTCTCAGCTTGCCTGTCGAAATACTGTGGTACTCTACTCCTTCCATAGGCGTTATCAGTTCTTTCTCTATTCCATTGTACGAACCTATATAATCAATGTCGTATCCTTTTTTCTGTACGGCAGGAATCAGTGCCGTATTCACTATTACGTGCCCGGCGGTCCCCCCGCCTGTGAACAGCATTTTTTTCATATGTATCTTCCCCTTCTTTGTAAAAATCGTAGTCCAGCACTGCTGATTGACTCTCGCATCACTGCCACCCTCATTTAATCATATCTTACCGTATACAAAAAAGAAATTACAGTCGACAGACGAACGTCATTCATCGATTTCCCACACAAAAAAGCTGCCCGGGGCAGGGCAGCTTTCGATAAAACATTTTAGGAAGGGTCATCAAGATTCATTACTACCAGACGCTCTTCCGTCATATCTTCGATAGTATATTTAGGACCTTCTTTACCCCAGCCGCTTTCTTTCACGCCGCCATAAGGCATCAGATCGACGCGGTACTGGGAAGAATCATTCACCATAAACCCGCCTACCTGCACGTTTCTTGCAGCATAGAAAGCATTGTCGACATTTTGGGTAAAGATTCCTCCCTGCAGGCCGTATTTCGATTTATTGACCTCTTTCACACCTTCTTTAAGGTTGGAGAAGGGCAAAATACTTACGACCGGAGCAAAAACTTCCTCACTTACAACCTTCATCGACTCGTCAACATCAGTAAGCACGGTAGGTTCAAGAAGTGCTCCTTTTCTTGTACCTCCATGCAGAACAGTCGCTCCACCCGATTTCGCCTCTTCTATCCATTCTACCGCTGCCTCGGCTTCCTTCTCGCCTATCATAGGGCCCACATCGGTATCCGGATCATTCGGATCTCCGACTTTCAATTTCCTGAGAGCTTCGATAAATTTATTTTCAAACTCTTTTTTCACTTCTTCGTGCACATACAGACGCTGAACGGAAATACACGTCTGACCTGCGAAAGCATAACTTTTAGCTGCGGTATTCTCAGCCGCTTTATCTATATCTGCGTGCTTGTCTATAATTACAGGAGAGTTGTTCCCGAGTTCAAGAATAAGTTTATTCATCCCTGTATTCTGTTTCAGCTTCAGACCGACTTTGGAACTTCCGGTGAATGTGTAAAGGGAGATTCTCTCATCCTGCATCATCTGATTCCCTACAGTTGATCCCGACCCGATAACAACGTTGAATAAGCCTTTCCTGAGGCCTGCCTCGTGGAACAGGGAGGCGAGTTTAAGAGCGGTCACCGGGGTTTTACTGGCCGGTTTGAGTACTACCGCATTACCTGCAGCAATCGCCGGAGCTATTTTGTGACAGACGAGGTTCATCGGGAAGTTGAAAGGACTTATCGCACCTACGACCCCGACCGGCACTCTGATTGTAAAAGCCATGCGATTTTCGGACCCGGGAGATGCTTCCACCGGTACACCTTCTCCGCTGATACGCTTCGCTTCTTCGGCAGATAATTCCACCGTCTGCGTCGCACGGTCAATTTCTGTCCGGGCCTGTTTCAGGGGCTTCCCGGCTTCCTTTGTGATCGTCAGGGCCAGATCTTCTTTGTTTTCCTGCATCAATTCGCTTACCTTCTTCAATATTTTGAAGCGTTCATAAGGCGGGAGCGGGCCTTCATTATAGGCATCCTCCGCCGCTTTCACAGCCTGATCGACTTCTTTTTCAGAAGCCTGTGGCACACTTGCATACGGCTCCATCGAATATTTATCCAGTACTTCCGCTTTTTCTTCCGTATCCACCCATTGTCCATCAATATAAAGCTTGAAGTCCTCCATATTTCCACTCCTTTTCCTAACTAAGTCTTTCTCACGGTATTACCTTATTTTTTTCATAATAAACAATTTACCGGCGAAGCAAAGTTGCACACAAAAAAACCTGACTGCTGAATGAAGCAGTCAGGTCCTTCGTTTTAAAGGAATATACCGGCCATCGTACCGGAAAGAATGGAGCCGAGTGTGGCACCGATAAGGAGTTTCATACCGAAACTGGAAACTTCCGCACCTTTTTTAGCATCAATTCCCTGCACTGTACCTGCAATGATACCGATGGAGGAGAAGTTAGCGAAACTGGTAAGGAAGACGGTGACGACTCCCACTGTTTTATCGGAGACTTCACCAAGCATCTGTTCGAACTGAAGCATAGCGACGAATTCGTTTGTAATGATCTTCGTACCCATAATCGCACCCGATTGTACGGTTTCAGAGGCTGGGATACCCATAAGGAAACCGATAGGAGCAAATATATAACCAAGAATCTCCTGTAACGTAACGCCTGCGAATATGGCAGATATAGCGTAGTTCACAAGTTCGAGGGAAGCGATGAAGGCGATAAGCATGGCCCCGACGATAAGTGCGATCTTTCCGCCATCGAGCGCCCCGTTACCCATCGCTTCAAAAATACTTTTGGACTGGGAAACATCCTGGATGTCCACCTCGTCCTCTTCTTTCGACACTTTCACCGGTGCGATAATAGAAGCTACAATCAATGCGCTGAACATGTTTAGCGGCAGAGCGACGAGTACGAACTGCTCGGGAAGTATGTTCAGATAAGCTCCGACGATCGAAGCCGAAACAGATCCCATCGCTGAAGCACTGACAATATAAAGGCGGTTATTGTTCAGTCGCTGAAACTGGGATTTGATTGCAATAATCGCTTCCGACTGGCCGAAGAAAATACTGTTTACTGCGTTGAACGACTCCACTTTCGGGAGACGTGTAATAAACGAAAGACCCAAGCCGAGATATTTGATGATAAACGGAAGAATTTTCAGATGTGTCAAAACGGAAAGGAGAGTCGAGAAAAATACAATAAGCAGAAGTACGTTGAAGAAAAATACGGAACCGCCTTCTTCGACTGCCACTCCTCCGAGAATGAAATTGACCCCTTCTGTTCCGAACTCTATCAGTTTGTTGAAAACCGCCGAAATTCCCTTGATGAGCGCTTCTCCCCACGGAGTCTGGAACATGAAAAACGTAGTAACTAGTTGAGCCAGAAGCATTGTACCGACACCGATGAAATTAATGTTTTTCTTATCATTGGACATTAAAAAAGCAATGCCGATCACGACAGCGATGGATGCTAAGCTCAGAAGAAAACTGACCACAGATGCGTCCCCCTTAATATTTTATAAAAAAAGCAGTGAAAACATTTTCATATAACGCTTACATATGGATTGTAACAGGTCGTCAGACGTCATGCAAGAATCCTGCAAATAGAAAAAATATTCTAATTTCACTTACGCTTTCTGCATTTTTCTTAAAAGATACAGAAAGTATGGAGCCCCTATAACAGCCGTGAAAATCCCTGCAGGAATCTCCGTTGGAGGTACCAGTCCCCTTCCGAGCCCGTCGGCGATCAGAAGAAGAACCATTCCCGTCAGTGCAGAGGCAGGCAACAGTATGATATGTTTGTTCCCCACCAGCTGTCTCGCTATGTGCGGTGCTACCAGCCCTACAAAACCGAGCGTCCCTACAATAGCTACTGACACACCTGCAAGCACAACGGACACAAGAAGAAGAACAATGCGTGCTGCTTTTACACTTTCCCCGAGGCCCTCAGCCACGTCATCCCCCAGTTGTAAAATGTCCATTTTCCGGGTAAGGAACATCGCTATCCCGGTGAATACAATTATCCAGGGAAGGAGCATCCATATATCGCTCCAGTCTTTCCCCCACAGACTTCCGGTCAGCCATACGAGAGCCGCATTCGTCTCTACCGGATATCGTACGGTCAAAAACTGGATTCCGGCCTGAAAAATGGCCCCCAGAGCTATCCCCACAAGCGCAAGCGTTGCCGGCTGCACCCGCTGCCGAAAAGCGAACAGGTAAAGACCTGCCGTCACGATCCCCGCACCGAGAAACGCCGCAACCGGTACCGCCTGTGGAGGGAGACCGGGAAAGATTATGATGGTGGACGCTGCTGCAAAGCCTGCCCCTTTCGTAATACCGATGACGTCCGGAGAAGCAAGCGGATTACGGATAACTGCCTGTAAAATCGCGCCGGATATGCCCAGGCCGGCACCGACAAGCAGTGCTATAACAAGGCGGGGGAGTCTGAAGTTCATGAACAGAAATGACTGCTCCCCGCTAAGGATGGTAGCAGGTGAGACATAAACGGCTCCTACTCCTGCGGAGAGGATACCGGCAACGAGAACACCCACAGCCAGTACACTGATGATAAGAAAAGGAGATCTGTTTTTCATGTTGTCTGCCCTCCTTTTTGTGCCAAATATAAGAAGAAGGGAGCACCAATCAATGCCGTGACGATTCCTACAGGGGATTCGGCCGGAAAGGCGATAAACCTCGACAGAACGTCCGAAACAGACAGAAGGATACCCCCGAACAGCGCACAGACCGGCAGCACAATTTTGTAATCGGTACCCACGAGCTTCCGGGCGATGTGAGGAATAATGAGACCGACAAACCCTATAGGACCTGCAATAGAAACTGCTGCACCCGCAAGAAGTACTACAATGAGTGAAGCGGCCATTCTCATCCATACCACCCGCTGTCCAAGCCCTCTTGCCACTTCTTCGCCGAGACTCATAATCGTAAAGGAAGGAGATAACAGCATGGCTGCTGCCAGGCCTGCTCCCACCCATACGAGGAGCAGCTGTACATCCCCCCAATCAGTACCATCCACTCCTCCTGCCAGCCAGAATAATACATCTTCAGTGGAGGTTTCGTTAAAAATCACTACGGATTCAATCAGGGATGTAAGAAACATATGAATAGTAATTCCGGCAAGAGCCAGTTTGACGGGGGTCATACCTCCCGAGGAAGCTGTAAAAAATACAAGACCCCCTCCGAGGGCTGCACCGATGAAAGCAAAATAAACGATTTCGGAAGGGGAGAAGTCAGGGAACAGCACGACGGCGAGTACGACGAGCAGAGACCCTCCGGCATTCACCCCGAAAATCTGGGGGGAGGCCAAAGGATTATTCGTCATCGCCTGCATGATGGCCCCGGCTACTGCAAGTCCCGCTCCTATCAGTACAGCTACGAGAGCCCTCGGAAGCCTTAATGTTCGTACGACTTCTGCAGCTTCGGTCGATGATCCTCCCGTAACCCCTCCTATTAAATCCGTCATGGACACGGTGTAAGCTCCTATACTGAGACTGAAATAAACAGAAGCCGTCAATAGCAGCAGACCCGCAAGTACGGTAATGATAATTTTACGATTGGACTTCTTCATAACTACCCTTCCTATTCGAGAAGACATGGAATTCAAACATACGCCGATTTAAAACACAGGCACCTCTGCATACGAGTATAGCAAAGGAGCCGGGCTGTTTCGATTCCTTTGCTATACTCCGGTTTAACCGGAGCAGGTAAATTAATGTAAAACAAGAAAGAACGGATTATGACGTCCGTTCTTTCAGAAATCACTCATATAAGTGGTTGATAGCGTCTTCCAGAATTTTCTCGGAGGAGATTAATCCACGGAATCTTGACCACATATTACGGTCCACTTCGTACACCTGATCTTCTTTTACTGCACTTACTTTTCCGTACAGATCATTTTCTTTCCATTCGTCCACTACCGTCTTGTCTCCGGTCACCATATGGAACATCACATCCGGGTCGACTTCTACGATTTGTTCGAGGTTTATTTTATTATATCTGTCGTCTCCACTCTGAATCGCGTTTTCGAGGCCGATGGATTCAAGAAGGGAGCCGGTATATGATTCGAAATTGTGAGCGAAATAGCCGCTGTCGGCCACTACGGCAGGTAACACTGTCCTCGATTCGTCTTCCGGGACCTGAGAGCGGAGTTCTTCCATTCTGTTTTTGTGCTCCTTCAGAACTTCCTCCCCTTTCTGCTCTTTCCCTACAGCTTTTGCCACCGTTTCGAAACTGTCGATAATGCCTTCATAATCGGCTGAAAGAGAAGGCAGGACAATCGTCGGTGCAATTTCCGAAAGCTGATCATAAATATCCTGATGTCTTTCATAATCGGCTATGATCAAATCCGGCTGAAGAGAACTGATCACTTCGAGGGACGGCTGCTTTCTCGTACCTACCGAAGTATAGTCTCCTATTTTCTCTTTAACGGGATCTATGATACGTTCCGGATCCTCATCATCTGCAATCCCCGCCGGGGTGATACCGAGAGAAGCAAGGTTATCCACAAAGGAAAACTCCAGAGCCACTACTTTCTCCGGCGTTCCTGTAATTTCGGTTTCGCCCATTTCATGTTTAATTGTACGCGCTTCTTCCTTATCCTCCTGCGATTCCCCGGAAGAATCCTCTTCATTTCCTCCACAGGCCGCTAAAAATATAACAAAAGCAAACATGCTTATAAGTATTGCATAACGTTTCATTACTTCACTCCTGACCTTAATTGAAAATCATTATCACTATTATCTTATGTGCTCCACCCCCTGTTGTAAAGATATTTTTCACTTTAATAAACAGTAACTATAATTCAGACAGTAATTATAATGTTTATTTAAAGCAGAGGAATCTGTTTTCTGCCGGGGGCGTAAACAGGATTTACTGTTTCGATAAGTATCCCGAACGTTCTGTCGTAGCATTCATCGCTTCGATTACAGCCTTGCGAAGGCCGTGTTTCTCAAGAGCGGTGACGCCTTCGATGGTGACTCCCCCGGGCGTACACACATCGTCTTTCAGCTTGCCCGGGTGCTCTCCTGTTTCAAGGATCATTTTTGCCGCGCCGCTCACGGACTGAGCAGCCATTTTATACGCCTTATCTCTTGGAAAACCCTGTTGTACCGCAGTATCGGCCATAGCTTCAATGAACATATAGACAAATGCAGGAGAAGACCCGCTTACGGCAGGTACAGCATCCATGAGATTTTCTTTAATGACCTCCGCCTTCCCGAAACTCTCATAAAGATCGAGAACAGCATTCAGTTCCGTCTCTGTCACCAGTTCATTCGGGCACAACACACTCATCCCTTCCCCTACTAAAGAAGGTGTGTTAGGCATGGAGCGGATCACCTTGACGTTTTTGCCAAGATACTTCCTCATCGTTTCCAGGTTTATGCCGGGGGCGATTGTAACTATAATAGTATCTTCAGAAAGTTCCGATTTGATCTGTTCGATTACCCCCTGATAAACATAAGGTTTCACAGCCAGGAACAGGATATCACTGTCCGCGGCCAGACGTTTGTTGTCATCAGAGATCCGGATACCGATTTCCCCGCTTACGAAATCGATAGTCTCCTCGGTTATTGCAGTCGCAGAAATCTGATCGATAGAGACACTTCCGGAACGGATCATCCCCTGGATCATTGCCTGACCCATGCTGCCACATCCTATAAAACCAATGTTCTTTACCAAATCAATCGCCTCCTTTAATGGTTTTCATTTTAACGAAATCTGTGCACGTTCACAATCTCATTAACGAAAAAGGTTATATTTCCTGAGAAAGGGTTTACAAAGCTTAAGACCTGCTTTATAATAAAATACGTAATCATATCATAACGCTTCACCCCAAATATCATAACCACTGCAATCGAGCCAGGTACCCTTCTACACCTGGCTCTTACTTATGTTCAATTTTCTTTTAAAGCCTGCAGACGTGTCTTCAGCTGTTTCTTCACTTTCCGGGCTACGAGAATGTACAGCGTGTCTCCCGGTTTAATGGTTGTCTGACCGTAAGGGGTGATCATATCCCCATCTCTTATAATAGCGTTAATCAAAGCCCTGTCAGGCAAAGATAAATCTTCAAGCGTCTCCCCGGCGATCTGGTTCTGGTCCGTTACTTCAAACTCCAGCATCTCCACGTTCGCTTTCCCCATAGATATCACCTCGAGAGAATGGATAGGATTGATTCTCCTCTCTGAAACCAATTTGAATTTCTCTGCCACCTGCATAATAGTCGAACCCTGCAGCAGAGCTGAAATCAGAACAATGAAGAAAACGATGTTAAAAATAGTCTGGCTGTGACCGATGCCTGCGAGCATAGGGAATATTGCCAGAACAATTGGTACAGCTCCTCTTAGTCCCGCCCAGGACAGGAACAGCATTTCTTTGGTCGAGAATTTGAAGAAACCGAGCATCGAAAACACAGCGGCAGGGCGGGCGATGAATATCAGTACGAATGCTGTAAGCACTCCGCTCCACATAACGCTGCCCGTAAACACCTCGGAAGGGGAAACAAACAGCCCAAGCAGGACGAACATCAAAATCTGCGCCATCCAGCCGAACCCTTCATGGAAACGGAGAATGGAGTATCGATAGGCGAGCTCCCCGTGGCCGATTACAACAGCACTTACATAGACCGCCAGCAATCCACTTGATTCAATGAGTGAGCTTGTACTGTAGGCAAGAAAGGCAAAACCCAGAGCAAACAGCGGATACAGTCCACTTGAATCAAGGTTGATTTTATTCAGGGATATGCTCGCCACGTACCCGATAATGATTCCTGCGAGAAGACCGGCACCCATCTGCCAGAAGAAAGAACCGACAGCTATCCATATATTGGACTCCTCGAGAGAAAGCAGCTGTATGAACGTGACCGTCAGGAAAACGGCCATCGGATCGTTAGTCCCTGATTCCGCTTCAAGCGTGGAGGAAACTTTATCCTTAATATTTTTTCCTTTCAGCACGGCGAATACGGCTGCAGCATCTGTGGAACCTACGATGGACCCTAACAGAAATGCTTCGAGCCACGGTAAATCGATAATGTATTTCGCCGTTACGGCTACAATGGCAGTGGTCATCAGCACCCCGATTGTAGCAAGCATGACAGACGGCGCAGCTACCGGTTTGATTTCCCGCCACTCCGTCTGCATACCACCCTCAAACAAAATAATTACAAGAGCCATTACCCCGATTAACTGGGCAACTTCAGCATTATTGAAATACACGAGTTGGAGACCATCGCTTCCAACGATCATTCCTACAGCTATAAATAAAACCAGTGAAGGCACGCCGAGGCGACTTGAGAATTTCGTAACTATCACACTGACAATCAGAAGCAGTGCTACCAATAGAAGAAACTGATTGGATTCTAAAATTTCCTGTATCATTTATGGAGCCTCCAGAGATTTTGTATTTTTAATTATACCAATTTTTCTTTGGTATCGTTCGCAGGACGCTCACTTTTCTTCCTTTACGGAAGTTTCTCAGATACAAAAAGGCGGCCTTTTGAAACCGGCCGCCTTTTTGTAGTTCTCTTTTTATTAACCTTCGAGCAGAAGATCGTATGGGTCTTCAATCATTTCTTTAATTCGACGAAGGAATTGCACCGCTTCTTTACCATCAACGATACGATGGTCGTAGGAAAGTGCAATATACATCATTGGTCTGGCTTCAATGGAATCGTCCGGCATTACTTTCGGACGCTTTTCAATATTGTGAAGCCCGAGAATCCCTACCTGAGGGGAGTTCAGAATAGGCGTGGAAAGCATGGAACCGAAGATACCGCCGTTTGTGATCGTGAAAGACCCGCCCTGAAGATCATCAAGACCAAGTTCTTTATTACGGGCCATCTCAGCCAAACGGATGATTTCGCTTTCGATGCCTGCGAAACCGATGCGATCCGCATCACGTACGACAGGTACGACCAGACCTTCATCTGTGGAAACAGCCATTCCGATATCATAGAATTTCTTTTTCACTACTTCTTTGCCCTGGATTTCCGCATTAAGCAGCGGGAATTCTTTGAGGGCACCGACTGCAGCTTTCGTAAAGAAGGACATAAATCCAAGTTTTACTCCGTGTTTATCCTGGAACGCCTCTTTCCGTTCTTTACGCAAGTTCATGATATTGGTCATATCCACTTCGTTGAAAGTGGTGAGCATCGCAGATTCCTGCTGGACTTCCACCAGACGTTTTGCGATAGTCTGACGGCGGCGGGACATTTTCTCGCGCTCTACCGGCTTACTGAACTCTTCTTTCGATTCTTCTTCTTTTTTATCGGAAGACGAAGCGCCGGAAGTCTGTTTCTTCTCCTCTTTCGAACCGCCATTTGCATGTTCGTCCACGTCTTCCGGACGTACGCGGCCGTAAGGGTCACGTGCAGAGATTTCGCTTAAATCGATACCGAGTTCTCTGGCCCGTTTGCGGGCAGCCGGAGTAGCGATGACATCTTCTTTCTTCGAATCATCATCGGAAGATTTTTCTTTCTTATCTTCTTTTTCTTCTTTCTTATCTTCTGTTTTCTCCTCTTTCGCTTCCTGTTCGCCTTCGTCCGGTTTCTCTTCGGAAGCATCTTCTCCGGAAGAATCATCTTCGTTTCCGGAGGCTTCCCCGGTTTCGTCAACTTTCGCAATTACGTCCCCGACTTCTACGTCTTCCCCTGCTTCTTTCAGGAGTTCGGTAATGACACCGCCGGTATCCGCGTTCACCTCGACGTTGACTTTGTCGGTTTCAAGCTCGAGAACAGGGTCGCCTTTTTCCACCTGGTCTCCTTTATTCACGAGCCATTCGGCTATAGTCCCCTCCGTAATTGATTCTGCCAGTTCTGGTACTTTTATTTCCTTCATTGTGAGTTGCCTCCTTTAGAGATTTGAAGAGCTTCCTTGATTATGCGGTTCTGTTCGGTTTTATGAATGTTAGGTTCCCCGACAGAAGGCGATGCACGATGAGGGCGTCCCACGTAACGGTATATCTGACCTTCCTCGAGCAGGTTGTAAAGAATGCCTTCGACAAAATACCAGCTTCCCATATTTTGCGGTTCTTCCTGTACCCATACGAGTTCTTTCAAGTTAGGATATTCCTTCATAATCTCTTTCAGTTTCTGATCCGGGAACGGATAAATCTGTTCAACGCGGACCGCATCAATTGTTTCAAAAGAACTTTCTTCCTGTTCAGTACGATCTTCGATATCCACCATGATTTTACCGCTGCCGAGAAGCAGTGTTTTCACTTTAGATTTGTCTTTTTTCTTCGTTTTCGTCAGGCCGGGCTGACGAACAAGAGGATGGAAGCCGCTGTCCGTAAATTCTTTCGCTTCTGAAGCTACACGCTGATTACGCAACAGACTCTTCGGCGTCATCAGCACAAGTGGCCTTTCTTCCTCTTTACAGCTGATGGCTGACTGCCTTCTGAGAAGATGGAAGTATTGGGCGGCTGACGTCACGTTTGCCACTGTCCAGTTGTTTTCAGCTGACATCTGCAGGAAACGTTCCAGACGGGCACTGGAGTGTTCAGGCCCCTGTCCTTCATAACCGTGCGGAAGCAGAAATACCATATTCGACTGTTCGTTCCACTTCGCGCGTCCAGAAGAAACGAACTGATCGAAAACAACCTGAGCCGCGTTCGCGAAGTCACCGAACTGCGCTTCCCATACGACAAGGGTTTCCTGGGAGTGTACGCTGTACCCGTATTCAAAACCGAGCACTCCGGCTTCCGACAGTGGACTGTTGAATATATCAAACGAAGCTTTCGCCTGTTCAATACCGTGCAGCGGGCAATAAGTTTCTCCGGTTTCCACATCATGAAGAACCATGTGCCGGTGAGCAAATGTCCCACGTTCCGTGTCCTGACCGGTGACCCGGATCGGCTGACCTTCTTCAAGGATAGAAGCGAACGCCAGTGCTTCCGCTGTAGCCCAGTCAACTTTATTCCCTTCTTCCAACATATTCTCACGTTTGTTCAGGATTTTTTCGAGCTTCTTGAACCCGTTGAAGCCTTCAGGACGCTCAAGCATCTGTTTGTTGAGCGTTTTCAGACGATCAAGGTCCACCACAGTTTCAAACTCCTCGAGTGACCGTTCCACTCCCTGCGGGCGACCCTGGACGTCCGGTTCCTCTGTCTGTTCTTCTTTCATACTGTTATAAATGTCTCTCAGGTTCGAAGTCGCTTTTTCTTTATACTCATCAAGCTCTCCGTCCTGGATAACCCCCTGATTCAATAGATTCTCCCCGTACACATTGGCGATGGTAGGATGTTCATCTATTTCACTGTAAAGACGGGGCTGGGTAGCACGTGGCTCGTCTATTTCGTTATGACCATAACGCCGGTAACCGACAAGATCGATTAATACGTCCTTATGAAAAGTCTGGCGATATTCGTATGCAAGAGCAATCGCCGAGAGGCACGCTTCCGGATCGTCAGCATTCACGTGCATGATAGGAATTTCAAACCCTTTGGCCAGGTCACTGGCATAGCGGGTGGACCTTCCGTCTTTCCGGTTCGTAGTGAAGCCGACAAGGTTATTCGCAATAATATGCACCGTCCCTCCAGAACGGTACCCTTCAAGGTCACTCAAGTTTAAGGTTTCAGCTACGACACCTTCCCCTATAAAAGCGGCATCTCCGTGAATGAGCACGCCGAGAGCAGCATCTTCATCAATTACTGAATTACCGCGCTCTTCCCGGTAATCCTGAGCGGCTCTTGTGAAGCCCTGCACTACCGGATTTACAAACTCAAGGTGAGAAGGGTTATGGCTTAACGTTACGCGCGTGGCGTGACTGTCATCCCCGTTTTTCACTTCCCGTTTGGCACCGAAATGATATTTCACATCTCCGGTCCATCCGTAGTTGATTCCCTGTGATCCTTCCGAAGGCATGAGTTCCTTTTCCGGGGAGTGATTAAATTCCGAAAAGATTTTTTCATAAGGCTTTCCAAGTACGTGAGCCAGTACGTTCAGACGGCCGCGGTGCGCCATTCCAAGCATAACGTGCTGAATATGGTCGACTGCCGCTGACTGGACGATTTTATCCAGCATAGGTACCATGGCATCCATGCCTTCGATGGAAAATCTCTTCTGAGCCACGAATGTCTTCCCGAGAAACTGTTCGAAATTCTCGACTTCTATCAGCCGATACAAAAGTTGCTTCCGTTCTTCCGTGGACAGGTTGACAGTGTAGGAACCGGATTCGATTCTTTCCCTTAACCAGGATCTTTCCCTTTCGTTATGCACGTGTTCATATTCGAAAGAAAGCGTGCCTGCGTACCTTTCTTTCAGCGTCTCAATCGCCTGCCACGCATTATTGAGCTTAACGTTAGCCTCAGGCCAAACCCACTCGGCCGGGAGTTGTTCGAGCTCTTCCTTGGAAGTGCCGTACGTTTCCGGTTCGAGTAATTCGGTGTCAGGGCGGTCAAACCCACCTACCGCATAAATATCGGCAGCAAGATGACCATCACGACGGGTTGCTTCCACCAGTTTTAAGGCAGCAGCAATTTTACTTATGTCCTGGGCAGAAGGGGCGCTGCCGCCGGCAGATTCGGCAGCAGGGCGCTCTGATTCTACCGGAGCCCCGTGCTTTTCAAAAAGTTCCTTCAGAGAAGCGTCGACTGCATTTTCATCTTCCTGATAACGTTCATATTGCTCTTCTATGTATCCCATGTTGGGACCATGGAAGTTCGACCAAAAAGATACTTTGGATTCTGTATTCGACACGAAAATTACCCCCAAATTAGTCTTCGATGATGTATGAAACGTAAACGTTTGCAAATTCAAACTCTATTATAGAACTGTACATGGTAACGTTCAATAGCTGTAAACATTTTCTTTTTTTCTGACTTTCATACATACTCTTTTATTCCATCTATCATTATAACAAGAAAAGATGGATATGCACACGAATTGAGTAATTATCCTCTACTATTTAACAACATTCTTTTTCCTTTTGAATGAATGAGGATTTTATATAGAAATAAACACTTCAAAAAACTACGGTGTCAATTTTCAAACCGAATTTCTGAATATATGTCTGTACATTTTAAAAAACAGTTTACATAGTAAATGAATTTATACGTTCTTTGATTTTTTCCCTTCTTTTGACAAATATTCCATGCCCTGCTACACTCAAATCGTTTAATACCTTAAATGAAGGGAGGTAATTAGGTTGGGAACATGGAAGTTTCTTTATACTCCTGATTTGACACCTGCGATGAACATGGCTCTGGACGAGAAATTGATGGAATGGCATCGCGAGAAAAGATTCCCGCCTGTACTGCGCTTTTACACTTGGAGTCCTGCCGGTCTTTCTGTAGGCCATTTCCAAAAAACACTGAACAAAGTGAGCGAAGAAGGTATAAATAAGCACAAAGTCGAAATAGTAAGGCGACTCACGGGCGGACGGGCTGTGCTCCATGATAACGAACTTACATATAGCATCATCGTAGACGAACGTTACCCCGGAATTCCAAAGACGGTCAAAGAAGCCTGCCTCGTCTTATCGAAGGGGCTCATGAAAGGCTACTCGATACTTGGTATAAAAGCGGAATATGCCATTCCGGAGAAACGGATGAACGAGCCTTCAGCAGTATGCTTCGAAGAATCATCATGGTATGAACTGATCGTAGAAGGGAAAAAAGCTGCCGGAAGTGCACAGGTCCGACAAAAAGGGATTCTTCTTCAGCACGGGTCTATACCGATCCGTACGGATGAAGAAAAACTCTTTGATATGTTCATTTACCCTAGTGAAAGAATGAAACAGAGAGCTAAAAAAAGTTTTCATAACAAGGCTGTCAGTATTGAGGCAGCCCTAAATGAACGTGTAACTGTAAAACACGTACACGAGGCCTTTCTCCAGGGGTTCCGCGAAGGATTGGATGTAACATTCGAATCTTTGAACCTGTCGAAAGAAGACTGGAAGGAAGTTGAAATTTTAGCAGAAACCAAATACATGAGTGAAGAATGGAACCTTAAACGTTAAAAGAGGAGTGGAGCTATGAGTAAAAATTATGAGCACATCAAAAAACCCGAATGGCTGAAAATTAAGCTGAACACCAACCAGTCCTATATGAAACTGAAAAAACTGATGAAAGATAAAAAACTGAATACCGTCTGTGAAGAAGCGAGATGTCCGAATATTCATGAGTGCTGGAGCGAACGGAAAACCGCTACTTTCATGATTCTGGGGGATACATGTACGCGCGGGTGCCGTTTTTGTGCCGTCAAAACCGGACTCCCGAATGAACTCGATTGGGGAGAACCCGAGCGGGTGGCAGAATCGGTAGAAATCATGGGATTAAAACACGTAGTCGTCACTTCCGTGGCACGTGACGACCTGAAAGATGGAGGTGCAGCTGTTTTCGGGGAAACAGTACGTGCTATCCGAAAAAGAGTTCCAGGATGTTCCGTGGAAATCCTCCCTTCTGATATGAAAGGCGACTACGAAAGCCTGTCTACTCTGCTCGCAGGGGAACCGGACATCTTTAACCATAATATCGAAACAGTGCGTCGGCTCACGAAACGCGTCCGTGCTATTGCTATGTACGACCGTTCTCTCGAATTGCTTCGTCGAGTGAAGGAAATGCGGCCAAACACTCCTACGAAATCAAGTATTATGGTCGGACTTGGAGAAACAAAGGAAGAACTTATTGAAGCAATGGATGATTTACGGGCGAACAACGTGGACATCCTCACACTCGGCCAGTATCTGCAGCCAACGAAAAAACACCTGAACGTAGAGAGATATTACCATCCGGATGAGTTCGAAGAGTTAAAACAAATAGCTTTAGAAAAAGGGTTCAGTCACTGTGAAGCGGGACCACTGGTGCGTTCCTCCTATCACGCAGACGAACAGGTAAACAAAACGACCGTGCAAAGAAGATTGGAATATGCTAAAGGGTACGAAGAAAGCTCCGGGGAACCGTTAACGAATACAAACTTCTAAATGGTATTTCCTTTGGAATTTCACTCATGTATAATGAAAATAGCCTGAACGGAATATGAAGGAGGAATTACACATGAAAATGACATTGATCATGATGGTGAGCATTTCTTTTCTTACATCTATTTTCGCCGCGGGACGCGACGAAAAGCCAGGTGCGCCGAAGTAATATACTAAAGAGATCGCCCTTAAAAGGCGATCTTTTTTTGTTTGGAAGAAAGAGGTCGAGTGCCTCCTGTTCTTCCTTTATTTTATAAGACCGGGAAACCCCTGCTCGTGCAATACGTGGAAAAGCATAATAGAAACAGTATTCGCAAGATTCAGTGACCTCACTTTATCTGTCATAGGTATGCGCACGCACCTGTCTTCCATTCCTTCCAGCAGTTCATGCGGAATTCCGTCGCTTTCCCTTCCAAATACGAACAGCTGATCTTTCGCCGTATCCGTATAGTCCATCTCCACGAATGAACTGCCTCCGAAGTTCTCGACATAATAATACTCGCCTTCCGGAAACTTTCCGTAGAGTTCCTCGAGGGAATCATAATGATAAATAGTTACGTCATACCAGTAATCAAGTCCTGCTCGTTTCACCATGCGGTCTTCCGTGGAAAATCCGAGCGGGTGTATGAGGTGCAGAGTGGTGTCCGTAGCAAGACAGGTCCTGGCTATATTTCCGGTGTTTGCAGGGATTTCCGGCTGAAATAATACCACGTGATTAGGCATTCGTTTCACCTCTGAAATTATTTTAGTCAACCCGGATATTATATCACATAAAAGTGTATTTATCTTAAAGAGACCGTAACGAACCACGCAGCCGTAACAACAGGAAGGTCCCGGAAAAATTTCTGCACAGTAAAACCACCCTTTAGCTACGGGTGTTTTCGAGATTCAACAGATACACTTTTTTATCGACACCCCCGCCATACCCGGTCATTTTTCCGTTCTGACCTACCACGCGGTGGCACGGCACCACGATAGAGAAAGGGTTTTTGTTCATGGCTCCTCCTACGGCACGTACGGCTTTTCGGTTACCGGCGCTCTCCGCCAGACCTTTATAAGTGATCGTCTCCCCGTACGGAACTTCCATCGCGAGCGCTTCCCAAATATTCTTTTGAAAGGAGGTGCCGTAAAATTTATAAGGAAGGCTGAACAAGTACCTTTCCCTGTTAAAATACTCCTTTAGCTGCCTCTCCGTTTCCTGCAGCAGCTTTGTTTCTTTTTCTATCAACTCAGGAGATTTATCGATAAAGGAGTGGATGTGGTTCTTATGAAGTTCCCCTTTTTCGGAGAGGGACCCGTAGTCCAGGCGGATCAGCCGCTCCTCATCGGCCGTTGCGAGCATAGGACCGAGCGGAGTGCTCATTTCCTTCTGATAAAATATCATTTCTTCACTTCTCCTTTTCAATTCATCTGAAAAGCTAAACCTTTTTCCATTTCTTCTTTCACTTTTTCATCAGTCTCGTGCCCTCTGGCCACCTCGAGTTCCTCGAAACATTCCGGCGTTCCGATTTTTCCGAGACTGTACGCAGCCGTACCCCTGATTACAGGACGGGGGTCGTTCTTCATAAGATATACAAGGTCCTCTACCGCCTCTGTTTCCCGGTAATGCCCGAGAGCCAGAATAGCATTACGCTGAATCGGTTTCTTCCCGCGCCACGATCCTGCCATTCTGCCGAACTTTTCTTTGAACTCCCGGTTGGATATGCGAAGAATAGGGCGGAGTACAGGTTTGACTTTCTCCGGGTCCGGCTCGAATTCTTCGTGAAGATGGAAATCTTTCTTGCGGTTGAACGGGCAAACTGTCTGACATGTGTCACAACCGTAGACTCTGTTCCCTATTTTCGTACGGTACTCATCTTCGAGAAAACCTTTTGTCTGCGTCAGAAAAGCGATGCATCGACCGGCATTCAGCTGGCCGCCCTGGACAAGAGCATCCGTCGGACACGAATCTACGCAAATATTACAGTCGCCGCACCCTTCCTGGATCGGTTCATCCGGAGCGAACGGAAGATTCGTCACCAGTTCGCCGAGATAAACGTAGGAGCCGAACTCGGGGGTAATTATCGCACAGTTTTTTCCGCTGAATCCTATCCCTGCCCTCTCGGCTACGGCACGGTCTGACAGCTCTCCTGTATCTACCATCAGCTTCAACTCAACTTCCGGAACCTTTTCACGGAGAAAAGAACCGAGCAGCTGCAGTTTTTCGCGTAATACCGTGTGGTAATCCTCCCCCCACGAAGCACGGGCGAACTGTCCGCGTCGCGCCCCTTTCTCA
Organism: Salimicrobium humidisoli; assembly: GCF_002295105.1. Classification (GTDB taxonomy): domain Bacteria; phylum Bacillota; class Bacilli; order Bacillales; family Halobacillaceae; genus Salimicrobium; species Salimicrobium humidisoli. The sequence goes on along the minus strand of NZ_NSGH01000013.1, from coordinate 4,511 downwards.
TTTTTTGGGGGATTTTCCATTTTTGAAGGATAGGCGAGCGCGATAGAAATGATAGATTGGGAAGAGGGAAGGAGACGTTCAGGTTCCGTACGTTCTTCCGGACTCCCCTTTTCGAACCCCGAGTGGTATCCCAGCTGTTCCTGTCGTATCAGCCGGGATTTCAATTCGCCGAATACGTCTGCGCTGGCAAAACCTATTTTATCGATTCCTATTTCTTTGCTGTAGGCAATCGTTTCCTTCTTTAACTGTTCGGCATCCATACGTTCGCTCCTCCTTCTCCCTTACCTTAAATCCTCCACTTTTGCGGTACGGATTCTGTTTAAGGTTGCTGCAATTTCAAACTTTCTCGGTCTGGCCAGTTCTCCGGGATGCTGATTCCTGAAAGGTGCCGCGAAGGAAAGTCCTTCTGCATCAATCTGTTTATCAATCGCATCTACCAGTTCTTTCAGCGTCTCTTTTTTCTTCAGCATCCCCTGTTTATTCATATGGGTAATCAAATCAGCGATGAACCTCGTCTGAGAAGCATCAACGAGCTGCTCAAGTCCTTCCATGCGTATGTCGTGCCTTCCCATAATTATATGATACAGCCCCTTAGCCTGCACTTTCTCCTTCTTCCCGCGCTGAGCCTGAATGGTAGATGGAAGAAAAGACCGCGCCGGCAGGGAACCGAAAGAAGTTTCCTCTTTCTTACGTTCGCTCGGGTAACGGGAAGCTATTTCCCTGGCCCTGGCCGTCACATCATGCGGAACGTACTGGTCCATCATAATAACGTGATCGGCAGCGTGGAAATATTCACCGGATCCGCCCATGACGAGGATCGTCGAGACATCGAGCTCATCCCTCATCTGCTCGATTTTATCGATGAAAGGAGTGATCGGTTCTTTCTCTTTCGCCACAAGCTCCTGCATACGTTCATCCCGGATCATAAAGTTCGTGGCACTGGTGTCTTCGTCTATCAATAGAGCTCCGGCACCTGTCTCAAGCGCCTCGACCACATTCGCAGCCTGCGATGTACTTCCGCTCGCATCCTCCGTTGTAAAAGTGGAGGTATCGGTGCCGTGCGGTAAATTCTTAATGAAAGAGGAGATATCGACGTTTGTAACTTTCCTTCCATCTTCCGCCCTCACTTTAACGGCGTCCGGAGCAGTGATGACATATTCACGTCCATCTCCCTGTTTATGAGGGTATACCCCTCTCTCGATGGCCTGCAGCAGGGTACTTTTTCCGTGATAGCCGCCACCTACTATCAGCGTGATACCTTTTTTGATCGCCATACCTGTGAGCGGTTCTGTGCGATGCGGCAGGGAGATGGAAACCCGGTTCTCTTCCGGACTTTCAAAAGGTACTGCGTTTTTCATCGGTCGCTGGCTGATCCCGCTCTCCCTCGGGAGAATGGACCCGTCAGCTATGAACGCTTCCCAGTCATTTTTATCCATTTCCTCACGGATTGCATCGTACTGATCGGCAAGTTCACATGCCTGTTCGATCTCCTCGTCTTTTATAGACATAATCGACTGCTCCACTATCGCAGGAAGGACTTCGAAAAAAAGTTTTTCAGCTTCCTTTCCGTTAATACGGCGTCCATTCGCCGGCAGGCCTACCGTGAAACAGAGCACTGTAGAACCCTGCTCTATCATGACCGCGGTACGTTCAAGAACTTCTTGGCCCGGCTGATCCATTCCTACATCTCCACTTTTTCCCGAACCTTTCACGTTCGATTTATGCTTCTTCACCGTTTCTGAAACGTGTCGGGTGAGTGTGTCTTCCGTATAAATTCTTCGTGATCTGGAGGTCGTCCATTCCTTTTTAATGGAGCGGGTCGCTTCCGGAACTCTTATTCTTATTTTGGAAGGGGCCGCAAAAGGGTCTCCCTGCACATAATCGATGTGAAGTTTGTAATCCCGGAAAGAATAAGTCCCCTGGATCTGTTTATATCCCTTATAACTTTTCCCATCTATTTCTTTTAAATATTTTTTCAGCTGTTGCATGGTAGCACTTCCTTTCATTGAATCTGTCTCATCTATATGTATGTATCCATTTTCATTCATGAAAAAACGCAATGCTTCGTTATTCATTAACGAAACACTGCGTTGGCACGTGGTATGAAAACATAATTTCAAACACTAGTGGAGCGGGTGAGGAGAATCGAACTCCCGTCATCAGCTTGGAAGGCTGAGGTTTTACCACTAAACTACACCCGCCCGAAGAGGTCAGGACAACTTCAAGGGATAGTTTACATTGTAACAACGACCAGGAAGGGTTTCAACCTTTTTATTTAAAAAAACGCAACTTGAAAAGTTGCGTTACTTACCACTGTAACTGTCGATGTGAAACTTGCCTTCCACTTTATATAGTTCTTTATCAGGAACTGCACTTTCTATTTTCGGAAAGATAGCCCTTTCTTCCATTCTAATGTGATCATGAAGCTTCTCTCCCAGTTCCTGAAACACTTTATAATCGAATCTTTCCAGCTTACGCAGTTTAACGATAAGTCCACGTATCACTGTATGATCGATAAGCATTTTCTCTATATCTTCATCATCTTCTATCTCTGCATAGCAGGCGTACAGCGGGAGAAGGATTTCCTCTTCTTCCCTGAAGTGTGCTTCCCCATCGTTTTCCCAGAAATCTTCAATATCCTTCATAATCTCTCTGAACTTGTCTTTTTCTTCTGTTTTTTGTAACTTCTGAGCAAGTACAAGGCCATGGTGATGGTGATGAGACAAAGGAACTAACGCTTCGTGTCGTTTCATTTTCATCCCTCCTACCCTCTTTATACCACACATCGGGGTAATAAATCATCTATGCTTCCGTCTTCTGGGAGGAGAGAGCTGACTTTATGCATTCATTACAAAAAAACTACCAGGATCCTGGTAGTTTTCATTATATATAGCGAAGGTGGGATTCGAACCCACACGCCCAGAAGGCACAGCATTTTGAGTGCTGCGTGTCTGCCAGTTCCACCACTTCGCCACGATTTTTATGTTTATTTTTGGAGGCGGCAACCGGATTCGAACCGGTGATAAAGGAGTTGCAGTCCTCTGCCTTGCCACTTGGCTATGCCGCCATAACCTCAAAGAGCGAGAGACGGGATTCGAACCCGCGACCCCCACCTTGGCAAGGTGGTGTTCTACCACTGAACTACTCTCGCATGGCTGGGCTAGCTGGATTCGAACCAGCGCATGACGGTACCAAAAACCGTTGCCTTACCGCTTGGCCATAGCCCAACAATAAAAAATGGGGCGACTGATGGGAATCGAACCCACGAATGCCGGAGCCACAATCCGGTGCGTTAACCACTTCGCCACAGTCGCCATAGATTGAAAAAACAGGGGTAGTAGGACTCGAACCCACATCGGCGGTTTTGGAGACCGCTGTTCTGCCTTTGAACTATACCCCTAAAAATGGTGGAGGGAGCAGGACTCGAACCTGCGAACCCGATGGGAGCGGATTTACAGTCCGCCGCGTTTGGCCAACTTCGCTATCCCTCCATTTTTTATTAAAGTATCTGGTGCCGGCCAGAGGACTTGAACCCCCAACCTACTGATTACAAATCAGTTGCTCTACCAATTGAGCTAGGCCGGCAAAAGTGGTGGCTCGGGACGGAATCGAACCGCCGACACACGGATTTTCAGTCCGTTGCTCTACCGACTGAGCTACCGAGCCACTTTTATGTATTAATGGCGGTCCGGACGGGACTCGAACCCGCGACCTCCTGCGTGACAGGCAGGCATTCTAACCAACTGAACTACCGGACCAAAAATTGGTTGCGGGGGCAGGATTTGAACCTGCGACCTCCGGGTTATGAGCCCGACGAGCTGCCAGACTGCTCCACCCCGCGATGTTGAAGTATAACTTCTATGGTGGAGGATGCAGGGCTCGAACCTGCGACCCCTTGCTTGTAAGGCAAGTGCTCTCCCAGCTGAGCTAATCCTCCAGTAAAATAGTGGTGACCCGTACGGGATTCGAACCCGTGTTACCGCCGTGAAAGGGCGGTGTCTTAACCACTTGACCAACGGGCCATGGCGGAGAGAGAGGGATTCGAACCCTCGAGACCCGAAAGGGCCTACACGAGTTCCAATCGTGCTCCTTAAGCCAGACTCGGACATCTCTCCAGAAATGGCTCCACCGGTAGGATTCGAACCTACGACAAATCGGTTAACAGCCGATTGCTCTACCACTGAGCTACGGTGGAATATTGAAACGACCTGGCAGCGCCCTACTCTTGCGGGGGGTAACCCCGACTACCATCGGCGCGGAAGAACTTAACTTCTGTGTTCGGCATGGGAACAGGTGTGACCTCTTCGCTATTGCCACCAAACCTTTTCAAGGACAAAGATTATTATATTGTTCTTTCGAACAAATTTCAAGAGGTTTTTTGAAAAACCTTCAAAACTGGATAAGAAACATACGACCAACGTATAGAGAAGATCTCGATGGATTAGTATCCGTCTGCTGCACGTGTCGCCACGCTTCCACACCGGACCTATCAACCTCTTCGTCTCAGAGGC
>NZ_NSGH01000012.1 GCF_002295105.1 Salimicrobium humidisoli | reverse complement strand
ATACAACGCCACCATCGCAAATTCTGCCTCTGGAGACTGGAAAGACCGATATCGAAAAAGCTCCGATCATCTTTTTACGATGATCGGAGTTTTTTTACTACGAGTCCGAGTTAGTTATGTCCCAGACCCTATCTGCAGTACTATTGATAAAAGAAACCGGCTCCCGGACCGATCGGCCATCCGAAGGCCATCCATACGAAAAGCATGATAATCCAGATGATGAAGAAACCGATGGAATAAGGAAGCATAGTGGCGATCAACGTACCGATTCCTACGTTTTTGTCGTATTTTTGGGCAAAAGCGATAACAATGGCAAAATACGGCATCAATGGTGAAATAATATTAGTTGTCGAATCCGCTATACGATAGGCAAGAGTAGTCAATTCCGGTGAATAACCGAGCTGCATCATCAGCGGGACGAATACCGGTGCCATAATCGCCCATTTGGCGGAAGAGCTCCCGATGAACAGGTTGATGACAGCCGCAACGATGATGAAGGCGACGATCAGCCCTAAACCTGTGAATCCGATGGAATCAAGGAAGTCAGCTCCTGTTACAGCGAGCACTTTACCCATGTTCGTATGGTTAAAGTAAGCCACGAACTGTCCTGCCGTAAATGCAAGGACGATGTACATCCCCATCGTAGCCATCGTTTCCGAAAGCTGATTGGCCACATCTTTATCGTCTTTAATTGCGCCCGTAATTTTCCCGTAAACAAATCCCGGAATGAAAAACAGGATGAGAATGACAGGAACGAGACTTTGGAAAAATGGAGAAGCGAGAAATTCATCAGGGTTACGCAGCGGTCCCCAGCTCGGGAGAATGAGCAGGGATAAAAGCCCGACCGTAACAATAAGAGCAGCGAGTGCTCCCCACAATCCTTTTTTCTCATTGTTCGTCAAGTAGTTTATTTCATCATCCGAAGACCCGGTGAAAGATCCGAGGCGCGGCTCGACCAGCTTATCGGTAATGAGAGTACCTACTATGGTAAGCACAAATACAGAAGCGATCATAAAGTAGTAGTTCATCGTATATAAAATGGATTCTGCATAAGCCGGATCGATCGTCTGGGACGCCTGGATCGTCAGGTCGGCGAGTAACGGATCGAGGGAAGTCAGAAACAGGTTGGCGCTGTAACCGGCAGACACACCTGCGAATGCAGCAGCGAGACCGGCCAACGGATGTCTGCCAAGCCCTGCGAATAGAACGGCTCCGAGTGGCGTCAAAACAACGTAACCGGCGTCGGAGGCCATACTGGACATAATTCCGGCGAAAACGAGAGCTGCCGTAAGAAGGGACTGTGGAACCGAAGTTACGAGACCCCGCAGCATAGCACTTATAAGTCCGGATCGTTCCGCCACACCGATACCTAGCATTGTTACCAGAACGGTTCCGAGCGGAGCGAAGCCGACGAAGTTTTCTACCATTGATTCGAACATGTACTGGATACCCGAAGCGGAGAGAAGGTTGACCACTTCCAGATTTTCTCCGGTGGCCGGATCCTGCACCTGTACGTTTATAGCAGATAATATTGCTGAAAGCACCACTACAAGCAAGGCGAATATTGCAAACAATGTAATGGGGTGCGGCAATTTGTTCCCTATTTTTTCAATCCAGTCAAGAGTTTTCATCAAAAACCCTTTTTTAGAAGTTCTTTCCATAGCTGACTTCCTTTCTTTAGTGTAATGCTGTATATACTTGAGAAAGTATAGTAAACGAGTTGTCTGAAAGAAAGTCTTTTGCTAAAAGTCTAACTAGGAAGATTATTATCAAAACAAAGAAAATTGAAAAATGATTTGTAAGACGTGCTATAATAATGAATAACCATTCATTACGTATCGGAGGTTACATATTGAAAACTATAAAAGACAGTCTATATACGATTACCGTACCTACCCCCTACGCTGTAGGGGACGTTCATTTATACGTCCTGAAAGGGGAGCGCATTACACTGATCGATGCCGGTGTCCGTTCCGATGAAGCGTGGGAAGCTTTCAGAAGTCAGCTTGCCGGCTATGATCTGCGACCTGAAGATATCAGCCAGGTGGTCCTCACTCACCATCATCCCGATCATGTCGGGCTCGTGGAGTATCTACCTAACGTAAAACAATGTCTTGCACATCGGGCTGCATCCCCCTGGATAGACAGGGACGACCGGTTCTCTTCCCGGTACGTTTCTTTTTTCGAAGAGTTTTATCGGAAGAACGGAGTACCGGAAGCATTGATTGATAAGCTCGGGGAAGCTCCTGAAAAGCTGAAGGAGTTTCCGGTGTTCACCCTTACCGGTACTTTGAAAGAAGGCGAGACGATCCCCGGTCATTCCGACTGGGAAGTGATAGAGACCCCGGGCCACGCCCAGAGTCACATTTCTTTATTCAGTAAGGAGGACGGGGTAATGATAGGGGGAGACCATCTCCTGTACCACATTTCGCCGAACCCTATTATTGAGCCTCCTTTCCACGGGAACGAAAGGACCAGACCTCTGATTCAGTACCGGGACTCTCTTAAGAAATTATTTCGTTACAATGTAAAGGAAGTAATGCCAGGCCACGGCCCCCGTTTTAACAATGCTGAAGAAATTATCAGGAAAAGACTTTCCCAGCAGGAAGAACGCGCAGACAAAGTCTACTCCATTATAGAGGACCAGCCTTCGCATTCTTTTGATATAAGCCGTAAGCTGTTTCCGCGACAATATAAAAAACAGTACCCGCTTACTATGTCGGAAACTGTCGGACAGTTGGATTTTCTCGAAGAACGTGGGAAAATCTACAGGGAACGTTCAAAAGGAGTGGATTTTTATTTCATCAGTGAAGAGTCTTAATAATAGAAAAGTATTAGTAACCGGAGCTTCCAGAGGAATCGGCATGTTTACTGCACTGCACCTTGCCGGGGAGGGGGCGGTTCCCGTTCTTGCGGCCAGGGACGGCCGGAGACTCGAATTGATCTCCCGGTTCATAGAAGAGTCGTATGGGATAAAACCCTACATTCACACGGGGGACCTGGGCCGGGAAGCTGACAGAAAGAAACTCATCGAGTATGTTAAGGAAAACCACAAAGATTTATCCGGTCTCATAAATAACGCGGGTTTTGGAAGTTTTGAACAGCTTCAGTCCGAGCCCTGGTCGAAAAGCGATATGATGATCCGGCTGAATGTGACTGCTCTGATTCATATAACTAAAGAACTTCTACCTTTACTCAAAAGCAATGATGGCCACATTGTTAATGTCGCTTCGCAGTCCGGAAAGATAGCTACGCCGAAAGCCGCAGTTTATACAGCGACGAAGCACGCTGTTGTGGGTTTCACTAATTCTCTGCGTATGGAAGTCGATGGCGTTAGTGTAACCGGAGTGAATCCGGGACCGGTGGACACCAGCTTTTTCGACCGGGCCGACCCGACCGGAGGTTACCGCATTTCTGTCGGGAAAATTATGCTCAACCCTAACATAATCGCTGCTAAAATGGTACACACCTTCATCTCTTACAGGAGAGAGATCAACGCTCCGGTATGGATGGAAGGTGCAAGTAAACTTTACCAGCTTATGCCCTCGACTATAGAAAAAGTGTTCTCCGCCCAGTTCCATAAAAAGTGATGATTATAGTCTGCCCCGGGTCAGTGCATATCTGAAGTTGAAAAACATTACAAAACGCGGGCATCATACTATAATTAAAGGGAAAGGGGAGGATGTTATGCATATTCAATTCACGGATGAAGCAAGTAAGCTTCTTGATGGATTAATGGCAGACTCGGGAAGATCAGTCCTCAGACTCGAGTATGATACGGACGACTGCGGGTGCGGGGTGAATGGAGTACCACTGATGAGACTGGATGATAAAACTGACTCTACGGATATGCACGTTGAGAGCGACAGATACACTGTCGTCATGAACGGAGAGCAGTCTTTGTTCTTCCGCAAGAATATGGCTGTGGAAGTATTCAAAGGAGCATTTCGTCTTAAAAGTGATGAAGGAATACTGAACCCTGTCATTTCTGTAAAACAGGTGAAAGAAAAAGCGGAAGCTTTCTAATAAATCAGCTTCGGGGTATCAGAGCCGGCTTGCGGCCGGAATGTGAGAATAAGAAAGCTGCCGCAGTGCGGCAGCTCTTTTTAGTATCTGTGATTTTTATACTGGAGCGGTTTACTGATCGACTGCATCTGTTGGTACAGATGTTCCTGCAGCGGCTTTGCCTTTTCATAAGCCTGTATATTTTCTTCCACCTGAGCAGGGGTGCTCGCCCCGAAGATACAGCTGGCTACCGTTCTGTTATTCAGTATATACTGGAAGCTTTTAGCGTTTTCCTCGGTACCGGCCAGTTGACTCCATTGTTCTGTGAAGAGTTTCAACTCTTCGTAACTGTACTCGAGAAAGCCTTCTTTCCCTTTACTCTGCACAACTTCTCCGGCGCTGCCAGAAAGCATCCCTTTTGCCAGAGGGCCACGCGCCAGCACAGAGACGTTATACTCATCTAATAGTGGAAATAATTCTTCGGGTCTGCGGTCCAGAAGACTGTACTGCATCATAACGGACACGATGGAGGAATGCTCCAGATACTGCTTGATCACATTCGGACGGATGGAGGATATACCGTATTCACGGATAAGGCCCTCCTGTTTTAAATCTTCGAATGTATCGATGATTTCATCTGCGGAATCGTCGATTGTGCCGCCATGGAGCTGATACAAATCGATGTAGTCGAGGTCCATACGGTGAAGACTGTCTTTCAGCCCTTCTTTGATGTGCTGTGGAGAAGGGTCCCACTCCCACGTTTCTTTTTCCTTGTCGAAATTGTTGCCGACTTTCGAGCCGATTACAACCTGATCTCTTTTACCCTGAACGGCCTTACCGACTATCTTTTCATTTTCCCCGAAAGAGTACAGGTCTGCCGTGTCGAGATAATTCACTCCGTTATCAAGAGCTGCAGTAATAATGTCTTTCGCTTTATTCTCTTCGGTGCCGATGGACATACATCCAAGTCCCAATTCCGAAATATGAAGATCGGACGAACCGATTTGTCTTTTCTGCATGATTTTCATCCTTTCCTGTATAGTAGATTTCCCCTAAACTTATAATAGCTGAAAACTTAGAGGTGATAAATGATGAAGGAAGATTTCAAAGAGAACACAATCTCCACAGAAGAAATATACAAAGGAAAAATAATTGATGTAAAGGTGGACACGGTACAATTACCCGACGGTAACCAATCAAAACGTGAGATTGTCAATCATCCGGGGGCGGTGGCAGTCCTGGCAGTTACCGGAGAGGATAAAATAGTCATGGTGAAACAGTACAGGAAACCGCTTGAGAAATCCCTGCTTGAAATTCCGGCGGGCAAACTTGAAAAAGGGGAAGATCCTGAACGCACGGCAATCCGTGAACTGGAGGAGGAAACGGGGTATTCCAGCGGGAGTCTGAAATTGATCAATTCTTTCTATACATCCCCGGGTTTCGCTGATGAACTGGTTTATCTTTATCTGGCCGAGGATCCCTGGAAACTGTCCGATAATGTAGCCGGAGACGACGATGAATTCGTAACCGTGGAGGAGTTGACTCTTGAGGAGGCATTCCGGCAGGAAGAAAAGGAAATCATCCACGACGCCAAAACCTCTTATGCTTTACTCTATGCCAGGCTCTTTCTGTTTCCTGGAGGAGACTGAATCTCCGTAGTAAAGATGAAGATAGGTCGTCTGATTTGTCCACGTCCTCTGTAATCTTTTATGCCCGGCCTTACGTACTCAGTGAGAATGAGTGATGATAAGTATTTATTATATTATAATGATTATCAATAACAGATAATAATTATTTTAATTTGACACTGAGAACGACTTTGCTATAATTAAATTGAAATAGGAAAGAGGGGCGGTTGTATGGAACATCGATTAGAAAGAATCAAAAAACAATTACACTCCCAAAGTTACAAATTGACGCCTCAACGGGAAGCTACCGTCCGCGTTCTGCTGGAGAACGAAGCTGATCATCTGAGTGCAGAGGATGTTTATCTGCTCGTGAAAGAGAAAGCCCCCGAAATAGGGCTGGCCACCGTATACCGGACTCTGGAATTACTTTCGGAGTTGAAAGTGGTTGATAAAATCAACTTTGGTGATGGAGTTTCCCGATATGATTTAAGAAAAGAAGGAGCAGAACACTTCCACCACCATCTCGTCTGTACGGAGTGCGGTTCTGTCGAGGAAATCGAAGAGGACCTACTTGAAGAAGTCGAGAAAGTCGTGGAAAGTGACTGGAAGTTCCAGGTGAAGGATCATCGCCTCACTTTTCATGGTATATGTAAAGTTTGTCAGGAAATCACTGTTACTAACAGCGTGTCCAATTGAGGGCATTGCACTATAAATCGGAAGAGGAGTTTCAGCTATGTGGGACGATTTCAACGATTTTCTCCATTACTTAACAGTTGAAAGGGGGCTGTCTGATAACACAGTGCAGTCCTACAAGAGAGATTTGAAACAGTACTTCTCCTATTTGAAGGAAAGAGAGGCGGTCACTGATTTCGATCAGGTTACGAGGCATCATATTATGCAGTACCTTTATACACTGAATGATAAAGGGAGAAGTCCCTCCACCATTGCCAGACTTCTCTCTTCCATACGTCTGTACCATCAGTTTCTTGTGCGTGAAAAGAAAGTGGATAAAGATCCAAGTTTACATATAGAAACACCGAAGAAAGAAAGGAAACTTCCCAAAATACTTTCCAGTCAAGATGTGGAAAAATTATTGAACCTGACGGTGACGAACTCCCTCGATGCCAGAAATAAAGCTATGCTCGAAATGCTTTATGCCACCGGGTTGCGGGTCTCGGAACTTGTTTCCCTGAAAGTCTCCGATCTTCATCTGACCATGGGATTCGTTCGCTGTCTCGGGAAAGGGGAAAAGGAGAGAATTGTCCCGCTTGGGGATATGGCCCGGGAAGCTGTGGAAAAATACTTGCAGGGAGCACGTCAGGCACTCGTTAAAAAGAAGAAAACGGAAGAATTGTTCGTTAACCACCACGGAAATGCGCTTTCCCGGCAGGGCTTCTGGAAAATATTGAAAGCGGTTGCCAGGGATGTAGGAGTAAATAATGAGATTACTCCTCACACATTACGGCATTCTTTCGCTACTCATCTGCTGGAGAATGGTGCGGATCTTCGTGCGGTTCAGGAGATGCTTGGGCATGCGGACATTTCCACGACGCAAATCTATACTCACGTTACGAAAACGAGACTGCAGGACGTGTACCGTACTTTCCACCCCAGGGCTTAACTGGTACAATTGACTTACAGGTTATGTTGTCTGACATCTTACGACATATTTATGCTTATACTCCGGAAAAGACGGGAAATAAAATCAGCAGGAGGTATCAATTATGGATAAATTTAAAAGAGTGTTTTTAATAGTAATGGATTCAGTGGGGATCGGAGAGGCGCCGGATGCGGCTCAGTTCAACGATGAAGGCGCAGATACGCTCGGTCACATAGCCGAAAAAATGAACGGTCTGAAAATGCCTAATATCGGGCAGCTCGGATTAAGTAACATCAGGGAAATACCGGGTATAGATAAAGTTGAGCAGCCGAAAGCTCATTATACGACAATGATGGAAGCTTCCAACGGAAAAGATACTATGACAGGTCACTGGGAGATAATGGGGCTGTATATTGACAAACCTTTCCGTACTTTCCCTGAGGGCTTCCCGGATGAACTTCTGGATCAGATCAAAGAGAAAACGGGTCGTGGAATTGTAGGGAATAAACCTGCTTCCGGAACGGAAATAATTAAAGAACTGGGAGAGCACCATATGGAAACCGGTGATTTGATCGTGTACACGTCTGCAGATTCCGTTATCCAGATAGCCGCCCATGAAGATGTCATTCCTCCGGAAGAACTTTATGAAATCTGTGAATTCACAAGGGAAATCACGCGTGATGAAAAGTATATGGTGGGAAGAGTGATTGCCCGTCCGTTCGTAGGGAAACCCGGCGAATTTGAAAGGACGTCGAATCGTCACGATTACGCATTGAAACCTTTCGGGCGCACAGTGATGAACCACTTGAAGGATGAGGATTATGACGTCGTGGCTCTCGGTAAAATTTCGGATATCTACGACGGAGAAGGTGTCACGGAAGCGATCCGGACCGACGATAATGACGATGGAATGGATAAGTTCATAAAATCTATGGATGAAGACTTTGAAGGTCTCAATTTCCTGAACCTCGTGGATTTCGATGCAAAATTCGGTCACCGCAGAGATCCTGTCGGTTACGGCAAAGCGCTTGAAGCGTTCGATGAGCGCCTGCCGACAGTACTTGAAAAAATGAACGACGACGATCTTCTTATAATTACAGCGGATCACGGAAATGACCCTGTCCATCACGGTACTGACCACACGAGAGAACTGGTTCCTCTCATCGTTTATCACAATAATGTGAAACACGGCCAGGAGATGGATCAGCGCCAGACTTTTGCTGATATCGGAGCAACGGTAGCTGAGAACTTCTCTGTGAAAATGCCGGAATACGGAAAAAGTTTCCTGAAAAACATTCTTTGAAATATGGAGGTAATTAAATGAATACTGAAGCAGTTAAGGAAGCATCAGCTTTTATTGAAGGGAAGCTGGATAAGACACCGGCGATCGGTCTGATTCTCGGTTCCGGTCTCGGAGTACTTGCCGATGAAATAACGAACCCTGTTACTATTCCTTATAAAGATGTGCCACATTTCCCGGAATCGACCGTCTCCGGTCATAAAGGTCAATTGGTTATCGGTGAACTTGAAGGTAAACAGGTGATCGCCATGCAGGGACGTTTCCACTATTATGAAGGTTATACGATGAAAGAAGTGACGTTTCCGGTAAGGGTCATGAAATCACTTGGTATTTCGGATCTGTTCGTTACGAACGCCGCCGGCGGTATCAACGAAAGTTACGAACCCGGGCAGCTCATGATCATAAAAGATCACATCAATCAGATGGGAGACAACCCGCTTATAGGTCCGAACGACGATTCGATGGGGGTCAGGTTCCCGGACATGTCGGAAGCTTATGACAGAACCCTTATTGAGACGGCACAAAATAAGGCGGACGACCTCGGGCTTAAAGTGGAGCAGGGGGTATATGTCGGCAATACCGGTCCCGTGTATGAAACGGCTGCCGAAATCCGTATGCTCAGAACGCTCGGCGGGGATGCGGTCGGCATGTCGACTGTGCCGGAAGTTATAGCGGCGAATCATGCAGGTCTCAGAGTTCTCGGTATTTCGTGTATATCAAACATGGCTGCAGGCATCCTTGATCAGCCCCTGACTCACGATGAAGTGATAGAGACGACTGCAAGGGTGAGGGAAGACTTTCTCAGTTTCGTTAAGGCGGTCGTGAAAGCTGTATAACAATTCCCTTTCGGAAGCAAATGGTGAAAATATAATTTCTCGGCTACACGTGCGGAGAAGTGAACCACAGGAAGGTGACTCTACATGAGAATGTATGACATTATCGTAAAAAAAAGAGAAGGTAATATACTGAGTGAAGAGGAAATCAGATTTTTTATTAACGGATACACGAACGGAGAAATCCCTGATTACCAGGCTTCCGCTCTAGCTATGGCGATTTATTTTCAAGGAATGAATGGAAAAGAAACGGCTGCGCTAACCCAGGCAATGGTAGACTCAGGCGAAAAAATAGACCTGAGCGACATTGAAGGCCACATTGTCGATAAACACTCCACAGGCGGGGTAGGGGATAAAGTCACTTTTATCATCGGCCCGCTGGTTGCTTCCCTCGGAGTTCCCGTAGCAAAAATGTCCGGTCGTGGTCTCGGTCATACCGGAGGAACGATTGACAAGTTAGAAGCGATAGAGGGATTCACTACTGAAATAACCAAAGAGGAATTTGTCAGAAATGTAAACACCCATAAGCTGGCGGTAGCCGGCCAGACGGGGAACCTGGCTCCTGCGGACAAGAAATTGTATGCCCTGAGAGATGTGACCGGTACGGTGAACGCTCTTTCCCTGATTGCAAGTTCCATCATGAGTAAAAAACTGGCCTCAGGCGCGGACAGTATTGTACTTGATGTGAAAACGGGTTCCGGTGCATTTATGAAAACAGTAGAAGACTCTGAAGCGCTTGCCAGAGAAATGGTTACCATCGGTAATGAACTCGGTAAAAATACAGTAGCTGTTATCAGTGACATGAACCAGCCGCTTGGTTTTGAGGTCGGAAACGCAAATGAGATAAAAGAAGCGGCTGAAATTCTTAAGGGAAGTGATGTGAAGGACCTTCGTGAACTTTCGCTTGAGATTGCTTCCCAGATGAGTGTTCTGGCAGGGGCTTTCGATAAACCGGAAGCTGCCAGAGAGGCGCTTGAAGAGAACATATCCAACGGAAAAGCCCACGCAAAACTGAAAGAATTCATTGAAGCCCAGCACGGAGCCGGGGAAATGATTGATGATCTGAGTAAGCTACCACAGGCTGAATACCATGTGGAGGTGCCGGCTGAAACCGGCGGGTATGTAAATGAGATTGATGCGGAATCCATCGGAGTAGCCGCGATGTATCTCGGCGCAGGTCGTCAGACGAAAGACGATAAGATCGATCACAGTGTCGGTATCACCCTCAAGAAGAAAATCGGCGATAAAGTGGAAGAGGGAGAGCCTCTCGTTGTTCTTCACAGTAATATGAAAGAACCGGAAGATTCAGTGGAGAAAGTGAAGAAAGCTTACACCATTACTTCCGAGAAAAAAGAGGCCCCGATACTACTTCATAATATCATCAAGTAGTACCGTTATATGGGCGAATGCTGCCCGGGATGGCTGTCGAAATTTATTTCGGCAGCCTTTCCTTATCATTACCCGCTTTTTATCAGATTTTGTAAGCTCCCGTTCTCCGGTACCGGACTTAATATGTTGTAGGTGTAAGACGATTATGATAAATTTATAAATATTATTTGTATTCAAATAAATTCGGCTGCAGCATTCCTTGAATTTTTTGAAGGTGCAGCTCTGTCAAAGAAACTGCAGGTGTACTTAACGGAAGGACGGGTGTAATTGGAACATTCCACAAATACGGCAGGAATACTTGAAATAGGAGGGGTGGATGTTTCCACGTTGAAAAAAGAATACGGAACCCCTCTTTACGTTTATGATGTAGGAAGGATAAGACAGAATGCAAGAGCTTTTGTAGAAACGTTTGAACAGGAAGGTATACCGGCCCAGGTAGCTTATGCCAGCAAGGCATTCTCATCCATCGCCATGATTCAGGTGGCGGATGAAGAAAAGCTGAGCCTGGATGTAGTTTCCGAGGGAGAGCTTTATACTGCTCTCGAAGCAGGTTTTCCGGTGAAAAAAATACACATGCACGGGAATAATAAAAGCAGATCAGAATTAAAAATGGCCGTGGACGCTAAGATTGGGTGCATCGTAGTAGATAACTTCTATGAGATAGCTTTGCTTGAAGAAATTCTTGAAGAACAGAATACAACGATGGACGTACTTCTCAGAGTGACACCTGGTATAGAGGCGCACACGCATGACTACATTTTAACGGGACAGGAAGATTCCAAGTTCGGTTTTGATTTAACGAGTGGTCAGGCGGACCGGGCCTTCACTTCTCTCCTGGAATCAACCGGAATGAATGTCATCGGCCTGCATTGCCATATCGGTTCCCAAATTTTTGAAACGAGCGGGTTTTTGATGGCCACAAGGAAACTGTTTGATATAATGAAGAAGTGGAAAGAAGAACATGGCTATGAAGCGAAAGTACTCAATCTGGGGGGAGGATTCGGAATCCGCTATACGGAGGATGATGATCCGCTAAGCCTCAATGAGTACGCCCGGGCTCTTATGAGCGAAGTGAAGTTCCAATCGGAAACGCAGAATTATCCTATGCCCGAGATCTGGATAGAACCCGGGAGAGCGATAGTGGGGGATGCCGGAGTAACGCTTTATGAAGCAGGTTCAGTAAAGGAAATCGAAGGGGTGCGTACCTATCTGTCGGTGGATGGTGGTATGACCGATAATATACGCCCCGCTCTTTATGATGCCAGGTATGACATTAAAGCGGCAGAAAGGATGCACGAGGAAGAGAGGCGTACGTATGCCATAGCGGGTAAATGCTGTGAGTCCGGGGATATGCTGATATGGGATGCGACGCTTCCTGATATTACTCCCGGCGACACGCTGGCAGTATTCAGTACCGGGGCTTACGGTTATTCCATGTCGAATAACTACAACCGATTCCCTAAAGCGGCTGTCGTATTCGTAGAGAACGGCTCTCATCAGCTGGTGATCAGACGGGAATCCTTCGATGAGATAACGAGATTTGATCTGAATTTTAAAACAGGAGGAGATACTGATGAAAAACGGTTATATTGAATTTGAAAATGGCGAACGCATGGTTCTGGAACTTTATGAAGAAGATGCTCCCGGTACGGTGGAGAACTTCAAAAGCCTTGCAAACAGTAAGTTCTACGATGGCCTGACTTTCCACAGGGTCATTCCTGACTTCGTAGTACAGGGAGGGTGCCCGAGAGGTGACGGAACTGGCGGACCTGGTTATACTATCAAATGTGAAACAGATGACAATCCTCACCGGCACCAGAGAGGCACGCTATCCATGGCTCACGCAGGGAAAGATACAGGGGGCAGTCAGTTTTTCGTCTGTCACAGCCCTCAGCCTCATCTCGACGGAAAACACACGGTTTTCGGTCAGGTAGTTGAAGGAGTGGAAATCGTCGATCGTATTAATAAGGGTGACGTAATGAAAGAGGTCAGAGTGTCCGAATGACTGCCGGGAAAGCTATAACCGCTTGAATAATTTTTGAGAATGGAGTATGCTATTATCTGGGTCATTCCGGGAGGAATTCAATGCGTAAACGTAACATAAGGTTACTAATAATATTATTGATATTTTGTCTGGTTTTCGGACTGTACTACTGGTTTGGAGTAGTTGTTCAGTAGACCGGCTTTACATCAATTTCTAAGATGATTGAGGGGTCACTATGTTAATCAGGTTTAAAAAATCTTTTGAGAAAATTGCTATGGGGCTGCTGTCCTTTATGCCGGAAGCAAAAGATGTTAAGAAACTGCAGGACATTATCAAGGAATATGAGAATAATCAGGACTGGCATTTATATTTGTGGAAAGAGGGCGAAGACATTATAGGTGCCGCAGGCGTTCGCGTGAACGAGCGCGAAGCGATTATTCAGCATGTCTCCGTCAACCCGTCACATCGCAATAGTGGCATCGGGCGAAAAATGGTTGAAAAAGTAAGAGATAAATACCAGGGTTCCTACTCTGTCTGTGCCACTGAAGAGACAGAAGCGTTTATAGAAAAATGCAATAAAGCAAAATGAAAGAGCGCGGACTCCGCGCTCTTTTTTGTGGGTGGAAAAATGGGTTGTTGTCCTTACGGAAGAGTTTGCAGCCTCGTGTTATAATGAATTAGAACTTTATAGAGAAAAGGCTGATGTCCGTGAAAAGCGAGTATCATATAAAAGTAGAAGGTTTTGAAGGACCGATGGATCTGCTCCTTCATCTTATACAGAGACTTGAAATAGACATCCACGATATTCCTGTAGCTGAGATTACTGATCAGTACATGGAGTACATTCACACTATGAATGAGCTGGAACTTGATATAGCAAGTGAGTATCTCGTGATGGCTGCTACGCTTCTTGCAATGAAAAGCAGCACACTGCTTCCGGAAGAACCGGTCGATCCGGAAGAGCTGGAAAGCGAGGAGGATCCGAGAGAAGAACTTATGGAAAGACTTAAGGAATACAGGAAGTTTAAGTATGCGGCAGGGCAGCTGAAAGACAGGGAAGCAGAAGATAACGAAGTCTACTCCAGACCTCCGGTGAGTATAGAGGAGGGAGCCGGGGATGATCAGCAGGCTACCGTCTTTGATATGATCGAAGCTTTGCAGCGCATGTTTAATAAAACTGGATCTCCGTCTCCGGAAGTGGAGACAGGGGTGAAAAGAGATGAGATGCCCATTAAACGGACGATGGACCATATTCTTCAAAAGATACAGCAATCCCCATCCGGTATAACGTTTGAGAAACTTTTCTCCGCCCGCACAAGAACTGAAATGGTGAATACATTTCTCGCCCTGCTGGAACTGGTGAAAGATAAACAGGTTTTATGCAGGCAGGACGAACATTTTGAAGATTTATATATATTTAAACAGGGGGATAATCATGGGAGAGAGTAAGCTTGCGATTCTCGAGGGGCTGCTGTTTGCTGCCGGAGAAGAAGGGATGCATAAGAAACAACTTTCAGAAATACTGGAAATCCGGGAAAATGAAGTGGAGGAACTACTTGAAGACTGGAAGGAAGAGCTGCAGAATCCCGGGAGAGGGATCCGTCTGATGGAGTCGAGAGGAACGTACAGTCTGACGACGAAACCGGAATATGCGGCAGTCTATAAGAGATGGGGATACAAGAAAAATCATACGCGTCTATCTCAGGCTTCGCTGGAATCGCTGGCTATTATCGCCTACAGGCAGCCGATTACCCGGGTCGAAGTGGATTACATCCGCGGAGTGAAGAGTGATCAGGCGCTGCAGACACTCGCTGAAAGGCAGCTGGTGGAAGAAGCAGGTAGAAAGGAAACGGTAGGCAGACCCATTCTTTATAGGACGACCGAACACTTTCTTACTTACTTCGGTTTACAGTCACTGGAAGACCTTCCTGAATTGAAAGAAGCATTTCAGGAAGATTATTCGGCGGCTGAGAATTTTTTCGATTCTTTGGAAGAAGGGTGAAGAACCGGGGTGTGCCGGTTCATAGAGGTTATCATGTACAGAAACAGCCACAGATCCGACATATACATAACTTACAACGAAAAGGTTTTCACTGATTAGTCACAATAGATAAAGAAAAATTCTCAATGTTGGACTGCACTTGAAGATTGTTGGTATAATGGCTACGGATGCAGTATCAATGAATATAAAACGAATGTTTTCGATAAATGACCGCGTTGTCTTCGCAGCGTGGTCTCTTAAGTGGAGAAAAGAGGGAGTAGGTAAAAATGGAAAGATTGCAGAAAGTAATGGCCCAGGCCGGCGTCGCATCGCGAAGAAAATCCGAAGAACTCATCAAAGCAGGACGGGTGAAGGTCAATAATGAAACAATTAAGGAACTGGGAACCAAAGTGTCCTCTCAGGATGAAGTGGAAGTTGACGGAGTACCTCTTCAAAGGGAAGCCCCCGTTTATTTTCTGTTATATAAACCGAGAGGCGTCATCTCGAGTTCCAAAGACGACCGGGGCCGGCAAGTCGTAACCGACTACATTCCGGAGATCGACCAACGTCTATTTCCGGTGGGACGGCTGGACTACGATACGTCAGGGCTTATCCTTCTTACAAATGACGGGGAATTCGCCAATAAACTGATGCACCCGAAACATAAAATAGACAAAGTATATATCATCAAGTCCCGTGGCATACCGACCCGCGAACAGATGAAACAGCTGAAGCAGGGGATGGAGATCGAAGGTGAATTTTTTAAAGCGGAAGATGTAAGAATTACTTCGACCGATGGGAAAAAGAACACTGCTATCATTCAGATGACTCTTCATCAGGGAAAAAACAGACAGGTAAGGAAAATGTTCGACGCACTCGGAGTACCTGTCGATAAACTGAAAAGAGAACAGTACGGATTCCTGAATCTTCACGGACTGAATGCCGGGGACTTTCGCCCGCTGAAACCTCACGAAGTCAAGCAGTTACGCCAGCTTGCGGATGAAAATGTTAAATAATGTTCAATAAATTTAAAAAACACTCATGTTATAATGTCGGGGGGTGAGTGGTATGAGTGAAAAAACAGTAAAGAAAAAGAAAAAGCGACTTATTTTCCGTTCAACTCTGCTTGTAATTATGCTGAGTCTCGTGGTCTTCGCCGTAGCGTCTGCATTTCAGGAAGACGGCGTCTCTGTAGAGGAAGGCGAAAAAGCTCCGAATTTCGCCCTTAAGAAATTCGGGACCGACGAGACGGTAGAACTCGAAGATTACCGCGGGAAAGGCGTTATGATTAACTTCTGGGCTACATATTGCGAACCGTGTAAAGACGAAATGCCATACATGGAGGAACTGTATCCGAAATACAAGAAAAAAGGCGTGGAGATTCTCGCGATCAATTTGGATACTACCGATATAGTAGTCGAGCAGTTTATGAGAGAGTACCAGTTAACGTTTCCTATACTACAGGATAAGGATGGACAGGTGATGAATCTGTATAACATCGGTCCAATCCCCTCGACACTATTCATCGGTCCTGATGGAAAGATCGAGGAAACGGTCATCGGGCCGCTGACCTTGAGTAAACTGGAAGGTCACCTTCAGGATATAACTCCTTCTTCTTAAATATGGATAAAAATGTGGGGTATTTATATGAGTAAAATTACATGCGAATGCGGGCATGTGAACCCGGAAGGAACGGTGCTTTGTGAAGCCTGCGGGAAACCGTTCGAAGCAAACCAGCACCTGAATAACAATAAACCTGAGCAGTTGCTGAACATGAGATACGATGGCAGTGCGAGAAGGTCACAAACGTATCAGAGGACATTTATAGATAAAACGTGGAACTTCTTTTCTTCTGTAAAAATAGGAGTATCCATTATTATAGTAATCGTGGTAGCTTCCGCGTTGGGAACAATCTTCCCGCAGGAGATGTACCTGCCTCCAGGGTCGGACCCCTCTACCCACTATAAAGATCAGTACGGTATACTCGGACAGATATATTATCAGCTCGGGTTTCATAATCTATACAGCTCATGGTGGTACCTGCTTCTCCTTGCTATGCTCGGGATTTCCATCGTAATTGCAAGTATCGACCGTTTCGTACCCCTGTATAAAACACTGAAGAAACAGAAACCGAAACGTCATCCCAACTTCATGAAAAAGCAGCGTATCTTCGGTGAGACCGACTCGGGCAACATAGATTACAAAAAATTGAAAGCCAATCTGAAATCCAAAAGATATAATTTGTATGAAGAAGACGGAAACATACTGGCTGAAAAGAATCGTTTCTCCAGATGGGGCCCGTATGTTAACCACATAGGTCTGATTATCGTTCTTCTTGGTGCTATGCTGAGATTCGTTCCCGCTATGTATATGGACGAGTTTCTCTGGGTGCGCGAAGGAGAAACGAAACAGATTGTAGGTACCGATGGAATCTACTATATGAAAAACAAAGATTTCATTTTGGAAACTTACGATATGGAAGATGAGGGGAATTCCCAGTTCCGGGAGTCACTGCAGAAGCAGAGCGCTCCGGTTCCTGAAAACTATCAGACGAACGCAGTAATATATAAACGGACGGATCTTCCCGTCGTTCCGGGTAAAGAACCCGAACTTAAAAAGGTGAAAGAAGCGGAAGCGAGAGTGAACCATCCGATTCCGCTCGAAAACGGTATTTCTCTTTACCAGGCCAGTTATCAGCTGAACGAATTCTCTTCCATGACCTTCAAACTTCATGATAAAGGTGATGAGGATTCAAACTACGGAGAGTTTACGGTAGACCTGATCGAACCTAAAGATGAGTACAAGCTTGATAACGGTACTGTCGTCAGACTTGAAAGATACTTCCCGGAATTTGAACTCGACGACGGGGAACCGAAGCAGGTTTCGAAATTCCCGAGAAATCCGGCGTTCATCTTTGAAGTGGATGCTCCTGGAGAGGAAACGGAAGTAAGCTTTGCCGGTATCGGTGTGAACATAGATGCTTCCGGAAACAATGATTACAAACTCGGACTCACAAACTTCGAAACGAGGGACGTGACGGGACTTACGGTCAAAAAAGACTATACGCTGCCGATCATTGCCGTCGGAGCGGCTATATTCATGATAGGCGTCATCCAGGGGATGTACTGGAACCATCGTCGGATCTGGATTCAGCCAAAAGGTGCCGGAGTCTGGGTGGCCGGTCACACCAATAAAAACTGGTTCGCTCTTAAAAAAGATATCGACAGGACCCTTGAAGGAACGGGGATAGCTTTCCCGGTAGATCAACAGGAAGAGAAAGATGCGGAAGAAAGGAGGAAGGATGATGGAATTATCAGCGATTAGCAGTAATTTACTTTATGCCTCATTCTTCATTTATTTGATAGCCACTTTCATATTCGGTGCTACAGTGAAAATGACGAATGAGAAAACGAACAGAAAACTCGGGAACGTGGGGATCGGACTGACGGTCGTTGGATTTCTTACCCAGATAGGTTATTTCATAACCCGCTGGATCGCAGCCGGTCATGCGCCGGTCAGTAACCTTTTCGAATTCATGACGTTCTTCGGCATGATGCTTGTGTTCGGCTTCATAGTTCTGTTTCTTATTTACAGAATTACGCTGCTCGGTCTTTTCGCTTTGCCGGTGGCTCTTCTGGTCATTGCATATGCCAGCATGTTCCCGACTGAAATCAGTCCTCTCGTGCCTTCGCTCAAGTCTCACTGGCTATATATCCACGTGACGACTGCAGCTCTCGGACAGGCAATCCTTGCCATCAGTTTTGCTGCCGGCCTGATTTATCTCATTCGCCAGGTAAATCAGGAAAAAGCTACGAAACGGACAAGGTGGCTGGAGTTCGTCCTGTTCGCACTTATGAGTGCACTCGGGTACATAGTGGTGGCCTCCGGTTTTGGTGCTGCAGACTATAAAACGGTATTCGAAGCACCTGTCAATGAACAGATGACGGAAATTACTTACGAAATGCCTGCGATAGCCGGGCCGAACGGTGGAGAGCTGGTTACAGAAGGTGCTTTCGGACCGTTGTTCGAGACTCCGGGCTGGATGCAGGGAGTGAATGCTCCGGTTAAATTCAACACGATTATATGGTCGTTTTTGGCAGGACTTGTGATTTACGGTCTCTTAAGGTTAATACTGAGAAAAAGGATCGCTAAATCCATTCAGCCTTTACTGAAAAGTGCGAGTCCAAGACTGGTGGATGAAGTTTCTTACCGTTCCGTTGCTATAGGCTTTCCTGTATTTACCCTGGGAGCAATCATATTCGCTTCTATTTGGGCTCAGGAAGCCTGGGACAGATTCTGGGGATGGGACCCGAAAGAAGTGTGGGCCCTGATAACCTGGCTTTTCTATGCAGCATTTCTGCATTTGAGGCTTACGCGGGGCTGGGAAGGAGAACGTTCTGCCTGGCTTGCCGTTATAGGTTTCGCCATCATTATGTTCAACCTGCTGGCGGTCAACCTGATCATTTCCGGCCTACATTCTTACGCATAACGTTTAGACAGGGGACAAACTCCTGTCTTTTCTTTTAACATTCTTTTTATTATGATTGGACATGGGAGCGAGTATGCGGATTTTCAAAGAAATACTGCATTCATCCGGCGGAAGCCCGGGTGCCCTGCAGCGATTCTAATTCAATTTGAGGAGGGATTCCGATGGATCAGGGAGCCAGAATTTTAGTGGTGGATGATGAAGAACGTATCAGAAGACTTGTGAAAATGTACCTTGAAAGGGAAGATTATACCATTGAAGAAGCCGAGGACGGAGAGCGCGCTCTTCAAAAGGCTCTGCAGAATAATTACGACGTGATTTTACTGGATCTGATGCTTCCGGGTATGGACGGTATCGAGGTCTGTAAAGCCCTGCGTGAGAAAAAAGCGACACCGGTTATCATGCTTACGGCCAAAGGAGAGGAAGCGAATCGCGTGGAAGGATTTGAAACGGGAGCGGATGACTACATAGTAAAACCCTTCAGCCCGCGTGAAGTCGTGTTGAGAGTTAAAGCTCTGCTGCGCAGAGCATCAAGTACGAAGTTTCTGAACACGGATACCGAGGCGAGAAATATTATCGTTTTCCCTCATCTCACCATTGACAATGATGCTCATAAAGTGACGGCTCAAGGAAAAGAAGTTCCGCTTACGCCTAAAGAATATGAGCTGCTGCTGTATATGGCTGAACGTCCTAATAAAGTTTTCGACCGGGAACAGTTGTTGAAGGAAGTGTGGAAGTACGAATTTTTCGGGGATCTGAGAACTGTAGACACCCACGTCAAAAGACTCAGGGAAAAACTGAGTAAAGTATCGGCAGAATCGGCCGGTATGATTGCTACCGTGTGGGGTGTAGGATACAAGTTCGTGGTAAATAACGATTGATGTTCTGGCGCAGTGTAGTAGTAAAACTGTGGTTTACCATTTTGCTCCTTGTCTGTTTCGTTCTTATAATTCTGACAGTACTGCTGCTTCAATTTTTCGAGAACTTTCATGTGAATAAAGCTGAAGAAGAAATGCTCCGTACCGCTACGGTAGTGTCGACGCTTATAGACAGTGAACAACGACAGGATATTATCCGAAGTACTACAGACACCGTGAAATCAGCTTCGAGCCACGTGCTTGTCGTTCGTGGAAACGGGCAATCCTGGAAAGCGGAAAGCGATAGCGGTGACTTCAAAGAACTACAGAAACAGTGGTTTGAACAGGATGAAGAGCTGGCACGGGTAATATCCGGGGGAACGGAAGTGAAAAAAGTGGCTTCGGCTGACGGGAGGAAGTTTTTGGCTGTGGGTTCCCCCCTCTCGGGAGACAGGGGAGCTGTTTTCGTCTACAAACCCCTGGATTCTGTGGAAGAAACGACCCAGCAGACGACTAAAACTGTCTTTCTCGGTGCCGGTATAGCTATAGTATTGACTACGATTTTCGCTTTTTTCTTATCGACACGGATTACAGCACCTCTTATGAAAATGCGTAAAGGAGCGTTTGAGCTGTCGGAAGGCGAGTTCCATACAAAGATACCCATTATTACTCATGACGAAATAGGAGAACTGGCCATTGCATTCAACCGGATGGGCCGTCAGCTTAAGCAGAATATCGATGCGCTGAATCAGGAGAAAGAACAGCTCTCGGGCGTTTTGAAATCCATGGCCGACGGAGTAATCACCTTAAATCATAAAAGGAAAATACTGGTGACCAATCCTCCTGCGAAACAGCTGTTACAGTCGTGGAGATATGAGGAGGAGCTGGAGGAGGAAGAACTGCCTTCGTCCCTGCATGAACTGTTCGAATCTGTCATCACGGAAGAGAGGGAAGCCATGACGGAAGTCACTGTCCAGGGGAGGAACTGGGTGATCATCATGACCCCCCTTTACAGCAACACTACCATCAGAGGAGTAGTGGCTGTACTAAGGGATATGACGGAAGAACGAAGGCTCGATAAACTTCGTAAGGATTTCCTTGCAAACGTTTCTCATGAACTCCGCACTCCTATATCCATGATGCGTGGATACAGCGAAGCGATCGTCGATGAAGTAGCAACTACGAAAGAAGAGAAAAATGAGCTGGCTCAAATCATTCTGGAAGAATCCGAACGGATGGGTCGTCTTGTAAACGAACTGCTTGATCTTGCCAGAATGGAATCGGGGAACATTCAGTTGCATAAAGAGCCTGTGGACGTGAATCTTTTTCTCGATCGTATAGTGAATAAATTCCAGGGAGTGGCAGAGGAAACCGGTGTACAACTCCTTCATGAAAGATCCGGCCTTCCGGCAGGTACTGTCTCCATCGATTCCGACCGTATAGAACAGGTGGTAACGAACCTTCTGGATAACGCTATCCGTCATACACCGGAGGACGGTTCTGTACATGTTCACCTTCACGGAGGGGAGGACCATTTTGAAATAAAAGTGGAAGATACAGGTGCAGGTATTCCGGAGGAAGATCTTCCATTCATCTTTGAACGCTTCTATAAAGGAGATAAGTCCAGGAAACGGGCTCCTTCCGAAGAGAAGCAGGGAACGGGACTGGGTCTTGCTATTGCGAAGAATATCGTAGAGGCCCATAAAGGGAAAATCTCCGTTCAGAGTAAAGAAGGGGAAGGAACTACGTTCTATATATATCTGCCCGTAGAGAACTTGCCAAAATAGAACGATTCATGTAATGTTATAATTAATTGAATAATTTTCACAGGTTTTAGGGAATCCGGTGCGAATCCGGAGCTGTCCTCGCAACTGTAAATGTAACGAAACGATAAAATCCACTGTGGTGAAAGTTCGCCACGGGAAGGTATCGGAGTAGGATGACATAAGCCAGTAAACCTGTCTGTGAAGGATTCATTGCTTCGAGGATTGAGCGTTTGAGATGACCTGGACTATCAATGTATGTCGATATCTCAAGCCCGTCCTTTATGGACGGGCTTTTTTATGGCAGGTTGTTCCAATGCTTTTTCTTCTAAAATTTGAAGAAAGGGTGAAGTCGCATGGAAAAATTGAGGAATTATGCAGGAGTAGTAGCTTTGACACTTGTATTGCTTACGGGGTGTCAGGCGGAAAGTGAAACATCGGAAAGTCAAGAGGAGGGCAGCCAGTCTTCCCAGGAAATTGAAGCTACCGTGGAGCTGACGAAAAACCAGGGTGAAGAACAGGTGGAAGAAAAAGATATAACAGTGGAAGAAGGCACAGTACTGATGGATGCCATGGAAGAAAATTTCGAAGTGGAAGAAAAAGATGGATTCATTAATGGCATTGAAGGCATCTCCGCTGAAGAAGGGGAGAAAAAGGCCTGGGTTTATGACGTGAACGGTGAAGAAGCAACAGTCGGAGCTGCCGAGTATGAAATCGAGGACGGGGACGAAATACATTTTGATTTCCAGTCCTGGGAATGATCATAAATGCAGTGGAATACGTATAAATTAACTTTGATAACCATGCTTGCCGCAGTGGCCGTAGTGGGAAGGATTGCTTTTGCCGCTATTCCGAATGCCCAGCCGGTAACCGCTATAATCATTCTGAGCGGCTTCTGGCTCGGACCGCTGGCGGCGGTGATCACCGCTTTTCTGACCACCTTTCTGACAAATATGGTACTTGGTATGGGGATATGGACAGTGTGGCAGGTGACAGCCTGGGGACTTATAGGTATAGGGGCCGGGCTGCTCGGGAAATTCTTACCGAGACTCCCTGTATTAGGATTAAGCGTTTACGGCTTATTGTCAGGGCTGTTTTTTGGAGTGGTGATGGCATTTACAATGCGGGCGATCTCCCAGACATTCTGGGGATACTACCTTGCCGGAATTCCTTTTGACCTGATGCATGCTGCGTCGAATTTCGTGTTTATTCTGGTTTTCTATTCTGTATTCGAAAAGTTATTCATCAAATATGAGCGGCGTGCACAGCTCGCCAGCTGAAAATAATAAATGGTATAATAAAAGAAGGTGCCGGGAGCACCTTCTTTTGTTTATCAGTCTTCCTCTGGTATACTTCCATTAAAATTGGAGTTTGCAAGTTTGATGGACCCGGTCGGGCACCCCTCGTAAGCATCTTCGGCGTCAAGTTCCAATTCCTCCGCGATAGGTGTGTTTCCCTGATTATCGTCCGGCAGGAAATAGGCAAGCCCTTCATCGTCATAGTTGTATAGTTCCGGGGCAGCCATTCCGCACGCACCGCAGGCGATACATGTATCTTTATCCACGATCGAATAAAGCTTCATAAGTAATACCTTCTTTCTATAGTATCTCTCCTTCAAGTCTACGTTCTATCTGTATCGAATTCAACTATATCATTCGAAAGGAATTCCTTATGTTTACATATATACTGTTAGATTGTCTTAGTAAGATGAATGCTGAACGCACCGTCTCGGGCGTCTACCATCTGTTGCGGGGGAAGAAGTCTTCCCAGACATTTCAGGACGCAAAAGTATATGGTATAGAAGGATATTACGGAGTCTATCCCGGTCTGCAAAGAGAGACGCTGGATTATGCACTCCACGAGTTGTACAAAGAAGGCAAAACAGTCTGGCATGACCATGGGAGGATGAGCGTCACTGCTTACGGTGAAGGATCTATCGAAGAAACACGTATACCTCTTTACTTTTCGGGGCTGGAGTATTCCGAAGCGGTCGAAGAGTTCAGGAACAGGCTGCTGCTATGGATTCAGATTATCAGTAATGCTGTGTACAGACACACCGGGTACTTGCCCATTGTAGATAAAGGCCCGGTACAGAACTGGGCAAGAAAATTTTACAGTGAACGAAAAGCGGTGCTGGACGAGGATGCGCCTATTCTATACAAGGAATTGCGTACGCTGCTCACCCCATTTTCCGATATGGAGAAAGAGATGTTCGTAAGACGACTTACAGGCGGGGACAGAACCGGTTGGACATATAGCCAGCTAGCGGAGGAAAATGGCGAACCTGTATGGGACATCCCTCTCTACTTAACGAATATGTATTATTACATGTTTTCTGAAGTTTCTTCGGATTCTTCCTGCTACCTGTATAAATTGACAGAAGATCTCATGAAAAAAGAGGCGTTCACTTCCTCCTCGGGAAAATCCATTGAGTTGTACAACAAATTCGGATCGATCGAAAAAGTCGCGAAAATAAGGCAATTGCAACCGAGTACAATCGAGGACCACCTCGTTGAAGCCGTGCTTGTTGATCCGGCCCGTAACACCGACGCTTTTATAAGCCGGGAAGGAGCCCGGGATATTGCGGCCGCAGTCCGAAAGACGAATACAAAACGTCTGAAGGTAATCCGGGAGCAACTGAACGGGGACTATTCATATTTCCAGATAAGAATAGTACTTGCTAAGCTCCAGAAAGGACAGGGATAATGGAACCGATCAACGTTAAAAAAGTGCTGGAAGACCAATTTAAATTCAGTGAGTTTCGACCGGGCCAGGAAAATGTTATAGAGAATGCACTGCACGGTATGGACACCCTGGCCATTTTACCAACCGGCAGTGGAAAATCTTTGTGCTATCAGCTACCATCCCTTATCCTTCCGGGACTGACGATCGTCGTTTCCCCGCTGATATCGCTCATGATCGATCAGGTTAAACAGGTGAAGGCGAAAGGGATGAAGCGGGTGGCTGCCCTGCACAGTTTCCTTTCCCCCCAACAGAAGAGAAAGATAAGCGGTAATTTACGGAAACTGGATCTTCTTTACATTTCTCCGGAGATGCTGCAGATGCCGAAAATGAAATCACTTCTGAAGCGTGAGACCATTTCCCTGTTCGTGGTGGATGAAGCTCACTGCATCTCTCAATGGGGACATGAATTCCGGACGGATTACTTGAAACTTCATCAGGTGATCAGTGATCTGGGGGAACCTCCCGTGCTGGCTTTGAGCGCAACGGCGACACCTGAAGTGCAGGAGGACATTCTGTTTCAGCTTGGCCGGTCGGAAGCCTGTAAACTCATATACCCGATGGATAAGCCGAATATCCAGCTGGGTGTAGCGGAAATTGAAAATGAACAGGAAAAAAGGAGTTTTCTCATCGATTTTTTGAGTCGTCAAAAAGCGCCTTCGATGATTTATTTTTCAAGCAGGCAGATGGCCGAAAAAGTTTCGCTGGAATTGAAAGCTAACAGTCTCGGACGCATCGCCTTTTATCATGGTGGGATGGATCCTGTGGACAGGCAGCTCGTCCAGCAGCAGTTCATGAATAATGAACTGGACATCGTCTGTTGCACGAGCGCTTTCGGAATGGGGATCGACAAACCTGACATCCGTATCGTCATCCATTACCATTTACCCCCAAGAATAGAATCGTTTATACAGGAAATCGGAAGGGCAGGGAGAGACGGGGAAGAATGTACAAGTTTGCTGCTGTATGCACCGGGGGATGAGAGACTGCCGCAAATGTTTATACAGTCCGAGCTTCCTTCCCATGAACAGATAGACGCTTTTCTCCGGTTTTGTTACGCAAATGAAAAGACGCCTTCCTATGAGGATTGCATGCATCTTGAATTATCCGAGTCCCAGTACAATTTCCTTATTGCGAATGTCGGCAGAAAAGATTTTTCTCTACGGGCGAATATAAAGGAAGCAGCAGATAAGCTTAAGGAACGCCAGCTTCTCAGGACCGAACAGAAACAGAATCACCTCATTCATATGATGGAGGTTATAAAGACGACCGGCTGCAGAAGGGAAAAACTGTACAGGCACTTTCAGGCAAGCTTTCAGACTCCGCACCAAAAATGTTGTGATCACTGTCACCCTGACATCTTTCAGGCGACCTACGAAGGTGTAGCAGAACGCCAGGGTCTTCCTCTTTGGGAAGAACGTCTCTACAACATATTCCACGCCAGGAGTTCATATGGACAATAAAGAAATAATCAAACAGATGTCTTCAAAAGAATTGATGAAACATGTGCTCATTACTCAAGGATTGCTGATGGTCATCGCCCTGGCGGTCAGTTCTGTTTTTCTGGATTTCCGGGAACACTGGACCGTTCAGTGGGGATTCGACATTAAGGACTGGA
Source organism: Salimicrobium humidisoli (assembly GCF_002295105.1). Lineage (GTDB taxonomy): Bacteria > Bacillota > Bacilli > Bacillales > Halobacillaceae > Salimicrobium > Salimicrobium humidisoli. The sequence goes on along the minus strand of NZ_NSGH01000012.1, from coordinate 65,736 downwards.
TAATATATGCGGTTATCCCGGCTACTTTAATAGTAGGGTTCGACGGGATAATAATGAAGACCTTGCCGGAGGATCACTATGATGACGGCGGGATCAACAGGAAATTATTCGAAGGGCTTCCGGTACCGGCGATACTCCTCCTGACTGCCGTTATTGCGTTCAGTGAAGAAATGCTGTTTCGGGGAGTCCTCCAGCCGCTGACCGGTTTCGTTCCGGCAAGTCTCCTTTTTGCTTTCGTCCATTTCCGGTATTTGAGCAGGCCGCTGCTTTTTACGGGTGTGCTAATAATAAGCTTCCTGTTCGGTTTTATTTATGAACAGACTCAAGCCTTAACGTATGTCGTTTCAGCTCACTTTTTCGTGGATTTTACTCTGGCACTTATATTGAAAAGTAAAAGCAGTGAATGATTCAGATTTTACTGTGGCGGTTTGTTCGTCAGTTATCTGCAGCATACACGTTTACAGGAGCGGTCCGGCAACAAAGCGGCAAGTGGATTCAATTTTGCTTTCTATTTTTTTCTGATATGATGAACTAGTATTCAAGATGAGAAGAGTCATTGGAAGTAGAGGTGAGTTAATTGAACAAAATCTGGACCGTCTTCCTGTTAGTAGTAGCAATTATCCGATATATGGGGAGAAAAGCTATGAAACCGGTGAGAAAAGTGCACATGTTGACTGTCAGCGATATGGAAGGGATGGTGCGGCTGTTATTTATATCGGACGTACACAACAATCGTATTGCCGAGCGTATAGCTGAGGAAAACGTGGATTTAATTGTGATTGGCGGTGATTTTGTTGACAGACGCGTCTCTGACAAATCTATGGAATATAATCTCAACATACTGACGAAAATCGGAAAACCCATCTATTTTATTCCCGGTAACAACGATAGAGAAAAAGAAACTACTTTTCAGCTGCTTCAGAAATTTAACGTGCGGGTGCTCTCAAACGAAACGCTCGAAGAAAACGACTACAGCATTACAGGGATCGACCCTTACTCTGTAGAGGAGGTTAAAAAACCTGCGAAATCGGACGTCCGGCCTTCCATACTTGTTATGCATGACCCTTTTCAAATGCAGCAGATGGCTTCTTTCGCCGAAGATTTCGATTTAATACTCTCGGGGCATACACATGGAGGGCAGATCAGATTCATGGGGTATGGTCCTTACGAACGGGGCGGCTGGAAGCTCTTCGAGAATACCAGGGTCTTTGTAAGCGAAGGATACGGAACTTCTTTACTGCCGCTGCGGCTGGAAACCAATTCCGAATACCACATATTTGAATTGCAGAAACTGGATTAAAAATTGGTATGATTTACTATATATACAGGGGGAGGAGGAGATTTATGCGAATTGAGCGTTTATCAACCCATAAATTCAAAATGTTCCTGACGACAGATGATCTTACGGAAAGAGGTCTTGAGACGAAAGAAATCTGGAAAGACCTGCCGAAGGTCCATCAGATTTTCAGCGATATGATTCTCGATGCCCAGGAAGAACTGGAAGAGGAACTTATTGGAGTGTTGACGGTTCAGATATATATGCTCCAGGCCCAGGGCTTACTGGTGATCGTCACCAAATCAGAGGATGCTCCGGGAGACGATGATTTTCTCGAAATGAAGGTTACACTGGATGAGTATAAGGAACTTTTATATTACTTTGAAGATGTGGAAGATGTTATACAGGCAACTGAACCGTTACGTCGTATGGGGTTAACGGGAGGTACCCTGTTTAAGGAAAGGGATGGCTATTACCTGCTGCTGGAAGAACACGAAGTGGAGAACGTAAACAAGGAAGATCTTGTAGCGGTACTCTCTGAATTCGGCAGCGCCACTGCAATGACGTCTGTCTGGCTGGAAGAATACGGAGTGAAGATTACGGACGGTACCGCTGTGGATAAATTTTCTGCATTCTTCTGAGTGCAGAATTTTTCCCGAATTATGAAAACGCTTACCCGACACGGGAGTTCTTTCGACGGGGAAGAAAAGGTTCCTTTTCAATCCCGCTGAATGAGTGTATACTATTCACTGATGACGTGATGATTTTCATATAGGGGGTTTAGTGATGGTAGCCGATAAACCGGAAGATAAAAATATGAATGTGTTAACTTCCACGAGAACTATAATTCAGAATGCCCTTGATAAACTCGGGTATCCGGAAGAAGTGTATGAGTTACTGAAAGAACCTGTTCGCATGATGACAGTACGCATACCTGTCCGGATGGATGACGGTTCGATAAAGATATTCACGGGGTACCGATCGCAGCACAACGATGCCATCGGTCCTACAAAGGGTGGAGTGCGCTTTCATCCGGATGTCAATGAAACGGAGGTCAAAGCCCTCTCTATCTGGATGAGTCTTAAAGCAGGTATCGTTGATCTTCCCTATGGCGGAGGTAAAGGCGGTATTATTTGCGATCCGAGAGAGATGTCCTTCCGTGAACTTGAAGGGGTAAGCCGTGGATATGTCCGTGCCATAAGTCAAATCGTAGGTCCGACAAAAGATATACCGGCTCCTGACGTATTTACAAACTCCCAGATTATGGCCTGGATGATGGATGAGTACAGCCGGATTGATGAATTCAACAATCCCGGTTTCATTACGGGTAAGCCGATTGTACTGGGCGGATCACACGGCAGGGAGACGGCTACGGCCAAGGGTGTAACGATCTGCATCGACGAAGCTGCGAAGAAAAAAGGGATAGATATCGAAGGAGCACGCGTCGTAGTTCAGGGTTTCGGGAACGCCGGCAGTTTTCTGGCCAAATTCATGTATGACAAAGGTGCGAAAATTGTAGGTATTTCTGATGCCCTCGGTGGTCTTTATGACCCGGAAGGACTTGATATCGATTATCTTCTTGACCGCAGGGACAGTTTCGGTACGGTAACGAACCTGTTCGATGACACTATCACTAATAAAGAGCTTCTTGAGCTCGACTGTGATGTACTGGTACCTGCAGCTGTGCAAAACCAGATCACCGAAGAAAATGCGCATAACGTTAAGGCGAGCATAGTGGTAGAAGCAGCTAACGGACCGACTACTCTTGGTGGTACGAAAATCCTCTCGGACAGAGGGATTCTGCTGGTCCCTGACGTGCTGGCTTCAGCAGGTGGTGTGACTGTATCGTATTTTGAATGGGTACAGAACAATCAGGGATACTACTGGACAGAAGATGAAGTGGAAGAGAAATTACACCAGGTCATCGTCAAAGGTTTTGATAACATCTATAATACGGCAGAAACCAGAAGAGTGGACATGCGCCTGGCTGCCTACATGGTCGGGGTACGTAAGATGGCGGAAGCCGCCCGGTTCCGTGGATGGGTTTAAGTTGATATTGGAACGGAAATCTCCTATCATTATTTTGATAGGAGATTTTTTAGGTGATTTTATAATCCGGAGCTTATTCATTTTTGCAGATAGGTACCGGGTGCAACCCGCTAAGTTATAACAGACAGGGAGTGACGATTTTGCAACGGGAACGAGTGATAATTATTGGAGGAGGCCCTTGCGGCATGAGCACTGCAATAGAGATGCAGAAAAAAGGGATCGAGCCTCTCATTTTAGAAAAAGGGAACATAGTGCATTCCATTTACCATTACCCGACTCACCAGACGTTTTTCAGTTCGAGTGAAAAACTGGAGATCGGGGATGTACCCTTCATATCCGAAAGACAGAAACCTGTCAGAAACGAAGCGCTGACTTATTATCGGGGCGTGTCGAAGAGAAAAAATCTCAGAATAAACACGTTTGAGAAGGTAGTACACGTAGAGAAAACGGAAGATGGTTTCGTCCTGGAAACTCACAGAGAGATGACGGATCAAAAGAGAAAATATCAGGCTGATTACCTTGTGGTGGCTACCGGGTATTATGACCAGCCTAATTATATGAAAGTACCGGGTGAGGATAAAGATAAGGTCAGTCATTATTTTAAAGAAGCCCACCCATTTTTCGATAAAGAAGTGGCCGTCGTCGGAGGGAAAAACTCGGCAGCGGATGCAGCTTTGGAACTGGTCAAGGCAGGAGCCAGGGTAACGGTGCTTTATCGCGGAGGTGACTATTCTCCAAGTATTAAACCATGGATTCTTCCGCAGTTCTCTGCCCTTGTGGATAAAGGGATCGTGAATATGGAATTTGGTGCGGAGATTGTAGAAATAACGGATGACGAAATAGTTTATGAGGTGAACGGGGAAAGAAAGTCGAGGGCCAACGACTTTACTTTCGCCATGACCGGTTATAAACCTGATCACCCTTTTATCAAAAGTATAGGTGTGGAAATCAATGAAGAGACGGGTCGGCCGGTATTTAACGAAGAGACTATGGAAACGAACGTATCCGGTGTGTATGTAGCCGGGGTCATAGCCGCAGGTTATAACAATAACGAGATCTTTATCGAGAATGGAAGATGGCACGGAGGAAAGATCGCTGCAGATATATGTACGGAAAAAGAGCCTCTCACCTGATCTGTCAGGAAAAACCGGAACAGGTCACATAATAGAACGAGGTGGAGAATTATATTCTTCTTCCGTCATAAATACCCCCCTCGGAAAGCGGAGAGTCCGGTTTCCGAGGGGGGATTTTCAGTGCTTCTATATTTACTGGAACATGGAAATGATTTCTGCCCGGTTATTCGTCATTTCAAGGGCCAACATTAATTTTAGTCTTGCTTTAGGTCCGTTTAATCCATTTGCGAAAATCAAACCGATATCTTCAAGGTGCTTCCCGCCGCCTTCGTAAGCGTAAGTGGGCTGGACGAATCCCTGGTAACAACGGGATACAACAAGCACGGGCACCCCTGCTTCTACTGCTGCCGTAAGCGAACCGATCATGGAAGGCGGAACATTCCCCTGTCCTAAAGCTTCAATTACGAGACCATCCACCCGGGAGTCCAGCAGGGAATCGATAATGGAGCCGTCCATACCGGCGTATACTTTCAGCAGAACGACGTTTTTAGACAGTTGTTGTACAGGGTAAGCTTCTCTGTAAGTGATTTTATGGTGAAAGAAAACTTCCTGTTTAGTCGTAATACCTATCGGGCCGTACTGGGGGCTCTGAAACGTAGCAACGTTACTTGTGGAAGTTTTGGTTACACTTTTAGCAGTATGTATCTCGTCATTCATAACTACGAGCGTTCCTTTTTCGTGCGCCTCATCGCTGCTTGCTACCCGGACGGCAGTGATCAGGTTGTACAGGCCGTCCGCCCCAATCTCATTAGCGCTTCGCATAGCTCCCGTAACGATGACGGGCTTTCTCGTCTGCAGAAACAGGTCAAGGAAATATGCAGTCTCTTCAAGTGTATCTGTTCCGTGAGTAACGACTATTCCATCGAACTTCTTCTCGGTGAACCGTTCATGGATCAGCTGTCCAAGCTGAAGCATGTGGCGGGGCTGCATGTGAGGGGAAGGAACGTGAAACGCAGCTTCATCGGTGATGTTGGCTATGTGTTTCAAGTGTTTCGTCGCTTCGGATAACGGGTGTTCCGAAGTAGTATTCACTTCACCGGTACTGGTGTTTTCCTCCATCGAAATCGTGCCGCCTGTATGGATAATCAGTATGTTTTTCATCTGTGTACCTCCATCTCCCATAGTCTCTACCTTTTCCTGTCATCTCATGATAATATGAAATGGAAGGAATGGAAAGCGGGGCATTGAATTTGGCATTACTGATTACTGCAGTCGCGCCGATAATAGCGCTTATGACATATATATATTTAAATAAAAAAATGGAACTGGAGCCGCTCTCTCTTATTATCCGGGTGTTCATCGTCGGGTGTCTGTTAGTTTTCCCAATCATGTTTGTTCAGTACGGGATCGAACAGGAACAGTATTTAACGGGAACGGTATGGAAACCGTTTTTGTCGGCAGGCTTTCTTGAAGAATTCTTTAAATGGTTCTTTTTTTTATTTATCGTTTTCAAACACGAAAACTTCGATCACCACTACGATGGAATCATTTACGGAGTATCTTTGAGTCTCGGGTTCGCCACTGTGGAAAATATAATTTATATCTTTTCGAACGGTATAGAAATAGCATTTCTGCGTGCGGTATTCCCGGTGTCCTCCCACGCCCTGTTCGGTTTGATCATGGGTTATTACATGGGGAAAGCGAAATTCCGTACAGACAGAAAGAAATGGTGTATAGCTTTCGCTCTCGTGATCCCGGCTCTTCTCCACGGATCCTACGGGTACATGGTGAGTTTACCCGCATGGCTGTACAGCCTCCTCCCTTTCATGGTGATTCTGTGGGTAGTGGGTTTCCAGCTGATCAAGCTTGCAAATACTCATCATCTTCAGGGATAGTAGCCTTTTTGTACTAGAAAAGTAATTTTTTATCATTTTTAACTTCTATTTACGCTACTTATTTGCGATAATATTAGTACTAAGGGCTCAGAAAGGGTGGAGGTCAATGATTGAAGTTGGAACAGAACTGGTTTTGACTGCAGAAGAAAATGAAGAGTTTTACTGTAAAGTGCAGGAAGTGGAGAAAGAAAAGCTCTATGTCGATTACCCTGTCCACAGCGAAACAAGAAAAATCTCTTTTTTTCTGGAGGGGACCGAATTTAAAGGAAGCTATGTAGGTAAAGACGCCGCAGTCTATCAGTTCGAGACACAGGTGGTGTCCAGGAAGAAGCTGACTATCCCCGTTCTGGAGATTACCTTCCCGGGACAGGAGTTCCTCAAAAGGATTCAGCGGAGAAGATACGTAAGGACGAAAACTTCCGTCGACGTTGCCATCAATACGAAAGACCATAACTACCATACGGTAACCGCTGATCTCAGTGGAGGAGGTGCAGCTTTCGTACAGCCTGCCGACGCTCAATTCAACAAAGGGCAGCACATATATGTCACGATGGTTTTACCTATGAATTCGGGCGGGTACAACTATGTAGAGACGGAAGCTGTCATTATTCGTCAGGCGGAACCGAGAGGGTCGACACCGGGGATTATTTCAGTCAAGTTTGAAGGACTTGCCGAAAAAGACAGACAGACAATTATAAAATATGGGTTTGAACAGCAAAGATACATGAAAAACATGGAGTACAAGTGAATAGGTGATAGTTCTGTGTTATTCTGACACAGTACTATAAAAGTGAACGGAGGAAGGACTTATGTGTGATACAGTTTCAATAGCTATTGATGGTCCGGCAGCCGCCGGAAAAAGTACAGTGGCCAGGAAAGTGGCTCACGCTCTTACCTACATATACGTCGATACCGGCGCGATGTACAGAGCGCTGACGCTTAAAACGATAAAGGAGGGGGCGGATCTTTCTTCTGAGAAAGAAGTGCTGGAAGTGCTGATGAAATGTGACATTCAATTTGAGCAGACGGATGAAGGTCAGCTTGTCTTCGTAAACGGAGAAGAAATTACGAAAGAAATACGTACGGATGAGGTTACAAGACACGTCTCGGCCGTTTCCAGTTATCCGGAAGTGAGGATCGAAATGGTCAACAGACAGCAGAAGATGATAGCCGGACAGAATGTAGTGATGGACGGAAGGGATATAGGAACGAAGGTTATCCCTGAGGCGGACCTGAAAATTTTTATGATCGCCTCGGTGGAAGAAAGAGCAAGACGAAGATATGAAGAAAACAAGCGTTCCGGATACGAGAGTGATCTTGAGGTGCTGATGGAGGAGATCAAACGGAGAGACGACATCGATTCCACCAGGACCGCATCTCCCCTCGTCAAAGCGAAAGACGCTGTGGAAGTGGATACTACATCATTGTCCATTGATAATGTGGTCGAGCGAATATTGGATCTTGTCAACGAAAGGGTGAAGACCCGATGAAGCTTTACAAACTGGCCAGAAGTCTGGTCTCAGTCATTCTTTACCCCTTATACAGGATTAAAGTCGTGGGAAAAGGGAACATTCCGAAAGAGGGACCGGTAATTATATGTTCCAATCACATTTCCAACTTCGATCCTCCGGTAGTGGGAATCACTTCTCCCCGTACTATCCATTTCATGGCTAAGGAGGAATTGTTCGAAAAGAAGGTGCTCGGTTCTCTATTGAATAACATTCACGCTTTTCCTATAAAAAGAGGAATGAGAGACAGAAACGCTCTAAGAAACGGTCTTAACATTTTAAGTCAGGGAGAGGTTCTCGGTCTGTTTCCTGAAGGATCAAGACAGCGGACAGGCGAAATCGGAGAGGGTCTGACCGGTCTCGGTTTTTTTGCACTGCGTTCGGAAGCGGTAGTGGTCCCCTGCGCTATCATAGGTCCCTACAAACCGGGGAGAAGACTTAAAGTAGCCTACGGGGAACCGATTGATCTGACGTCTTTTAGGGAAAACAAGTCAAGCGCAAAAGAAGTGACGGATTATATCATGGAAAGAATCAGACATTTGTATAAATTTCATCAACAATAAGCGTCTATCGCTTGACAAAATCGTGCAAATATTAGAAGTTAAACAAAAGGATATTTTTAATAATGACAAAGTTGTGTCGGAATTTGAAGGAGGTAGTCTCAGTATGGATGAAATGAATCAAGAAATTTCTGGAATGAAAGAATTTAACGAAGGTGATCTCGTAACGGGGAAAGTCGTCAAAGTAGAGGACAAACAGGTCCTCGTAGACGTAGGATATAAAGTTGAAGGGATCGTTCCTATCAGTGAACTGTCCAGCCTGCACATTGAAACAGCTTCAGATGCTGTAAAAGAAGGCGATGACATCACTCTGAAAGTCAAAAAAGTGGAAGATGACGAAATCGTCCTCTCCAAGCGTGCAGTAGATGCAGATAAAGCGTGGGAAGATCTAGAGACCAAATATGAAAATGAAGAAATCTTCAACGCGGAAGTCCAGGACGTAGTAAAAGGCGGCCTTGTCGTTGATATCGGCCTGCGAGGGTTTATCCCTGCTTCACTCGTAGAAACATACTACGTGGAAGATTTCGAAGACTACAAAGGTAAAGAACTCAGCCTGAAAGTAGTGGAGCTGGATCGTGAACAGAACAGAGTCATCCTTTCCCACCGTGCGGTAGTCGAGGGTGAAGAGAAAGAACAGAAACAGAATGTTCTCCAGTCTCTTGAAGCCGGACAGGTCGTAGAAGGTACAGTACAGCGTCTTACCGATTTTGGAGCTTTCGTAAATCTGGGTGGCATCGACGGACTCGTACACATCTCCCAGCTTTCCCACGAACACGTAAACAAAGCGTCTGACGTGGTCGAAGAAGGGCAGAAGATCAATGTCAAAGTTCTTTCGGTGGATCGCGATAACGAAAGGATTTCCCTCTCGCTGAAAGAAACACAGCCGGGACCATGGGAAAATATCGGCGACAAAGTGAGTCAGGGTGACGTACTGGAAGGTACAGTACAGCGTCTCGTCAACTTTGGAGCTTTCGTGGAAGTCCTGCCGGGCGTAGAGGGACTTGTGCACATTTCCCAAATTTCGACCCGTCACATCGCCAACCCTCAGGAAGTTCTGGAAGAAGGGGAAACGGTGAACGTTAAAGTTCTTGACGTGGACGAGAATCAGAAGCGCCTTTCCTTGAGTATCAAAGAACTTGATGAAGACAACCAGAGAAAAGAAGTTGAATCCTATCAAAAAGAAGAAGATTCCGGTGGGTTCTCATTAAGCGATATGATTGGTGATCAACTGGATAAATATAAAAAATAATCAGCGGAAAAAAAGCAGGAAAGAGAAACGTGCGTCTATTAACGCACTGTTTTTCCTGCCTTTTTCCTTTGTATGCAGCCGGAGGTGGAAGGATGAGATCAGAGCGCAAGTTGGATCACATCCGCCATGCTCTTAACCATTCCGAAGGGCCGGTACATTATTTCGATGAAGTGGATATTGTACACCGGAGCCTGGCCAAACTGGATTGGGAGCAACTGGATATTTCTGTTCAACTGGGGGAGCTTAATGTAAGTTCCCCTCTTTTTGTGAATGCGATGACAGGTGGCGGTGGTGAAAAGACGAAAGAAATAAACAGAAAGCTGGCTGAAATTGCCGGTGAAAAAAATATTGCCATGGCAGTCGGTTCTCAGATGGCCGCTATTAAAGACAGGGATGAACGTAAAACATATGAAGTGGTTCGCGAAGTGAACCCTGATGGCGTCATCTTTGCAAACGTAGGAAGCGAAGCTACGTGGGAAGACGCGGAAGTCGCCATAGAGATGTTACGCGCAGATGCCCTCCAGATTCATCTGAATACTGTGCAGGAAGTCGTCATGCCGGAAGGGGACAGGGATTTCTCATTCCGAATAGAAAATATCAGAAGAGTGATCTCGGAGTCTCCTGTCCCGGTCATAGTGAAAGAAGTAGGCTTCGGGATGTCCGGAGAAACGGTGAAAGAACTGCAGGCACTCGGATGCCGCTACGTCGATGTAGGAGGCAAGGGAGGCACCAATTTCTCTAAAGTGGAGAATGAACGAAGGGATAATAGCATGGACAGCTTCCATTCCTGGGGTATCCCGACACCTGTTTCCATATTGCACAGTCTGGAGGCGGAACATATCATCGCTTCCGGAGGTATACGTTCCGGCGTGGACGGAGCGAAAGCTCTGGTACTGGGAGCAAAGGCGTTCGGTATGGCGGGTCCTATTTTGAAAACATTGATGGAAGATGGCGAATCGGCACTGCGTGGGAAGATAGACCTGATCCACCACGAGCTGAAATCGGTGATGATGATTCTCGGATGCGAAAAAGTGGAGCAACTGAAAGGAAAGCCTTACATCCTGCATGGGGAAACAAAAAATTGGATCAGCCAAAAAGGAGTCTGAATACAGGCTTTTTTTTGTGGGAAATATACATAGGGAAATGTCTGTAATGTGTTTAAACCAGCCCGGCTGCGCCGCACTATATTGTCCGGTATGTTTATGATGCGACGTTATTAATACAGATTGTCATATTCCCGCCCTTCTGCTAAAATGATAAGGTTAAGATGTAGTAAAGTAATTCATAGAGGAAGAAAGAAAGGATGTACCTTTCATGAGGAAATCAACAGTAGCTATAGTAGGAAGACCAAACGTAGGAAAATCTACCATATTTAACAGACTGGTCGGGGAACGGATCTCTATTGTAGAAGATACCCCCGGAGTTACAAGAGATAGAATATACGCCGATGCAGAGTGGCTGAACCATACGTTTCATGTCATAGATACGGGTGGTATAGAACTCGGGGACGAACCGCTTCTGGTTCAGATGAGAGCACAGGCCGAAATTGCGATAGAAGAATCGGACGTAATCATATTCATGGTCAACGGCCGGGACGGGATTACTGCAGCGGATGAAGAAGTGAGTAAGCTTCTGTTCAAGTCGAATAAACCCGTAGTACTTGCCGTGAATAAAGTGGATAACCCCGAGATGAGGGAAAGCATCTACGAATTTTATTCTCTCGGTTTCGGTGATCCTTATCCGATTTCGGGTTCCCATGGCCTTGGCCTCGGGGATCTTCTGGATGAAACAATTACTCACTTCCCCGACTTGCCGGAAGAGGTGGAAGATGACGAGACTATACGTTTCAGTGTAATCGGACGGCCCAACGTGGGTAAGTCTTCTCTTATTAACAGCCTTCTCGGTCAGGAAAGGGTCATAGTGAGTGACATCGCCGGCACTACGAGAGATGCAGTGGACACATCTTTTACGAGGGATGACCAGGATTTCGTTATCATCGATACCGCCGGCATGAGAAAACGCGGGAAAGTGTACGAATCCACGGAAAAATACAGTGTTATGCGAGCCCTTAAAGCAATTGAAAGATCGGATGTAGTTCTGGCTCTGATTGACGCAGATACGGGTATTCAGGAGCAGGACAAAAAAATAGCCGGGTATGCGCATGAGGCAGGTAAATCAGTAGTGATTGTGGTGAATAAGTGGGATACTATAGATAAGGACGAGACTTCGATCAAGGAATTCGAAGATGAGGTCCGTTCGGCTTTCAGATATCTTGATTATGCTCCGATAGTTTTCTTATCTGCAAAAACTAAAAAGAGAATTCATACGCTGTTACCTGCCGTCGTGCAGGCCAGTGAGAACCATGCCAAGAGAGTGTCGACCAATCTGCTGAATGAAGTTATCGTGGACGCGCTTGCAATGAACCCTTCTCCATCGATCAAGGGACAGACGTTGAAGATTTTCTATTCCACTCAGGTAGCAGTAAAACCTCCGACATTCGTAGTCTTCGTAAATGATCCGAACCTGATGCATTTTACGTATGAACGTTTTTTGGAAAACAGGATAAGAGAAGCATTCGGATTTGTAGGGACACCGATACACATCATTGCTAGAAAGAGAACATAAAAACTTACGGGAGGGATATAAATGGCCAACATTTCAGTGCTTGGTGCCGGGAGCTGGGGGACAGCTCTTGCCCTCGTTTTAGCCGACAATGATCATCAGGTCCGTCTGTGGGCCCACAGAGTCGAGCATGCGGAAGAAATGAAGAAAACGAGAGAGAATAAGAGATATCTGGAAAATGCTTCCCTGCCTGATAACATTCAGGTATTCGATGACCTTACAGAAAGCGTGGAAGATTCTGATTATATTCTTCTGGCTGTACCGACCAAAGCGGTGAGAGAGGTTTGTCGTTCTCTCATAACGGCTCTCGATTCACCGGCAACCGTTATTCACGCTTCCAAAGGAATCGAACCGAAAACATACAAGCGCGTCTCGGAAGTCATTACTGAAGAAATTCCGGAAGAGAAACGCCGGGCTGTTATCGTGTTATCCGGTCCCTCGCATGCGGAAGAGGTAGCGTTAAGGCAGCCGACGACCGTTACCGTCTCTTCTGAAAATCTTGAAATCGCGGAAGAAGTGCAAAGTCTTTTTATCAACAGCCAATTTCGCGTATACACCTCTCCTGATTTGATAGGAGTGGAACTCGGCGGTTCTTTGAAAAATATTATTGCGCTTGGTGCAGGTATTTCCGATGGTCTCGGGTATGGGGATAATGCGAAGGCGGCTCTTATAACAAGAGGACTTGCCGAAGTGGCGAGACTCGGGACTTCCATGGGAGCCAATCCTCTTACCTTCTCCGGACTTGCCGGGATCGGTGACTTGATTGTCACCTGCACGAGTTCTCACAGCAGAAACTGGAGAGCCGGTTTCAAGCTCGGTAAGGGAGAGAATCTTCAAACCGTTCTGGATGACATGGGTATGGTAGTTGAAGGCGTGCGGACCACCGAAGCCGCCTTCCAGATGGCTGAAGAGCAGAACATCAATATGCCCATCACTTCCGGTATCTACTATATTCTTTTCAAGGATGCGGATCCGAGGGAAGTAGTGGAACAGCTCATGACCAGGGTCAGACGTCATGAAATGGAAGATCTTGTTGATGTGCTTGATCAGAAGATGAAGAAGTAAGAGACGTCCTTTCGTTCGAACGACGTTTACCCTGAACAGAAAAACCGGATTCCCGCATTGTCAGGCGGACCGGTTTTTTGCTTTGACCCTTTTGGAAGCTTATGCTAAGATTTTTCTGAAAAGCTAGGTAGGAGTTGGACAATATGTCACTATCATTGATAAAAATGTGGATTTCTTTTGCAGGTATAATATTGATGTTTTTGGCTGTAGGGCTGATTTTACTGAGCAGACATAAGTTGAAAGGTGTTTTCTCCGTAATAACAGCTGTTATAGCTTATTTGTGTATGATTGTAGGAGGAATTATCATTATGTACATAGTACTGAGCGGGCCTACCCCGTAAAGGAGAGAAACAGATGAACACAGTTAAATACCCGATTATGCTTCTGGTATTGGTATTGTTAAGTGGTTGTATGTTCCCTCAATCCGAGAAAGCAGCTAACAGTCTTCCGAACGATGCCCAGCTGGCCCAGGTACAGAATGCTGTCGATAAGTTCAAACAGCAGCAGAGTGGACGCCTGCCGATTAAAACGAAACCGGAGGAAACTCCTGTTTTTCAGAAATACCAGATAGACTTCACCCGTCTGAAAGAAGCCGGTTTACTGATGGAGATACCCGGAACGGCTTTTGAAAACGGCGGTTATTATCAGTACATCATTATTAAACCGGAGACAGAGGCTGAAGTGAAAGTCGTAGATCTCAGAATAACCGAAAAGATCCGGGAGATAGAAACGAAACTTCATTTTTATGAAGAAAAAAACCAGTTTACACCCTACAAAGAAAGAATTGCACCGGGCGTCTACAGCCTGGATCACGAAAAGTTGAATCTGGACGGACCTCCGACTGTAAAAAGTCCATACTCCGGTGAACTGTTGCCGCTGTATGTGAACGGAAGCGGCGATGTATTGATCGATTACCGGAAGGATCTGAACAGCTTTCTTAAGGAATACGACCATTCCTATGACACAGGCGAGGATATAAGATACCTGTTAACGCAGCATTCGGCTGTAGCTCCGGTTTATAGCCCTCCTTATACGATCGAGAACGGGGAGCCGGTATTTATGCAGCAGGCCCCTTGAACAGAAGAAAAGCTTGCGGAAAGCTGACTCAGCTTGTCCGCAGGCTTTTTTTGATGACTGATGAACCTGCTGCCTGAATTTGAATCAGCGAAAATTAAGTGCAGTATTTTCAATAAATTGTATTTAAAAGTAAAAATATGTAATTCAACACACGAAAATAACCCTTATTATTAAAAAAACCCTGCAATATCAACGTTTATCGTACGTTTAGCTATTGAAAAACGGAAAGAAGTCGTTTAGTATTGAGCATGTCACCCCGTATTCGCGGGGGCTGATGAAGGAGTTAACCTTCTTTGAGAGGAGGTGAATATCATGAACAAAACAGATCTAATCAATGCAGTTTCTGAGCAGGCGGATCTTTCCAAGAAAGACGCTACAAAAGCAGTAGACTCTGTATTCGAATCTATCATGGATTCACTTAAAGATGGTGAAAAAGTTCAACTGATTGGATTCGGGAACTTTGAAGTACGCGAACGTTCCGCCCGTAAAGGACGTAACCCGCAAACTGGAGAAGAAATTGAAATTCCAGCAAGTAAAGTTCCTGCGTTCAAACCAGGTAAAGCCCTTAAAGATGCTGTAAAATAAGCTACATAGGGCGTGAAGAAGGGTGCCATAAGAGCACCCTTTTTC
This sequence comes from Salimicrobium humidisoli, assembly GCF_002295105.1. Lineage (GTDB taxonomy): Bacteria > Bacillota > Bacilli > Bacillales > Halobacillaceae > Salimicrobium > Salimicrobium humidisoli. Next base: position 50,732 of record NZ_NSGH01000012.1, on the reverse strand, counting down.
TATTAAAAATATTTTTTTTGACATGGTAGTTTATATAAGCGATAGTTAAATAAAGAAAGGTGAGGAGGACAGATGATGAAAGATTCAAATGAGTTTTTTGTAATAAAGGCATTGGAAGACGGTGTCAACGTGATCGGGCTCACGAGAGGCAGTGATACGAGATTCCATCATTCAGAGAAGCTGGATAAAGGAGAAGTCATGATCGCCCAGTTCACCGACCATACGTCAGCAGTTAAGGTGCGTGGAAAAGCCGTGATTCAGACGAGCCACGGGGAAATAACAAATGAAAGCGAAATGAGTTTATAACTTACCGGGCGGGGAATGGTACTGATGGCTGCACGTACAGAAAGAAAGGGATTTCTGATGGAAATGAATGACTTGAACAGTCGCATCACCTACTATAAAGAGCAGATTTCATCCTACGCTTACCATCCTTACCTCAGTAAGCATATTGGTGAACCTGCTATAGATGAAAGAAAAATGAAAACTTACATACACTTGTTTGATCATTTACCTGAGCGGAAAAATATGGACGATAATTATCTGTTATCTGTAATGTTCGTACAGATGGCGCTGGATACTCACGATTTCGTTACGGTAGATAACAGTAACAAAGAAGTGGATGAAGTACGCAAAAGGCAATTAACCGTACTTGCCGGTGATTTTTACAGCGGTTTATATTATCATCTGCTCTCACTTATAAATGACCTTGATTTCATTCAGGTTCTTGCCAAAACGATAAGGGAAGTGAACGAGCAGAAAGTCCGTTTATACTACGGAAGGCACGATTCTCTGACTTCGTATGTTCAAACGTATAAAAAAGTGGAAACTCTGCTTTCCTACAATGTATGGTGTCATTTCATGCCTCCCGGAGACTGTGGCGCTGTAGTGGAAAGTATGTTCGTGAAAGGTCTCAATAACTGGGGCTCCGGAAAGAACCAGGCTTTTTCCAAACCTGAGCAGTCGAAGAACTATGCGTATGAAATTGCTGATAACATAGAGAAGTATAAGAAAGAAGCCTATGATTCATTTAAAAATCTGGGCCCTGGAAGCAGTGTTCCGGAAGAATTGTATAGGAAACTCGACGAAGATTTAGAACAAGAATTTAACTGAGGGATGAGATTCTAATGGAAGAAAGAAAAGAAGAACGGGTACACCGCGTGTTCGAAAACATATCCACCCGTTACGATAAAATGAATTCAATTATATCTTTTCAGCAGCACAAGCTGTGGAGACGGGATGTAATGAAACGGATGGACGTCGTAAAAGGGTCACTTGCACTGGACGTCTGCTGTGGCACGGGTGACTGGACGATGGCGATGGGCAATGCGGTAGGGAACAGCGGTCACGTCATCGGCGTGGACTTCAGCTACAACATGTTAGCCGAAGCAGTGAAGAAGAAAATCGAGCAGCCGCACTTTATGAATATAGAATATCAGCACGGGAACGCGATGGCTCTGCCTTTTGAAGATAATACGTTTGATTATGTTACGGTAGGATTCGGTCTTCGTAATGTTCCTGATTATTTTCAGGCCCTGTCCGAGATGTACCGGGTACTGAAGCCTGGCGGAACGGTCGTCTGTCTGGAGACGAGCCAGCCTGAAAATCCGGTTTTCAAGAAGGTGTATTATGCTTATTTTGAGAAGGTGATGCCCCTTCTCGGAAAGTGGTTTGCCGAAAGTTTCAAAGAATATCAGTGGCTGAACGAATCTGCCAAAAGTTTTCCCGGAAAAATCGAGCTTAAGCGTCTTTTCGAAGATGCCGGCTTTTCCGACGTTGAGATGAAATCCTATTCAGCAGGTGTAGCGGCCATGCACATGGGAAGAAAGTAATTTATACACCAAGGATGAAAGTATATGAAATTAACTAAACTTTATTCATTTTTAAATAAAGACCTTGATGCAGTTGAAATGGAAGTGTTGCATTCGGTTTCCACCGAGGAAAAAGTGCTTCAGAAAGCTTCCAATCAGCTTCTTGAAGCAGGAGGGAAACGTATCCGTCCTGTTTTTGTGCTGCTTGCAGGGAAATTCGGGAAGTATGATTTTGATAAGATGAAGAATTGTGCCAAGGCCCTTGAACTTATTCATACCGGCTCTCTCGTCCACGATGATGTGATCGACGATGCCAAGCTGCGACGCGGTGACCTTACTGTAAAAGAACAGTACGACAATCACGTGGCCATGTATACGGGTGATTATATGTTTGCGCTTGCGCTCGAAGCCATGGGCAGCATAGAAAACATGAGAGCTCACCAGGTTCTGTCAAAAACGATGATGGAACTTTGTGTAGGGGAAATTGAGCAGATCAAAGATAAAGGGGAAGTGGATCAGAACCTCCGTACTTATTTGCGCAGAATCAAGAGAAAAACGGCTATTTTAATTGCGGAAAGCTGTCGTCTTGGAGCCATAGCAGGAGAGGCTTCCCTGAAAAAAGAAAGGGCCCTGTACAAGTACGGATATAATGTAGGTATGAGTTATCAGATTATAGATGACATACTCGATTTCACTTCATCCGAGGAAGAACTGGGAAAACCGGCGGGGAGTGATCTGATGCAGGGGAATATAACGCTGCCTGTCCTTTACGCCATACAGGAAGATGAAGAATTCAGGGAAGACCTGAGGAAAGCTTTCTCCCATACTTCAACTCTTACAAAAGAGGAAGCGGAACCGTTCATCAGAAAAGTGAAAGAAGGGGATTACATCGACAGGTCGTTAGAGCTCAGTGAACGTTATCTGAAGGAAGCGTTCCAGTCCCTTCAGCAGCTGCCGACTGGGAGACCCAAGCAGGCATTAAAAGCCATCGCCAAATATATCGGTAAAAGGAATTCCTGAAATTGCTTATGTGGATCAAACTTGTTACAATGTAAAAGGCGTACAAGCGCTTACATATTTTACAGTGAGGTGGTTCACAATGGAAAGAACGTTCATTATGGTTAAACCCGACGGAGTACAGCGTAACCTTGTGGGAGAAATCGTTTCCCGGTTTGAAAAGAAAGGTCTTAAACTCGTATATGCGGAAATGACGCAGGTTACGGAAGAACTTGCATCAGAGCATTACGCAGAACATAAAGATAAGCCGTTTTTTAAAGATCTCGTAGGTTTCATTACATCCAATCCTTCTTTTGCCATGGTGTGGGAAGGTGAAAATGCGATTGCGATCGGTCGTAAAATGATGGGTGCGACAAATCCGAAAGACTCGGAGCCCGGCACTATCAGAGGCGATTACGGTCTGACAGTCGGGAAAAACGTGATCCACGGGTCCGACAGCCAGGAAAGTGCGGAAAGAGAAATCGCTCTATTCGCAGGTGGAAAGCCGTTCGTGGACTACGAAAAAGATGAAGACAAATGGATCTACTGAAGACCTTCACCGCTTTCATACTGAAAGCGGTTTATTTTTACTTTTATGCTTCTACGCTTTACAGTAGAAAAATATTTATCTATTATGAGTGGAGAAGGTACTTTTTCTACAGCCGGGGATCAGCATGTCCGTTACTATTACTAAATCCGAGGATTATCTTTAATAGTATTACAATTTAGAATTTTAAATCACACAACCCGGAAAGTATGTGGTATAGTAGTACGTAAAATTCAAGAAAGGTCGGGGTGAATATGCGCTATTTGACTGCTGGAGAATCTCATGGAAAACAACTGACAACAATTATTGAAGGGATTCCTTCCCATCTTCCCATTACTCAGGAACAGATCAATGGTTCTTTGAGAAGAAGGCAGGGAGGTCACGGACGCGGAAAACGTATGCAGATTGAAAAAGATACAGCTGATATCACTTCCGGTGTCCGTCATGGATACACGCTTGGTTCACCGATTTCTCTGGTCATACATAACGACGACTTCAAGCATTGGACGGATATTATGGGGGAGGACCCTTTTCCTGAAGGTGAGAAGATAAGACGTACAGTAACGAGACCGAGGCCGGGACATGCCGACCTTAACGGCGGGATGAAATATGGCCACAGAGATCTCAGAAACGTGCTGGAAAGGTCTTCAGCCAGAGAAACCGCTGCCAGGGTTGCTGCAGGTGCCGTCGCTAAAGTGCTTCTTGAAGAGCTCGGAATCAAGGTAGCCGGCTACGTGAGGGAGATTGCAGGGATCGTCAGTCCTTTTGATGAGACTATGCCGATCGATGAAAGAATAAAGAAAGCTGAGGAGTCCCCTGTCAATACCCTTGATGACGGTGCAACCGAAGAAATGAAAAAGGCGATCGACGATGCGAAAAAAGAAGGTGATTCGATCGGCGGCGTAGCTGAAGTTTACGTGGAAGGTGTACCTGCCGGACTTGGTTCTTACGTCCAGTATGATAAGAAGCTGGACGCGAAGATAGGTTTCAGTGTAATGAGCATCAACGCTTTCAAAGGTGTCGAATTCGGAATCGGTTTTGAAGCTGCACGGAAAAACGGAAGTGAGGTTCACGATGAAATAGGCTGGGAAGAGGACCGGGGCTATTTCAGAAAGACGAACAGGCTCGGGGGATTCGAAGGCGGTATGACGACCGGAATGCCGATTGTCGTTAAAGGAGTGATGAAGCCGATCCCTACGCTCTACAAGCCGCTCCAAAGTGTGGATATCGAATCGAAAGAACCTTTCTCAGCAAGTATTGAACGTTCTGATTCCTGTGCGGTACCGGCTGCATCTGTAGTGATGGAGCACGTAGTGGCTTTCGAGGTGGCAAAAGCGATTACGGAAGAATTCCCTTCCGATTATTTCCCACGTCTGAAAGAGGCTCTGGATAACTATCGTGAGGAAGTGAGGAATTTCTGACATGGAACGGTTACAGGTGAACATCCCCGGCTCCACAGCGTATGAGGTGATGATAGCAGACGGTCTGCGACGCGAACTGAATGAATATATCGCTGACAGCTACAGCAGCATTCTTATCATTGCGGACAGGCATGTGGCGGATTTATATATGGATGATATAAAAACTGCTCTGAAGACACGAGGGAATATTTTTTGTAAAATTATCCCGCCGGGTGAAGGTACGAAAAGCATGGAATGGTACGGTCGTCTTCTTGACTATTGTATCTCGTGCAATATGGATAGAAAATCGCTGATCATAGCCCTCGGCGGAGGAATGACCGGAGATCTGGCCGGTTTCGTTGCTTCCACTTACCTTCGTGGTATTTCCTATATACAAATGCCTACAAGTATTCTCGCCCACGACAGCAGCGTCGGCGGGAAAGTGGCAATCAATCATAAAGCGGGGAAAAATCTGATCGGTGCCTTCCATCATCCGGATAAAGTTCTTTACGATACGGAAATGATCGATTCTTTACCTTTGAAAGAGAAACGCTCGGGATATGGCGAAGTAGTGAAGCATGCACTGCTCAGTGATAAAGGCTGGTTCGATGAACTTATGGATAGGGAATTGACAGAACTTGAAAATCATAAGGCAGCCCGCGACCTTATTCGTGGAATCCGGCTGAAAGCCTCCATCGTCGAGCAGGATGAAAAAGAGGCCGGTATGAGAAAGTATCTGAATCTCGGCCATACACTGGCTCACGCCATCGAGACGGAACTGGATTATGGATCCGTTACACACGGGGAAGCGGTAGTTATCGGAACTGTATTTGCTCTTTTCCTAAGCGGTATGGAAGAAGAACGCAATCGTCTTCTTGTCTGGGCCGATAATAACGGCTACCCGCTTGAAGTAGTCGGTGAACTGGATGAAAGGAAACTACTGGAACACATGAAGCGCGATAAAAAAGCCGAGAGAGGGAAAATCAATTATGTGCTTTTACAGGCAGTCGGCAGCCCTTACGTCTCGCATATAGAAGAAGATGAGCTTCTGCATGCGTTGAAGCAGTTCAAAAATGAGGTGATCGAATGATTCGTGGAATCCGTGGAGCGACTACAGTTGAAACGGACGACGCCACTGAAATCGTGAGCAGGTCGTATGAATTAATGAAAGAGATCGTAGAGGAAAACCGGATTTCGGCAGAGGACGTGACCCAGGTACTTTTCAGCGCCACGGCCGATCTGAACGCTGCATTCCCCGCAAAATCGTTACGGTACCTGGACGGCTGGAAGTACGTGCCGGTCATGTGCATGCGTGAGATCGATGTCCCTGAAGGTTTAAGCAGGTGTATAAGGGTGATGGTAACGGTCAATACGACTGCGGAACAGAAAGAAATTAATCACATTTATCATCACGAGGCGATAAAGCTTCGTCCTGATTTAAAAGAGGAAGGCGGTGCCAAATGAAGACGAAACCGATATTAAATGAAATGACTCCGTATAAACCGGGGAAACAGATTGATGAAGTGAAGAAGGAGTACGGACTTGACAAGATAGTGAAACTGGCTTCTAACGAAAATCCGTTCGGGTTTTCCGGAAAGGTAAAGGAAGAACTTCCGCGGATGCTCGAAAGTTTAGAATACTATCCGGACGGCCATGCCCGGGAAATCAGAGGAGCGGTCTCGGATTTTTATCAAATCGGGGAAGACCAGCTTATTTTCGGGAACGGATCGGATGAAATAGTTCAGATTCTTTGTCGTGCTTTTCTGGAACCGTTGACGAATACGGTGATGGCTGTACCTACGTTCCCCCAATACAAGCACAATGCTCTTCTTGAAGGAGCGGAGGTGCGCGAAGTGGCTCTTACAGAAGACGGGCATCATGACACCGAGACTATGCTGAATAAAGTGGATGATCATACCAGGATACTCTGGCTCTGTTCCCCCAACAACCCGACAGGGGTACTGCTCGGGGAGGAAAAACTGAAAGAGATTATAGATCGTACCCCCTCCCACGTATTGATCGTTATAGATGAAGCTTATTATGAATACGCCGATAAAGAAAAACGGGCATCCTCCCTGGAACTCGTCAATAATCACAAGAACGTAATGGTACTGCGGACGTTTTCCAAAGCTTACGGGCTGGCCGGCCTGCGGATAGGGTACGGCGTAGGCGATCCGGAAACGATTTCCGCGATGGAACCTGCGCGTGAGCCGTTCAATACTTCGGTCGTAGCCCAGAAAGCGGCTGTGCTGGCGCTTGAAGATCAGGAGTTTTTAGAAGATACGGTGGCGCAGACCAGGGAAAATAAGAAAGCGTTTATGGATTTCTGTGACTCCATCGATCTTCGCTACGATGACTCGGAAGCTAACTTTGTACTGATTCATTTACCGATCAGTGGAGATGAAATGTTTGAACACCTGCTGACGAAAGGCTTCATCGTACGTTCCGGAGAAGCTCTCGGTATACCGGGATCGATACGTCTCACTATTGGAAGTGAAGAGGATATGAAAAAAATCCAGGGGTACATTGAAGCGAAGGTGAAGCAGGAGGAAAAGCTATGAATAAAACTGTGGTGGTCGCCGGTCTCGGTCTGATCGGCGGCTCTCTGGCCATGAATATCAAAAAGGAAGGCCACTTCATCTTAGGACATGACGAAGATGTCCAGAGCCTTGAACTGGCTTATCGCCAGGGCGTCATCGATGAGAAGGCGGGGAACCTCTATGAAGCTCTGCCCCGGGCAGATGTTCTGGTTCTCGCGCTGCCTATCACTACTACCGTTCAGGTAATCCGGAATTTGAACGACGTGACTCTTTCCAAAGATCTGCTGGTTACCGATGTCTCGTCAGTGAAAAATGAAGTGATGAAGGAAGCTTCTCTGCTCGCGAACGACCGGATAACATTTATCGGTGGTCATCCGATGTCCGGATCACACAAGAACGGATTTACAGCAGCCAAACCTCACTTATTCGAAAATGCTATTTACGTCCTCTCTCCCGTCAAAGACCGGGATGAGAAAACAAAAGAGCTGCGGGGACTGCTGGAGGCGACGAAAGCCCGTTTCGTAACTCTCTCGCCTCAGGAACATGATGAGATGACCGCCGTAATTTCACATTTTCCGCACCTGATCGCCTCCTCCCTCGTCCAGCAGGCAAAAAAATGGCAGCATACACACCCGGAGTTGAAAAACCTTGCTGCCGGAGGCTTTCGTGATATTACAAGAATCGCTTCGAGTAATCCTCCACTGTGGCAGGATATTTTTTTTCAAAATAAACAGCAGCTCGTGCCAATGCTTGAAGACTGGATCCAGGAAATGACCAGATTGAAAGAATACCTGCAGACCGACTCCAGGGAGGAGACGTTACGTTATCTGACGGAAGCTAAAACTTTCAGGGATGGTCTGCCTGTCAAAGAGAAAGGAGCCATCCCCGGTTTTTATGACATCTTCGTGGATATCTATGATCAGCCGGGAACCATCCATAAAGTGATCGAAGTTCTCGCCGAAGCCGGTATAAGTATTAAGAACATAGAAATACTCGAAATACGTGAAGGCATAACGGGAGTACTCCGTATCAGCTTCCCGACAGGAAAAGAACAGGAGGAGAGCGCCCTCCTTCTGAGGAATAAGAATTATGAGGTAGTGATCGAACAGTAAAATGCGGTATGAAGGGAGAAGATGTATATGAAAAGAAATCCGGCATCAGCGGGTTTATCGGGAGAGGTTACAGTACCCGGAGACAAATCGATCTCACATCGTGCTGTTATATTCGCATCTCTGGCGGAGGGGACTTCCAGAATCCGCGGCTTCCTGGACGCGGAAGATTGTTTAAGGACGGTAGAGGTGTTCAGGGAAATGGGCGTGCAGATCGACCGTGACGGACGAGATCTGACTGTACATGGCAAGGGAGCGGGTGGACTGAAGGAGCCGGAAGCCCCGCTATATTTCGGAAATTCCGGAACGACTGCCAGACTGATGAGCGGTGTGTTGGCCGGGCTTCCGTTATTTACGACAGCGTACGGGGACGAATCTCTCAGCGTGCGCCCCATGGACCGGGTCGTGAAGCCGCTCCGTCAGATGGGTGCCGTTATCGAGGGGAGAGAACAGGGTAAGAAACTTCCTCTTGCTTTCAGCGGAACCGGTTTGAGCGGAATAACTTACGAAATGCCTGTCAAGAGTGCCCAGGTTAAATCTTCCATTCTTCTTGCAGGACTTTTTGCCGAAGGGGTCACAACAGTGATCGAAGCTGCGAAGACGAGGAACCATACGGAAACGATGCTTCCTGAATTCGGAGTGGAAGTTACCAATGACTCCGGTGCTATATCCGTCCGGGGCGGCCAGAAAATGAAAGCTTCGGATGTAGACGTCCCGGGAGATATTTCTTCAGCCGCCTTTTTCATAGTTGCTGCTGCTATCGTTCCCGGGAGTGATGTAACTATTCGAAGAGTGGGTGTCAATGAAACGCGTAACGGCATCATTCAGGCTCTTAAAAAGATGGGTGCCGATATAAATGTGGTAATCACCGACCGGATCGGGGAGGAACCAGTAGCGGACGTTACTGTGAAAAGCAGTGAACTCGAAGGTATTACGGTGGAAGGAGAACTGATCGCCAACCTTATCGATGAAGTCCCTGTTCTTGCCCTGGCCGCAACTCAAGCTGCAGGAACTACGGTCATCAAAGACGCAGGGGAACTGAAAGTGAAGGAGACGGACCGCATACAGGCTGTGTACAACAATCTTTCTTTGATGGGGGCGGATATTACGCCGACAGAGGATGGAATGATCATTAAAGGCGGAACTGCTCTCCGGGGAGCGGAAGTATCTTCGGAAGGGGACCATCGCATAGGTATGATGGAAGCCGTAGCTTCACTCATAGCCGAAGGGGAGACGACTGTTCATCGTCCGGAAGCTATAAACATTTCCTATCCTGACTTCTTTTCGGACCTCGAGCACTTGCTATATAATCGTTAGGAAAAATATCTTCACCGGACGAAAGGTCCCGCGTGAAGATATTTTAATGAGTCTGGATTTTCCTTACTTGAACACAAAGTGACATTCATATATCATTGCTCTGTTAAGGGAGATTGAAACCCGCGGTGCAGAAAGGGTGTAGTTAATGGAAGAGATTCAGAAAGCAGTCCATCAGATGGAGGAAAATAAAACACAGGATGCGCTTGAAACACTGCAGAATTATTTGCCGGAAGCTGATGAAGAAGAGAAATTCACGATAGCTGAACTTTATATACAGTGGGGGATGCTTGAAGAGGCGAAGATGATTTTGAAAGAATTTCTTCAGCAGTATCCGAAGGAGCAGGAGATCATCGTTATGCTGGCGGAAATCCACATCGATCTTGAGGAAGACATGGAAGCAGTCGACCTTTTAAATAAAATAGAACCCGAGGATGAAATGTATCTCCAGGCTCTCATGCAGGTCGCTGATCTTTATCAGTCTCAGGGTCTGTTCGAGGTGGCTGAAAGTAAACTTCTGACAGCGAAACATTATGATCCGAACGAACCGGTGATCGACTTCGCTTTAGGAGAACTCGCTTTTTCGAACGGTGAATATAATAAGAGTATCCCCTATTATGAAAACGCGATGGAACACTCCCGGGTCATCGGAGATATCGAAGTAGCGACCCGGCTCGGGGAAGCTTATGCAGCTACAGGCGGATTCGAAGTAGCCCTTGAGTACTTTCAGGAAGTGGAAGAGGAAAACCCCGATGTGCAGTTCCGGTACGGGTTCATAGCCAACAAGGCAGGGAGAAACGACATTACCATTCAGGTATGGGAAGATCTTCTTAAAAAAGATCCATATTATCAATCCGTTTACCCGCTTCTGGCCAGAGTCTATGAAGAGGAAGGGATGGCTGCCGAAGCACTGGAGAAAGCGCGGGAAGGCCTTACGAAAGATGAGTATAATAAGGATCTATACTACATGACCGGTTTCCTTTCCTACAAACAGGGAGACAAAGAAGCTGCTTATCGGGCGATGAGAGAAGCGGTTGCCATAGACCCGGGTTATAAAGAGGCGGTGCTGTTCCTCCTTGAACGGTATAAAGAGGAAGAAGACTATGAAAGCGTCATACTCCTCCTTGAAGATATTCAAAAGACGGGAGAAGTGGACCCGCTCTATGACTGGGAACTCGCCCAGGCAAGCAGGGAAGAGGAAAACTTCGAGAAATCCTCCGGTTATTATGCCAATGCTTATTTATCTTTTAAAGAAGACGTGGAATTCCTTGAGGACTACGGCTATTTCCTTGTTGAAAACGGCCAGAAAGAAGAAGCTGTGTCTGTATTCAAAGAGTATCTGGCTCTTGAACCTTCGAACACCGAAATTGAAGAATTCATCGAAAGGCTGGAAGCATAATTCCTGGAAGCCGGAAATAAAATATAATTACTTTTCAAACTGTGAATCAGAAAGTATACTGGTAAATACAGTGTTAAAAAAACAGGGGACTTCATCCACGCCCCTGTTTTTACTTCTGTCCGGCCAGGGCATGGCAATGTTATTCGGGGGGGTGTAATGATGAAATGGGCAAAAAAAGATCTTGAACAATTCGTAAAAGAAAAAGAATATATCGACACCCTTTTTATTCCATTGATACCAATTCATACCTCTATTGACGAAAAGATGACCGGTTCCGGTTTCCAGGCGGAACTGACGAATCTGTTCTCAAGAATCATTGAAGAGCAGTTCAGGGGAAGGATTGTGCTGGCTCCGGATTATTATTATATAGCCGGAAACGCGGAAGCCGAAGTGGATCGAGTGAACAACTGGATAGACTCTTTCACCGAAAAACCTTTCTCTTACGTCTTTTTGTTCAGTTTTGACAGAAACTGGAGAAAATCGGAGAGTGACCTTCGTGGTGAACTTCTCTGGTTCCCCGGCCTGCGGCACGGAGATTTACAGTCCACGGAGACGCAGTCGTTCGTCAAGGAACAGGCGAAAGAAATCGTGGAGATTATTAAAGAGAGCTGGCAGACGTAATTCTTACGGGTCAGTTGATAATTTATTGACCGTACAGGCTTTTTACGCTATCATGGTAGTGTCTTAGTAAAGTATTTTTAATATCCATGAAACATCGGGTCAGCATAGAGGGGGGAAAAGAATGAGCGAACCAAAGAAAGTATCCCGTCGTCAATTTCTTAACTACACATTAACAGGGCTCGGCGGTTTTATGGCCGCAGGAATGATGGCTCCCATGGTCAGATTTGCCATTGATCCTGTGTTCAAGCCCGCTGCAGCCGGCGATTTCCATTCCGTTGCCGACGTGAAGGAAGTGACGAACGAACCACAGCGTTTTGAGTGGGAAGTGGAACAGGTGGATGCCTGGTATGAATCCACTATTCAGAAAACAGCATGGGTGTACCGGAAAGAAGATGACGAGATCATCGCACTGTCACCTATCTGTACACACCTGGGCTGTACGGTGGACTGGGCCTCGAACGAGGAATATCCAAAACAGTTCTTTTGCCCATGTCACGGCGGACGCTATACGAAAGACGGCGTTAACGTTCCGGGCACGCCTCCGACCGCACCGCTACCGGTTTTTGAAACGAAGGTCGAGGACGGCATGTTGTACTTAGGTGAAGAAATTGCTAGATAAAGGGGGCGTAGTTCATGCTGCAAAAATTATATGATTGGGTCGATGAGCGTGTAGACGTCAACCCGATATGGCGAGATATCGCGGATCACGAAGTACCTGAACACGTGAATCCGGCGTACCACTTCTCGGCGTTTGTTTATTGTTTCGGTGGTCTTACGTTTTTCGTCACCGTGATTCAGATTTTATCAGGTATGTTTTTGACAATGTATTATGTACCTGACATTGAAAATGCTTGGAATTCAGTTTACTATCTGCAAATGGAAGTTGCTCATGGACAAATCGTCCGGGGGATGCACCACTGGGGAGCCAGTGTTGTGACGGTCATGTTATTTTTACATACACTCAGGGTTTTCTTCCAGGGGGCTTACAAGAAACCGCGTGAACTCAACTGGATTGTCGGAGTTCTGTTGTTCTTCGTAATTCTGGGTCTGGGCTTTACCGGATATCTTCTTCCATGGGATAACAAAGCTTATTTTGCTACTCAGGTAGGTCTTGAAATTGCAGCAGCTACACCTGTCATAGGTGATATGCTGAGAACGTTACTCGCAGGTGATCAGTCTATCGTAGGAGCTCAGACACTTACAAGATTCTTTGCGATTCATGTGTTCTTCCTTCCAGCTGTACTATTCGGACTTCTTGGAGCACACTTTATTCTGATAAGAAGACAAGGTATTTCAGGACCGCTATAAATCTTTAGCGAAACAAAGGAGGGAAAGACGTGCATAGAGGAAAAGGAATGAAATTTGTGGGAGATTCCCGTATCAAGGCGAACAAGGAGAGGAACGTCCCGAAAGATTATTCGGAATATCCTGGACGGACGGAAGCCTTCTGGCCTAACTTCCTGCTTAGAGAGTGGTTGACGGGCTCAGTGTTTCTTATAGGGTTTCTTATTTTGGTGGCTGCCCACCCTTCACCTCTCGAGCAGCAGGCCGACCCGACAAACGCAGGGTATATCCCGTTGCCTGACTGGTATTTTCTCTTTATTTACCAGCTGCTTAAATATCAGTTCGCAGGCGGTGAGTACATCGTAATCGGTGCTATCGTCATACCCGGTCTGGCTTTTACAGCTTTACTTCTGGCACCTTTTCTCGATCGTGCGCCGGGACGTACTGTCAATAAGCGTCCGATTGCTGTAGGTTTGATGCTGATCGGAGTAGCTTCGACCATCTGGCTTACATATGAGTCGGTCTCAGAAGTTGACTATCAGGAACGCGGTGAGAAATACGCAGTTGACGTGGAAGCTCAGGAGTCAGAGGTGGAAATCGATACCGAAGCTGCAGGTTATGCGGCATATGAAGCCAACTGTATGCAATGTCACGGCGAACAGCTTCAGGGTTCGGGCAATAACCCTTCGCTCTTGAAAACAGAGAAATCTGTAGATGAAATCAAAGACATCGCTGTTAATGGTATAGGCAGTATGCCTGCTGATATGTTCAGCGGCTCTGATGAAGAACGTCAGCAACTGGCCGAATTCATTAAAGAAACTGCAAAAGCCAACAGTGGAGGCGGCTCTGGCGAGTAACTCCATTGGAACAGAGACATCTTTACAAGTCGTGCTTAATAAGCACGGCTTGTTTTTTTAAAGAAACGTCGCAGAAAATTTCGAAATGATGATAGTTTCTTCGAATAGGAGGCTTTACAGGGTGATAAGACACATAATGCATTCAAGAGCGTTTTTGACCATGCTGCTGCTTGTGAACCTTTTCGGAACGTTGTATGGATATATCTGGTACATACCCCAATTAGTCGAGACTGCTCCGGTTTTTCTTATTTTTGTTCCCGACAGTCCTACGGCCAGTCTGTTTTTCACGATAGCTGTTGCCGGCTGGATTTTGGGTAAACACTTTAAATTAATCGAAGCTCTTGCTCTGGTGACACTCGTGAAGTATGGGGTATGGGCAGTAGCTATGAATCTGCTGTCACTGACAGTCGAGGGGACGCTCCCCTGGACAAGTTATATGCTCATCGTCTCGCACGGCGCCATGGCCCTGCAGGCACTGCTCTATCTCGGTAAATACAAATTCACTTACGTTCACCTCTCTATTGCAGCTGTATGGACGCTTCACAATGACGTGATCGATTACGTATTCGGACAGATGCCGGTATACCCTTCTATCAATCAGTATATGGACGAAATAGGTTACGGCACATTCTGGCTCAGTATAGGGTGCATAGGAGTGGCCTGGCTGGTCGTCAAAGCCGGGAACGGGGATAAACCCAGGGAGAACAATCATGCATCGCCGCTAAGAGATATACAGTGACATACAGCGGGATTTTTTGACTGATGCAAAGTTATAGACACGTTTGAAGAATAAAGGTAAAATTATAAGTGGAAAGTTATAGACGGAAGAGCAAGAGGTAAGGTTATATCTTCCGCTATTCAACCTCCGGAAATCTGTGAAAGACCTTTAGTTACTATGACAGGGGGAAAAGAAAAAAGATGGAATTTCTTATTTACTTTGCAATAATTTTGATTCTGCCTTTATGGGCACAGTCAAAGGTGAAGAGTACGTATAAAAAATACTCTAAAGTCGCTACATCCTCAGGGATGTCCGGGGCTCAGGTAGCACGAAAAATTCTCGATGATAACGGTTTGTACGACGTCGATGTGGAAGAAGTCAAAGGTACACTTACAGATCACTATGATCCGCGGAAGAAAGTGGTCCGTCTGTCTTCCCATAACTATCACTATGCTTCCCAGGCAGGGGCGGCCGTCGCTGCGCACGAAGTGGGACATGCCATCCAGGATGAACAGGAGTATGCGTTCCTGAAGTTCAGGAGTGCTCTGGTGCCGGTAGCCGGGTTCGGTTCAAACATATCCATATTTCTTATTATGGGCGGACTGCTGCTCGGCATGCAGCAGCTGTTCCTGTTCGGGATCATCTTTTTTGCAGCGGCCGTGCTGTTCCAGCTCGTGACGCTTCCGGTGGAATTCGATGCGTCGAACCGGGCGATGACACAGATGATTTCCACTGGGGTCATTAAGAATGATGAAGAAAGAAGTACGAAGAAAGTTCTGAATGCAGCTGCGATGACTTACGTGGCGGGTGCTCTTGTCGCTCTGGCGGAACTTCTCCGGTTCATATTCATGTTTATCGGTATGAACGAAGATTAAAGGAAAGAAGCACTAAAAAAAGTAGCGGAGGCTTTAAGGCCCGCTACTTTTCTTTTTGTATTATGGATCGATCGGGTTCTTATTCTCATCGAGTGTGAAGCCTTCCCCGATTACATCGTGAACGTGGCTGACGGCGACGAAAGCATGAGGATCGATGGTTTCTATAATCTGTTTCATCCGCACAATTTCCAATCGGCCTATAATACAGTACAATACATCCCTTTTTTCACCGGTGAACGTGCCCCGTCCTTCAAGAGTTGTGACACCGCGGTCCATTTCGACGAGTATTTTACTGGCTATCTGTTCACTGTGGTTGGAAATGATTGTTACGCCTCTGGCAGCGTAAGCCCCTTCCTGGATAAAGTCGATCACCCGGGCGCTGATGAACACGGCTACTAATGTATACATCCCGCGAACCGGGTTCAGGTATGTAACGATGGAAGTGAAAATGACGACGGTGTCGAATACGAACATAGCCCTGCCCATACTCCAACCGAGATGTTTGTTGATGAGCCGGGCGATGATATCAACGCCCCCTGTCGTTCCCCCGTAACGGAAAATGATACCGAGACCGACTCCGATGAACACCCCGGCGAACAGCGAGGCCAGGGTAAGATCAGCGGACAGATCGATTACGATCATGTAGGACTGTGCCACCCAGATGAACACGGAAACGGAAACTATGCCGAGAAGAGTGTAATAGAAAGTCTGTTTCCCAAGAGACGTCCATCCAATAAGCAGAATGGGGATGTTAAGGACGATGTTCATAACTCCCGGGTCAAGATCGAACAGGTATAATAAGAGCAGTGTAATTCCGGTGAAGCCACCCTCGCCCAGTTCGTTCTGAATGTTAAAATGTACGAGCCCGAAAGAGAAGATGGCAGATCCCAGTATGATGAATATAATATTTTTCCATTTTAATCCGAGTTTTTTCAAGAAATCACCTCTGTAATATTTTTCTTTTCCTGTTTAATTATAAGGAAAGAGGATAGGACTTACAATAACAGTGGGAAAGATTTGTCAAACAGAGGAGTTTTAGCTACCATTTAAGAAGATGTTTCGAAAGGAGTTCTGAGCTTTGAGTATATCGACTGAAGAAATGCAGGAACGGGTGGACCGCTATATATCGCAATACAAAGAAGGGTATTTTTCCCCGCTGAGCATGCTTGCAAGACTCTCCGAAGAGGTAGGGGAGCTTGCCAGGGAAATCAATCACGTATACGGAGAGAAACCGAAGAAAGATTCGGAAGCGGAAAAGGCTCTGGAAGAAGAACTGGGAGATGTGATGTTTGTTCTTACAAGCTTTGCCAACTCCCTGGATATAGATATATCGGAAGCTTTTGATATGTCTATGAGCAAAATCGAAACGAGAGACAAAGACAGATGGACAAAGAAGGAGGAAGACTGATGATAAATGTAATAGTAGCCGGACCAAGAGGAAAGATGGGCAGTGCCGCCCTTGATATGATCGAAGGTGAAGATAATTTACAGCTTGTCGGATGCATCGACCGGAAAAACGACCAGTCGCGTGTCAAAGACATTGAGGGCCTTCCCCCGTTTGATGCGAAAATTTATGAAGATGCCGAACAATGTCTGAAAGAAACGGATGCAGACGTCCTCATAGATTTGACGACTCCCGAATTCGGGTATAAGCATACGAAAGCATCCCTTGAGCATGGAGTGCGTCCCGTAGTAGGTACGACCGGATTCACAGAGGAGCAGCTTCAGGAAGTCACGGAACTGAGTGAAGAGAAAAAACTGGGCGCCGTCATTGCTCCCAACTTTGCTACCGGTGCTGTACTTATGATGCAGTTTGCCAAATGGGCAGCAAAACATTTTCCGGATGTGGAAATCATTGAAAAGCATCATGATCAGAAACTCGACGCTCCCTCGGGCACTGCTGTCAAAACGGCCCAGCTGATAAAAGAAGTGAGAGAAAAGAAAAGCCAGGGGCACCCGGAGGAAAAAGAGACGATCGAAGGAGCCCGCGGCGCAGATGTGGACGGAATGAAAATTCACAGCATGCGACTTCCGGGTCTCGTAGCCCATCAGGAAGTGGTGTTCGGTGGAGACGGACAGACGCTCACCATCCAGCACGACTCCATGAACCGTGCATCTTTCATGTCCGGCGTGAAACTTTCGTGTGAGAAAGTGATGGAACTGGACACACTCGTTTACGGTTTGGAACATCTGCTGGAATAAACAGAACTGAAAAATAAAAGGTTCACCATCAAATACATCATTACAGGGGAGGAACCACATGCACATTGCACTTGTAGCTCATGACAAAAAGAAGGATGACCTTGTGAATTTTGTGCAGGCGTATCTGCCTGTGCTGGAGAACCATACCCTTTACGCCACAGGGACGACCGGAGCAAGAATTGAAGAGGCTACCGGTCTTGATCTGGTTAAATTCCAGTCCGGACCGCTCGGAGGTGATCAGCAGATCGGTGCAAAAATTGCAGAGGAAGTGATGGACGTCGTAATTTTCTTCCGGGATCCACTGACTGCCCAGCCCCATGAGCCGGACATCAGTGCGCTTTTGCGTCTGTGTGATGTGCACCAGATCCCTCTTTCCACTAACATGGCAGGAGCCGAAATGCTCGTTCATGGTATAAGCAGAGGGGACCTTGATTACCGGCAAATAAAGAAAGAGTCTAAATGAAATTGAAGGTGACGTAGATGTCCAAAATAGGTATTACGTGTTACCCGACCGTGGGCGGGTCCGGGGTATTGGCTACGGAACTCGGGAAGTTCCTTGCTGAAAAGGGACACGAAGTCCATTTTATAACGACGCAGATCCCGTTCCGGTTAAACAAGATATATCCGAACATCTATTTCCATGAAGTGGAAGTGAACAACTATCCGGTCTTTCAGCATCCCCCTTACGATCTGGCTCTTGCCAACAAAATGGCAGAAGTAGCGAAACGGGAGGAACTCGATCTGCTGCACGTCCATTATGCGATGCCTCATGCAGTATGTGCTATTCTGGCTAAGCAGATGTGCAGCGAACTGGATCTTAAAGTTATTACTACACTTCACGGAACAGATATCACCGTGCTCGGCATTGACGATAATTTGAAACAGCTCATCAAATTCGGAATCGAGAAGTCGGATGCGGTAACAGCCGTTTCCAACAGTCTTGTAGATCAGACGAGAAGAATGCTGGATACGGAAAAAGACATGCACGTCGTCCATAATTTCGTGGACGAGCGGGAATACCAACACGTAGACTCGCGCAATCTGAAACAGCAGTTTAACATTGGGGAAGACGAAAAGGTCGTTATCCACGTCTCTAATTTCCGCAAGGTGAAACGGGTGGAAGACGTAGTCCGCTCTTTTCATCTGATACAGCAGGAAATCACTGCAAAACTTGTTCTGGTCGGAGACGGCCCCGAATTCAACAAGGTGTATAACCTGGTGGAGCAGCTTGGCATAGAAGAGAAAGTACTGTTTGTAGGGAAACAGGAACGTGTACAGGAGCTTTTGTCGATTGCAGATGTAAAGCTTTTGTTAAGCGAGAAAGAGAGCTTCGGTCTCGTATTGCTTGAAGCTATGGCATGCGGAGTCCCCTGCATAGGAACGGATACAGGGGGAATCCCCGAAGTTATAGAAGATGGTGTGGACGGTTATATCGTAGAGGTTCAGGACATAGAACAGGTGAAGGAAAAAGCGCTTCGGATACTGAAAGATGCTCAGCTCAGTCGTTCGTTTTCCGAAAACGCCGTCCGGGCGGTAAGTGAGAAGTTTTCAGCAGAGAAAATCGTTAAACAGTACGAAAAGCTGTATGAGCAGGTGTTGCACAGTGAACTTTAAAGAGCACGCGTTGTTCGGTCCGGCCATAGAAGTGATTTCCGCCATCGAGAATCACGGGGGAGAAGCTTTTATGGTTGGCGGCTGCGTAAGAGACTTCCTTCTGGGGCAGGAAGTAAAAGATGTAGACATAGCAACCTCCCTTCGCCCCGAAGAAATCATGAACATTTTCGATAAAGTCATCCCTGTCGGAATAGAGCATGGTACTGTAATCGTCAGACAAAGATCCCTTTCATTCGAGGTGACGACTTACAGAATGGAAGAGGACTACGAAGATTACAGACACCCGAGTCAGGTGTATTTCGTTTCATCGATAGAACAGGATCTGTCGCGCAGGGATTTCACTATGAATGCGATGGCTATGACTTCCGGAGGTAAGCTGATCGATCCTTTCTCCGGGGAGGAAGCGATCCGGGAAAAGAAGATAGAGACGGTGGGAAGCCCCTCGGACCGTTTTGAGGAAGATCCGTTACGGATGATGAGAGCGCTGAGATTTTCCTCCCAACTCGGGTTTACAGTCAGTCCTTCCGTGCTGGAAGTGATAAAAGAAAAAAGCTCTTTGCTGCAGCACCTGTCCGTGGAAAGATTAGCTGCGGAGTTCGAAAAGACGGTTGCAGGCCCGTGGTACCGTAAAGGGTTGAATTATCTCGCCGGGACAGGAGTGTTTGCACATCTTCCGGTATTCTGCACCTGCACGGATGCGGCCGGGCGGTTACCCTTAGTAAGATTGCGGGATTGGAGCGAGATGCTCAGTTTTTACCATCAGCAGATCCCCGGGGTACCAGTGGAAGATTGGGGCAGAAAGTGGAAACTTTCAAACAGTACGAAGAAGAAGGCCCGAAATATTTCCGGAGCGGTGCAGATGTATAAAGAGCGGGGCCTTGGGGATTATCTGCTTTACACTCTTGGGGGAGCCGACTTGTACAGCTGGGTAAACGTAATGAGAAGTCTGGGATATGAAATGGAGACGGACCCGGTCGAACGATACCGGTCACTTCCGATCCATTCCCGGTCGGAGCTCCATCTTGATACGGAAGAACTGCTGCAGCTGTTCCCGGAACGAAAGAAAGGAAAATGGATCGGCGAATATTTAAATGCTCTTGTGCAGAGTGTGGTGGAAGGAAATTGTGTAAACGAGAAGGATGAGTTGATAAAATGGATAATAGAACTGGATCGACAAAGACAAGGCTGATAAGCCTGTTGAAGGAAAGTGGAGGGTATTTATCAGGTCAGAAGCTGGCTGAGAAGCTCAACGTCTCGAGAACAGCTATATGGAAGAATATCAAAGAACTGGAAAAAGAGGGGTTTACTTTCGAAGCTGTTAAGAAAAAGGGATACAGGCTGAAAGACGAAGCGGACGACATGCCTCCTTCCTTCGTTCAATCTGCTCTTACTACTGAAGAAATCGGCCATCCCCTGTTTCACTTTAAAGAAGTCACCTCCACTCAGGAAAAGATACATACATTAGCGAAAGAAGGGAAACCTCACGGCACTGTCGTATTAGCGGATGAACAGACAGCCGGGAAAGGGAGACGTAAAAGGGTATGGGATTCTCCGAAGGGAAGCGGGGTCTGGATGAGTCTGCTTCTGAGACCTTCATTTTCCCCGCAGAGAGCTCCCCAGGTTACGATCGTGGCTGCTTCGGCCCTGGTGAAAGCGCTGCGGAATTTTGGTATCAGTGCTACGATCAAATGGCCGAATGATGTTATGATAGGAGACAGAAAAGTAAGTGGTATTCTGACGGAAATGAGAGCTGAACAGGATTTCGTCGAATACATCGTTCTCGGTCTCGGGGTGAATATCAACCAGAGGGAGGAAGACCTTCCGGAAAATCTCAGGGAGAAAGCTACTTCTATTCAAAGAGAAACCGGTAATAAAACTTCGATAGGCGAAGTGGCCGTTGCTGTGCTTCATGAATTTGAACAGGAATATGAGCGATTTATAGAAGAAGGCTTCACCTGTTTTGAAAATGACTTCTCGACTATCGGTTATAAAGTGGGAGAGTGGGTGCAGGTGTCTACGTGGAAAGAGCCATGGCTTGCGAGAATTGATAAGATAGAAGCTGACGGAGCGCTGTCGGTAACAGATGAATCAGGAAAAAGAGAGCGTCTTTATTCAGCTGAAATATTGTGGAATAAACACTATTAAGTTTTTCCGGAAAGAAGTGGTAAACGTGAGTACCTATGCGATCATTGACCTGGAGACCACCGGCAATTCTTCGGGTCGCGGAGATAAAATCATAGAAATAGGAATAGTAGTAATGGAGAGCGATAAGGTAACAGAGGAATTTTCGACTTTTATATACCCTGAAGCTGAAATTCCGCCGTTTATCAGTAATCTGACCGGAATTACGGATGACCATGTCATGGATGCCCCGCTCTTCTCGGAAATCGTTCCCGATCTGAAGAGACTTCTTCGTCAGGACTACGTAATAGCACATAATATCGATTTCGATCTCACTTTCATAAACGATGCTCTGGCTCAGCTCGGAGAAGATCAGATTTCCGCGAAGGTGATCGATACGGTGGAACTTTCGAGAGTATTAATGCCCAAAGCTTCCGGTCATAAACTGTCGGAACTTTCGGAGTCCCTTGAATTGTCGCATGATCAGCCCCACCGCGCCATTTCGGATGCCCGTGTGACCGCGGAATTGTGGAAAGTACTTCAGGCTAAATTGAGGGATCTCCCGGAAAAGACGCTACTGTACCTGCTGAAGCTTTCAGCGGCTTTCAAAAGTGATCTAACTCTCATACTCGAAGATCTTCTGACTGAAAGAAGATATGAAGGGAGCAAACCTGCCGATAATAAATATGAACTGTGGGAAGGCGTTCCTGTACTGAAACTGTCCTCCCGGGAGAAGGATGATCGAGGGAAACGTCTGCCTCCCGCATGGGAAGAGTGGCTACAGTTTCTTTTTGAAGAGCCGGAGGGCCTCGGCAGTATTATAAAGTCATACCGCTCCCGGAAAGAACAGAAGAAAATGGCCGAATCCATCCATCAGTCTTTGCATGAGAAGGAATCCGCTTTTATAGAAGCCGGTGCCGGTATAGGAAAATCGATGGCCTACGTAACAGCCGCTGTACATACAGCTGTCGAGAAAAAGGAGCCGGTACTGATTTCCACCCACACAAATACGCTCCAGTCCCAGCTGGCTCAAAAAGAATTACCGTTCCTTTCAAGGATCAGTCCGGTCCCTTTCACCTTTGCCACTCTGAAAGGGAGCGAGCATTATTTAAGCCTCGCCCACTTCCGGTATGAACTAGAATATGGGACGCTCCATAACTATGACGATGTACTGACGAAAGCGATGCTGCTCGTATGGGTGCTCGAAACCGAAACAGGTGATATCGAGGAAATACAGATGCCTTCCAACGGTTATAAATTCTGGCGCAAAGTGTCGGCAGATCAGAAAGGAAAAGAAATAGCGCTGTCCATGGGAAACTATTCCTATTATCACAAAGCTTACGAGAAAGCGGCATACGCCGATATTATCGTAACGACGCATGCTCTGTTCTGTTATGATCTCCTGAAAGAAGAGGAATTTATTCCTTCGTGCCGATATGCTATTATTGATGAAGCGCATCATTTAAACAGCGTAGCAGCCAAATACTTCGGCTCACGTCTGTACTACCCGTCCGTGCAGCAGCTGTTCTCCCAGTGGAAAGAAATTTTCGAACCGTCCTACTATCAGAATGTGACGATGAACAAAGAAAAAAAGCAGGAACTTTTAAAATATTGCACTCTCCATATCGATAATGCCAAATCTGAGTGGGCAGAGCTGTCTTCGTATTTTTCTTCTTACGCCGTGAAAAACCGTCCTGCGGTTTCATCGGATACCGGCAAAGTGATATTCGACTTTTACAATCTCGGATCCGGAAAGTTTTTGAGAATCATCTCTGATATGTGCGAGCGTCTGCTGAAAGAATTGAATCAGCTGATCCGGGGGACAGAAGCACTTATGAATGAACTGCTTATGCAATTACAGACGAATGAGAACCCGGACCTTGCCATTCTTATTACCCGTCTTGATTATCAGATCGGGTACTATAAGGAACTGACTGAAGAAATCGATTCTATATTCCTTAAAAACACGGAAAATCCGGTATGGGCGGAATTCGATCTTAAACATCCCCAGGGGACGCTGACGCTGGAAAGTGAAAGCCATATGCATACACGCGTTTTGTCGGAACGGGTGCACACCAAAAAGGACAGTATCATATTCACGAGTGCTACTCTCGCGGCCCAGGGGTCGTTTCAATTCGTGAAGAAACAGCTTGGCATGGAGTCGGTGGAGAAGGAAGAAATCATTCCTTCTCCCTACGATTACGAGCACCAGATGAAGGTGGTCGTCCCCACGGACATACCTTCCATTAAGAAGAAGGGGAACGGGTTCCTTTATGCCATCAGTGAGATGATCTTTTCCCTGGCTTTGAAAACGAACGGCAGAATGCTCGTTTTATTCACTTCCTACTCTATGTTAAAAAACGTTTATTACCTGCTGAGGGAATTCCAAGAGTCCTCCCGTTATCAGCTGATCGCCCAGGGGGTTACGAGTGGCAGCAGGGATCGGCTTAAAAAGGATTTCCAGGCACTTGATTCATCCATACTCCTTGGAACGAACACTTTTTGGGAAGGAGTGGACATTCCCGGAGAAGACTTGAGCTGTCTCGTGATGGTGAGACTGCCTTTCGATCCTCCTGCCCATCCCGGTCAGCAGAAGGAAGAGATGCTCTGGAGCCGTGAAGGGGAGAATCCGTTTATGGATCTGACCCTTCCGAAAGCGGTTATCCGTTTCAAACAGGGAGTGGGACGCCTCATCCGCAGTGAAAACGACAGAGGGCTTCTGGTCATTCTCGATAAGCGGATACTCGAAGCGAACTACGGCCGGTATTTCATAGAAGCGCTGCCTGTTACCAGGGTGCATGAAGTCGAATCCAGAGAGCTGCTGGAGAAGTTCGACGATTATCTTCCCGCACCCGGTACCGAACCGGCGGAGGGGGAAGGACATCATGAATAAACAGACCCTCGTAGCAAGCATCGAAACGGTTTACAATGAGGACCTGTATAAAGTTATCGATTATCTGAATAAGAAATTCAAGAAAAATAATATTATAATCGGTCTTTCTCTGAAAGAGTCCGGAACAGCGGTGATAAAATTTTATGAAGGGTAAACATCTGTGGTGGATTGCCGGAAGTCTTGCAGCGATACTCCTCGGTTTGATGATACTGTATATCAGTGTCTATAACATACTTGAAGAAAGACGTACCGAGGGGGCGGACACTGCACTGAAAACCGTGCAGAAGAAGGCAGGAGATGTGAAAGTCGTGGAGAATTATACTTTCAACAGCTCTGCGCCGTTTGAGATACTCTTTACTACGAGCAACGATAAAGATATGATCTATTATGTAAACAAAAAAAGCGGCACCATAGCTGACCGGATAGATAAGAAAGATTTTGTGCCGAGAGAAGAAATTGTGGACAGGTGGGAGGACAGTTGCCGGAACTGTTCATTTACTCACATCCAGCCTGCTTACAAAGACGGTACCCCCTCCTGGGAGGTCACTTTTACCGATCAGGAAGGAAGGTATGGTCTTGCTTACTTCGACGGAGAGACAGGGGAAGAGTTTCAGAGATTCGCTTTTAAAAAAAATGAGTAGAAAAGGGGTATGATTATGGAATTAGCAAACAGAGTACAGACGTTGACACCTTCCAGCACACTGGCTATTACGGCTAAAGCGAAAGCTTTGAAACAGGAAGGACATGACGTGATCGGTCTCGGGGCGGGAGAACCTGATTTCAACACCCCGGAGTATATACTCAAGGCGGCCAAACAGGCCATGGATGAAGGACTGACAAAGTACACTCCCTCCGGAGGGATCCCGGAACTCCGAAAAGCGGTAGCCGACAAATTGAAAAAAGATCAGGGACTCGAGTACAATGAAAACCAGATCATTGTAACGACGGGGGCAAAACACGCCCTTTTCACTTTATTCCAGGTACTTCTTAATCCGGGAGATGAAGTAGTCATCCCGGCACCGTACTGGGTCAGTTATCCGGAACAGGTGAAGCTTGCGGGAGGAAAACCGGTATTCGTGAAAGCGGGGGAGGAGAACGAATTTAAAATCACCCCCGACCAGCTCAGAGATGTCATCACTTCCAGAACCAAAGCTGTCATCATCAATTCCCCGAGCAACCCTACAGGTATGATGTACACAAGGGAAGAATTGGAAAAACTCGGAGAAGTGGTGCGGGAAAAAGATCTTCTCGTCGTATCCGATGAAATTTATGAGAAACTGGTATATACCGAGGATCCTCACGTCTCCATGGCGCAGTTGTCGGATGACTTATACGGACGTACGGTAGTGATCAATGGAGTATCCAAATCCCATTCCATGACGGGGTGGAGAATCGGTTACGCAGCAGGACCCGGGGAGATCATTAAAGCTATGACAAGTCTGGCTTCACATTCAACCTCGAACCCCACATCCATAGCCCAGCATGCTGCTCTGGCAGCTTATTCCGGCGGGGAAGACGAGGTAATGAAAATGAGAGAAGCCTTCAGGGAACGTCTGGACGTTTTTTATGAAAGACTCATAAACCTTCCCGGCATCAGTTGCGAAAAACCGAAGGGAGCTTTTTACTTATTCCCGAACGTCAAAGAAGCTGCTTCCAATTGCGGCTTCCGGGACGTAGATGCATTCGTGGAAGCGCTCCTTGAAGAAGAGAAGGTGGCTCTTGTACCGGGGTCGGGTTTCGGTTCCGAAAATAACGTACGACTGTCGTATGCGACATCCATGGATAACCTGAATAAAGCGGCAGACAGAATAGAAAAATTTCTAAAGACACATCATAAGTAAGGAAGGGACATTCAGTTATGGCTAAAACTACGATTCAAAACGTATCCAGACATTTAAATGAGGAAGTTACTATTGGGGCCTGGATCCATAATAAGCGTTCAAGCGGTAAAATAGCGTTTCTGCAACTCCGTGACGGCACAGGATTCATTCAGGGAGTAGTAGGAAAGAATGACCTGGGGGAAGATAAGTTCAATAAAGCAAAAACTCTGTCCCAGGAAACGTCGTTATACGTTACGGGCACGGTAGTGGAAGACAAGCGGTCTCCGCTTGGATTTGAACTGCAGATAAGCGATTTCTCCATCATTCAGGAAGCGGAGGACTACCCCATCACACCGAAAGAACACGGTACGGAATTTCTGATGGACCATCGTCACCTGTGGCTTCGCTCCAAAAAACAGCATGCCGTGATGAAAGTGAGAAATGAAATCATCCGGGCGACTTATGAGTTTTTCAATGATAACGGTTATGTCAAAATCGATCCTCCGATTTTGACGGGTTCTTCTGCAGAGGGGACGACAGAACTGTTCCATACGAAATATTTTGATGAGGAAGCTTATCTATCGCAGAGTGGCCAGCTTTACCTGGAAGCGGCTGCTATGGCTTTCAATAAGGTGTTCAGTTTTGGACCTACATTCCGTGCGGAGAAATCGAAAACACGCCGGCATTTGATAGAGTTCTGGATGATTGAACCCGAGATGGCATTTATGGATCACGAGGACAGCCTGGAGGTGCAGGAGGAATATGTCTCGTACATCGTACAATCCGTACTGCGGAATTGTAAAATGGAGCTTGAGGTTCTGGAAAGAGACCTGACTTCCCTCGAGAAGATCGAGGCGCCTTTTCCACGGATTACTTATGACGATGCTATCCAACTGCTGAAGGATAAAGGGTTCACGGATATCGACTGGGGCGATGACTTCGGTGCTCCGCATGAAACGGCGATTGCGGACAGTTATGAGAAACCGGTCTTCATTACCCACTTTCCGACAGAAATCAAAGCTTTCTATATGAAACCGGATCCGGAACGTGCGGACGTGGCCTTATGTGCAGATCTTATTGCTCCGGAAGGATACGGTGAAATCATCGGCGGATCTCAGCGCATTGACGACCTGGAGCTGATGAAACAGCGTTATGAAGAACACAATCTTACCGGGGATGCTTATCAGTGGTACCTGCAGCTTCGTCAGTACGGCAGCGTACCGCATTCCGGTTTTGGACTGGGGCTTGAGAGAACGGTCGCCTGGATAGCCGGAGTCGAACACGTCAGGGAAACGATACCGTTTCCTCGTCTGTTGAACCGTTTATACCCATAATTGTGCAGTGGCTGTCAGGCACCGGGAATTACCGGTGCCTGATATTTCACTTGAATGTGCAGGTCATCTCCGGCATTAGAAGAAACGGAAGATGGAGGTTTAGTATTTTTAAAGAGAGGGATCATCATGACGAAGAACCAACCTTACGAATATATACTGCAGACTCAGCTGACCCTCCCGCAACAATTGGTTACCGGGTATAAAGCTTTAGGGATGAATGAAACAGAACTGGCAATCGTACTTCAGCTATTCCGTTTCAAGCAGGAAGGAGTGAATTTTCCTACTCCGGAGGAAATAGCCGAATATTTGACTGTGTCTGAAGAGGAATGTTCCAATCTGCTTCGCTCCTTAATACAAAAAGGAATAGTCGAAATACTGCATGAAAAAGGGCCTGAAGGGATCATTCAGGAAACTTACTCCCTTGAACCTCTTTTCGTATTACTATTCCAGAAGCAGCAGGCCAGGAAAGAATCTTCGTCAGATATGAAAGAGTCGCTGTTTCCGTTATTTGAAAAGGAATTCGGAAGACCTTTATCCCCGTTCGAAATAGAAACGATTAATATCTGGCTTGATGAGGAGAACTATAAAGAAGATCTGATTAAAGCTGCGTTACGGGAAGCTGTTCTGATGGGAAAAATGAATTTCAAATACATTGACCGTATTTTGTCGGAATGGGAGCGGAAGGGTATCCGGACGATAAAACAGGCTCAGAACCACGGGAAACAGTTCAGAAACGGTCAGAAACCGAACTTTACTTCATCAAATTCAAAACGGGACACGTCCCTGTACTACAATTGGCTGGAAGAAGAATAAAGGAGAAGAGATGCTTACTTTAAAACAGATACGATATTGCCTGGATATACTGGAGGAGATGTACCCGGATGCAGACTGCGAGTTATCCCATTCGAACGCCTTTGAACTGCTGGTGGCCGTGATTTTATCGGCTCAGGCTACAGATAATCTCGTGAACAAAGTGACACCGGATCTTTTCAGGAAGTACAAAAGTCCGGAGGATATAGCTGCTGTCGAAACAGAAGAGTTGGAAAAAGATATAAAATCGATCGGTCTCTACAGAAGCAAGGCGAAAAATCTGAAGAAGATGGCCACGACGCTTCTGGAACGTTTCGATGGAGAAGTACCGGAAAGTAAAGAGTCACTGGAATCCCTGGCAGGAGTGGGCAGGAAAACGGCAAATGTGGTGGCTTCGGTCGCTTTTGGGGAACCTGCGATTGCAGTGGATACTCATGTGGAGCGGGTGTCGAAACGATTAGGTATCTGCCGCTGGAAAGATTCAGTGTTGCAGGTGGAGAAGACTCTGATGAAAAAGGTGCCGAAAGAAGAGTGGAGTGCTACACATCATCGACTCATTTTTTTCGGAAGGTACCATTGCAGAGCAAAAACTCCCCGGTGTGAGGAGTGTCCGCTTCTTTCGCTGTGCCGGGAAGGACAGAAACGAATGAAACAGAAAAAATGAGTACCGGTGCTTATGAAAAGCGCCGGTACTCATTTTTGTTTTCAGTAAATGACCTTGCTGAAAAGCATATACAAACAAATTTTTATAGTGTAAAAATTAACGTATGGAGGAATTGTCACGTCGTGTGACGGGATGTATATTCAGTGGGTTTTCAATCAGTGGAGTCATTGTCTTGGCGACGATTGCTGTTTCTCTCAGTTGAACTTTCTTCTGTTTCGGAAGGGGTAGTCGTCTGATTATCCGAATTACTGTCGGACTCTGAAGGATTGGAATTTTCATCCGGGGATTCAGAGTTCTCTTGAGAAGTATCCGGAGTTTCACTGTCGGTATTCGAGGAACGTTCATTTGAATCACCTGTGCCGGAGGACGGGTCGGAGCTTTCTTCCTGGGCGTCTGAACCGCTATTCTGTCCCGGAGATGATTCGGTATTTCTCTCGGATGAGCTGTTGTAGGAATTACTTTCTTCATTATCTGATTCAGTAGCCGGTGTCTCCGTCTCGCTGCTCTGTTCCGGAGAATTGGAACTGCTGCCGTTTCTCTGACCGGAATCGCTGCTTTCTTCTTCTGAAGAACCGCCGGAATTGTTACTTGAGGAAGGGGCGGGATCCTGTTCCGAGTTACCTGAGTCTTCCTGGGGGGCGGGAGCACTGTCTGAACTTCCGTTACCAGCGTCTGCACCGGAGCCTTCGCCTGAAGAGCCGGAGCTTTGATTACTTTCCTGACCGGAATCGCTGTTTCCTTCTTCGGATGAACCGTTGTACTGTTCATCAGAACCGTTGCCGGACTGTGTATCCGTTTCCTGATTTTCTTCTTCCGACGGTTCGGAATCATCACTGTTGTCCTGGGAATTATTGTTGCTTTCTTCGGAAGAGTTGTTATTCTGGCTGTCTGAACCATTCCCTTCACTTTCCGAATTGTTATTTTGAGCCCCGGAACTGCTGTCTTCCTCCGGGGCCTCGTTATTTTGGCTGTCTGATTCATTATTCTGATTTCCGGAACTATCATTTTGACTGTCCGATTCGCTGTTCCCGGAGTCGTTATTTTCGCTGTCCGACTCATTACTCGGACTATCGGTATCATTGTTCTGACCGTCCGATCCGCCATTTTCGGAGCCGCTGTCTTCACTGTCGGTCTCTTCATTGCCGGAACCGGAATCTTCGTTCTCTTCTCCGGCACCGTTCTCGTTCCCGGAGTCTTCATCCGTATTACTGTCTTCGTTATTTCCGGTGTTGTCTGAATCTTCGTTTTCTTCCTCACTGCTGTTTTCTTCATCTTCGTTACTTTGTTCCTCATCAGTAGATTCTTCAGCAGGTTCACTTTCCTGTTCCGGAACCTGTACGGAAGTGTTCTTTGAATCACTGTCCGAAGAAGAACCGTCCCCGAGGACCGTCACAGAGATGTTGTAGGTCTTACCAGGATCCGGGGAGCTTATTTCATAGCTTGTATCCCCGGTCGAGGCAGAGTCGCCCCCGGTCGCCGAAACATAAAAATCGGCGCTTTCCGGATAAGACCACGTTACATCGATGCTGTCAGAATCTTTGTCATAAGAAGCAGATAGACCGCTGACCGGGTCCATCTGCTGATATTGAGCTGATACGTCGGAGGGCTGATTATCAACGTGAAACAGTTCCGTTACGATTTCGGAAGATGGAGTGTAGGAGCTCGGCAGTTTTGCCGGCCGGGAGTCTTCTTCCACTTCTACTTCCACTACACTGTCAGGTTGTTTGAAGTCTTCCGTATCTTTGTCTTCGGACAGCTCTTTCATAAGATGTCGGAACATCTGTTTCGGAACATCCTTACCACTTTCATTATCTATAGAGGACCTGTCCTGGTTCCCGGTCCAGACGGAAATAGAGTAGTCTGTCGTATAACCGTTGAACCAGGCATCCACTTCTTTGTTCGTAGTACCCGTTTTACCGGCCATAGGGAGGCCCGGAACTTTAGCAGCTGTACCCGTCCCGCTCTCCACGGCAGTTTTCAGCATGGAGGTGACCATGTACGCTGTATAGTCTTTCATGGCGGAGACCGGTTCAGGTGTAAGATCTACGGTACCATTATCAGGTGTCTCCACTTTCCTTACAGCATACGGCTCATTATAGACTCCTTCATTACCGAAGGCGGCATAAGCCCCGGACATCTGAATAGGCGTCACTTCCTGGGTACCGAGAGCATCACCAAGTTCCATAGGTCCTTCGCCGAAGGAAACACCGAGCTTATTGGCAAAGTCACTGGCACGACTCGGTCCTACAGCATCGAGTGCTTTTACCGCAGGGATGTTGATGGACTGGGCGAGTGCTTCACGTATGGACATCCAGCCACGGTGTTCATCGTCGAAGTTGGAAGGGGAGTAGCCGTTGAAATCCGTCTCCTCATCTTTCAGCTGGTGATACGTCGACCATTTTTCATGTTCTATGACCGGGCCATACGCTGCGATCGGTTTCATCGTCGAACCTGCCTGTCTCGGATCGTCAGTGGCAAAATTCAGATTGCCGGATACGTAGTTTCTTCCGCCGCCTATGGCGCGGATCGCACCGGTTTGGGTGTCAACGACGGATACGGCACTTTGAAGGGACTCGGTCGGCCAGCTCACAGGTCCTTCCCCGTTCATAGCTTCCTGAGTGAGCTGCTGGGCTTCAGGATCCAGAGTAGTATAAATTTTAAGTCCGTCTTTGAAAATGTTCACATCTTCCATTTTACTTTCGACTTCCTTCTGAACCTGATCCACGAATGCCTGAAATTTCTTCGTTTTTTCCGTCCTTTCGGCAAGCATCGAAGAAATATCGGTCTGGCGCGCTTTTTCTGCTTCCTCTTCCGAAATCTTGCCGTGACTTACCATTAAATGAAGGACAGTACTCATTCTGTCTTTGGCAAGATCAGGGTTCTCGTACGGGTCGTAGCCGCTCGGACGCTGAGGAAGACCGGCAAGCAAAGCGGATTCTGCCAGTGTCAGTTCACTCAGATCCGATTTATTGAAGTAAGTTTTGGCGGCTTCGGCAACACCGTAGGCACCCTGACCGAAATATATTTTATTGACGTACATTTCGAAAATTCTTTCCTTTTCGTATTCACGGTCGAGTTTCAGTGCCAGGTACTGCTCCTGAACTTTCCTCTCCAGGGTTTTATCGGAAGTGAGGAGGGACTGTTTGATCACCTGCTGGGTGATAGTACTGGCACCTTCCGAACCGAAACCTTCTGTGATGTTGGCCCATATAGCGGCAAGTATACGCCGAAGATCGATGCCGCTGTGCTCGAAGAAGCGGACGTCTTCCGTCGCGAGCACGGAATTTACGTATGTCTCCGGAAGGTCCTCATAATTGATCCTCGTCCGGCGCTCTTCACCGCCGACATTGACGGCGAACTCATCATTCATGTCCATAATTTTTGAAGAGAAAGGAGCCTGCAGCTCGGATGCCTTGAGTTCCGGAGCGTTCGAAGCATAATAGGCGAACAGGGCGGTCACCCCGAGTCCTATGACGACTCCTGCAATTAATATAATAGCGATAATCTTTTTGAATTTGGACGAACCCGCGAACGTACTCTTCTTACTCTTCGCTTTTCGTCTGTTCAACTGCTGGCGTCGTTCTTTTCGTGAGTTGTAGTTATTAGCCATTCAATTTTCCTCCAATTTCTCCAGAACCATGTCTACAGCTTTCAAATAGTCCAGTCTTGCCTGAAAGTGAAAAGGTATCACGTACGCTTTCTCCTTGACCGTCTGATAAGGGATCGATTTACGCCCTCCGCGTTCCTGGTTATTCCAGTATTCGATAATATATTCACTTTCCATCAGGTAGGTCTCCTCCAGTGGGGCAAACCGGATAATGATAAAGGACAGACCGCGCTGGTGAATCACCTGTTCCATGTGAGCAATCTGATGGGCGTGGATGTTACTCAAGGGGAAAGATGTCTTATTTCTCGTTTCTTTCGCTTCGAAATCCACATGATATCCTTTATACACTCCGTTGTAATCCGTAGTCGATGCCTGTTTGAAATAAGCTTCTTTGATTACGGCGGCGCTTCTCTTCGGGTAATCGACGTTAACGATCTGCACGGGTGTAGGTTTTTTATGGATGCTTGCTATATTCCTGGAAAGGTAGTATAAATTCGCTCTGTTCAAGTCCTCTTCAAGCGTCATGCCCCTGTTGCTGTATTTATCAGCTGAGGAAGCAGGAGCGGTGTTGGCACGGGATACCCTCTTTTTACTTCCGTTCGGATATCGCATCATCATATCCTCCTCCTGGAATTCTCACTTTATTATACGTGGTTCATCCCCAAACGACAAATATAAATTCTTCCATGAATACGGATACAGCAGTATTTCTTTCAAAGGAATACCCATTTACCTCTGTAAGCCCGAAAAAAGGAGAGGGAGAGGAGGACCGGTGCGAAAGAACCTCTCCAAATCATCAGGAAACATGAAGAAAGGGCCGGATGGTGAGAAAGTTACATCTTTGTGAACAGAGAGGAGGTCCTGTCCGGGAGAAGGATTTACCAGCTTCACAAATCATGCTACTCTTAATGGGGAAAAGGAGGGTATGGATGAGTCTGAAAAAAAGAACACGTACGCTTAAAGAGTCTCTGGATGAGCTGCACGAGCGGTACACTTCACACACCGGACCGGTGGACCGGACGGATCACGAGTTTTTTGAAAAAGTGAAAAATGAAACAGCACCTTATTTCGAGCTGGTCCAGAAATGGTACGAAGAAGTGGAACCGTTTGTAAAGGAAAGAGACGTAACCGTACATCCGAATCAGATTAAATCGACGCATGAAAACATAGAAATGCTTATTCTTCATTCCTATTATCTTGACGTGGATAAGAACAGGTACAAAGATCTTCATCAGTCCTCCCACTACGTATTGGACATGGTGCTGGATAATCTCTGAAGGTCGAATGCAAACGCTTTACAAAAGAACGCTTGTTTTATATAATGAGTATCCCTAACAGAGGAGGGGATACGATGGTAACGAGAGATGAGTTGATCCAGAAAGCGATAGATATACGGAAGAGAGCGTACGTACCCTATTCCGAATTTCCGGTGGGAGCCGCAGTGCTCACGAAAAGCGGTGAGGTGTACGAAGGAGTGAATATCGAAAATGCCGCTTATCCGACGAGCTGCTGTGCCGAACGGGTGGCTATTTTCAAAGCTGTGGCAGACGGCCACTATGATTTCGAGACGCTGGCAGTCACTGCAGACACAGATCGCCCGGTTCCTCCGTGCGGCTCCTGCAGACAGGTGATGAGTGAGTTCTTCGATTCCGACACAGTGATACACACGACTAATGCGAAGGGTCAGATCAAATCGATGACGATGGAAGAACTTCTGCCTTTTTCTTTCACTCCGGAAGACCTTAACAAATGAACAGTTCTCACTCCGGCCCACTAAAGCTATAATAGTTTTAGTGGGTTTTCATTGAAAAACAACCGCGGACAGATTGACAGGTGTTGAATAAGGAAGGAAGAGGGAGGTGGAGCCGAATTGGACAGACGCCTGGTCGTAACAGGGTATAAGTCTCACGAAATGGGAATCTTCCAGGAGGAGGACAGGCGGGTGCTGTTTATAAAAGAGGCCATCCGGAGAAGACTCGTCGCTTTTCTCGAGGACGGAGGAGAATGGGTCCTCGTCTCCTGCCAGCCGGGTGTAGAATTCTGGACAGCCCAGGTCGTGCTGGCGTTGAAAGAAGATTACGACGTGTCTCTGGCGGTTCTTCCTCCTTTTGAAGGTGCGGAAGAGCGCTGGCCCGAAGATATCCAGATGGCTTTTCAGGAAATAAAAGAAGATGCGGATTTTTATAAGACGGTCTACAAAGGCGGCTATCAGGGTGCTTTTCAGTTCAAAGCGAAAGACCGTTTTTTGATCGAGCATTCTGACAGAGCGCTTGTTCTTTACGATGAAGAGACTCCCGGAACTCCCAAATTCTTTCTGGAAATGGCCCGTTTTGCCGAAGGTTATGAAATAGAGCGGATCACCCCGGAGGATCTTCAGGATACTGTAGAAGAACTGGAGTGGACGAGCCCTGAACTGTTTGAAGGAGGAAATCCCGATTGACAGACGCACCCAGTTTTGAAAGAATATAAGTACTCGCAGGATAAGAGGTGAATGGAATGACGGAAGATCGGTTTCATTTGACGGGAAAAGAAATACTGGAAAAAGATTTCAAAACGTCGATGAGAGGTTATAATCAGGAAGAAGTCGATGAATACCTCGACCTGGTTATCCAGGATTATGAACAGTATGAGCAAATGATCAAGGATTTAAAAGAAGAGAATGACCGGCTCAAGAAGAATCGATCCATTTCGAAGGATCCGGTCCAGCCCGAAAAAAGGGAAACGAGATCGATGAAGTCCGGCAACCAGGTGAACTACGATATTTTGAAACGTCTGTCCAACCTGGAGAAGGAAGTATTCGGTTCCCGTGAATATCAGGATGATCAGGAATAAATTGTTCCATGACAATTGTCCGGGAATCTGATAAAATGAACTTTCGCAACATGGGAGATGCTGAGGTAATCGCTGCCGATGGCAGAGGAAAGTCCATGCTCGCACAAGCTGAGATTGCTTGTAGTGTTCGTGCCAGACGAAATCATAAGTCTGGGTAGTGCCAAGCACTAACGGCAGAGAAAAGACCTGTGTCCCGGATGGGATATGGTCTGACTATCTTGAAAGTGCCACAGTGACGGAGCCGAAGTAGAAATACTTCGGGTGGAACGAGGTAAACCCCTCGAGCGAGCAACCCAAACTTAGGTAGGGGCACTCTTTCGAAGGAATGAAACGGAGAAAGAGGCCGGCATCGCCGGCAGATAGATGATTACCACCGGAGTACGAGGTTTGACCACCGCCGGCAGTACAAAGGTACAGAACATGGCTTACCAGGCATCTCCCGGTCATACATAAGATATGTCACCTCCTTTATGGTAGGATTACCGTAATGGAGGTTTTTTCTTTAAGACTGCAATTCAGCCGCAGGAGGAAGGTCGAATGGGGAACTATCTATTTTGAATATAAGGATGTGATATCGATGGATAAAATTACGCTTATAGCTACAGCCGCGATGGGACTTGAAGGGATCGTCGGGCAGGAACTGAGGGACCTCGGGTATGAAAACGTGAGGGTGGAGAACAGCCGTGCTGTCTTTGAAGCCCGCCCTTCCGATATACCGAGAGTGAACTTATGGCTCCGTTTCGCCGACCGGGTGAAGCTTCTCGTCGGTAAGTTCAACGCCTACAGTTTCGACGAACTGTTCGAAAATACGAAAGCTCTTCCATGGGAACAGTTCATCTCGGAGGACGGAGAGTTTCCGGTCATCGGAAAATCCAAAAAATCGAAACTATACAGCGTCCCCGACTGCCAGGCTATCGTGAAAAAGGCGATTGTAGAACGTATGAAGCAGAAGTACGGTATCGCGGACAGGCTGGAGGAGACGGGGGCATTTTATCGTGTGGAAGTGGATATCAATAAAGACGAGGTGTGGCTCACACTGGACACCTCGGGTTCCGGTCTCCATAAGCGGGGGTATCGAGTAGGCCAGGGGGAGGCTCCTTTAAAAGAAACGCTGGCCGCCGCGCTCATACAGGTGACGAACTGGAGAGGGGATGCCCCTTTCGTCGATCTCTTCTGCGGCTCCGGTACGATACCGATAGAAGCGGCGCTTATCGGGCAGAACATTGCTCCCGGGTTCAACCGGGAATTCGCTTCGGAAAACTGGTCATTCGTCAGTGACAGGTACTGGGATGCAGCTTTTGAAGAGGCTGAAGACAAAGCGCAGTATGATCACCCTCTCAATATACAGGGGATGGATATCGATCCGAAGATGATAGAAATATCGAAAGCCAACGCTATGGAAGCGGGACTCGGAGATTTGATCCCTTTTAAACAGATGCAGGCGAGGGACTTCAAACCCGTGGAGAAAGGCGGCTATCTCGTTTCCAACCCGCCGTATGGCGAAAGGATAGGAGACAGGAAAGAGGTGGAGAAAACGTACCGCCAGCTCGGAGGGACGATGAAAGATTTCCCGACGTGGAGTGTTTATATACTTACCGCCCATCCTCAGTTCGAAAAGGTATACGGTACGGAAGCTACGAAGAAGAGAAAATTGTTCAACGGCTTTATAGAAACGAATTACTACCAGTTCTTCGGAAAAAAATAATTGTAAAACCCGCTTTCTGAATGCACAGAAAGCGGGTTTTTTAAACTTCTCCTTTAACGATTCTTATTAATACTTAGTAGCAACTCCGAAATAAAAACAAAAAACCGATCTGTTAAATCTGCGTTATCACTCATATAAATGAGTTTGAAGCGCTTCTTTAGCCAGTCGGTCTGCCGTTTTATTTTCTTTTTCCGGAATCCACTTCATAAATACGAAAGAGAACTGTTCGGCCAGCTTTAGCAATTGCTCATGGTAGGGTAGAAAATCTTTGTTTTTGCATCGGCCGGTCTCGAATGTTTCAACAACTATTTTAGAATCCGTTCTCAAAGAAATGATTTCTCCCGGATAAAGGTCCCTGCAGATTTTGAGCGCGAAACAGGCACTTGCAAATTCCGCTTCATGATTAGAAAGTGTGCCGAGGTATGAAGTACGGTACACTTTCTCGTGGTTGTTTTTTATATAAACCCCGGAGTAACTGACTCCGGGGTTTCCTTTTGTGGCAGCGTCTGTGTAAACTTCTATCACAATCGTCACTCCTTGAATGAAAAGGATTTTGCTGCATATAGAAAAGGCGTATCCAGCAGTGACACGAGGAACTTGATGAAATAGGTGGTCCAGAAAATCTCAAGCCAGACGTCAAAAGGATACAGACCGTAAAAGGCTATACCGCAGAATACGGCAGTGTCGAGCAGCTGGCTGATCATCGTCGAGCCGTTGTTCCGGATCCACAGCTGGCTATCTTTCGGGAACATTCTTTTTAACAGGGCATACAGCCACACATCGAAGTACTGGCTCACGATATAAGCGAGAAGACTCCCGATGGCAATCTGCGGAACGATGCCGAACAGTGCTTCCAGTCCCGACTGGGCGATGTCACTTTCAGCCGGTATGAATCTGATCGAGAACTGCATCATGATAGTCATGGTGATCAGTGCGGAGAATCCGAGCCACACTGCTTTTTTTGCAGAATCTTTTCCGTATTTTTCGTTCAGAATGTCTGTCGCGAGAAAAGCTGTCCCATAAATAATATTACCGAGGGTGGCAGTCAGTCCGAATAATTCAACTGTCTTCACTACCTGAATATTTGCGACAACAGTAGCCATACCGATCCATACGAACAGGCCGTATTTACCGAAAATCCGGTAAATCACGAGAAGCATACTGAAATTGACCAGGGCGAAAATAATCCATAATAATTCATTCGTCATAATACTTTTCCTCCTTAGTTTTGGTAACGCGGGAGTTTGCGAACCGCGAAATCCTGACAAAGTAACATTATACGCAGAAGAAAGTAAGGTTGCAACGTATGAATAAAATGGGAGCATTCTGAAATCAAATAAAAAGCCGTCCCGGACTGGTTTGTATAAACGAAGCCAGACCGGGAAGACTTACCAGACTCAAAAGGACAATATAAATCCAAATAAAAAAGCAACAGCTCAATGCTGTTGCTTTTGGGACATTTGATTTATTGTTTAACAACGTTAGCCGCTTGTGGGCCACGGTCGCCTTCTACGATTTCGAAAGTAACTTCTTGACCTTCTTCAAGAGACTTGAAACCTTCTTCTTGGATAGCGGAGAAGTGTACGAATACGTCGTTACCTTCCTCTACCTGAATGAAGCCATAACCTTTTTCTGCGTTAAACCATTTTACTGTACCGTTTTGCATTATTAAATCCTCCTAGATCTTGCACGTAACACGTGATATTACAAATATGATGCGGAACATAACAAAATGTCCTAACAAAAGTGCGGAATACAAAAGCATAAGCACTTCTCATTAGGAGTTACCTTTGTTTTATGATTCCAAACATCTTATTTGCTTACTTAATAATATATCGTAATTATTAGTATTAGTCAAGGAAGTGTTCGAAAAAATTTCAAATTCTTATTAAGAAATATTATAATAGAATATATTCCGGGAGGTGACAACGATGAACATCAATATTGGACTCACAGGGTGGAGCGATCATCCATCTTTGTATGAAGAGTCTGTAAGGTCCCATGAAAAACTGCAGGCGTATGCGTCTCATTTTCCGGTGGTGGAAGTGGACACGGCTTTTTATGCTATTCAAAAACAGACCTACTACGAAAAATGGGTGAAGGATACTCCGCGGAATTTCTCTTTTGTAATCAAAGCTTTCAGGGGACTGACCGGACACGACCGGGAGAAAAGGTCGAAGCAGGAACTTCACGAGCTGATGGAGGCTTATAAGGAATCGATTGAACCGGTCGTTAAAGCAGGGAAGCTGAATGTTTTATTATTCCAGTTCCCACCCTGGTTCGATGTGAAGAAGGAGAACATTCAGAAACTGAGGCAGATCAGAGAATGGCTCAGGGATTATCCCGTAGCCATCGAATTCCGGAATCAGAGCTGGTACAGGGAGGCATACCGGGAGAGGACGCTTTCGTTTCTGGAAGAAGAAGGATTTATCCATACGGTGTGCGACGAGCCTCAGGCGGGCGAAGGGTCGGTTCCGGCTGTCGTTCGGGCGACGAATAAGGATAAGACTTTAATAAGGCTGCACGGGCGCAACGTGCACGGATGGGAAAAAAACGGACACAAAGATTGGAGAGCCGTCCGCTTTCTGTATAACTATAATGAGGAAGAACTGAAAAGCTGGGTTCCTTCCATAGAGAAACTTTTGAAGGAATCGAACTCCGTCACTATGCTCTTCAATAACAACTCAGGGCACGATGCCGCTGCCAACGCTAAAGAAATGATGGAGCATTTGGGAGTATCATACGAAGGGCTGAACCCTCGTCAGCTCGGTCTGTTCTGAGTATCGGCGGGGGAGCCCGCTCCCGGGCGGACGTCTTCTGGCAGAATGATTTTAAAACCTTTCGCAAATAGTGAAAAGGCTGTATCCTTATAGGAGGCGGGGGCGGAGAATGATGATTCCAAAGTACTGCTCTACTTATGAAGGAGGCGATGAAGGATGAATGAACAGGCATACCTGGATCTCTGCAGACATATTTTACATAATGGTAAGGACAAAGGGGACAGAACAGGAACGGGGACGAGGTCGGTGTTCGGATATCAGATGAGGTTCGATCTGAAAGAAGGCTTTCCTCTCCTGACTACAAAAAGAGTACCATTCCGGCTGGTATGGAGCGAGCTGCTGTGGTTTATAAAGGGGGACACCAACATAAGGTTCCTTCTTGAGAATAATAATAACATCTGGAACGAATGGGCGTTTGAAAGCTGGATCACAAGCAGTAAATACGATGGGCCGGATATGAGCGACTTCGGCCGAAGAAGACTCACAGACGAAAGCTTTGCCGCAGACTACGAAAAAGAGATGGACAGATTCAAGCGGAGGATTCTTGAAGATGATGATTTCGCTAAAGAATTCGGGAACCTTGGTAATGTGTATGGAAAACAGTGGAGGGCCTGGAGGACTTCGGACGGCAATGTGATCGACCAGCTGAAAGAAGTGATCCATTCCATTAAAACGAATCCTGATTCCAGGAGACATATCGTAACAGCCTGGGACCCCGAAGATGTGCCGGGGAACATGGCTCTGCCTCCCTGTCACACGATGTTCCAGTTTTACGTGCAGAATGGGGAGTTATCCTGTCAGTTGTATCAGAGGAGCGGGGACACGTTCCTCGGCGTCCCTTTCAACATTGCAAGTTACGCTCTTCTGACGCATCTGATTGCGAATGAATGCGGATTGGAACCAGGGGAATTCGTGCATACTCTCGGGGATGCGCACATTTACCACAATCACTTCGAGCAGATAGAGAAGCAGCTGTCCAGGGACCCTGAACCGCTCCCTGAGCTGCATATATACTCCCCCGACAAATCTATATTCGATTTGTCCATCGAAGACGTGGGGATTGAAGGTTACCATCCGCATCCGGGCATAAAAGCACCTGTAGCAGTATAGGAGGGAGAATATGATTTCGTTTATTTTTGCAATGGATAACAACAGATTGATAGGGAAAGACAATGATCTTCCCTGGCATATTCCGAATGACTTCAAGTTTTTCAAGACGAAAACGATGCACTCCACCGTTATCATGGGCAGGAAGACGTTCGAATCTCTCGGCGGTCCTCTTCCGAAACGGGAGCACATCATCATCACAAAAGATGAAAACTACGAAGCGGGCGACTGTACCGTAGTCCATTCCGTGGACGAAATACGGGCTATCACTTCCGGAGATCCCGAGAAAGAATGGTTTGTGATCGGCGGGACGGTACTGTTCGAATCAATGCTTGGAGATGTGGACCGGATGTATGTCACGCATATCGATCACACTTTCGAAGGCGACACTTATTTTCCGGAAATCGACTGGTCGCAGTGGGAACTTACGGACAAAGAAAAAGGAGCGCGGGATGAGAAGAATCCGTACGACTACTTTTTCTGTATTTATGACAGGAAATGATAAATCGGTAGAGACATAAAGCGATTTCCGTGATATGATGAACGAAACGAACTTATGTTCATCAGGGCTTCCGGTCAGGTTTTAAAATCCTGCGGCTGGAACCAATATGTATATTAAAGAGGTGAATCCACGTGGCATCTATAGGGGTACCAGGTTTAATTTTAATTTTGGTTATAGCGTTGGTTATTTTCGGACCTTCGAAACTTCCGGAGATCGGTAAAGCTTTCGGAACGACGCTGAAAGAGTTCAAGAACGCCACCGGTGATATTATGTCCGACGATTCGAAGAAATCCTCGGATAAAGAGAACAAGTAAGGAGATGCGTAGATGTAAGGGATATCCTTACATCTACTTTTTTGTTTCATTTCGACAGGGAGGGTGAACATTGGCCGATCAGGAGATGAATTATGTAGAACATTTAGGCGAGTTACGAAAAAGAATTATCCTGACGCTGGTGACGTTTATAGCATTTTTCGTCGTGGGCTTTCTTTATCATCGACCTATACAGGCTTATTTTTTAAATGACGTATCATTCGAGCTTCATATGACGAGCCCGGGTGAAATCATATGGATCGTATTCACGATTGCGTCCATCATTGCGATAGCAGCTACGCTTCCGATGTTTTCATTCCAGCTGTGGCTGTTCATCAGACCGGCACTTACAAAAGTGGAGAAACGTGTATCGCTCATGTACATACCCTTTATCTTTATTCTGTTTATCGCCGGGCTGGTATTCGGGTATTTTATTTTCATTAAATTCATTATGCCGTTTCTTCTCGATTTGAACGACGGTATGTTCACGGAAATTTATACAGTGGAAAGGTACTTCAAGTTTCTTTTCCGGGTCACTGTACCGTTCGCCGTATTTTTTGAGATTCCTCTCATTCTGATGTTTCTGACGAGTCTCGGTATAGTGAACCCCCAGTTTCTCATAAAAATCAGGAAGTATGCTTATCTCATACTTGTGATCATGGGCACGATTCTGTCTCCGCCTGACTTTATCCTGCAGCTGGTGGTAGCCGTACCGCTGATTCTGCTGTATGAAATCAGTATCATCCTTTCCCGGATCGTTTTCCGGAAGCGGATGAAGCGACAGCGGGAGTACCTGGATGAAGATTAGACGCTGACCCCCGGTCGGCGTTCTTTTTTGTAACGGAGAGAAAAGCATGATAAAACAGTAATACGATAGTGTAGGGAGGAATTGTATATGAAACGTTCATTTTACCATTATATGATGAGGTTCCGGGGTGATTTGAAAGAGGGACCCGAAAAGAAGCTGGCTGACTGGATGTTTCATGAGCACAGCTTTCCGAAACAGTCTGCTGCTTACGATGAACTTAGTGCATATCTCGAGTATCACAGTCCATTCCCGGGGGCGCTCGCTGCTTTCGACCATTTGTACGATTCTTATCTGGAAGAAGAAAGGTAGGAGAACAAATGAAAATCATTCATACGGCCGACTGGCATTTAGGAAAAATCATTTACAAACAGCATCTGACCGAAGACCAGAACGAAGTTATTCAGCAGTTTCTGAAAATATGTGAGGAAGAACAGCCGGATGCCGTCATTATTGCAGGAGATCTGTACGACCGGGCCATCCCGCCTAAAGAAGCGGTGAAAGTGCTGAACGATACGCTGCTTCACCTGCGGAAGCTGGATGTGCCGGTTCTTATGATCTCCGGTAACCATGACAGCAGTGAACGGCTTGCGTTCGGGACGTCCCTCTTTGAACTTGGAGGCGTCCACTTACATACGGAACTGAAAGAAAACCGGGAACCGGTCGTACTTCACGATGAAGAGGGCCCGGTATATTTCCATCTTATTCCGTACATAGAACCTGCAGAAGCGCAGGCAGTGTTCAGGGAGAAAGAGATTACGACTCACCAGGAGGCTTATGAGGCGATCGTCGAAGACATCCGGGGGAGGTTCGACATGAGTGAGCGTCATGTGCTCATAGGCCACGCTTTCATACAGGGCGGAATGGAGAGCGATTCCGAAGAGAGACTGACGATGATGGGCGGGACGCCGTATGTGGAGGCGGAACTGTTTCACGACTTCTCCTACGTAGCTCTCGGTCACCTCCACCAGCCCCAGCGCGTAGGTTCTCCCTACATCCGTTACAGCGGTTCTCCGTTCAAATACTCCTTCTCAGAAGTGACGCACTATAAATCGCTCACTGTAGCAGACCTCCACCGGGGGGAGACGAGCACCCGGCAGACCCCTCTCACACCCGAGAGGGATCTCGAAACAGTGGAAGGCTATTTCAGCGATCTGATGAAAGGGGAGGCTGCTTCGAACCCTCGTAATTACCTAAATATACGACTGCTTGATGACGGAGAAATACTTGACCCCGTCGGACAGCTTAAAACGGTCTACCCGAATGTCCTTCATCTGGAGCGGAAAGGGATCACCGGTTCTTTTCGCGAAGAGGATCTCGAAAAGGTGAGGGAAAAGCGTGATAAAGCTCCGATTGACGTTATGGCGGAGTACTACGAACTGGTGAGAGACGAAGCCCTCTCCGAAGACAAAAAAGAGATTCTGCAGCAGATAATCGAAGATATCAGACAGTCGGAAAGGAAGGAATAAGAATGGAAATCACGGAGTTGACTATACAGGCCTTTGGTCCCTATAAACACAGGCAGACCATTTCTTTTGAGAAACTGAAACAGTACCCTATATTTCTTATCACAGGTCCGACAGGTGCAGGAAAGACGACGGTGTTCGATGCCATCTGTTTCGCTCTGTACGGCAAGGCGAGCGGCAGCGACCGCGATCAGGAAACCCTGCGGAGTCAGCTGTCCAGGCCCGAAGAGAAGACCTTTGTCTCTTTTACATTCCGCATCAATAATAAGACTTATGCGCTTGAAAGAGCCCCGAAACAGATAGTGGCGAAACAGAGAGGGGAAGGGACGAAGGAAGAGCCGGCCAGAGCCGAACTGTATTTCGATCCGGAAGGGGGGCGTCAGCTTCTGGCTTCGAAAGTGAGGGAGGTCGATC
The DNA here is from genome assembly GCF_002295105.1 of Salimicrobium humidisoli. Lineage (GTDB taxonomy): Bacteria > Bacillota > Bacilli > Bacillales > Halobacillaceae > Salimicrobium > Salimicrobium humidisoli. Next base: position 6,274 of record NZ_NSGH01000012.1, on the reverse strand, counting down.
AGCTTGTCGAGGATATGCTCGGGTTAAATTACGAGCAGTTCCGCAAGATGATGATGATACCTCAGGGAGAGTTCCGTAAGCTCATCTCCGAAAACAGCCGGGAACGGGAAGAGGTGCTGCGTAAAATTTTCGACACGAGCCTGTATATGGACGTCACGGAAAGGCTCAAACAGAAGAGAGCGGGCCTCGAGGGGGAAATCACGAAGTCGAGGGATAGGGCGAAGGACATCCTGGCCCGCCTTTATTTAGATGAAGAAGAGCTGCCCGAACATCCGGCCGATGCCGTCAGCCGTATACAGCAGGATATCGACGGAAAAAATGAGCTGATTACGCGGATCGGCGAACAGAAAAATGCACAGGAGAAAGCGAAAAACGAAATTGAAGAAAAGCTAAAGAAAATCGAACAGCATAATGAACTGGTGAAGGAGCGCGAGGATTACGCGAAGAGTCGGACTGAAATCGAGGCTCGGAAACAGGAGATCGAAAAGAAAAAGAGCAGAGTCGCCAAAGGGGAGGAAGCAGCCAAACTCGAAGTTTACGACAAACAGGTGAGAGAGGCCGAAAACTCCCTTACGGAATTGGAACAGCAAAGAGATGCGACGAAGAAGGCGTTTGCCGAAGTCGAACAACAAAAGGATAGAAAACAAAAAGAACAGAAAAAATGTGATGAGAAAGAAGAAGAGCGCCTGCAGCTGAAACGGAAAATGGACCGCCTTGAAGAAGACAGGGAACGGTTTCCTGAAATAAGGGAGAAAGAGAAATATGCAGCTGTGAAAAAGCAGAGGAAAGAAGAGCTGAAAAAAGAACTTCACCAGCAAAAGGAAAGCGGGAGACGCTGCAGACAGAAAGAGAAAGACCTCTCCGACAGACTTGTACAATTTCAGGGAATAGATCAGAAGTACTTTGAGTGTAATGGAAAGGTCGACCGGCAGGAGGGTGAGAAAAAAACATTGAACCGTTTATATAGCTCCGCGGCGAAATGGGCGGAGAAGCAGAAAGAACGGGAAAAGCAGGAAGCCTTTCTCCGGGAGAAAAGAGAGGAAAGGATCCATAAAGAAAAAGAATGGACGACTTTGACTTCCTCCCAGAAAGAACACCAGGCTTATCTTTTGATGCTTGAACTCGTCCCCGGCGAGCCTTGTCCGGTATGCGGCTCCGACCACCATCCGTCGCCTGCCCGTCCGGAAGAAGCGGTGGATGAAGAGATGATAGAAGCGGCGGAGAAAGCGGTGAAGCAGTTGAAAGAACAGGAAGATCAGCTGCAGAAGAACGTGTACCGGGTGAAAGCGGAGGAAGAAGCGAAGAAACAGGAACTGGAAGCGAACGGATATGAAGTGGAAAAAACCCCGGCGGAAGAAGTCGCCGCAAAGCTGGACGAAGAGATCAAAGAGGTGACGCGCACGCTTCACACCCTGAAGAAAGAAACAGAGAGTCTAAAGGCGAAAACAAAAGAAAGAGAGGAAACGGAACGGACGTACAGAGAAGTCCAAAAATCGCTGGAAGAGAAGAGGGAGCAATACGAGAATCTGAAAGAGCAGTATGATGCCACAGAAAGAGAGATTTACGAGAAGGAAGCAGAACTGAAGGAATTCTATCGTTCCCTGTCGCAGTTCGGCAGCGTCGAGGAACTGACTTCTGATATGCTGGAGCGTATGTATGAAGATATCAGGGCCCGGTACGAGAAAATGACGCAAGATAAGCAGCGGATCGATGAAGAGCTGTCCCGTCTCGCCGAAAAATTGAGCGGTCTTGAGGGGACGATGAAACAGCAGAAAGAGACGTATGAGAAAGCGGAAAAAACAGTGCGGGACACTCGGGAACAATTCAAACAGATGTTTGAAGAGACTTCTTTTTCAAGTGTGGAAGACTACGAAGAGAGTAAAATAACATCCGGTGAAGTGGAAGCTGTTAAGAAAGAGATTCAGGACTATGAAAACAGTAAAAATATCATCGAAAGCCGTTTGAAAGAACTCGAGGAAAAAATCGGTGAAGATGCCTCGTATATCCCGACCGATTCTCTGACACTCAGAAGACAGGAAATTACGGAAGAAATGAACAATATTCAGGAAAGACTCACTCAGAAGGAATATGAGAAAACTCATAATGAGAAATCGCTGCGGGAACTGCAGGCCGTCCTGAAAGAGCAGGGGGGTAAGGAGGAGCTGTTTTATGAAGTCGGAGATCTCGCCCGTATGACGAACGGTGATAACCCGCTCCGGCTTTCTCTTGAGAGATACGTACTCGCATCCTATCTGGATGAAATCCTTCTTCAGGCGAATCAGCGGCTCCAGGTGATGACCGACTACCGCTATCAGTTGAAGCGGAGTGAAGAAATCGCGAAACGGGGAGCTCAAAGCGGGCTGGACCTCGAAGTGATGGATCAGTACACAGGGCTTGAAAGATCGGTGCGTACACTGTCCGGAGGTGAAGGGTTCAAGGCCGCTTTAAGTCTTGCTCTCGGTATGGCGGACGTCGTCCAGTCCCATGCCGGAGGTATCCAGTTAAATACGCTGTTCATCGACGAAGGTTTCGGGACTCTCGATGATATTTCCCTGCAGCAGGCGATCGAATGTCTAAAATCACTGCAGGACGGGAATCGTCTGTTAGGAATCATTTCACACGTCCCGCAGCTCAAAGAGGAAATACCCGTACAGATGCAGGTGAGTGCTTCAGGCAGCGGGTCAAGTGTCACGATCAAATACAGCTGAGGAGGAATTCATATGGCTACTCCCTTTTCAATGGGATGGGTACTTATTACCGAAGGAAAAGAAAAAAGACTGGATCCGGATGATAATCTGTTTGAAGTGACGTTCGACGGATACCAGCTGTTCCCGATGCATGAACATCTGGAAGTGAGACGTCATCTGAAATCAGACCAGATCGGAACGGCCAACATCGAGCAGCTGACGCTGAAAGACGGCAGGACAATCTGTCATTACCGGCTGGTCTCCCTGTATTCGGTCAACTGAACAGAAGGATCTGCCTGATTTTTAATAAGTGGACAGGGGGAAGTAAAAGTGATCGATCTGAACAACGACTGGAACCCGCTCCTGCAGCCGGAACAGGACAAGACGTACTACCGGCAGTTGCGGTCTTTCCTGAAAGAAGAATACGGAACGAAGGAAATATATCCTCCGATGCATGACATTTTCAATGCACTTCAGACTACCGGGTATGAAGATACAAAAGTGGTCATCCTCGGTCAGGACCCCTACCACGGCCCGGGGCAGGCACATGGCTACAGTTTCTCGGTGAGGCCCGGTGTCACCATTCCGCCGTCCCTCCGGAACATATTCAAGGAGCTCGAGGAAGACGTGGGGGTACCGGCACCTTCCGGAGGCTCTCTTCTGCCGTGGGCGGAAGAGGGTGTGTTACTGATGAACAACGTTCTCACCGTCCGCCGCGGGGAAGCTCATTCCCACCAGGGGAAAGGGTGGGAGCAGTTCACGGATAAAGTGATTGAGGTGTTGAATGAACGAGAGACACCGGTCGTGTTTTTCCTGTGGGGGAGAGCCGCCCGTCAGAAAGCGGACGGAGTCGACAGGGATAAGCATTTCGTCATCGAAAGTTCTCATCCGAGTCCCTTCGCCGCGCACAAAGGTTTCTTCGGAAGCAGACCGTTCAGCCGGGCCAATGCGTTCCTCGAGGAAAAAGGCCGTTCCCCCGTGAACTGGGAACTTCCCTGAAGTAGCCGGCCGTCTTTGCAGTAAGCACGAAAATTGATATTTTTCGTTAATTCAGAAACAATGTAATTGGAACGAATTAGTATGGAGGGGTTCATTTGGCACAGCAACTGAAGACAGCAACATTCGCAGGCGGGTGCTTCTGGTGTATGGTAGAGCCTTTTGACGAAAGGCCCGGTATCCATTCCATCACCTCAGGCTACACGGGAGGGGACGTGGAAAACCCGACCTACATGCAGGTAGTGGCGACGGACACAGGACATAGGGAAGCCGTAGAAATCGTTTATGACCCTGAGGTTTTCCCTTATCGCCGACTGCTTGATATTTTCTGGACACAGATCGATCCTACTGACGATAAAGGTCAATTCGCCGATCGCGGATTTTCCTATACGACAGCCATCTACTATCATGATGAAGAACAGAAGCAGCTCGCTGAAGAAAGTAAGAGAGAGCTCGAAGCTTCCGGGAAATTCCGCAATCCTATCGTAACTCCCGTACTGCCGGCCAGTAAGTTTTACGAAGCGGAAAAGGAACACCAGGACTACTACAAGAAAAACAGGTTCCACTATAAAATGTACAAAAAAGGTTCAGGGAGGGCGAAATTTATCAAAGATCATTGGAAACTTGACAAGAATAAAGAGGATCTGAAAAACAGCCTGACGGATATCCAGTACAAAGTGACCCAGGAAAATGCAACGGAACGGCCGTTCCAGAATGAATATCACGATCACGAAGAAGACGGAATATATGTGGATGTCGTATCCGGAGAACCGTTGTTTTCTTCCACAGATAAATACGATGCCGGATGCGGATGGCCCAGTTTTACCAAACCTATGGAAAAACAGCAGGTCGAAGAAGAAGTCGATCAGACCCACGGTATGATCCGTACGGAAGTGCGCAGTTCTCAGGCGGACTCCCATCTCGGTCACGTATTCGAGGACGGTCCTAAGGACCAGGGCGGTCTAAGGTACTGCATCAACTCCGCGGCACTTACGTTCATTCCTAAAAACGAAATGCAGGAAAAGGGATACGGAGATTATCTTTATTTATTCAGATAACGGGTATTCATTCCCTGAAGAAAAAGCAGAGCTTTTTCTTCTACATAATAGACAGAAATAGTACGGATCACGTACCATATAAGAAAAAGAGGAGAGATTCGGATGATCCATAAAACGTGGGAAAACAATGAGACAGTTAAACGTATCAAATGCGTACACAACAATGCAGAGAAATTTGTAGTGGATAATGTGCTCACTCCGGGGAAAATCTATGACGTAAAAAACGAGAGTGAGGAATTTTACTTCATTATCGACGACTCAGGAAGAATGGGCGGTTTTTATAAGAATTATTTCGAAGAGGATTAATAAAAAAATGCGAGAATTTGAAATTTAGCTCATTTATGGATGCCCTTATTTAGCTCATTTATGGATGCCCTTATGCTGGAGAAGAACAGCATGAAGGCATCCTTTTTATGTTAGTGTATTCAGGGGGATAGGGTGAACTGAACAAACATGTATGAGAAGAATTGCGACAACCGACGAGTTTTTTTAATAAAAGGGGAGGACTCAGCAGAACTATGGTATGTTTCTCGTCCAATTTAAACACTGTTAGCTTACGTCGAATCAACCGGAATATTTAATCGAATAGAATGAATGATATCTTCAATAAGTTTGTTTGAATCAGTCTAAGTTCCATCATGCTTTTAAGTGTTATATTCAGTTTAGGCTTATTTCACTAAAGTATGAAGTCTTGCTTGTACTTACTTTATTATCAAATTATAAAGACTTGTAGAAATTTATTTATATAAAATTTGAAATGTATAGGAAAAGAAGACGATATCCAATTTAAAGGAGGTCTACGTAATGCCACCAATTGAAGAGGGAGAAAATTCAATTGATTTAGGTGCTAATTTAAAAAGAGGTTTGGAATATGTTGGTGGGCGTTTGAAGATTACAAATGAAAAACTGTACTTTTATCCCCACTTTTTGAATATCCAAAAAAGGAAACTAGTGATTGCTATAAACGAAATCAAAACAGTTAATAAAGGAAGAATACTAGGTATATCTCCTAATGGTGTAGTTATACATCTTAAGGATGGCACCAGTCATAAATTTACTATTGGAATGCCTTGGTCGAACAAAAAAGCAGAAATCATTAATTATATCGATAGTTTAATTGCTTGATTTGAAAACACAATTAAACAAAGACCTTAGACGCGTTCAGAATATGCAACTTAAACCTTGAACTATGAGTCTGCAACAAACGGGCCAGCGTGACAAGTTTTGAGATAAACACTTTCAGCGTGAAAACACAGAAAGTTAATAAATAAGCTTCAACTTTACAACTAAGGATTGGAGCGTGTTGAAGGGGTAATATTGTTAAGTATCGGTATCAAAACTTCAAAGTTATGAACCTTAATAATGATAAAAAGATTGCTGAATATTTAATAATTTAATGATCATCGGATGACGTACAATAGTTTGTGTAAAGCTCTTGAAGACAAAAAAAGAGGTAGGGTATCCTCATAGTTAACGACCAAATCAACTCATGAAAGGGGATCCCCTACCTATGTCTACAAGTATAGGACAAAA
>NZ_NSGH01000011.1 GCF_002295105.1 Salimicrobium humidisoli | reverse complement strand
CCCATATTCCAAATATCCCCTTTATTTTCATATAAAGGTTTCGACCGCAACCATAAACTTCTATAGTTCTAAAGAAAATGGACGAAAAACGAAGAAATTCTAAGAAAACGTTAATTTAAAGAGGGAGACTATAACATCGAATATAATAAGCGGTTCACAAACGACAATATTCCTTCTGAGGAGACCTTGAAAAGGGAAGCATTAAAACATGCATTGGATATTAGAAAGTTTGAAATAGAGCTTTATTGGAAAAGAGCTACATATTTCTGGGGGTTCTTGATTGTTATTTTTGGAGGGTATTTTGCAGTGCTTGGTTCGAGTGTAGACTCTGTACTTAAACATAAGATACAATTAATCATCAGCTGTATAGGAATAGTATTTTCAATAGGGTGGTTTCTTGTGAATAAGGGTAGCAAGTATTGGCAAAATAACTGGGAAAGACATGTGGATAGATTAGAAAATGATGTTATGGGACCCCTATATAAGTCGTATCTAGTACAAAAGAAAGGAAAAAAGCTAGACTTTATAGTTGAATCATCTAACTACTCTGTTTCTAAAATTAATCAAATATTAAGCTTCTATTTAGTGCTTGTATGGAGTCTTATAACGTTTATTAATTTAACTACTGTAATAAATGATTACTGGATTTCAATAAACGTATTATGTGTAATTCCGGATGCAATCTATGATTTACCTATCTTATCAGTAGGAATTTTTTTCATTACAGTGATCTTTTTGATTCTTATAATTAAACAAGGGAAATCCAGAAACTATAAAAACTCATATACTGAAGAGAGTGAAGAACACTTTTCTTTTAGAGATGAATAAATATACTACCCTGTTTCTTTATATCAGATACCAATTTTAATTGTTAGCAGGTACTAAAAAGATGCAATAAATGATGACGTAAAATAGTTTGTGTAAAGCTCTTGAAGACAAAAAAAGAGGTAGGGTATCCTCATATGCCTTTCTAGTGATATTTTGTATAAGAACGTTATCAAACATATTTATAATGTGTTTTAGAGCTATGCGTCGGGTGTGTAATGCAATCTAGTAATCAAGAAGTATGCAAGCGAAATCTTAGAACATTGCAACCTATAATTTATAAGTTAATTCAAGTTCATTTGAGGTGGAGAAACGAGAATGATAGCTTGATCGGTTAAGCCAGTTCCCTTGCAACTACTGGCTTCCTAGCTTTTGAGTTATTTTCGTAGAGACTTTAGGTCAAATGAAAATTTTCTTTCGATGAAATCAATGCGCATACACTCTTTCGAATCATATCTAGGAGTTATGCGCATGGGGCTATGATTGTGATCTCTCAAAAGTCTTATGTAGGATGGGGAAAAATCTTTGGAGACAAGTTATTGCCACAGCCATCCTTAATCGACTCATTCACGGTTCTACCTTTATAGCCTTCCTGACGTTAGAAATAGTCCGTACACATTTTCTCTATGATATTTAATACTATCATGTGAGGGCATAAAAAATTTGTCCTCAGGAATAGAGATTTTTTGCCCTTCGTAACTCTTCAAGAAGTCACTTTCTACACTCGGATGCACTAAAAGAGTATAATCTTCGTTTAAGGTAAAGAAACCTTTGTCAAAGGACCAATGGATATCTCTGCTGAGAGCTAAACCGTTGCTTGGCAAGAAAGAGCCGCCGTGGCTTTTAGGTTGAATATGGGCTGCCTCTATGTTCATAAACTGACCATATTTAATCACCCTACCAGTTACAGCACACTTGCCTTTATATGCCGTCATTGTGAAGTCTCTAAAGCTAGTGGCTGAAAACAGATTAGCAATTTCTGTGTCTGATGTTTCAATTTTTTTAGTGACACTTGTATCTACAGCAGCTTGTAAAGGGATATTGTTAATAGAATCAATTTTGTTGTCGATCTCCTCAATTGATTCATTTATTCGATGATCTTCTGTGAAGAAGATCCTGAGGTTCGCAGTTTCTTTATGCGTCATAAACATCTTATCGAAGACGGCTATTACGACGGTTATTTTTCCATCATTAGGCCACCCTTGGAACTCAATCACGATTCAGATTAGCTTCTGTTAAAAGGTAGGCTATCCTAAAGTGAATGATAAAATTAACTAAGGAAATTATTCTTACCTCTACGAGTAAAGGGCGAAGTGAGCTCGGATATCAAATAAAACCAATAAAAAAGACGCCCTGAAAAGGACGTCTTTTCGTATATCTGCGGCAAGTGACAGCACTCCACATAGTGCTTTACCAAAAGGCGTGTCAATCTTGTCTTATGCAAATCAGCTCATCGCGAGATTTAGCATAACATATATTCAGGAAAAAGGGTAGGGCATCAGAAATTGTTTTGTTAGTCATAGGTTTTCCTGTTTTCAGCCCGTACTATATCTTTTAGGTTTACTGGAACTCCGGGGATGAAAAAGCAGTACTCTAAAAATAAGGGCACGGCTAAAATCCGATCAGTTTCGTGCTTCCCGATGCTGAATAAATAATGGGCTGCTCCATCCAGATATACGAAGTCAGTATCACGAACGTCCATAAGAGTAGCTGAACGATTTTCCGGATTGAACCAGTTGCCGTACTTTATTTAAACGAAGCGACTCATATTTATCCAGGGCCTTCACTGCCGCATCTCCCTTTATAACTTTCGCAACACACTTACCTAGTTCAGCAGCATCCTGCAGCGATTCGTTAAAGCCACTGGCAGTTATTGGTGCCGGCACATGGGCAGCATCGCCAATCAAAGCAATCCGTTCCTTGACCAGATCGTCGGGCACGTATTCTTTTATTGGTATGCCGGTGAGGTTGCGCGTTCGGATAGCTTGAAGCGTTGCAGATACCCACGGTTCAGGCCATTTTGCACGAGCTTGGTTACTAAGCTTGTCCAGCGTCTCTTCCGGAATATCCGCTCCCTTAAGCGAATGATGCACGTTCACCAAAGCTAAAATTTCATACTTTCCCATCTTCAAATAAGAAGGGCAGCAGTCGCTATTGGTTTATTAGATAACCACGTCCTTTAATGGAAGTATGCAAGGTTGCTAAATGGAAATAAAGTGCCCAGTTTTAAGCAATATCTTTACTATTCGTCTTTCACTTTTTTGCGGTCTTCAAATTTATCTGAAGCGATGGTCTTCATAGTATCTAATTAACGCAGTTGGAAATGAAATAGAAGGAAAGTACTTCTGCTTAGTTCGATGTATAGATGCATAAAGAGAATTGTGTTATTATTGTAATAACAATAATAACTATATTGATAAAAGGTTAAGGTATGTCTTTTCTAGTCCAACATAGGAAGGAGACCGTGAAGAAATGGGCGTGAAAGAAATGAAGAAGAAAAATTACACCCGCAAAGTGAGTCAAGTAGGAAATAGCCTTTCTTTTAACCTCCCTAAAGAACTTACGGACTTGCTTGAGATTACAAAAGGGGAGGAACTTCAAATAACTTATAATGAAGAAGAAGGTGGAATTGTGGTTAAAAAAGCTAACCGGGTACCGGAGGGGATTCGTCCAGAAATGTTGAAAGCTATGAACAGAGCCGTCGGGAAGTATGATCAGGCACTTCGTAACTTAAAAGACAGGTGAGGTGGTTTTGTTTAAAGAATGATCTGTTTAAACGGGGAAGAAATAGAGTTCTTACATTACACGATTATGGAGTATTATGATGACTCTGATCAGGCTGGTATAAAATCAATCGAAGCCTTTGAAGCAATGGTGGAAAGACCAAAAACGAAATTATTTGGTAAAGAACAATTTCCTGCTATCTTTCAAAAGGCTTGCTGTTACTTTCATTCAATTGTGAGAGGTGGTCATATTTTCCATAATGGAAACAAAAGGACTGCTCTTACCGTTTTTGAGACTTATTTGAACGTGAATGGCTATGAGCTTACTTTATCCAATGAACAAGCTGAGGATTTCGCCGTTTACGTTGCTACAGACGATAAGTTTAAAACGAATGAATGTATTGATTTGTTATTGGAAGAAGTATATGACTTTATTGAGCCGATGTATGACAAGTTATAATCATGTGGCGAAGTGAAAATATGTCAAATGGAGAAAAAGGAGGAGGAGCTGCTTAGGAACAGCTCCTCCTCTTTTTGGTGTGCCCGGCATGGGCTATAACTAGGTGGTGAAAGTCCACTACAGGCTTGGCAGTAGGAACTGTTAGCCAATGGCAAGGGTGTCCACCGTGAAGTGGAATCTGAAGGAAGCCGGAGGAACAATCCCGGACTGATGGGCAGAAACTGAAGATAAGACTGGGCTGAAATGGCCAGGTTTGCCAAACGAAACGAAGTCCCATACTGACCGATTTTCGTCCAGTAAACACAGCAGTGACAAGAGAGGAGAGTTATCCCTCTTACCCGAGGAGTTCTTACGAGGGGTTCCGCCAATAAAATTCGGAATAATAGTAATTTTACGTATTTTCGGAAGCGTCTTCAATTTTTCTCGGTATGCTTTATACTGAAAACTATGGCAATAGATAAAAGCGTCTTCAGTATAAATACTTACTTCCGGTTTTATCTATACAACAAGAGAGGGGGAACTAACATTGGTTGAAAAACGAAAGGGAATGTTTCAAAAAGGATTGGATGGTATCGAATACATAGGAAATAAACTGCCCCATCCGATTACACTGTTTGCGATTCTGGCACTGCTGGTGGTTGTGCTGTCTGCTATCGTTTCCAGTTTCGGCCTGAGTGTTGAGCATCCCGGTGAAGAAGGGAAGATGGTCGAAGTAAACAACCTTCTCAGCGCGGATGGCATTGAATATATTTTCTCCAGTATGACTGAGAACTTCATCGGGTTCGCTCCGTTAGGGGTCGTTCTGGTGACGATGCTCGGGATCGGAGTGGCCGAGAGAACAGGGCTGATCAGTGCGTGCTTACGCGGATTCGTGCTGTCTGTTCCAAAATCACTTATTACATATGGTCTTGTATTCGCAGGTATCATGTCCAGTGTCGCTTCTGACGCCGGTTATGTAGTGTTACCGCCACTCGGCGCCGTCATCTTTGCAGCGCTCGGCCGTCACCCGTTAGCGGGACTCGCCGGCGCATTTGCGGGTGTGTCTGCAGGGTTCAGTGCCAACCTGTTCTTATCCGCGACGGATCCCTTACTGGGAGAATTGACGATTGATGCTGCGGCTATCATCGATCCCGCCTATGCGGAGACTATGACCATAGCGATGAACTACTATTTCATCATTGTTTCTGTATTCCTGCTGACATTTGTAGGGGGATGGGTGACAGAGAAAATCGTCGAACCACGTCTCGGAGAATATAAAGGTGAATTCCGTGAAAAATTGGAAGGGCTGGATGCTGCAGAGAAGAAAGGGTTGATCTGGGCAGGTATTTCTGTCGTTGTAGCAATCGTACTTATTTCTCTATTGATCCTTCCACCCGGAGCTCCTTTGAGAGGAGAAGACGGAGGGATTATACAGTCTCCGTTCATGAGCTCACTCGTGCCGGTCATTACTATTCTATTCTTTATCCCTGGACTGTTTTACGGCATTGCCGTCAAAAACATCAAAAATGACAAAGACGTTGCTAACCAGCTGTCCGAAACAATGGCTTCCATGGGCATGTTCATTGTGCTTGCTTTCACTGCCGGACAATTCGTAGCCTACTTTTCGGAAACGAACATGGGGCTCGTCATCGGTGTGTATGGTGCGGAGTTATTGGAATCGGTCAACCTGTCGGGGATTCCGTTAATCTTAGGTTTCATTCTGGTAGCCGCTTTTATCAACTTGTTCATAGGCAGTGCGTCTGCAAAATGGGCGATGATGGCACCGGTGTTTGTACCGATCATGATGCAGCTCGGTTATTCTCCTGAGTTAACGCAGATGGCCTATCGTGTGGCAGATTCCACAACGAACATCATTACGCCTCTGATGACTTATTTCGCTATCATCATTGCGTTCGCTCAGAAATACGATAAAAACATGGGAATCGGAACGCTGATCTCCGTTATGTTCCCGTACACGATCTTTTTCCTCGTATCGTGGACCATCATGTTAATCGTCTGGATGCTGCTTGGCATAGACCTCGGACCAGGTTCTCCTATTCACTATTAAGGAATCAGCCGGGTACTGAAAAGTTATGCAATCCGGTTTCATCGAAAAACTCCGATCATCACAACAGATGGTCGGAGTTTTTTTGTCGTCTGGAAAAGGGCTGGTGGGTCCTCGAGTTGTGTAGAATTTAATATATGATCTATTTTGTATAATTAGCTTCCTATTCTTAAAAAAGGAAGGATTGATTAGAATTGTGAATTTTGAAATAATAATATAGCGAGAGTAGTGCGGAATAGTATAGTTATTCTTACATGCAATCTAACTGAATTACTGAGGGAGTGGCGGGATGTATACATATGGCCTGGAGGCAGATTTCTGGTGGAGATTACTTCTCCTAGTAGCTATCTTTTCTCTGCTGCTATTCGCTTTCGGTACAATGGCGAGAAAATGGTGGAAGGTTAAAAGGGGTAAAATCTTAACCAATACCTATGTTAATGAAAGACATAAAAAAATCGATCGGCTCCTCAGAAGTTTATCTATCTTCAGCATATTGGCAGGGTTTGCGATAAATTCAACGAGACCTCCTTTGGAGTGGTATTGGTTTCTGCAGCCGTGGTTTATCGTTTTATCCTTTCTTTTTATCGGGGAAATAGTGAGAGCTTTCATGCAGTATAAGTATGCCGAAAATCATAACGCGTATAAAGTGACAATCAGTAATACCGTGTTCGCTATAATATTATACGTCACATTAGCGACGACGAATTTCTGGGGGCTGATGTAGTCGGGCGGATAGAGAACGAACCATAGCTTGTACGTGCTATTGATAAACTAAGTACTTATACACCAAATTGTTGCAAGTGGTGGTCCAGATGCTTGTATATCCCTTTCCCTCATTGCTCGGGTGTGAGCTTTCCGAAAAAAGGGTGCGGTCGCTCTGTACAAGCCGTTGGGCCCTTTTTCTGAAATGTTATCAGTTTTTCTTTAAGATTTTCCTTCTCTTTTTCAAAATCTTTTTGACTGGTGATCAATATATCAGGAATTGTAGGCATATTTCGGCTCAAAGGTTTGTCGTTATAAAAAAGGGGTTTTGCAAACCTGCCGAAGAATATACCTGACCAGCTTCTTGAGGGGGTTGAGTAACCCATTGCTACATACTGAAAAGAGGAGCAATGGGCGAGCATCTGCGATACATTCATCTTTCCCCATAGTGGTTGTGAATTAGTGGTTAACTTATCTATACGGTTTAGTATTTTATCTGCATGTGCGACTTCAAAAATGCTGTTCACTAGAACCCACCTTCCGTCATTGTTTATATAAAGCACAGAATGAAGAATAAATATAATGCTTCAGAGATAACATTATTATAACTTATCACTACGAATTTTCTCTCTGTTTTGTGAAAAAAATGACGCATCCGTTCGCCATCAGATAATATCAGCTTCAGTGACCTTCTGCTTCATCCACATGATGAATATGCTTCTGATTCATCAGTATAAACACCACGGATAGAAGAACAACCGTAGCACCCGTATAGAAAGGGATGCTTGGATTATAGATTTCGGACAATTTCCCTGCGAGGAAGGGGGCAAGTGCACCACCAAGGAAGCGCAGAAAACTGTAGGCGGCGGATGCTGTCGATCTGTTGACGGGGGTGGAATTCATGACGGCTGTCGTAATCAGCGTGTTGTTGTTGCCAAGTAAAGCTCCGGCGATGACGACGGCAGTGATGACGACCCACTGGGTAGATGTCCAGATGCCCATTGCGGCCAAGGCTAGTGCGAAAAGTACTAGCATTAGAGCTATAGCTTTAACCGTACCGAACCACTTCTGAAGTTTCGGTGCTGTAAAGACGGATGTAACTGCAAGTAAAATCCCCCAGCCGAGGAAAACCACTCCGAGTCCGTGTTCGTCCAGTCCGAGGACGAACGGGGAAAAGGCCAACAGGGTGAAAAATCCGTAATTATAGAGAGCAGCTGTGAAGCCCAGTACGAATAAAGGTCGGTGTTTTAAAGCACGGAACGGGTCGACGAGTGAGGCTTTCTTATTGTTTACCTGACTGCTCGCCGGTGCTTTTGGCATCATTGTCATAAGACCGACGAAAGCGATCACCATGAGAACGGCCACACCGAGAAAGGGTCCTCTCCAGGAGATAGCACCGAGCCACCCACCGAGAAGTGGGCCGACGGAGATGCCGAGGCCGATTGCTGCTTCGTATAAAATAATTGCTTTAGCATTACCGCTGTTGGAAAGCGTGACGATGGCAGTGAGGGCAGTCGCTACGAACAAGGCGTTGCCGAGACCCCAGCCTCCACGGAGGAAGATCAGCTCCCAGATGCCATTCGACAGTCCGCCGAGTCCGGAAAACAGGGCGATGATCACAATACCGGATAGAAGTGTTTTTTTCATACCGATCCGGGATGTGATTACTCCAGTCACGAGCATCGCCACGGCCATGACGGCATTGTAGCTGGTGAACAGGAGTGTCACTTCGCTTGGAGCCGCATCAAGCTGGGTGGCAATGGCTGGAAGGATCGGATCTACCAGGCCGAGCCCCATAAAGGCGATGATACAGGCGAAAAAGACCGCCCAAACGGCTTTCGGTTGTTTTAAAATACCCGGTTCTTCAGTAATCGTAATCGGAGGAACCGGGTTCGGTTTTGTAGACATCAGGCATTCTCCTTTAAACTGTTTGTATTGTACAATCAATAACTTGTATAATACAACTATAATCTTTTTCATGTCAAGACGAGTGCGGGAATATGTTATGCTTGAACGAAAAAGCAGGCAGAGGGAGGTGTACAGAATGAAGGAAGACTCTGTTGAATTAATCGAGAGACAAATAACAGATTTTGTACGAAGAATAGTGATGACGGAACAGAGAGAAGGGCGAATGGAGCGCTCGGCTTATATTTTATTGAGACAGCTCTACACATACGGTCCGGCCGGAGTGAAAGCACTGGCAAATCACCTTCAGTTGGACATTTCTACTGTGAGTCGCCAGGCTTCTTCCTTAGTGGAGAAAAATTACGTAGAGAAACTTCCGAATCCGGATGATAAACGGTCGTATTTTTACAAAATCACGGAACTCGGATCGGAAGAACTCGAAAGCAATCGGCGTGAACGGTTCCAGCGTCTGAACGAGATGCTCGAGGGATGGACGGAAGAGGAACAGGAGACGTTCGGAAGATTGCTCAAGCGATATAACAACACGGCGAATAAGCGGCTGAATATGTGATAGAGATATCGATTGTTTTCGCCAGATATTCCTTTTACTTAATCAAAAGAACTTGTTAGTTCGATAAATCTACTCAGCACGGAAAGCGTTTACACTTCTGTTCTGAAAAAAGGAAGGATGGTCACTGAATTTTGGAAAAAACGGTGACCTGTTTCACGTATTTGAATTCTATTACTAAAGGAGTGGCGGAATGTATACCTATGGTATAGAGGCAGATTTCTGGTGGTTGATGTAGTTTAAAAAAGATTGTTTTAAATTATGAATTTTGAAATGATAGTGTGTGGTGAAGGAGGAGATTAATCCTGAAAAAAGCTCACTGGATACTTCCAGCAATAATGATAATGGTAGGGCTTTCTATACTTGTATTCAACAACTATAAAGATGCAACAGCTGTGCCTTCTGATTCGTGGGCTAGAGAGATAGAGATTGCTACTACACCTGTTCAATCCGATATTCTATCGAAACGAAGGGCTAACGGAAACTATAATTTTTCTTATTTTACTGCTGACGGGTTAGAGAGTAGGGATTACAGTAATTCTTTAGAGTTAGTTGATCAAAGAAACTATGACATTCCCTATAATAAATGGACGGAAATCATTCCTCTTGAAAATGGAGCGGTTTACCAATGGGGGGGACATTTATTATTCAGACGGTAAATCTCTGGAGGAAGAGCTTTTGATCGAAGGGGCACCGGAAGAAACCTTGATAAATGTCTATCAACCGAAGATAACTGATACATACATAATGCTTAGTGATGCGAAAAGAAACATTATTGAATTATAAAATATAACGCTTAATTTTACTATAATTTGACAACGCTTTCATGAACCATTATAATCGATTTAACAAGTTAAAGTAGTGGTGGAGATATGGAGACCCATGCTGGAATAGTGCTTCTTCAGTGAAGTATGTCTATTGCAGTGTGGGTTTTTGTGTTTTTGCATACCTGTTTGATTATATAGCAATTAAATGAAAGAGAGGTGGCTCACGTTTGCATGGTCGGGAGGTTGTAGGCTTAATTACAAATGGGAGGGGAGAAGAGTAACATGAAAAATACAAAAAGAAAATCTAAGTTATACTTACTAATATCATTAATATTAGTAGTCGTTGGTGTTATCGGTGCATCTTTGGTCCAGACTTCTGGTGGTGAAGTGGAGGTTAAAGAAATTAAATGGGAGACGCCTTCTGGCCATATGATGAGTGCATTTTTGTTTACGCCTGAAGGTGTGTCTGAAGATAACCCTGCGCCAGGTATAGTTACTAGTCATGGCTGGTATAATAACAAAGAAATGCAGGATATGAACTTCGTTGAATATTCCAGAAGAGGATATGTTGTTATGTCCATAGATATGTATGGCCATGGAGAATCTGAAGCTGTCAGTCCCGATGAGTGGCCAGAACGAGGGACAGGCATGTATGATGCTGTAGAATTAATGACAGACCTACCATACATAGACACTTCCAGGATTGGAATAACAGGTCATTCTAACGGCGCTCGAGCTGCCAATTGGTCTATTGACCTGGACAATGAAAAAGAGAACCAATTGATAGATTCAGTACTATTGGTAGCAAACGACGCGGACTATATAAATCCGGACACTGAGGAATATTATAATAAATACGGGAACAGAGACGTGGGGATCGTGGCAGCTCAATATGATGAATTCTTCTTCCGAACTGAAAATCCTGATGGTACAATGACTGCCCCGAGAGATTTTATAGATACGGATAACGCCCAGTCGTTTCTACATTTCGGTGAATCACCTGAAAATATTGAATCTACTCGTTCCAGTTATGAAATGTATGAAAAAGAAATTAATGGAGAATCGACTACACGTGTAATTTACAATCCGTCTCAGACACATCCGTGGAACCATTTTTCTGGTCATGTAGCGACACAGAGTATAAACTTTTTTGATGAAACATTGGGGAACCCGGAAGATATACCGGCAGAGGAACAAGTGTGGCAGTTCAAAGAATTTTTCAACTTATTAGGCCTTATCGGTTTTGGGATGTTTCTCGTAAGTTTCACGAAAATGCTATTGTTTACAGGACCATTTTCAGAACTTCGTGCACCACAAGAGCCATCGCCAGCTGAATTCGCAACGAAGAAGCAAAAAGCGTGGTTTTGGGGAGGGCTTGTAGCAAGTGCTGTCTTTTCAGGAGTTTCTTATATCGCCTTGTTTAACTGGACAGCGGTGAATCGCCCGGATTTCTTTCCTCAGGCATATACATTTTATGTGGGGACATGGGCAGCATTAAATGGATTATTTGCTATATTGTTAGTGTTCCTGTCCCGCAAATTCACAGATAGTGAGTACAAATCCAAGTTAAAGGATGTAGGAGTATCTATTAGCCTAAGAACGCTTGGTAAAACGGCGTTGTTGGCTCTCATTGTAAGTGCTGCTGCATTTGGTTTAGTTTTTGTAAGCGACTATTTATTCAATACAGACTTTCGAATCTGGTTCCTGGCGGTTACGGACTTTACGCCGGATAAACTCATTATTGGATTAAAATACCTGCCGTTTTTCTTGATATATTTCGTAGCCAATTCCATAGTAGTAAACAGTTTCAACTATTATAGGAATGGAAAAAAAGAGTGGGTGAACACTGCTTTGCTAGCTCTTTTTAACGCACTCGGGCCGATAGTTGTGCTCGCTATCCAATACACCACTTTCTTTGTTACGGGACATGTATTTTTTGAAAACGTCTCTGCTATTGTAGGTATTTGGCTGATTAGTTTTCTAGTCATATTACCTGTGGCTGCGATAATCTCAAGGAAGATTTTCAAAGCAAGCTTGAATCCTTATTTGGGAGGAATAATTATTGCCATAGTTGTTACGTTAATTTCTGTTAGCAATACTTTGACACAATTACCAAACTAATTAACAGGGGGAATATACGTAATGGTCTACCGTGAACGTCGGTAGGCCTTTTTTTAAATGCTCGTTTCGTTGGAAAATGTTTGGAATAACAATAGCATAAGCGTAAAAAAGAAAACTTTAATAAAAAAACCTGTTGTGTACTGAAGCAACAGGATTTTTGGAGTTTATGTTTGAATTGTTAGATGCTTTATTATTTTATTCCCTTAAAAATGAATGCTCCTGTCACTCGAAGCGACAATTTTTATGCCTCCCCATGGCGGGCTATATAGCGGCTGCCCCATTCTTCGAGTGCCGTCAGGATCGGAAACAGGCTCATCCCCTGGTTCGTCAATGAATATTCCACTTTGGGAGGGACGACAGGATACACTTCCCGGTGGACGAGTCCGTCTTCTTCCATTTCCCTGAGCTGAGCCGACAGCATTTTTTTCGTGATGGACGGGATCAGTTTTCTTAATTCCCCGAAGCGTTTCGTCCCTTTCAGACCTACGTGGCACAAAATAATGAGTTTCCATTTCCCTTCGATTACAGAAAGGGTCCGAAGTTTCTCCGCATACATACTTTTCTCTGCGTCCGCATGTACCGGATGGTTACTCCCCCACTCATACAGCATATCCAGGATAGGCAAGAGACTTTTCCCTTCCTCGGTCAGGGAATATTCCACTTTCGGCGGAACGACACGATACACTTCCCGGTGTACGAGCCCGGTTTCTTCCAATTCTTTGAGCTGGTTCGTCAGCATCTGCTGGGTGATTCCTGGTGTCAGTTGTTTCAGTTCCCCGAAGCGTTTCGTCCCTTGTAACCCGAGGTGGCATAAAAGGGTGAGCTTCCACTTTCCTTCGAGCACGGACAGCGTTATTTCCTTTTCAGGATAAAATCCTTTGAGATTTTTAGTGATCATTCAATCCCTCTCTCACGCATTAGTCTATTTTAGGATACTATATCAGAAAAAAGTGCCTACTTACATAAAATAGGATTACCCTTTACTATTACGGGTGAAGCGTAAAGATTCATTCTCTTTACACAGGAGAAAAATCAGACTAACAGCAGGAGGAACTTTTAATGAAACTACAATTAGCATTGGACCTTGTAAATATTCCGGAAGCGAAAGAATTAGTGAAAGAAGTAGAAGACCACATTGACGTGGTGGAGATCGGCACCCCGATCATTAAAATAGAAGGGCTGAAAGCAGTACGGGAAATGAAAGAAGCGTTTCCGAATCTTGAGGTACTGGCTGACCTGAAAACGATGGATGCGGCAGCATATGAAGTACAAAAAGCATCCGAAGCGAATGCTGATATTGTAACAGTACTCGGTGCGGCTGAAGACGAGTCCATCAAAGGGGCCGTGGAAGAAGCGCGGAATCAGGGCAAAGAAGTGCTAGTCGATCTGATCGCAGTGAAGGATATAGAAACGCGTGCGAAAGAGCTTGATGAACTGGGCGTGGACTACATCTGCGTACACACGGGCTACGATCTTCAGGCTGTCGGAAAGAATTCTTTCGAAGACCTGCAGACGATCAAAAACGTAGTTAGAAATGCGAAGACAGCCATCGCCGGCGGAATTAAACTGGATCAGCTGGAAGAGGTAATCAAAGTTCAGCCGGATCTCATCATCGTAGGCGGCGGAATTGCCGGTCAGGAAGATAAAAAAGCTGTCGCCGCAAAAATGCAGGAAATGATCCGTCAGGGGTCTACAGCTTGAGAACTACAGAGTTTTTGCAACAGATCATCCAGGAATTACAGCATTCCGCCGATGTAATTCCGGATGAGGAAGCGGAAAGAGCAGCAGAGGAGATTCTGTCAGCCGGAAAAGTCTTCGTGACCGGAGCCGGAAGATCCGGGTTTATGGCGCAATCCTTTGCTATGCGACTGATGCACATGGGAATTGATGCTTACGTTTTAGGAGAGACGGTGACACCGAATTTTGAAGCCGAGGACATCCTGATCATCGGCTCCGGTTCAGGGGAAACGAAAGGACTGGTTTCCGTCGCTGAAAAAGCAAGAAGCATCGGTGGGGTCATCGCCGCTGTTACGCTGGTCCCGGACTCTACAATCGGCAACATAGCTGATTTCACGGTCACCCTCCCGGGGGCCACGAAGGACAGAAGTGACAGCAACCATTCGACTATCCAGCCGATGGGCTCCCTGTTTGAGCAGACCCTGCTCCTCTTTTACGACGCTATAATTCTTAGAGTCATGGAGATAAAGGGGCTGGACACGGATAAGATGTACGGCAAACACGCTAATCTTGAATAATAGAATGTAGAAAACGGCAGTGGATACCCATTGCCGTTTTCTTTATTGTTGGTTGAAGTTTCAAGTATAGAAGGGTGAATTGTTTCCTTTTTCGTGAAATTTTTCTGTCGAACCGCCGTTACTCCATGGTTCGGAAAGAGGGGCGGACTGATTAAGGACAAAAGTATGTAGAGAAGTTTCTGCCTGATAATGAACTGAACCCCGAAAGGCAGACACGAAGAAAAAGCGTCTGTTTTTCGGGGTGGTTTAATAAGCAGAATCGAGTTCACCATCTTTGTTTACTAGGGTAGATAAAGTTCTTTTACAGTCAGGGACTATAAGTCATTTTAATTCCAGCAACTCTTTGCCTGCTTCCACATGTTCCACTTCTACCGGGGTAATTGCTGCGTAGTCATTAGAATTAGTAATGACAATCGGTGATGTGAGGTCGTACCCCTGACTGGTTATTGCTTCGGTATCGAACGTGCACAATAATTGACCCGCTTCTACGGTATCATCCTGAGAAACATGAAGGGTGAAGACCTTTTCTTCTATCTTCACAGTATCTAAACCGATATGAAGCAATATTTCTGCGCCATCTGTGGTTGTTATACCGATAGCATGACCCGTTGGATAAATGGTTGAAATGGTACCATCCGCCGGAGCGTAAAGTTTCCCTTCTTCGGGCTGGATGGCGATACCTTTCCCGACCAGTTCATTGGCGAAGACTTCATCCGACAGTTCATTCAGAGGGCGTAACATACCGGTCATAGGACTCTTAATCTGAGTTTCCTCTTCTTTGTTGTCGTTTTGTACTGCCTCAGCCGTATCTTTCTGTTTTGGCTGCTCAGGAGCTTCTCCATAAAGTTTGTTGACCATCTCTTCTTTGAAACCGAACAGATACGTCAAAGCGAAACCTCCGATGTAGGAAATGAGCAGTCCTACAGTGTACAGTAGATATTTATTGTCAGCAATCAAGGGAATCATCACTATACCTGAAGGACCCACGGTTATAGCACCGACGCTGAAGAAAGAAAGGAATGCACCTCCAAATCCGGCACCAAGACTGGCTGTAATAAATGGACGACCAAGCGGCAGTGTTACTCCGTATATCAACGGCTCTCCAATACCCAGAATACCGACAGGAGTGACACTTGCAACCGTATTCTTCAACCGCTTACTGTTTGTTTTTAGATAGATGGCGAACATCGCGCCAACCTGTCCGCCTCCTGCCATCGCAAGAATCGGAAGCAGTGTAGTGGAACCGAACTGTTCAATCAATTCCAAGTGTACAGGTATCAGACCCTGGTGCATGCCTACTGTTACGAGAGGAAGGAAGGTGGCCGAAAGTATAAATCCACCAAATACACCGCCGGTCTCAAGCATAATGTCCACAAGAAACCATGTGATACCTTTCATTAATATTCCGGCAACAGGCTGAATAACGATAATCGTAGCGAGTGCCCCGACCATGACTGTAATAAGTGGTGTCAAAACCAGGTCTAAACTGTCGTGGACGCGGTTACGGACAAATTTCTCGATCTTCGTGAATAGATAAGCGGCTATAATGACGCCTAACAGGCCGCCGAGTCCGGTATTTATACTTAATCCGAGACCGAATAGGCTTAGCGTGCCGATATCGCCGAGTACCGGAGCATAAATCAACAGCCCTGCTATACCGCCGAGGACCATGGTTCCGCCAAATTCGCGGGCTGTGTTGATACCTACAAATACACCCAGGGAACCAAACAGCAGGCCACCTATCGACTGTAGAAGATTATACCAATCTGATTCGAGGACGGACTGGTTAATCAACCCGGCGTCTGCCATGTTCAAAATCAGATTGGCGATACCGAGCATCAGACCGGAGGCGACGAGCCCGGGTACAATAGGGACGAAAATATTCCCTATATGTCTGAAGAGCTGCTGAAAACTGGAAGTCTGTTTTGCCTTATAGGAGGCTTTCGTATCTTCGGCAAGGTCGAATTCACTGCTGTCTTCTTCTCCTTCGACATCAACGGTAATGTTTGTGCTTTCGTGGATCTCGTTAGCCACTTTTGTTACCTTTCCCGGGCCGAGCACGATCTGGATAGTACCCTGATCAATAACACTCAGCACCTCATCATAACCTTTGATGGCCTCAAGATCGATGTTATTTCTTGATTTCAGATCGATGCGTAAGCGTGTAATGCAATTAGTGAGGTTCGCAATATTTTTTTCTCCCCCAAGATTTTGGACAATTACCTCTGCCAGTTCTTTGTTATTCAAGCCTTGCACTCTCCTTGTCTACCAGTTTAATTGCTTCGCGGACAAATCCGTTTGACTCAGTGAGATGTGTTTGTGCTTCTTCATAACTGCAGTTTAACGTGAGCATGATAATCGCAATTTTTGGCTGTTGGTGTGCTCGTTCCAAATATATGGAAGCTGTTTTTTCGTCGGTTTCAGCTGCACGAGCTACAATATCTTTAGCTCTTTTCTTAAGTTTTTCATTGGTCGGCTGTACATCCACCATCAGGTTTTGAAAAACTTTTCCTATCCCGATCATGGAACTTGTCGAGATCATATTCAGGGCCAGTTTCTGCGCCGTCCCCGCTTTTAATCGAGTAGAGCCGGTTAAAATTTCAGGGCCTACTTCAATTTCGATGGGGATGTCAGCGTACTCACTAATCTTAGAATTTTTGTTACAACTGATAGCTGCTGTATTTGCTCCCACTGCGTTGCTATACTCCAAACCACCGATACAGTAAGGTGTCTGACCGCTTGCAGCCAGAGCGATTACAGTGTCGTTTTCGTTTAGATTTATCTCTATCAGATCTGCTTTGGCTTGCTCGGGATCGTCTTCCGCGCCTTCAATGGATTCAGTCATAGCGGCTTCCCCGCCCGCAATGAGACTTTGAACTTTATCGGGATCTGTTCCGAAAGTAGGCGGACATTCAGCAGCGTCCAACACTCCCAGGCGCCCGCTTGTACCTGCGCCGACATAAACAAGTTTTCCTCCTTTATTAAATGAATCGATGACAGCCCGTGCCGTTTTTTCGATTTGGTTTAACTCCTTATTTACTGCATCAGGAACTGTTTTATCTTCTTCATTCATTACACGTAAAATTTCTCCTGTACTCATACTGTCAAGGTTCATTGTTCTATGGTTCCGTGCCTCTGTGGCCTTTTGTTCACTCACGTTCGTTTTCCTCCTTGTTACTTCTCCGTATAACGTCATAGGTTTCGTTAAGATACTCCAGTGATTTGTCATAATTTTCGTAAGCACAGGCTGTGTAGAGCATATCGATTACATTTAGAGATGCTATACGTGAAGACATGGCAGCACTTCGGAATTCATCTTCCTGGGCCGCTACGTATAAGACGGCGTCTGCCAGGTTACTTAAAGGAGAATTGGCATATTTCGTTATGGCGATTACCTTTGCCCCTTTAGATTGTGCAATTTTGACACAATTGATGACTTCCTGTGTTTCGCCCGAATAAGAAATGGCCACGGCTACATCTTCTTCATTCAAATTAACAGCAGAAACTTTTTGCATATGAAAATCACTATAAGCTGTACATGCTTTGTTTATGCGCATAAATTTCTGAACGGCATCAAAAGCGATCAGAAGACTGGCTCCTGTACCATAAAAATCGATTTTTTGTGCATTGATTAAATACTTGAAAGCAGCCTCAAACTGATCTTTCTGAATCAACTGCAGTGAACTGTACAATGACTGGATATTAGTATTGGTTATGACCGCCATCATTTTATTGACGGGGTCTTCAGGAGTTAATGTTTCCTGTTCCAAGTTGTGCAAATCGATTACTGTAAGGTCTCCGGATAGTTTCAGTTTAAAGTCTTTGAAGCCCTTATACCCAAGGGTCTGGCAATACCGCATAACAGCTGACGGGCTGGCGAAGCTGGCGTCGGCAAGCTGTTTTACAGACATAGTCACCGTCGTTTCCGGATTTTTTAAAATATACCTGGCTACTGCTCCTTCAGAAGGTTTAACGTAGTTCAGAGATTCACGTATTTTGTATAAAATACCTTCCAGTATAACCACCCCCACTGCGTTATTTGTTAACGCTTTCATAAATACATCATAATTTCGTTGATATAAAATTTCAATATATGCATATTTTTTGGTATAAAGTTTCATATTTTGAAATTTGATCAGATAACAGATTGAGAAGGTTTGTGTATTGAAAATAGTAGGGGAATAAGATTTTGACACACGTTACCATGATTTCTTAAATCAGGGAGGGAGTGGTGGGAGAGAGGTTCTCACCTCCAAGGCATTTATTACATAAATAAAACGGAAAAAGTTGCATGGAGAGAGTGTGAATAGTGATTAACTTATAGGAAAGAGTGGAAAACCTTATCCAGAGGTGAAAGCTATTGAAAATATACAAAATAGAAAGAACCCAGCAGCTTCCAATCAGCTTAAGTGAAGCCTGGTCGTTCTTTTCAAGTGCAGGAAACTTATCGAGGATCACTCCCCCATGGATGAAGTTCGAAGTTACGGGGAACCTACCTGATCACATGTATCCCGGAATGATTGCAACTTATCGTCTGCAGCCGGTACTCGGGATTACACTAAGCTGGATGACGGAAATCACTCATGTGGAAGAGAATAAGATGTTTGTTGATGAACAGCGTCACGGGCCATTCCGGTTCTGGCATCATCAGCATCATTTTAAAGAAGTGGAAAACGGTGTGGAGATGACGGATATTGTTCACTACGCACTTCCTTTCTCTAAAGCCGGCAGAATTGTCCACCGGTTGAATATCAGGAAGAAGCTGGAGGAAATTTTCAGGTACAGGCATCAGAAGGTGGAGGAGATGTTTAAGGATAGATAAATCTTTCCGGCGATTGTATAGAAGACCCTTTCTCTGTGGCTTAGCTTGCCTTGGGAAAGGTTTTTTTCTTTATGGATTAAACGGAGGAAATGATATATTTTAATAAATCGAATATTCAGACTTATTTACTGAATCATGGTATGATATAAGTGATGAAGCAGACTGGAAAGGGGGGCGAACTAATGAAAAAAGAGGAGAAATTCACTGTAAACAAGAAAAAGCAGACACGGACCAAAGAGATTTCAATGATGATCAGTGAAGGAGGCCTGGGCGCCGATAGATACTACAATATTAAGTACATGAAGCCTTCACGTGAAAAGGCAGCTAAAAAGCAGAAGGATGAGGCGTAATCATTGAAGGCTGCCACTTCCGTACGAAACGAATATTGATTGTGTAGAGGTGAAGTGGCGGTCAGCCGGGACACACTTTACTTATAACAACTGTATAATACGGATGGGGCGATTGTTCTAATGTGAACGATCGCTGTTTTATTAAAGGAAGTAAATGCAGAAATCGAAACATTCTGAACTATTTCGAAACGGAATTAAGTTGGAATCGTATGTAATAAAAAGAGCCCAATAAGGCGAAGGATTCATGTAAGAGGTGTATATTCAATGCATGGAGTGGCACTGAAGGGTATAACAGCATAAAATACTGGTTTTTATATCTCCTATTTGCAGGCTAGGGCCTTGCAGTTGTTTTAATTGGGGGTGAGGTACGCATGCAGGAAATAGATTACTTAAATGTATTTTTATCAATTGTGATAATTATATATGGAGGGTACTTAGTAATAGCTGATTATCCTGATTTGTATATATTTGGAGTATTTTTTTCAGTTGCAGGAATGTTCAGTTTAATAATGGATTTAGTAAAAAATACTTAAAAAATTCAGCTGATTAAACAGAGAGGTAACCAGGGCGTGGTAAAAGGAGGTAACTTTGATGAATATCATAATTCCAATAATCTCGACCGTAGTTGTGATAACCATGTTCTCTTTTGCTTATAAAAATAAGCAGAAAGTCGATGAGGGGTTTAAAGTAAATTATTTCAGTTTATCTTACAGGAGAAAAATGATAAGAACATTAATGACCTCGCCCTTTATGCTATTAGCTATTACCGGTGTATTACTCCTCCTGGACTCAGATAGTTTTACAAAAATACTCTTTACATCATTTTTGCTTATGGTATTCGTTATACAATTCGTTTATAACTATTACATGTGGAAGAAGAAAGAAACATAAGTTATGAAGCTGCTATAGAAGGAATAGTGCATGATAAGTTTTAACAATAGGGAAGTCAGCTCATGGTTTTGATCCGATGAAAGAGTGAGGGGATTAAGGAGGGAGACTAGAAACCTCAAGCATCCGTGGCAGCGTGTTACATAAACAAATGAATCGATTGAACATGAATAGAAAGGAGGGATAATCATGCAATATGACGTTAAAACTTCGGAGGACTACTACAAGGTGATGCAGGAAGACTGGAGAAAAGAAAAATTATTGAAAGTAAGAGAATATATTTTAACTGAAGGTCCGGAACTGAAGGAGGGCATCCAGTACAAAATGCTGAGCTTCGGATCGGATTCCTCCGCTGTTTTTCATTTAAACGCTCAAAAACATTATGTGAGCCTTTATACGGGGAATATCAAGAAGATTACGGGAGCCGAAGAATTTCTGAAAGGTCTCGATTACGGGAAAGGGTGCATCCACATTAAGAAATCGGTCGATCTGAATGAGAGCGGACTTGAAGAATTTGTGAGAGCGACTATCGAGGCCTGGAGGAAGGGAGAAGACGTTTCCTGTTAAGCACGTCACCGCATCACGGTATGTAACTTTTTTGTTACAAAACTCATTTCTATGGTAAGATATATATTTGAAAAAATTAGCAGAGGAAATGAGTTGTCATGATAAAACGTATTAAATTGCCAGGTTGGATTGTAATTATTCTATTGCTTGTCGGGGTTACTTTTGGAATGAATCAGTTACTCAGTCAGGCTTTTGAAGGAGATTCAGAAACAAATGGTCCGGAGGGGGAAGTCGAGGACTCCAGCGTCTACCCGGGTCTGAACATTGAAACGAGGACGGAAGAAGCGGACTTGTATACTTCATCGGTCAGTCTTCCGTACACGGATCATGAACAGGTCAATAAACCGATAAACGAATGGGTGGAGGCCCAGAAGAAAGAATTCACCGGTGAAGTACAAAAATCGAAACGTGCCCTCGAGGAAAACGGTTTTCGTGCCCACTTGAACATTCAGGTGGAGACGGAAGAAATAGCTGACAAGCTTTACACACTCGAATTCGAGTCCTATCAGATTACAGGCGGGGCAAATGGTATGACGAAAACGAAGTCCTTCGTCATCGACCTGAATAAGGAGAGGCATGTACAGCTTGAAGATGTTTTCCGGTTAAATGAAGAAACAATCGGAAATATCCAGCACCTGGTCAGGGAGGCGCTTTCCAATAATGATGAAGTCAGCCCTTACCTCTTCGAAGATATGGTACAGGACGCTTTGAAGAACCCTGACAAATGGAAGTGGTCCATCAGCCGGGATCACGTGATTTTTTACTTCGATGAATATGAAATAGCGGCGGGTGCAGCAGGTTCGGTCAAGGCTGAAATTCCGATGAAGGAAATCAAACCGTATCTGCAGGATGATTTCGCGGATCGACTGGATGTGACAATTCCTGAGAAGGAAAAACGTAAGGAAGAGACAGAGCATTCAGAGGAGAAAGCGGAACTTGATCCGGATGGGAAATATGTTGCACTGACTTTTGATGATGGTCCCCACCCTGAGGTGACGCCGCGCATTCTCGATACGCTTAACAAGCATGGGGCCGAAGCGACCTTTTTTATGCTGGGCAGTCAGGTGGAATATTACCCGTCGCTTGCCAACAGAGTGGACGAAGAAGGTCATGAAATCGGTAACCACACGATGAACCATCAGGATCTGACGGTGCTCGGGCGAGAGCAGATTCGTGAAGAGATGCAGGAATCGAGCAGTATCATCGAAGACGCTATTGGTCATGCGCCGACTCTATTACGTCCTCCGTACGGGGCGTCTAACGGGGATGTGGAGCAGATCACGTCGGAACTGGGTCAGTCCCTCGCTATGTGGTCCGTCGACTCCCTTGACTGGAAGAGCCGCGATGCTCAGGCAGTGAATGAGAAAGTGATGTCCAATGTTACGGAAGGATCCATCGTATTGCTGCATGACATCCATTCTTCAACAGCCGATGCGCTGCCGCAGCTGCTGGATTCATTGGAGGAGCAGGGGTATCAGATGGTTACTGTGTCCCAGCTGCTTGAATTACAGGGGGAACAGGGTGTTGGACCCCATTACGGAAATTTGTGAGAGAAGACTCGGTTTGTTCCTTGTTATTCAGGAGTAAAGTTAAAAAACACACTAAATTATCAAGGCATAATTTAGTGTGTTTTTTATGAGAAGAAATAAAGTAAATTAATTCAGCGAGCGGCAGTCTCTTCACAAAAGTCTGATTAGAAAAAATAATCAGACTTATTTGCCGGAATTTGTTACTATAATAATAAGAACACTAATGCATGACAGGGCAGTTGATTGCAAGGGTGCAGAGTTCTTTGGATGAATTGAAAATTTCAATAGTGAAGGTGTCCGAAGTTACCCTTTCATAGTAGAACAGGCTTTATAAATGAGGAGGAGAGAAAATGGAAGAGATAACTCTGATTATCGAGAGACAAGACGCTCCTGATTCCGCCCCTTATGAAGAAGAGTTTGCCGTACCGTACCGTCCAAATATGAATGTCATTACTGCCCTGATGCATACCCAAAAGCACCCCGTTACTAAGGACGGGAAGAAAACAAGTCCCGTCCAGTGGGAAATGAGCTGTCTGGAAGAAGTATGTGGTGTCTGTTCTATGGTCATAAACGGGACACCACGCCAGGCCTGTACTGCTTTGGTTGATCAACTGGAGCATCCAATTACCTTACGTCCCATGAGAACCTACCCCGTCGTTAGAGACCTCATTATTGACAGGGGAAAAATGTTTGATGCACTGAAGAAAATAAAAGCGTGGATTCCTATTGATGGCACGTACGATATTGGACCTGGTCCACGAATGGATGAAAATAAACGGGAAATGGCATACGAACTTTCCAAATGTTTTACTTGTGGTGTTTGCCAGGACGCATGCCCCAACGTTAACGACAAGAGCGATTTTCTCGGACCATTCGTTTTTTCACAAATTCGTTTAAAAAACGTTCACCCAACCGGGGAAATGGATAAAGATGAACGTACGGAAGCCTTTATGGGTAAAGGCGGGCTTCAAGGGTGTGGAAATTCCCAGAACTGTGTAAAGGTATGTCCTAAAGGGATCCCGATAACAACTTCTATTGCAGCTGTGAATCGTGCCGCAGCCCTTCATTCATTCCGGAGTTTTTTCGGGTCTTACTCCAGTCGTTAGCTTTCTTTACTGAAATAGAAATACTTTATTGGTTATTCATTGATGAGAGCTGGAGGTTTACAATAATGTCTGAAACCAGGCGCCGAGCCCTGTCCCGATATAGTTCCCGATAATATACCCGAGAGTACCGACGAGCAGAATGGGGACGATCAGTCTGTTCCATCCTTTGGCAATCGCCATCGCTGCAGCTGTCGTCGGTCCCCCGAGGTTCGCGTTGCTGGCAAGCAGTATTTCCTCCAGGTTGAACTTGAACAATTTCCCGAGGATGAGGGAGAAGAACAGGTTCATTAATACAATGATAAGTACGAACACGAGCAGGAGCGGCGAGGTTGTAACTACCAGCGCAATGGAGGCCGGGACGCCAATGACGACGAAAAACAAATAAATCAGGAACGTCCCGAGCTCCTGCGTCCCCTGCAGATTCTCGAAATAATCGGGGTTCAAAAGTACAGCGATAACGGTCAACGTAGTGAGCATAAGATACTGATCACCAATGATGCCTCCGAGCAGTTCATAGAATATATTCGCGTCGTCTCCACTCGGGATAACTCCGGCAAAAAAGTCCGCCAGTTGGAACGAGACGGCGACGAGAACGAACGCTGTTGCAATACTGGAAGCGATATCTTTCAAAGAAATTTCTTTCCGTTTCCAGAAGGAGGCCGCCTGGGTTTCGTCATCCCCGGTGGCGTTTTGTTCGACTTCTTCCATGTGCGGCGTTTTATAATTTTTCCGGAAAAAGTTGATAGCAGGAATCCCCATCAGAACAAAGAAGAAAAGAGCCATCATAGCATTATCAGCCACCACCGTAGCCGAAACGAGATCACCGGGGGCTTCGAATTTAGCGGACATGGCTGCGAAGTTCACGCCGCCGCCCGTGTAGGAACCTGCCATCATGGCACCGATTTTGTCCAGGTGCGGAATAATGTCTTTCAAGACCATAAACGAGAGGATGGTACCGGCCACTGTACCGATGGAACTCAACAGAAAAATCGTCAGCATCCGTCTGCTTTCCTGCCAGATTTTTTTGATGTTGGCCTGAAATAATAGCAGAGGAATAGCAAGAGGCACTACGTAACTCCAGACAGCATCGTACACGCCTGATTCCAGAGGAATGACGTTGAAGTTGGCTAGAGCCATCGCTCCGACCAGTGCAATGATGGCTCCGGAGATTTTCGATGCCCATACATATTTCTGTTCCAGGTAAATGCTTATGGCCGCCCAGCCCGTAAGAAATGCCCACAGGGCCCACGTGTTATCCGGGGATATTAATGACGTTTGCAATTATCTCACCTCTTGTTTTGTTTTATGGATTATGAAGGGATGTCTGCAGTTTTTATTACCATAGCAGGAACAGAAATCGTTTTCAATAATGACTGAATCAAACGTATTTTCAGTGAAAAATGTCTAGCATAGTTACGAAAAATCCAAGTTATTGGAGATGCTTCTTTTTGTAAGGTAATCTATGTATAACTAATACAGTTTTATAAAGGGGCGGGTGAATATGACAGAAAAGCTAAAAGCGGAGCTGAGAGAGTTGGAAGAGGCACACGTGAACATCGAAGTAGAGCATCTGCAGAAAGATTTGGTGAAATTCTGGCAGATGATTTTCGAGAAATAGGAAGTTCAGGAATAATGTTAAATAAAGAAGATTGTCTGGTGGACGGCGTAGTTCTGTCAGAAATGAGCATACATAATTATGAGGTGGAACAGCTGGCTCCTGACGTTGTACTTGCCACTTACTACATTAAAGATGAAACGAAAGGGAGAAATACCTTGAGGAGTTCAATATGGAAACGGATAAACGACAGATGGCAACTGTATTTTCACCAGGGGACAGTATCTAAGTGATATAACTGATAATATACAAAAGCCCCCGGCACTTTGAGAAACTTTTCCAGCTCCCTCGGGTTATGGAAACGTTCATCTCTCGATTGCCGGGGTTTCTTCTTATTCCTGTTTCCCGCACTCCCTGATGATTTCATAAATATTGGGAGCTGATCGGTTAAGGCGGATCGGCTTAAAGTTTTCGTTGACCCACGTATGTTCCGTACTCCCGGCTGCGATAAGCTCACCGCTGGGTTGAGATGTGATTTTATCACGGGGATCACTATCTATGTCCTCCGATACTTTCCGTGCTTCGTAAACGAATTTCAGTTTCAGCGGGGAATAGTCCGCGATTTTAGTGAAAAGGACGATACAATCATCAAAAGTAGCGGAACTTTTATATCGGCAGTCCACATTTGCAACAGGTAGCGAGAAGCCTTCGGATTCAATTTCTTTATAGGCGATGCCGTAATATCGCATAAATTCAGTGCGGGCGATTTCAAACCAGTTGATGTAATTTCCGTGATGGACTACTCCCATCCGGTCCGTGTCCTTGTAAGGGACACGGTAATTTGTTTTATGCCATTGCGCGGTCAATGGATGACCCCCTTCCTTTATTTGTTGCCCCGTTATTTATGATCCAACCGCTCTTTTGCCAACTCCTGAAGGCGGAATTTCTGGACTTTCCCCGTGCTGGTCATAGGCCATTCCGACGAATCGATAAAAAAGACGTGTCGCGGTACTTTAAATTTAGCGAGTCGTTCGGCACACCAGCGGGTAATATCTTTTCTTTCTAACGTTTCTCCTTCTTTTAATTCGACGAAAGCTGCTCCAGCTTCCGTAGTGAGTTTGTCTTTAACACCGACGACTTGTACTTCTTTTACTTCCGGAAGATAGGAGATCGCAATTTCCACTTCTCTCGGCGAAACGAGTTCTCCGGAAACTTTAAACATTTCCTTACTTCTACCGAGCATCTGGATGTAGCCGTTCTCGTCGATCCTTCCGATGTCTCCTGTTTTCAGCCACCCGTCTTTGTCGATGGCCTGTGCTGTTTCCTCGGGCTTTTTGTAATAGCCATGGGTCACGGTGGCGCCTCTGACCGCCAGTTCTCCCATTTCCCCGTGAGGCAAATCTTCCCCTGTGTCCCGGTGAACGGTTTTATATTGAACGCTGCTCCCGTTAAATTCGGGAAGTCCGCTCACCCCGTTTAATTTCGGGCGACCGACGCGAGTGGAGATTCGCTCTAAGGGGTCTCCGATTTCAGTGGTTACGCCTGAAGAGACGACTTCCGTCTGACCGTAACCCGTGATTATCTCAGTGATACCGAGTACATCCACGGCTTGTTGCCACGTCGACACGGGAGCAGCGGCTGCTCCGCACCACATAGCAAACAATGAAGACAGATCAAATTCTTCCACCTGTGGATGGTTCAGTACGGGTGTCAGCATCGAGGGGACACAAAGATAGTCATTGGCCCGATACTTTTCCATCAATTCCAGTGAACGTAAAGGGGAGGCCCCTAATGCGGAGACGACGGACCCTCCGACGAAGGACATAGCGAACAAAGCTTCGATAATCGCAAAACAATGATAGAACGGCAGGGGAGCAAAAGTGACTCTTCCATCCTCGATGGCTCGACTTAAAACCGTACCGTAGGAACAACGGAGGAGCATGTCATCTGTCAGCATAACTCCTTTAGGATTACCAGTGGACCCTGAGGTGTACATAATAATAGCTACTTCATCGGGATAGAGAGATAACGCCCGTTGTTTACTCAGTGCCGAAGTGGTCACCGTCCCGGCCCCTTCCAAGAAATCACCCCAGGACAGGAAGCGTTCATCGACCGGTTCTTCCCGCTCTGAGCCGAAACTGATGACTTGTTTAAGACTGCTCTGTTTTTTAAAAGAAGGAGTGGAGAATAGTTCTTTCACAGCCTCGCCGTGGTGCTTGTCTTTAATCTGTTCCTGAACAATTAAATAATGGGAGTCCGACTGCGTCAAAATGTATCCCAGTTCGTTTTTGGTTAACATAGAATTGATAGGGATAAGTACAGCACCAATCATGGAGGTGGCAATCATAAGCGAAGGAAAGTGTTCATTATTGTCCATTAAAACGGCTATATGCTCTCTTCGTTTGACTCCCAGGTTCAGGAACCCTTTCGCATAAGTGAGTGCCTGCTCCCATATCTCCCGGTATGTATATTCATTATCGTGAATGTACAGGTAGGGGCGGTCGGCATAGGTATGGACCGCTTTCTCAAAATGGCGGGCTACGGTGTCCCGGGGCCATACAGGGAATTGTTCTTCGATTCGATTTCTGCGTTCTTCCACACGTTTCGCTATTGAATTTGTCAATGTGATTCTCCTTCCTCTGTCCGAAGTACTCCGTTAATGATATTTCTTAAAAGCTAGTACGGCATTATGACCACCGAAACCAAAACCATTGGATAACGCCACTTCCACCGACCCCTCTTCCGCTTCGTTCGGTACATAATCCAACGTACAGTCGGGGTCGGGGTGATGCAGATTAATTGTGGGAGGAAAAATATTTTCCTGAAGGCTTCTTAGTGTGATAATACTCTCAACGCCGCCAGCCGCTCCGAATAAGTGTCCGGTCATCGATTTGGTAGAGCTTACTTTCAACCCGCCTGCATTGTTGCCGAAGAGCCCCTGGATAGCTTCTGTTTCAGATATGTCCCCCGTAGGAGTACCCGTTCCGTGGGCATTGATGTAATCGACATCTTTTGTAGAGAGACCGGACCGCTCCAGTGCAAGTTTCATAGCCTTTTGTGCACCGAGGGGAGAAGGGCTGGTCATATGGTAAGCGTCTGTTGTACTTCCGTAGCCGATGATTTCGCCGACAATTTCTGCACCGCGCTGTTTAGCGTGGTCGTAATCTTCCAGGAGCAACACCCCGGCTCCTTCAGCCATAACGAATCCGTCCCGGTCCCGGTTGAACGGCTGGGAAGCCTGTCCGGGGGTTTCGTTTTTCGTGGACATGGCACCCATTTTTGCAAAACCGGCAAAATAAAGCGGGTTGATCGGTGCCTCTGATCCACCAGCAAGCATAACGTCCGCATAGCCGTGAGCAATAGTGTGGTAAGCCTCTCCGATGGCATGGTTACCTGTGGCGCAGGCGGAGGACGGGGAGAAACTTGGCCCCGTAAAGCCTGTTTTAATTGCAGTCAGACCGCTCGCCATATTAGTGATGGAAGTGGGCAGCATGAAAGGGGACACGCGTTTTGCTCCCTTATCAAGCATCGTTTGGTAGTTCTCCATTAAAGTATTCAATCCGCCGGCACCGGAGCCTATATAGATGCCCGCGCGGTCCTTATCCAACTGTTGAAGCGGCAGGTTCGACTCTTCCAGTGCCTGTACGGCTGCCGCGTAAGCGTACTGAACGAATAAATCGTGTCGCTTCGCTTCTTTGGGTTCAAGATATTCGTCACCCCGGAAATCTTCCACACAGCCTGCAATACGTGTGTTCACCTGATCGAAATCGCCCGAAGTAAGTTGTTGAATACCGGACTTCCCGCGTTTAATGTTGTTCCACAAAGTCTCCGTATCATTCCCGAGAGGGGAGATGGCCCCTGTTCCTGTAATGACCACTCTTCGTTTCATAAGGCTGACCTCCTTTGCTGGTTGAGAAATTTCAGTCGATAATCTTCAAAAAGACATGTAAAATTTTTTATCAGAATACAATCACAATTTTATCATGAAGTCATATTGGTTTGTACATTGGCTCTATAAGTGAGCTGATTATTAATTAAGAAAGTTAATATCCTCCGGAATATGAACCTCAGGCTTATTTATTCACTAATTAAAGCACCTTTCGTATTTAAAATTTATGATAGAATAAGGAAAATTCAGTTTTAAAATAAATACAAAATCAATAACAGAGATTAGCCGCTACGGAAGGTTTTACTACTCCTGAATATTTTCTGAAACAAGCATTAGTAATTGGATAACTTTAAAAAATGAGCAACAATGGCGAACGGTTTAATAAGGAGGTTTCAAACGAATGTAAATACACCCTTTTTTCATCGATTATAAAACGATATGAAAAGGGGTAGTAAAAATATGAACACTTTATCCTTCCGGTTTTTGTGGGTCGGTCAAACGTTGGCCAATTTAGGTGATGTAATATATATCGTCGCCTTAATCTCTATTTTGTATACAGTGTCGCAGTCTGCTCTTTACTTAGCTCTGCTTCCTTTTGTAAATACATTTGCACGTTTTATCAGTGGGTATCTTTCCCCCGTATTATTTAATAGATATCCATTAAAAACGCTTTTATTTGGTTCTCAAAGCAGCAAGACGTTCTTTCTCCTTGTGTTGGCATCTTTGACAACAACACAGCTTCTGGAATCTTTACTATTCATCTTTTTCCTCGTGTTTGCGATCGCTTTCCTGGATGGGTGGGCTGCTCCGGCAAGCCGGGCTATGATTCCGAGGTTGGTGGATAAAGAGGAGATTGTGCAAGCAAACAGTTTCTTTTCAGTAGCTTCTCAAATTGTCCAGCTTGGCGGATGGGCGTTAGGAGGTCTACTGGTCGCCATGATCGGAGGGCAGTACGTTATATGGCTGACGTTCTTCTTTTACCTCTTATCTTCAGGGTTACTAATGGTAATTCAGGATTCGACAACTTTTCAATTTCCTAATGAAAAATCTCCACTCCGGTCTACTTTGAAAGAGGGGTGGGAGACCATTTGGCAGAACCTTATTTTCAGAAAAATACATGTAGTGATCTTTCTCGAGTCTATAGCGAATGTTGTATGGATCGCTGCTATCATATACGTGTATGTATCTGAGGTTCTTCAAAAGAATGAAGCATGGTGGGGATATATCAACACTACTTTCTTTTTAGGTCTGCTCATTGGTGGGGTAATTTGTACGAAGTACGCCATTCGAGTTGAGAGAAACTTGAAAAAGCTATTAATTATCACTTCTTTCATTGCAGGTATAGTAACCATGTGTTTTGGATACAATAGTCTGCCCTGGATGGCCTTAGTTTTATCTATGCTATATGGAGCCGTAGAACAGGTTAAATCCATAATGATGGAAACTTATCTTCAGATGGAAGCTTCTTCTGAAAATTTACCTAAGATTTATGGAGCCCAGGAGGCGATGACTTCACTGACTTTCGGTTGTGCTTCTTTGTTACTTGGCTGGTTGGCTGATGCTTTCGGTGTATCACACGTTTTCTTTTCTGCTGGTATATTATTGATGGTAGCGGCTGTTTATCTGACTTTATCGAAACATGTTTTTCCTGCCACTTATATCAATGAGTTCAAAGCTTAAGTCAGTGAAGGGGCTGGACTATTGCATAGTGCAGCCTTTTTGCCTATTAACATTTTTGCACCCATATTTATTTAAGATGAATATATTATAAGAAAAAGCTGCTTTGATAAGTTCTTCTATTGTTTTAAAGGTAGGGGGTATATTTGTTGACTAACTTGTATTTCGTCAGACATGCTCACTCTGTGTACACTCCGGACGAGCGTGGGAGACCATTGTCCGACAGAGGACTTACGGACGCAGCTATTGTTACAGAACTGCTTAAGAAAGAGAGCATCAGCCGAGTGGTTTCAAGTCCCTATAAACGTGCTTTCCAAACAGTCGAAGGAATAGCCGGGCATATAAATAAAGACGTTGAAGTAATAGAGAATTTGAAGGAGCGTCTTTTGGCAGGACAACCCATGGAGGATTTTACAGCCGCTATTACAAAAGTGTGGGAAGACTTCGATTTTTCATGGAAAGGCGGGGAGTCGAATAGAGTGGCTCAACAGAGAGGGGTGGATGCAGTTTCACAACTGCTGAAAGATAGTCCCGCTGAAAATATAGTGATAGGCACGCATGGCAACCTTATGGCTCTGATCATCAATTATTTCGATGCTGATTGTGGTTTTGCATTTTGGAAGGAGCTTGCAATGCCTGATATTTATAAGCTCTCGTTCGAGGGAGAGAAGTTTATACACATGAAAAGGTTATGGTCGTAACGGTTTGCATCGGGGAGGTGAGTATCATAGTCAACCATACTTATGAATACTTTGCAGAAAAAGTCGGGGAAGGGGAACCGGTTATTTTTCTTCCTGCCGGAGGATTTTCCGGAAATGAAGGGTTGAATATAGCCGAATACATACAAGATAAGTTTGAAACCCATATGATCGATTTGCCGGGAATCGGCAGGAGCAGCGGCATCAGTGGAAAAGTGACACCCATTGTACTGGCGGACTGGGTAAAGGAATACATGGACCGGAGGAAAATGAAGAAAGCAGTGGTGAGCGGGCACTCATTAGGCGGGGCTGTCGCTCTGGCTTTCGCCAGACACTATCCAGAGCGGGTACGTACGCTGGTTTTATTGGACCAGGGGCATAAACCTTTCCCGAAAGTGCCGACTTCGGAATTCGGAATTTTCGCTTACGCTTTTCCGTTACTGAATTTGGGAGTGAAGCTATTCGGAGAACGTCTGTTAAAAAGACTGGCAACGTTTTTTAAAGGGAGTGGAGATGGTGATTTTGATAGGCAAGTCGCCGATTTTTGTGCACATGTAAGTATAGAAGAAACTCGGTACGTGCGTACGGCTTTACGATCTCAAACCGAGTTTTCCGCCCGGGGACTGAATCTGATGTTCGGGTACTACAACCTCGATATCCCCGGTCTCCTGAAGAAGATTACTGTGCCCACCCACGTATACTATGCAACATTCACCGATCTGGATGATAAAGAACAGAGAAAAACAGAACGTTATTTAAAAAAGCTTCGGAAGCGTCATCTTCCCGTGACCTGGCACGCTGTCGAAGGCGGGCATTTTGTGCACTGGAATGAGGATTTTTCCTTAAAAAGTGTGAAGGAAGTTTTAACGTTTCACCAGGAAGAAAGGGAGAAATAGTATGAGTATGTCGTTTATTTTTTCTATCATTATGACAGCAGGTCTTATCATTTCCATAATCATTCTCGTCAAAAAAAGAAAAGAGGCGGGGGCCACCGGGATTAAAAGCGCACTGACTTCCATTTGCTTCTATCTTGTAGCCGTGACGAATCTTGTTGCCTACTCGTTTGACATGCAGGGACTCGTATCCTGGCCTCTTACTGTTATTTTACTAATCGCAGGTGCCTATTTTACAAAATACCTTCCGGAAAGAAAGGAGCGGAACTATGGCCGTTGACACAACGGAACAGAACAACCGTAATGAGGAGAACTCTTCCAGAGAAACGTATATCAATGAACAGATGCAGAAACATTCCCCGTTTTTCAGAAAAATATACCACACTCTATATACGATCAACGATTTTCTGCTGGGGCTGTGGTTTTTCCTCGGGAGTGTCTGTTTTTATTTTGAGGAAACGTGGCGAATGATAGGGGTGACTCTATTCGTACTGGGAAGTTTTCAATTTCTTCTCCGTCCTTCGATCCGCCTCGTTCATGAATTCCACGCACGACGTCATTACGGGGAAGAATACGATAAGCAGCAGAGCGGTCAGTAGCTCTCTTCTGCCATAACAAAAGCCGCCTTACCATATTGGTAAAGCGGCTCTTTTGATGCTTTATGAGGTGACTGCTTCGCTTTCGGCAGGAGCCGTGTTGCGAATCAGATAGTCGAAGGCGCCGAGGGCAGCTGTTGCACCCTGACCCATGGAAATGATGATCTGCTTATAGGCACTGTTTGTACAGTCACCTGCCGCAAAAATTCCTGGTACGTTCGTTGCACCTTTCTTGTCGACTACGATTTCACCGGTTTTCGTACGCTCAATGGTATCATCGAGCCATTCGGTGTTCGGTACGAGACCGATTTGGACGAAGACGCCTTCGAGTTCCAGATGG
This sequence comes from Salimicrobium humidisoli, assembly GCF_002295105.1. Lineage (GTDB taxonomy): Bacteria > Bacillota > Bacilli > Bacillales > Halobacillaceae > Salimicrobium > Salimicrobium humidisoli. Next base: position 61,594 of record NZ_NSGH01000011.1, on the reverse strand, counting down.
CGTTCTTCCCCGCTTACGCGGTCTGTATAAGTCAGGCCGTTCACTGTCTCGTCTCCTGTAATTTCCGTCGTCTGTGCGTTTGTAATAAACGTTACGTTCGGAAGACTGTGAAGACGATCCAGCAGTACGGAGTCCGCTTTCGATGCGGAAGAGAACTCAAGGACCGTGACGTGTTTCACTACGCCTGCAAGGTCGATGGCTGCCTCCACACCGGAGTTGCCGCCGCCGATGACCGCAATGTCTTTTCCTTCGAACATTGGTCCGTCACAGTGCGGGCAATAGGCGACTCCTTTATTCCTGAATTCCTGTTCGCCGGGAACGCCTATATTACGCCAGCGGGCACCTGTGGAGAGAATGGCTGTTTTACTTTGCAGAACAGCTCCATTTTCCAGTTCCACTTCGATGTGGTTATCTTTACGTTCAATATTCGCAGCTTTCACCTGATTCATCACGTCCACGTTGTATCCTCCGACGTGTTCGTGAAGATTGGAGGAAAGCTTCGGTCCGTCTGTTTCCTGGACGCTGATAAAGTTTTCGATAGCGTTCGTATCGAGAACCTGGCCGCCGACACGGTCGGTAAGCAGTCCTGTACGGATGCCTTTACGTGCAGCATAGATAGCGGCACTTCCGCCGGCCGGGCCTCCGCCTACGACGAGGACATCAAACGGATCTTTCCCTTCGAATTCAGAGGAGTCGGGACCGCTTCCGAGAGCAGAAAGGATCTCTTCAAGCTCCATGCGGCCGCCGCCCCACTCTTCGTTGTTAAGGAAGACGGTCGGTACGCCCATGATGTTCTTGCTGTCGACTTCATCCTTGAAAGCGCCACCTTCGATCATGGTGTGGGAAATACGCGGGTTGACCACGCTCATGATGTTCAAGGCCTGAACGACGACAGGACAGTTGTTACAGCTTAGGCTGACGTACGTTTCGAAATGATAGTCTTCATCAATCGCTTTGATGCGATCGATCACGCTCTGTTCCACTTTCGGAGGACGACCGCTCACCTGAACGAGCGCCATAACGAGAGACGTGAACTCGTGTCCGAGAGGAACCCCGGCGAATGTGATGCCGGTCTCTTCGTCTGGACGATTGACACTGAAACTTGGCGTGCGCTTCAGCTCTGTTTTTTCCACGTTTATGCGGGAAGACATGGTGGACAGTTCATCCACCAGTTCCAGCATTTCTTTGGATACGTCATCCGAGCCTGCGCTCACTTTCAGGACGATGTCGCCTTCAAGCAGCTGAAGATATTGTTCAAGCTGTGCTTTAATATCTTTGTCTAGCATATTTTATCCTACTCCTTAGATTTTACCTACAAGATCAAGGCTTGGTTTAAGCGTTTCTTCGCCTTCTTCCCATTTGGCCGGGCAAACTTCACCAGGGTTTTTACGAACGTACTGGGCAGCTTTCACTTTATCGATAAGCGTGCTTGCGTCACGTCCGATACCGTCTGCGTTGATTTCGGCAGCCTGTACGACACCGTCAGGGTCGATGATGAATGTACCGCGGTCCGCTACACCTTTTTCTTCGATAAGAACGTCGAAGTTGCGGGAGATTTCGTGGGAAGGGTCCCCGATCATTGTATAGGTGATTTTATTGATGGCTTCCGAGTGATCGTGCCATGCTTTGTGAACGAAGTGAGTATCCGTGGATACGGAGTATACTTCAACCCCAAGCTCCTGAAGTTTAGCGTACTGATTCTGCAGGTCTTCGAGTTCTGTCGGACATACGAACGAAAAGTCCGCAGGATAGAAGCAGACGATGCTCCATTTACCTTTCAGATCCTCATCTGTGACCTCGATAAAATCATCGCCTTCTCTGAAAGCTTGTGCGCTGAATGGTGCTATTTCTTTTCCGATTAAAGACATTTAATATCCTCCTAAATAGTAATAGTAAAGGTCATACCATATCCATCTTACATATTGTCCTGTGTAATGTCACATGAAACGCACGGGAAAATTTTAGACAAATTTGTGACCGGATTTTCACTGCTGAAACTGACCTGACTCTTCCTGTTATAAGACTGTGCACCAGTGAGTTCCGGGGCCCGTTTATGTGAATTGATTCCCTATTGGAATGTAAACATTTTTATGCAGTGCCTTTCAAATGTTACGATAGGTTTTTCTTTGGATAGGAAAAAAATGGTTCGTGCGTACATAATGTAATCAGAAATCAATTTAATGAAGGGAGTAATTACCATGCAGACAATCTACTACGGCGGGGACATTCTCACAATGGAAAGAGAGGAAGTCCCCGTAGAAGCCATTCTGGTGAAAGACGGTGTTATTAAGAAGAAGGGGAATCTGCAGGAGGTGGAAGCGGCAGCCGAAACAAAGGGCACAGAACAAGTGAACCTGAACGGGAGAACGCTTATGCCTTCTTTTATCGATCCTCACAGTCACTTCCCCTTCGTAGGACCGGTGTCCCGTATGGCGGACTTGAGCGGGTGCGGGAGTTTCGATGAGATTGCAGACGTTCTGCACGAGTATCTGGAACAAAAAGAGTTTGAACAAAACGAGGTGGTCATCGGATTCGGGTACGATCATACGATGCTGAAAGAACAGCGCCATCCTGTAAAAGAGGTGCTGAACGAAATAACGGATCGCCCTCTCTTCGTTTTCCATGCTTCTGCCCATATGGGATGTGCTAATGATGCTCTGCTGGACATGGCGGGTATCGACTCCCGTACGGAAGAAGTGGAAGGCGGAACGATAGGGAGAATGACAGGCAGTACGGAACCGGACGGCTATCTGGAAGAAACGTGTCTGACACTCGTCCAGCAGTACATAGCAGGCGGATCGGAACATGAATACTTGAAGTTACTGGAAGAAGGTCAGGAAGTATACGTACAGAATGGAATAACGACTGTCCAGGATGGAGCGGCCTCCGTGCTGACGGTGGAACTGTGCAAAGCCCTGGCCGACCAGGGGAAGCTGAACATCGACGTTATATCGTATCCGCTGGTCGATAATGATCCGGGTAAAATATTTGAAGCGAATGCGTCTTACGTAAAGCAGTATCATAACAGATTCAGGCTCGGAGGATATAAAATGCTGCTGGACGGAACTCCTCAGGGAAAAACGGCGTGGCTCACCGAACCTTACGAAGGAGACGAGGAATACAGAGGGACGTCCTGGTACAAAGACGACCAGGTGAAAAAAGTGACGGACGAGGCTGTTCGGAATAATATTCAACTATTGACCCACTGCAACGGAGATGCTGCCGCGGATCAGCTGCTAAGAAATTATAAGAAATCCATGGAAGAATCACCGCAGTCCGGTAAGGAAGAGCCGCGCCCGGTTATGATTCACTGCCAGACAGTCCGTGATGACCAGCTGGATGTAATGAAGGAAATACAGATGATTCCTTCTATATTCGTCGATCACACGTATTACTGGGGAGATGTCCACTTGAAAAATCTCGGAGAAGCACGGGGGAGCAGGATCAGCCCTGCCAAATCCGCTATAGACAAGGGGCTCCCGGTCAATCTGCATCAGGATTCTCCGGTAATCAGACCGGACATGCTCCAGACGATCTGGAGTGCGGTGAACCGGCAGACAAGAGGAGGAGTGTCGATCGGTCCGGACCAGCGGATCAGTGTGAAAGAAGCTCTTCAGGCAGTCACGATTCATGCAGCCTATCAGTACGGGGAGGAAGACGCAAAAGGTAGTATCAAAGAAGGGAAGTGGGCGGATCTGGTTATCCTTGACCGTAATCCGTTGGAGATAGATCCCATGAAGTTAAGAGATATTCAGGTGGAAGAAACTATCAAGGAAGGAGAAACGCTCTATAAAAAACAGAAAAACTGAACATACAGTAACCTGTTTCGTTAGTTTGAATTTGTTTCTCATAAATGTAGAGGGACTATTCACGTTAAAACTCGGTTGCAAAAGCCTGCTGTATTAAAAAAGAGGGAGGTCCTTTTTAAATCGGAAGGACCTCCCTCTTTTTATGCTACGCATACTTTGTTTCTTCCCGTCCGTTTCGCTTCGTAAAGCGCCTCATCTGCATCATTAAGAAGAGCTTCCGGAGATTTGGTCGTCTCTCTGTAACAGGCGACACCGATAGAGACTGTTACACCGATTGTTTCTCCGGTAGTCAGTAAAAAGGAATGGTTCTCGACGCTTTCGCGGATTCTTTCTCCTATTTGTACGGCACGGTCGGTAGGACAGTCGAGAAGAATTACTGTGAATTCCTCTCCACCGTTCCGGCTTACGATATCAAAAGAGCGTACTGCATTCGTCAAAAGATTACCAAGTTCTATTAACACTTCATCTCCTTCTTTATGACCGTACGTGTCATTAATGCTTTTGAAATGGTCGATATCAATGAAAAGAAAAGAAAGTCTTTCGTCTTTCTTTCTTGCCTCCTCACTCACCGAATTGAAGATCTGGTCAAATTTTCTGACGTTGTTCAGCCCGGTCAATGCATCGGTAGTGGATTCGGTTTTTAACTGAAGCATCATTTTCTGGTTTTCCCGTACATACTCGATTACATAGAAAGAACTGAACCCTGCTATATAGGAAATGACCCAATAGGAAGGAATCATGACGAGAAGAATACCCGTATCACTGATCAGATAAAGTATCAATATTGTAAAAAGTATATTGGAAGCGGTAAGAGAAAAGAATATCTTAGCCCTTTTTCCTCCTTTAAGTTTTCTTGCAGTAAGTGCAGCGAGAGCGATAAGCACGATGAAAATGATCGCCAGCAGGGACGATTCACCGAAACTGATGAAGAAGCGGCCGATTATAATGAACGATGCGGCTACAAGACTCGGAATACTACCCCCGTAGTATGTAACGAGAACGAGAGGGATATGCCTCAGGTCGATGATAGTCTGATCGAAATGCATGCTGTACTGCATTAAAATATTACTCAATACTCCTGCGAGTGCCCCGGCAATAACTTTTTTTCTTAACGAAGAGGAGGTTCTTAGCGAGGAATCGTTGGTAAGCTGGGAGTAGATGAACAGGCAGGTTATCAAAATGGCCAGATTAGATGTTAACTCTTTTAAAATCATACAGTCACCCCATGTTTCTGAAGCTGAATTATGAAGCAGATACAGTTTATAGTATACCATTTTCACAAATTTGGAAATCCGTATTAAAAGAAAGCTCCCGCACATTCTGATGCGGGAGCTTTCTGCTTTCCTAAGTGCGGTCCTGCAGGGTTTCTTTCATTTTTACCCAGACGATGATACCGGACAAAAGCGGAAGGAACGCGACGAGACCGATGGCCCGGGTAACGCTTAAAAGATCCGCGATAATACCTGCAATCAGAGCTCCGAAAGCGTAGCCGCTGTCTCTGAAGAAACGATAGATGCCCATGGATGTCGCCCGCCATTCGGGGTGAGCGACGTCGCTGATGGAAGCGAGGATCGTCGGGTAAACCATGGCGGTCCCGGTCTGTGCGACACTCAATCCTCCGGTCGTAAGGAAGATGGGGAACAGCCCCCACGCTATCCCGTCTTTTAAGTTGGTCGTCAGCCCGGCGAAGCTTCCGCTTGCGAGGTCGGGGTTTTTCCAGGAGGTACGTTTAAAAATCTCCCACCCGGACACACGCTCCACATCCTCCTGTTCGTTGGCCTGGGTTTTTACGTGTTCTTCCGTATTCCGTACGGCAAGAGAAAGAAGGAACCCGAGGACGACGAGTACAATTCCTATATAAAAAGGTTCCGGGCTGAGGGAGTAAGTGGAAGCCACGTACCCGGAAACCGAGGCCATAACTGCAAGTCCGAGGTAGCCTGCGAATTCATTGAAACCGACGGCAAGTCCCCGCTCTGTCGACTTTGCGAGGTCCACTTTCATATTGACCGTCATCGACCAGGTGAGCCCCTGGTTAACACCGAGAAAGATGTTTGCGACGATGATCACCCACCAGGCGTGGGCGAAGATGACCATAATCGGTACGAATAAACCGATGCCCCAGCCGGCCAGAAGGACCTTTTTCCGGCCGGCACGATCCGCCAGGTTGCCTGCGAATAAATTAACGAGCGCTTTCGAGAAACCGAAGCTGACGATGAAAGAAAGCGCAGCGCTGGTCGACAGCAGTCCGAAACGCTCTTCTCCTATCATCGGAAGTACGGTCCTTTCCAGACCGACCATAGACCCGACGAACAGGTTAATGATTACGAGCATTACAAATTGAACCATGTTTTCCCTGATTCCTACCTGAACTTTTTACACGCTTCTTCTCTCCTTTTCAAAACTGCATCGGAGTCCAAATATCTATATTCGTGTATGAAGATTTCCTTTACGAACGGCCGGATTCTGCTGCGGCCCGGCAATAAGCCACCACTTTCCTGTCGACCTCTTCTGATTTCGTAATGAAGTCTTCACGCAAAAGAATGATATCAGTAGTCCGGTCTGCGTCTAAGGATTTTATGGAGAACAAATCGACTGCCTCCGGGCTTGTCGATATTTACTGAACCGGGAGAGCTTGTAATAAATGATATCTTTGAAAGTTCTGATACCCAACCCGTACACCCTTTTTATTATATTTCATTCAACTAATCGATTAAATCTTATCATCGGCGAAAGTGAAATGTGAAGGATTATACAGCCCAAAGGATAAAAGAAGAAAGTGTGTTTAACCCCGGCAGCATCATGAGGATGCCTTCAATAAAATTTAGCAACCACCAGATAAGTCATTATAACGAAGGAATTGTACGATATACTTACGTAAACTTTATGCAATTTAAATTGTATAGAAATTTAAAAGTTTACAAGGTTATTTGGAAGTTTGTTTATCAGCTGCCGGCGTTTATACTTTCACACAGATTGAAAGAGAAAAATTTGGAGGTGGCGAGTTTGTTGCAATTTGAACGTGTAATGAAGAAGTATGCTGACGGGACGCCTGCTGTCAGTAATCTTAATTTGAACATTGAGGAAGGGGAGTTCGTCTGTTTCATCGGGCCGAGTGGTTGCGGAAAGACTACGACGATGAAGATGGTCAACAGACTGATTGATATTACCGAAGGCACGATTTACATAAACGGTAAAGATATAAAGTCCCAGAACGCTGTGGAACTGAGACGTTCCATCGGATATGTCATCCAGCAGGTAGGGCTGATGCCGCATATGACGATCAAGGAAAATATTTCTCTTGTAGGAACGCTGCTGAAGTGGCCTTCCGACCGTAAAGAGAAACGCGCTAAAGAACTTCTGGCACTCGTCGACATGCCGGAGGAGTACCTGGATAAGTATCCTCACGAGTTAAGCGGCGGGCAGCAGCAGAGGATCGGTGTCCTTCGTGCTCTTGCAGCCAATCCACCGTTGATTTTGATGGATGAACCTTTCGGAGCGCTGGACCCGATTACGCGTGACTCCCTGCAGGAAGAGTTCAAAAAACTTCAGAAGGAACTGAATAAGACGATCGTATTCGTCACTCACGACATGGACGAAGCTCTGAAACTCGGAGATCGGATAGTCATTATGAAAGACGGGGAAGTGGTGCAGGCAGATACCCCGGAAGAGATTCTGCGCAACCCGGCCAATGAGTTCGTGGAAACGTTCCTCGGTAAAGATCGTCTCATCCAGGCACGACCGGACGTCACGACGGTGGGTCAGATCATGGATACGGATCCGATTACGGTGACTTGCGGTACCAGCCTCAAGGACGCTATCGCAACGATGCGCGAACGCCACGTCGATACCCTGCTTGTCGTCGATTGTGACGGTACGCTTCGGGGATTCCTTGATGTGGAGGCGATCAACCTCAATTATAAAAAAGCTTCTTACGTGGAGGATGTTATGGAAACGGACCTGTTTTCCGTGTCCGAAGACAGCCTGCTGAAGGACACGACGCGTAAGATTCTGCGTCGCGGTGCCAAATACGTCCCCGTTACCGATGGGAATCATCACCTTACCGGAATCGTTACCCGGGCCACGATGGCGAATATAGTATACGACACCATCTGGGGAGAAGGTCAGGAGCTTGATAGTCTGACTGTTACTACATGATAGGGGGAGGAAATGATGCAGACATTTTTTACTGAACACGGAACAGAATTACTCGTGAAGACGTGGGAACACTTATATATATCGTTCACCGCGGTCGTGCTCGGGGTACTGGTCGCCATTCCGCTGGGGATTCTTTTCTCGAGGATGCCTAAGTTTGCGGATAAATTCATCTCGGTGATTGGGGTTTTGCAGACGATTCCGAGTCTCGCCATACTGGCGTTTTTCATTCCGCTCGTAGGTATCGGGAAAGTGCCGGCAATCATTGCTTTGTTCGTATATTCACTGCTGCCGATTTTGCGTAACACATACATCGGACTTCGTGATGTCGACAAAAACGTACTCGAAGCCGGATCCGGCATGGGTATGAGTAACTGGCAGTCCATCATGAAAGTGGAACTGCCGCTGGCGGTACCCGTTATTCTGGCGGGCGTGCGACTGTCCACTGTCTATCTTATCGGCTGGGCTACGCTGGCAGCTTTCATCGGCGGTGGCGGTCTCGGTGACTTCATCTTTGACGGCCTGAACCTGTATCAGCCTGTGCTGATTGTCGCCGGTACCGTTCCGGCTACGATCCTGGCCATTATCGCCGATCGCGGACTGGCTTTTGCAGAAGGAAAATTGACTTCGGATGGACTGAAAGACTCGTATAAAGCTGCTTAAATTTTGGAGGTGAGTGCACGTGAAGGAGAAAACGACCAAACTGCTGCTGATTGCAGTTGTTCTGGTAATGCTTACGGGCTGTACGCTGCCCGGGCTTGCCAGCGGAGGGAAAGACACGATTAAAATCAGCTCGCTGGCTACGTCGGAATCAGAAATTCTGGCGGAGATGCTGTCGATTATGATTGAACGCAATACGGAGGCGGGAACGGAGCTTGTCAGTAAACTGGGCTCCTCCATCGTCCAGCACCAGGGAATGGAACGCGGGGACATCGATATTTCTGCCACCCGTTATACGGGGACGGACATCGCCGGTGCCCTGGGTATGGACCCCATCAAAGATCCGGAGAAAGCACTGAAAACGGTGAAGGAAAAATTCCCGGAACGTTTCGATCAGACGTGGGCTCCGAGCTATGGATTTGAAAACAGCTATTCTGTTGCTGTGACGAAAGAGTTTGCGGAAGAAAATAATATAGAAAATGTCTCGGACCTCGAGCCGTATGCCGATGAACTGCGCTTCGGGGTGGATAACGCCTGGGTCAACCGTAAAGGGGACGGGTATGACGGTTTTCAGGAAACCTATTTTTCCTTCGGAGATGTATTTCCGATGGACACGGGTCTCGTGTATGAAGCCGCTGCAAGCGGGCATATGGACGTCGTGCTGGCTTATTCCTCGGATGGGCGCATCAAGGATTTCGATTTGAAAGTGCTCGAGGACAACGAACAGTTCTTCCCGCCTTATGACGCTTCCCCGGTAATTGCGAACGACACACTGGAGAAGTATCCGGAGATAAAGACCATCACGGAAAAACTGGCCGGACAGATTACTACGGAAAAAATGCAGGAACTCAACTTTAACGCGGCCGTCCAACACGTGAACCCGAGAAAAGTTGCCCGTCAGTTCCTCGAAAACAACAATTACTTTGAAGATGCAGCAAAGGAGGAGAACTGATATGGAAACGATTGTTGAATTCATCGATTATACCCTGCAGAACAGTGGATATATCTGGACCCAGTTTTATCGTCACTTTCTGATGGCGGCCTACGGTGTTCTGTTTGCGGCAATTTTCTCCATCCCTCTTGGCATTCTGATTGCCAGGTACGGCCGGCTCAGCAGCTGGGTACTGGCCGTCGGCAGTATGATCCAGACCATTCCGGCACTCGGGGCTATGGCGGTTCTCATGATTTTTATGGGACTTGGAACTAACACTGCGATCGTAACGCTGATGCTTTATTCTATTCTGCCGATTACCCAGAATACATATGTCGGTATTAAAGATGTCGATCAGACAGTCATCGAGGCCGGATATGCTTCCGGTATGACCCGTTTTCAGCTGCTGCGGATGGTCGAACTGCCACTGGCGATCAGTGTGATTATGGCCGGTCTCCGGACGGCTCTCGTCATCGGTATCGGAATTGCAGCTATCGGAGCTTTCGTAGGCGCCGGGGGCCTCGGAGCCATCATCCTTACAGGAACCAACGCCACCAACGGCACTGCGATCATTCTCGCCGGGGCTGTCCCGACAGCTGTCATGGCCATCGTCGCCGACCTGGTTCTCGGAGGAATCGAGCGGAAACTTCAGCCGGCTAATAACAACTGATCCCGGAAGTTTGAACGAAAACAGCAGTGGGAGGAGGCGGACGATGATTATTGAGAAGAACGCAGCGTGCACGCTTTCGGACGGAGAAGTACTTCGGGCCGATGTTTACCGGCCTGACGATGAGGAGCAGCACCCCGTATTAATGATGCGTCTTCCCTATGACAAAGAGACGCCGAGATATTTCGAAGAATATTTGTCTGTACCCCGAATGGTGGAGGCCGGGTATGTCGTGATTCTGCAGGATGTCCGCGGCCGATTCGCCTCCGGCGGAGAGTTCTATCCGTTCGTCCATGAAGGGAAGGACGGGTATGATGCGGTGGAATGGGCGGCGCGCCTCCCTTTCTCCGATGGCCGGGTGGGCATGTTCGGGATGTCTTATCACGGTTATACGCAACTGGCGGCGGCTTCCGGGCATCCTCCATCCTTGCGGGCGATAGCCCCCGTCATGACGATGGCTGACCCTTGGGAGGGACTTCTGAATGATTCGGATACAGTTTCCGCGACCGGAAAATTCGAGACCTGGGTGCTCGGTTCAATGATAGAGGACCATCTGAGACGGAAAGGTACACTGGATGAAGAAAAACTTCGGCATTATCTCGAGAACCTGCCGGATTATCTGTATGACTCCCCTGCTGAAACATGGGGACCTGTGCAGGATCTTGATCCGGACTCGTATTTTTTTGAAGTAATGCAGCGCCGTGTCCCGTCTGCGATAGTAAAAGAAGCTGACCTGCGACAGGCTCTGCAGTCGGCTACGGTACCCGCTCTATTCATGGGCGGCTGGTATGACGCCCTTCTCCCGTCGACTCTTTCGGCTTATCAGGCCTATAACGGAGAAAAATCGCTCTGGATCGGACCCTGGACGCATGAAGAGATGACGGGAAGGGCCGGCGAAGTCTTTTTTGAAGGAGCGGAGAAACAAATCGGGACTGAGCGTATTGAGGATACGACAGAGCTGCATATTGAATGGTTCGATCACTGGCTGAAATCAAAGCCGGTTCGAGCAAAAGAAAAAGTGAACCTGTACGTCACTGGGAGCGACAAGTGGCAATCCTTTCCGTCCATGCCGCATGGCAGGGAGGCAGAAACATTTTTTCTGAAAGGGTCTCACGAACTGTCAGCGGCTGAAGGGGGAGGCGGACTTGGTAAGGAGAAAGATCAGCAACACCTTCCTCACCATATGCTTCTGGACCCCGGGGCTCCCGTCCCCACTTACGGAGGGAGTGCTCTCGTTGCCGGCAACGAGTCCGGAATGTTCGATATCTCCGGATTGCAGACGCGGCCGGACGTTCTCGTTTATACGAGCGAACCTCTCAAAGAGAAAAAGCTTATTATGGGAGAAGTCAAAGCGCGACTGTGGGGAGAAGCACCTTCCGAATTATTCGATGTGTTCATCCGGCTGTCCGAAGTGGATGAGTCAGGGCGGGCCTGGAATATCACCGAGACGTATCACCGGGAGCGCGTCGTACCACATGAACCGGCCGAAATGAATCTGAGCGTCGGGGTCACAGCTCATGAGGTGAAGGCGGGGCACCGGTTACGGATCGACCTGTCGGCTTCGAACGCCCCTCATTACGACGTGAATCTGAATAACGGTCAGACGACAAGGACCGCCGCGCACGGGGAAAAGGCGACCGAGTTCATATATAGCGGGCCGGAAAGAGCTTCAGCCATCTATTTGCCTGTTGAACGTTAAACAGGTACCGGCTTCTGTTTGGAAACGGCACCGGCTGTGGTATTGTTCAGTTAACACAGGTGAAAAGGGTGGATGGAAAATGGAGAACGAGAATAAAAAAATAGAGGAAATAAGAACACAGTTCGTGGAAAAGATAGCTGATAATATGAATGCTTTCGGTGCCCCGACAAGTCTTGGCCGCGTTCTTGGAATTATCTATATGAATCACGAACCGATGACCCTCGATGAACTGTCGGCGGAAATGGGGATGAGCAAGACGAGGATGAGTCAGGTAGTCCGCGAGATGATAGATATGAACATTGCGGAACGGGTCTTCCAGAAAGGGGTACGCAAAGATTTGTATCAGGTCGAAGAAGACTACTATGAAACGTTCATTTCGATTTTCACCTCGACCTGGCAGAAGGCCAGCACCCGAAGCCGTCATTTTGAGGAACGGATCAACAAGAAGATAGAAGAAATACGGCAGCAGTCCGACCTGACGGAAGATGACGAAAAAGCAATCAATGAGTTATTGGAAGAACTTCATCGATGGACCGAATATTATGACTGGATCCGTCGTGTTACCCACTTTTTCGAAAGTGGTGAAATATTTAAACATGTACCAAAAACAACAGGAGGCGATGTAAATGAGTCGTAAAGTTATGATGTCGTGTGCACTGACAGGAGCAGGAGATACTACCGGAAAAAACCCGGACGTACCCGTAACACCGAAAGAAATTGCGGATTCGGCGATTAAGGCGGCGAAAGCAGGGGCCACTATAGCCCATATTCACGTGCGTGATCCGAAAACGGGAGCTCTCAGTCATGATGTGGAGCTGTTCCGCGAAACGGTGGAACGTATCCGTGAATCGGAAACGGATATCATCATCAACCTCACTTCCGGCGGCGGCGGTGACTGGGTACCGAGTGATGCAGATCCGACCCGCGGTGGAGAAGGGACGGACATGCAGACGCCGGAAGAACGTCATGAACCGATCGGTAAACTTCTTCCGGAAATGTGCACCCTGGACTGCGGAAGTACCAACTTCGGAAACATGCTGTACGTCGGTCCGACAGACTGGCTGCGCCGTCAGGCCAAACTCGTACAGGAGAGCGGTGTGAAACCTGAGCTTGAATGTTTCGACACCGGCCACGTGCGCTTTGCCAACCAGCTGATCAAGGAAGGGCTTATTGACGGAGATCCTCTGTTTCAATTTTGCCTCGGGATCCCGTGGGGTGCAGAAGCCGATGCGGAAACGCTCGCTTACATGAAGAGCCGCGTACCGGAGAACAGCCGTTGGGCTTCCTTTGGTATCGGCCGGATGCAGATGCCGATGGTCGCGGAGTCTGTATTGCAGGGAGGACACATCCGTGTGGGCCTTGAGGATAATCTCTATCTGAAAAAAGGTCAGCTTGCGACGAATGAGCAGCTTGTCGATAAAGCAGCGGGAATCGTGGAAACGCTTGGTGCTGATCTGATGACACCGGCGGAAGCCCGTAAGGAACTTAATCTGCTCGATCCATACGCAAAGAGGGGGTAATACAATGTCATCACCAGTTACACACATCACCGTCATAGGGACCGGTGTCATCGGCAACGGCTGGATCACCCGCTTTCTGGTTAACGGGTATAAGGTAACGGCTTATGACCCTGCTCCGGGTGCAGAAGAGAAAACGAGGGAAGCGGTCCGGAGTGCCTGGGACTATGCCGGGAAACTGGGACTTAAAGAAGGTGCTTCAGAGAATAACCTTACGTTTGAAGAGGATCTCGGGAAAGCTCTGGCTCATGCGGACTTCGTCCAGGAAAACGTTCCGGAACGGGAAGAGCTGAAAAGGAACGTTATCGCCTCCATCGACGAACATGCACCGAAGCATGCCGTCATTTCTTCCAGTACGTCGGGCATTTTACCGTCTGTACTTCAGGCGGACTGTACGCACCACCCGGAAAGAGTGATGGTAGGTCACCCATTCAATCCGGTATATCTCATGCCGCTGGTCGAACTGGTCGGCGGTAATAAAACGGCTGACAGTTTTGTCGAAGGAGCCCGGGAATTTTATGACGGTCTCGGTATGAAACCGCTCATCGTTCATCAGGAAATAGAAGGTCACATAGCCGATCGTCTGATGGAAGCGGTCTGGCGTGAAGCGCTCCATATCGTTAACGACGGTGTGGCTACGACCGAAGAAGTGGATGCTTCCATCGTTTACGGGCCGGGGCTCCGCTGGGCGCTGATGGGACCGTTCATGACCCTCCATATGGGCGGCGGAAAAGCCGGCATGCGTCATCTTCTGCATCAGTTCGGCCCGGCTTTGAAATTACCGTGGACCAAACTGGAAGCACCGGAGCTTACGGATGAGCTGGCGGAGAAAGTCATCACCGGCTGTGAAGCACAGACGGGGGACGTGGATATGCAGAAAATGGAAGAACGACGGGACGACTTCCTCGTGGAACTTCAGCAGCTGCTGGAAAAATACTGGCCGGGTGCCAACCTGACGACCGGGGACAGCAAAGAAGCTATGCAGGGAGGGGATAAGACATGAGTGAAGCCAAAACCCTCATTACGTCTAAAGTATCTGCCGACTGGATCGACTACAACGGACATATGAACGACGCCGACTACGTTCGTGCTTTCAGCATCGGCGTCGATGAGTTCATGAATGTAATCGGGCTGGACGAAGAAGCCCGCGGGAAGCATCAATATACGATATATACACTGGAAAACCACGTATGTTATCTCGACGAAATGCATCATGAGGAAGCGTACGAGGTACAGATGTATATTCTGGATTACGATGCAAAGCGTGTGCATGCGTTTCTCGAGCTTTACGGGGAAAATGGCAAAAGAGCCGCTACGAGTGAGCAGATGCTGATGGGTATGGACCAGAGCGAAGGCCGGCCGGCCCCTTTTCCGGAAGAGGTGGCTGCACAGCTTAAGGTATTCGCAGAACATCATACGCCTTTTGGGGTCCCCGGAGAAGCCGGACGGGTAATCGGTATCAGACGTAAAAAGTAGTACAACGAGCCAAACAACTGTAATAGACCAAAGACTTTCCATCCGTACGAGCGGGTGGAAAGTTTTTTATGAAAAAATGCAGCAGCGGTACTATCAGAAAACTTCATGGAAGTGTATAAGTCCCGTTCCATTTTTCAGATAATTGTGATAATCTGATGTAACAGTTTAATCTGAACATGTGAAAGGAGCCTTAGAACATGACTACATACCCGGCAACGCTGCAGGAAGAGCTGCTGAAGTTTTTAAGAGATGATCAGGTGAGTGCGAACGATACGGTACTCGCCAATCATAGCAAAGATGAATCTTACCACGAGGGGAGTCTCCCCGATCTCGTCGTTTTTCCGGAGAACGCGGAGGAAGTAAGTCAAATTATGAAAGCAGCTGAAACTTCAGGAGTCCCGGTCATTCCGTTCGGACTGGGATCGAGTCTTGAGGGGAATGTGATCGCTTATGATAAGGGGATTACGATCGACTTTTCCTCCATGAATAGAGTGACGGAAGTGCGGGACAAGGACTTCCTCGTGAAAGTGCAGCCCGGGGTGACGAGGTCACAGCTGAATAAAGAACTGAAAAAATACGGGCTGTTCTTCTCTGTGGACCCGGGAGCCGATGCTACGCTCGGCGGTATGGCCGCGACGAACGCAAGCGGGACTACTTCCGTGAAATACGGAGTGATGAAAGACCAGGTCCAGGATCTGGAAGTCGTTACACCGGGCGGAGACGTTATTCATACCGGGAGCCTTGCCAGAAAGTCATCCTCCGGCTATAATCTCACCAGTCTTTATGTAGGCTCCGAAGGAACACTCGGCTGTATTACGGAACTGACGCTCAGAGTGTACGGCATCCCCGAACATGTCATGGCCGCGAGAGCTTCTTTCCCGACCATCGATTATGCGGTGGGGGCAGTGATTTCCATGCTGCAGGCAGGGGTTCCGGTTGCCCGTGTGGAACTGCTGGATGAAGCCTCGATCCGGCAGGTGAACCGGTTCAATGATACGGATTACATAGAAAAGGCGACACTGTTCCTTGAATTCCACGGAAACGAAGCGGGGTTGCAGGAGGACGTCGCTTTTATGGAAGAGATCGTATCGAGTCATAAGTGTGAAGCCATTGATTTCGAAAAAGATAATGCGGCCCGCGTGAAGCTCTGGGAAGCGCGTCACAATCTCGCCTATGCCTACATCCATGACAGCCCGGGCAAAAAAATGATGGTTACGGACGTATGTCTTCCGATATCGGAGCTCGGCGGGGCCATCCGGCACGGCAGAGAAAAGATGACGGAGCTGGGTCTTAATGGAGGGATCCTCGGACATGTCGGCGACGGAAACTATCACGCCCTTCTCATGATTGATATGGATAAAGAGGAAGAACGCAGGAAGGCTGAAATGTTCAATGAAGAGATCGTGGAATACGCCCTGGCTCGCGGAGGCACCTGTACCGGGGAGCACGGCGTCGGAAAAGGGAAAATGAAATATCAGGAAAGAGAGCACGGAAAAGCCCTTGCTGTCATGAAGGCGATTAAAGAAGCGCTCGATCCTGAAGGGATTATGAATCCCGGTAAACTTATTCATAGCGGAAGGGGGAACGGACAATGAAGGTGATCGAGTCCATCAGTCACGTCGCCGGAAAATATTTTGCGCTGTGGGTCATAGCAGCCGCTCTTATATCTTTTTTTGTACCGGGAGTCTTTCTCGGCCTCGGGGCGTATATAACCATTCTGCTTGGAGTAGTCATGTTCGGCATCGGTCTTACGATGCAGCCGGTCGATTTTAAACTGGTCATGAAAAAACCGCTCCCGGTGATTGCCGGTGTGGCGGCCCAGTACGTACTTATGCCGCTGACGGCACTCGGAATCGCTTATTTGCTCAACTTACCGGCAGAGCTGGCGGCCGGCCTTGTCCTGCTCGGCTCTGTTCCGGGAGGCACGGCATCGAACGTAATGGTATATCTCGCCAAAGGGAACCTGGCACTGTCGGTCGCCATGACTTCCTTCTCGACACTGCTGGCCCCGATTCTGACACCTGCCATCTTACTGATGCTTGCAGGCCAGTGGCTGCCGGTGGACCCTGTTTCGATGTTTCTGTCGATCGTGCAGGTCATCATCGTTCCCATTACGCTTGGCCTTCTCGTCAGGAAACTGTTTCCGGAAGCGGTGGATAAAAGCGCTACGGCTGTTCCGCTCATTTCCGTACTGGCGATCATTACCATCGTCTGTGCGGTAGTAGCTGCAAACGTGGAGAGTATTACAAGTTCCGGACTGCAGATATTCGTAGCAGTGATGCTGCACAACCTGTTCGGGCTTATGCTCGGCTACGGAGTGGCTGTGTTGATGAGGCTCGATGAGAGTAAACGGCGTGCCATCTCCATTGAAGTAGGTATGCAAAACTCCGGACTAGGCGTAGCACTCGCTACGGCACACTTCGGCCCTCTCGCAGCTTTACCGAACGTGGTCGCGGCCGTTTGGCACAATATTTCCGGTCCGATTCTGGCCACCTTCTGGTCGAAGAAACCGGTGAGGGTAGAGGACGAGACTGAAGCTGAGGAGGAGCTGGAGAGCAGAGTGAAAAGGTCGGTAATGTAAGAAGGGAAACGTTACAAAAAAACTTTATGTATACAGAAAAAACACGAAGGCATCCTGGTATCCGGTGTCTTCGTGTTTTAGTGAGTGGGAAGTCTTTGTCCGGTGATACGCCGCTTCCGTTGATAGGTCGAGAATATGACACCGCCCACTATAAGTAGAGATCCTGCTATTTCAACATCCGTGATGGGTTTATGAAGCAGTACGAGTCCTGTAATCATGGCCACAAACGGCTCCAGGTTCGATAAGATGGAAGCTTTGGAAGCATCCACCTGCCGGATATTCGTATTCCATATGAGCGTAGCTATTCCGTGAACGGTAATCGCGGTTCCGATCAGGAAAGCCCAGTCGAAAGTCGTGACACCGAATCGTATCGGATCGTCCCACACAAAGACGAAAGGGATGGATATGAGAAAGCCGACAATATTGGAATAGAGAGTGATAGGGAGCGGGTCTATGCGTTTCGAGAGCACGCGTGTCATTATGATCATTATGGCGAAGGTTATCATTGTCAACACTATCCATAATAGTCCTCTATCCACCTGTAAAACCGTAAAACTTCCTTTCGTAACTACGAGAAAGATACCGGTAATCGCAATTACCGACCCGAGCAGCATACGGAACGTCAATTTCTCTTTCAGGAACGTGGCACCCAGAACGCCGGTTAAAATAGGCGTCGTAGCCAGAATAAGAGCAGACGTTGTCGGGTCTGCCGTTTCCAGTCCAACAAAAAAAGACCACTGGTTGATAAATACACCAATAACCCCTAAGACGGAAATCGCTATCCATTCTGTTTTACCTAAACGATCAACACGTTTCTTTGTGAAGGACGCCAGACCGAGCAACAGCAGCACAATAAAGAAAAGCCGCAAAGACGTCAGCAATGCGGGGGAGAAACTCTGCAGAAGTATTTTCCCGAAAACGAAATTGCTGCCCCACACGACGACGCAGAAAACCAGCCAGGAATAAGCTTTTAACATGTATAATCCAGTCTCCTCTTTCTAAAGTAACGACTTATATATCTTAAGCTTTTGAACATTGTTTGTATACCTTTCCGCTTTGATGGATGATATACGGTTTTCCGTGTAAAGTGAGCAGGAAAATCTGGAGAGAGAAAGAATAGATGAAGTATAGAAGAGAAAAAATGGGGGAATTACTTACAAAATGAATGAAATTAAAAAAATAGGTAACTTATGTCCTTTGGACGCTCACGGATACATCATCAATCAGGCCGATTTTACATATATTGATAATAAATTCCGGGAAGTCATCGAACTCATTAATGAAAACTGCCTGTCCGCTTTGCCGGGGGAAGTCCACAGTATCTATTTGAGAGGGTCCGTCCCAAGGGGAGCAGAAGTGGAAGGTGTGTCAGATGTAGACGTAATAGTCGTAACTTACTCCGATCCTGAAAATCTTGATTTGGAGTGGACAGAAGTGGCGACCCGCAGTATCGATGAGAAGTATTCTTTTATCAATGGTGTTGAGCTGGGATTCAGTTCCCTCAGGGAAGTAAAGGAGTACAAGTACTGTTCCATGATACCGTTCATCCTGAAAACTTACGGCGTATGCGTGTACGGGGAAAACCTTATCAGTGAGCTTCCCGATTACAAACCCGACCGTTCTCTTGCTAACGAACATCTCTTCCATCTGCCTGCTCTGATCGACAGAGCCAGACGTGAGCTTGAAGGGAATGAAGATATAGAGGATATTGAGGATTGCTGTTCATGGATCATGAGGATTATTGTGAGAGCGGGCGCAGCGCTTGTCATAGTGCAGGAGGGGGCGTATACGAGAGATTTATATCCGGCTTATGAATTGTTTTCGAAACATTATCCCGAGAAGGAGAAAGAAATGAGGCAAGCCCTCTGGTACGCGATCAATCCTTTATCAAGTGCCCGGGAAACGACAGAATTTCTGAACACTTTCGGAAGCTGGATGGAAAAAGAAGCCGGGAAGTGGCTTGAGACTTATAACAAGGAAAGAAAAGTTCATCTGCCACTTGTTTAATCCGGCACAGGAATCTGTGTGTTTAAAAGTTGATATGATGGAAGTAGTACGTACTTTCCAAATAAAAAAGTCCGGGGAGGTAGTGCACCCCGGACTGCGGAACTTTCAGGAATTGTAGCAGATAAACCTGCAAGGTTACTGCTCTGCATTTGATTAACAACGAGGAAAGTACTCCATTTAATCTTAACCAAAATATCGGTGATAAAGGGATCTGGCTTCCGAAACATCACTGGTGCCATGCACCAGTACGCGTCCATCCTGAAACAGGACTAGCCGGTTTGCATCAGTGGAGAAAGACAGGAGGAACGGGTTTTGTTCCACCTCACCCAATGGAGAAAGGTCTTCGGCCGTGCGCTTCAGATCCGGTTTATGTTTGGAGGAGGGGCGGATTTGAACTGTATCTCTTCCACACAGCACAGCTGTTCTGGTCTGGTTTTCATAATCGAGGAACGGGTAGGATGGAGAGGCGCCGCACGACGAACAGCTATCATTTTTAAGCCTCTGCACATCAATAGAAGAGTACTGATTGCTCCATAGATCGAAAGAAATCAGTTTCTCGCGTAACGCATCCCGGTTCCCGGTCAGAATCTTCAAACCCTCTGCAGCCTGGTGTGCCGTTACCAGTTGAACGATAGGGCTTATGATGCCCGCCGTATCACAAGTCAAACCGCCGAGCGGTATCTGTTCCATCATGCAATGGAGGCACGGGGTCTCACCGGGGATGATTGTGTAACTGATGCCGTAACTTCCGACAACTGCCCCATAAATCCAGGGGATACTGTGCTTCTGGGAAATGTCATTCATAACCATACGGATATCGAAATTGTCTGTAGCGTCGAGCATCAAGTCTACTCCGCCGACGAACTCTTCCAGAATCCGGGGCGTTACGTCCGTAACGTGGGCTTCGATTCTTACATCCCGATTAATAGCTTCCAGTTTCTCCTTCAATGCAATAGCTTTCGGCGTCCGGTTCTGTGCGTCTTCTTCAGTATAAAGCTGTTGTCGCTGAAGATTGCTCCATTCCACGTAGTCTCTGTCTGCAATTGTTATTTTACCGGCCCCGGCACGGGTGAACATTTCTGCAATACTGGTGCCGAGGGCTCCGGCACCGATGATAAGAAGATGAGTTTGCCGTAATTTCCTTTGGCCTTCAGTGCCGATGGGAGAAAATAATATTTGTCTCGAGTAACGTTGTTCCATCACAGACTGATTCCTTCATCCGGACTACTCGCAGTTGCGTAACGTTTTTTTGGTATCTTTCCGGCCTCGAACCCGAGTCTCCCCGATTGCACTGCAAGTTTCATGGCCTCAGCCATTTTTACAGGGTTCGGAGATCCGGACACAGCTGTGTTTAACAAAATACCATCCGCCCCGAGTTCCATGGCCGTGACTGCATCCTGTGGAGATCTTATACCTGCATCTACAATCACCGGTACACGAGACTGCTCAATGATCAGACTCAAGTTCAGGGGATTAATGATGCCTTGGCCCGAGCCGATTGGTGATGCTCCCGGCATGATAGCGTGAGCCCCGAGTTCTTCCAATTTCCTGGCTAAAACTACATCGTCGGAGGTGTAAGGTAGGACGATGAACCCTTCTTTCAGAAGTTCTTCGGTAGCTTTCAATGTTTCCACCGGATCCGGCAACAGCGTTTTTTTATCACCGATCACTTCCACTTTAATCATGTCACAAAGACCGGAGGCATAAGCCAGTTTGGCCGTTCGCACAGCTTCTTCGGCTGTATAGGCCCCTGCTGTATTCGGTAACAGGTCGTAGTTACTGGTACTGATTTTTTCCAGAAGATTGGGTTGGGAAGATTCAAAAATATCCATTCGACGGACAGAGAAAGTCAGTATTTCTGTTTCGGATATATCTACTGCCTGTTTTTGAACATTGACATCCGGATATTTGCCGGTCCCGAGCAGTAAGCGGGAGTGGAAAGATTTATTACCGATAGTTAACATGTCAACCACCTCCTACAAAATTAACCAGTTCTATTTTGTCGCCGTCTTTAATATTTACGGTCGAGTGACTTTCCTTAGTCAGAATGTTTCCATTGTGTTCAACAACGACTGCCGGCCGATCGGCTGTGAAATAATCGATGACGTCGGAAACTGTTTTAATATTGTCCGATAAATGCATCATCGTGCCATTAACTAAAAGTTCCATAGAATTGCCTCCTTAACGTATTTATCATTGAAGCTTAAAGGGTTCATATACAGGTTTTCCTTCAATATAATCCGCCATGAGCGATCCGGTTATCGGAGCTAATAAAACACCGTTGCGAAAATGGCCGGCCGCTACCCACAACCCATCGATTTCCGGGTGTTCCCCCATATAGGGGAGGCCTGTCTGTGTCTTGGGCCTGTGCCCGCTCCAAGCTTCGCCCCATTCCGCATGCTGCAGGTCAGGAATTAAACGGATGGCACGTTCCATTAATGAGTGAAGCCCTTCGACACTTACGGACTTATTCAAAACGTCCGGTTTTTGTGTAGCGCCGATAATGAACCTGTCGTGGGCCTTCGGAACAATATAACACCCCGGTGAAAATATACTTGCCGTCGTCAGACGTTTTTTATGATAAACGGAGAAACATTCACCTTTTACCGGGTACATATTCAACGTGTATCCTGTTTTTTCGAACAGTTCCCGGCTCCATACCCCACCAGCAGAAATGACCTTTTGTGCCAAAATATTTCCGGAAGTTGTTTTGACTCCGATTACGTGTCTGTTTTCGGTCAGAACATCCAGCACTTCCGTACGTTGCATAATCTCTGCGCCGAATTCAACAGCTGCATGTGCCAGTGCTTTCGTTAATGCCGGAGCATTGACCTGGCCATCTCCGGGCATGTAGAGTCCTCCTGTAACGGAGTGGTGAGAAAGGTGGGGTTCTTTCTCCTGTAACCGGTTTTGCGGAAGCCATACTGCATGATCTCCCGAACGTTGCTGGCGTTCGTTCTCCTGTTTTAAATGTTTTCCTTCTTCTTCTGTACGGGCGACTCTGACTATGCCGTTCTGGATTAGTTCAATGTCTATGCCGCTGACACATTTCAGTTCTTCGGCTAAAGAGGGGAACATTTCTCTGCTTTCATGAGCGATTCGGGATAGCGGGCTGTCAGGGCCCACTTCGTTTTGCGCCCCCAGCATTCCAGCCGCAGCTCTGGAGGCTTTTTGTCCGATTTCGTCCTTTTCTATCATGAGCACACGATACTTTCTTTTAGCGAGTTGAAAAGCAATCGAACTGCCGATGACACCTCCCCCTGCAATAATAACGTCATACATTTCCTGCTCCTCCTTTGCGCACTGCCTCTCTGTAGGCCGCCGCTTTTTTAACAGGATCATCAGCCAGCAGCACACCGGAGAGAACGGCAACTCCACTGGCCCCGGCCTCCATCACGGTGCGTGTGTTTTCCGGAGTAATCCCGCCGATTGCCAAAATAGGCACTCCTACTTGGTGAACGACTTTTTCAAGTTCTCGTATACCTTTAGGTGGTAATCCGGGTTTCGAACTGCTGGGAAACACGTGACCGAAGACTAAATAATCAGCGCCGGCGTGCCAGGCTGTGACAGCTTCCTGTACAGAGTGTACGGAGCAGCCTATCATCAAATCCGGATAAAGGCGGCGAACTTTTGCCTGATCCATACTTGCTTGAGTCAGTTGTACGCCTTTAGCTTTCACCTTGTCGGCAATGCTCGCCCGGTGGTTAAGGATAAGTTTATGCCTCGGTACACCGCTGGAATAAAGCTGCCGGGTAAAACGAACTGTCTGCTTATCGGACCACTCTTTTTCCCGGAGATGTACGGCATCCACATAGGGGAGAACTTGTCCGATTATTCCTATCAATTCTTCACCGGACTGTCGGCCGGTAGATATAACATGGATTTTTCCTGCACTGTCCTGATCTGGCTGCTTAAGTTTCACTGAGAACCCCCTTTATCGTTTTTTGAAATTAAAAAAGTCACTTTTCTGATAAAAGAAAAGTGACTTTGAACGTATAATTAAACAAAAGAATAGTGAAAATATCGTCCGTACACTTCCCTTCGCCGGTATCAACCGTATCAGGTTCCGAGGGTCTCAAAGTCGAGTACTCTGATCTCAGCCTTTTGAAAAGGCACCCCTAGTGATTTGTATTAAATTGTAAGTAAAATTCTAACATTTATGCAAGTATTGTCAACAGTGTGTTTTTTAACATTCATTTTTATAGTTATTTCTGTTTTTCATAGCTTCCACATTTTGCAGCTGTAAAAGCGTAATGTACAAGTTGGGGGAGCAGGTGTAACTGCTTCTACTACAGGGAACAGTATGGGTGGATATCAAAACATGCCTGGCACCAGGAGGAGGAAGTTATTATGACTGATAAACATTCGGAAAACGAAGAAACCCTTAAGCAGATCAAAGAACTGATCAAAGATGAAAAAGTGGCGATGCTGACGACCGTATCTCCGGAAGGAAGACTTAGTTCCCGGCCGATGCACACTCAGGAAGTATTGCTGGACGAAGAAGAATTCTGGTTTATCACGGAGAAAGATACAGACAAATACAGGGACATCGGTAATAACCCTGCGGTGAACCTGGCCTATGCCGGCAGCTCCTATGTCTCCATCAGCGGTACGGCAGAATTCGTTCAGGACGTGGAGAAGAAGAAAGAGTACTGGAATAAAATCGTCGAAAAAGTACTGAATGCTTCGGCGGAAGACCCGAACGTCGTGCTTGTAAAAGTGACGCCTGACGTTGCTGAATACTGGGAAGCAGGTGTGAACGTCAAAACCGTCAAAGAGTTCGTTAAAAAAATGGCGAGCAACAATTCCATGGACGATAAGAATAAACTGAAAGATACCGTCCATTTCGATGATAATTCGAACTAGATACGAGTATCTTTCCGAAAACAGAGAATCCCCGCCCGGAGTATTGACCCGGGACGGGGATTTTGTTTGTAACGGAGGATGTTTCTGTGTAGTGGGGACAAGGTTCTCAATAATTTTTAAGATACCACTTCCTTCTTCGCGGCCATTGTGGTCGATTTTGGTTTAATACACATGATACTCCCGATGAACAAGGCTAGTACATTCAGAAATAGCGTAAGTCCGATAACTCCGGCGGCGTGAAGTGTCTCGTAAAAATAACCGTTAACCGCCAGAAGGACAATGACCGTCCCGAGTACGGCACTGCTTTTAACAGGGTTAGTCATGGATATTTTCCAGGTGCCGTAACTGAAAACGACAGTGAATACTACCATGGTAAGAATATTGACGCTCATCCCCACCCAGACCGGATGGATATTGAGAAAGAAATCCGAAGGGTGCCAGTTACTCAGGTGATACCAGAGCAGACCTGCTGCGAAACCCCCGAACAACGAACCGAGGACAGCCCTTTTTGTAACGAGCGGCCAGAACAGAGCAGCAACTACGGGGGCGAAGGTGGCGGAGTTTCTCATCGTCCAGGCGAGCACGTTCCACCAGGCCGACTGTTCCGTACGCAGGAAGCCGAAGACGATCATCAGGCCTGTAAGGAACAGCAATGACCATTTCGTATACTTGACCAGCTTTTCGGGAGAAGCGTCAGGGAAGATCGCGCTCCCCACATCTTTTCCGAGACTTGTAGCGCCTGAGAACTGACACGGAGCGCCCCATCCGAGAGCGCAGGCCCAGATACCGAGGAAGAACAGCCCGACCAGAGGAGCGGGAAGGACCCCCATCAGGTACTGCGGCAGTGCGATAAGACCGAGACTTGCATCAGGTACGACTGCAGCCGCCGAGAGCCCGAAAAGAATACCGAAAAGAATGAAGGGGATGCTCATCGCTTCCGCCACGAGCAGCCCTTTCTGTCCCTCTTCCGGTGTTCTGCAGGACAGTGCCATCTGAAAAGCGGCCTGGGCTAAAATGACATTTACGAGAAACGTGGCGAACCACACGAGAATGACCTGAAGACCGGCCCCTCCCCAGTCGAACATCCCGGGCTGGTCGATGGCCAGCTGCTGCAGGCCGGAGATGCCCGGATTAATGAAGAAGGCCGCTGCTCCGATTACAAACATGATCGCGAAGACGATGGTGTTCATCGTTTGCGTAAAGGCGACCGCCCACATGCCGCCTGACTGTAAATAAACGAATAGAAGCAGGGCCGTGAACGCCACGGATAAAGACAGAGACACGCCGGTGAAGACGTGGAAGGCAGAAGCGAATGCGATGGCCGTGGCCACCGACCACATCGGGAAAGCGAAGGCCGTAATGGCCCCGGATAACGCTTTGGCCCGTCTGCCGAACTGATCACCTATCAATCCGGTGATGGTGACGATCAATTTCTCCCGGAACGATTTTATGAGCAAAAGAGCGATCAACAGGACCTGCAGTGTTTCTGCGACCCCGTACCATATAGCTGAGATTCCCGTAAGATACGAAAGTTCCACGATCGATATGTATGTCGACCCCGAGAAAAGTCCGGTGATACAAAAAGCGACCGTCCACCACTTGAACGTCCGTCCTCCTATGAAATACTGCTCGCCCCTGCCGGCTTTCCGTTTCGCCACGTTGCCGGCGATGATCAAAGCGAGCGTATACAGCAGCGCCAGTGTAATGACCCATAC
This sequence comes from Salimicrobium humidisoli, assembly GCF_002295105.1. GTDB lineage: Bacteria > Bacillota > Bacilli > Bacillales > Halobacillaceae > Salimicrobium > Salimicrobium humidisoli. Next base: position 35,514 of record NZ_NSGH01000011.1, on the reverse strand, counting down.
TCCGTAAGAATTCATTTCGTCTCCTCCTTTGCATATCTGTACATACAAAAAGAACCCTTCCACTTTTCCGTAAGAAAAATAGAAGGGTTCACCTGAACGTCCCTGCTCTTATCTTTCAGACAGAAAGTGTCTGCTGGAAGGAGCACCTTGTTCTTTACAAACAGGTTGCCGCGGGATCAAAGGACCAGATTCCTCCACCGCTCTTGATAAGATTTGTATGAAATTAACGTTTATTCTACCGGGAGGAGAAAAGGAATGTCAATGATTTTTAGAAATTTCAAAAAAACGGGAAAGATCCGGCCGTGTTCCTTCCGTAAAAAAAGGGACGCCGGAGTGCGTCCCTGTGAAGCTTTCGTATCAGACTGTCATTTCTTCTTTCAGGTGTGCTCCTGCAATACCCGGGTAGGTCATCTCGTAGCTATCGAGAATGATTTCCAGGTCTTCGTAATTCAAAACCTCATACTCCATACAGAGGGTGCGCACTGTTTTGCCGGTTCTGATGCCTTCCTGGGCGATTTGTGAAGAGCGTTCATAACCGATGTGCGGGCTTAAAGCCGTAATGATTCCGAGGCTTTTCTCCACGTTCTCCCGGAGTACTTCTTCGTTCGCCTGCAGATCTTTCAGACACAGATCCGTAAAAACACCGAACCCGTTGTTCATAATAGTGATGGATTCAAGCAGGTTGAAAATCATGACCGGTTCCATGACGTTCAGTTCCAGCTGCCCGGCTTCTGAGGCCATGCTCACGGTGTGGTCATTTCCCATAACCTGAAAAGCGATCTGGTTAATGACTTCCGGCATGACCGGGTTCACTTTTCCGGGCATAATGGACGAGCCCGGCTGTCTGGCCGGCAAAGTGATTTCGCTCAGTCCGGTTCTCGGCCCGGAGGCCATCAGACGAAAATCATTCGCTATTTTGGACATGCTCGTCATAGTGTTTTTCAAAGCAGAGGAAACTTCCGTGTAAGCATCGGTGTTCTGGGTGGTGTCCACCAGGTTCTCTGCTGCCCTGAGCGGAAGTCCGCTGATGTCAGCGAGATACTCCACTACGAGCTTCGTATATACCGGGTCGGCGTTCAGACCGGTACCGACCGCTGTTGCCCCCATGTTGATTTCGAACAGATTATCTTTGGAGCGTCTGATCCGGTTGAGGTCACGCTCGATTACCCGCTGGTAGCTTTTCAGTTCCTGCCCGAGCCGGATCGGAACGGCGTCCTGCAGGTGCGTTCGTCCCACTTTAATGATGTGATCGAAATCGGCCGCCTTCTTGCCGAATGTATCCGCCATCGTTTCCATCGTCTGTTCCAGCCGGGTCATCCCGGTTACAGCAGCGATATGCATCGTAGTAGGGAAGACGTCGTTGGTCGACTGTGCCATGTTCACATGATTATTGGGATTGATATAATCGTAGTCGCCTTTGTCCCGTCCCGCGATTTCAAGAGCCCGGTTTGCGATAACTTCGTTCGCATTCATATTCACGGAAGTACCGGCCCCGCCCTGGATAGGATCTACGAGAAACTGGTCATGGTGAAAGCCTTCCAGCAGTTCATCGGCAGCCCCGATGATAGCTTCGCTTATGTGAAGAGGGAGGTGACCGGCGTCCCTGTTCGCCATAGCTGCCGCTTTTTTAACCATAGCCACGGCCGTAATCATGGAATCATCGAGGTTGTACCCCGTAATCGGGAAGTTCTCTTTGGCACGCAGCGTCTGGATGCCGTAATAAGCTTCGGCGGGAATCTCTTTTTCCCCGATAGAGTCTGTTTCTGTACGATATAAACGGTTCATGGTATCTTTCCTTTCCGTGTGGATTCTTATTACCCGTAGTGGGCTGTTGTATAGTTTTCTTCGTCTTCCAGAACATCGGGGCGGTTCCTGTCAGATGGGCTTACAACGACTGCGGCTGATGCATCCCCGAGAACGTTCACGGAAGTTCTGATCATATCCAGAATACGGTCGATTCCTGCGAGCAGTGCTATACCTTCGAGTGGCAGACCGATGGAAGTCATAACCATCGACAGCATAATAAGTCCGGCACTCGGGACGCCGGCGGTTCCGATGGAAGCCAGTGTGGCGGTCAGCACGACGGTGAGCTGATCGATCAAAGTCAGCTCCATTCCAAAGTACTGAGCGACGAACAGCACGCAGACACCCTGATACAGGGCTGTACCGTTCATATTGATGGTCGCGCCGAGCGGCAGAACGAAACTGCTGATTTTTTGCGGTACTTTTAATTTTTCTTCGGAATACTTGATTGTCATAGGCAAAGTTCCCGAGCTGCTGGACGTACTGAAAGCCACCATAATGACCGGAATCAGTTCCTTGAAGAAAGTGACGGGACTCATCTTGCCGAAAACTTTCACGGAGAACGAGTAGACGAGCAGTACGTGCACGAGTGAGCCGACGAGCAGCGCGAGAATGACTTTGAATAAAGGCCACAGTACGGACACACCGTACTCCCCGACGGTAGGTGCGATAAGGCCGAATATACCGATGGGTGCGAATCTCATCACGACACCGGTGATTTTATACATGACTTCCGCCAGCTGATCGAATATTTGATAAAGCGTACGGGCTTTCTCACCTGCCATCGTGATGCCGATCCCGAGGAAGATGGCAAAGAAGATCACCTGCAGCATGTTGCCTTCCGTAAGTGCGGCAACCGGGTTGGTCGGCACAATGTTCAGCAGCGTCTCTTTAATACCGGGAGTCTCCTGGGCAGCGACCTGTTCCCCTTCCGGAACTTCAATATCGACTCCGGTTCCGGGAGAGAACAGATTTCCGCTCAGAAGCCCGATGGAGATGGCGACCGCTGTCGTCACCATATAATAGGAAACCGTTTTGAAACTCAGGTTCCCGAGCTCTTTCAGATCCCCGGTACTGGCGACTCCGACTACAAGGGAAGACAGAACGAGGGGAACAATGATAAATTTAATAAGTCTGAGGAAAAGATCCCCGAGCGGCTGTACTACTTGTATATCAGGTCCGACGAAAACGCCGAGAACAATTGCTAAAAAGAAAGCGATGAATATTTGGAATACGAGATTATTTTTCATAACAACCCTCCAGTCAATATGTAATACACAATGTAAGCGCATACCTACGGATACATACAGAAACCTACGCATACATACAAATAAATCCGTGAATTTTTGAAGGAGAGACCCTGATGATTAAAAAGAAACTGCTGATTGTTATAATGGTTATTGTGATGGTACCGCTGGCCGGAGAACTCAAGTTTTATCCGTTCGAAGGAAGTTTCCGGGTAAGTTTCGGGACCCCCCTGTTCTTCTTTTTTCTGTTGTGGAGGGCGAATCTGCGCCAGGTCACCCTGACGCTGGCAGTGGCGACGTCCGTCGTCCTGTTCCGGACGGGACTGGATATGTACGGGGGCGCCGTTCCGCTTGAGGAAGCGTTCCTTACCCACTTTCCGGTATTCTTTTACTATCTCACCTACGGCCTGCTGTTCCGTTTCCTGAAGGTTTCAAAGTACTACCATAAACCTATCGTCGTCGGACTGTTGGGTGTTTCCCTGGAGATTATGGCAAGTACGGCCGAGATCTTGCTGCGAAGCGGAGTTATGAACCAGCCGGTGAATTTCGGAACGATAGGGCTGTTGCTGGAAGTCGCTTTTATCCGCAGTTTTTTCGTGCTTGGTTTTTTCAACATTCTGCTGTATAAACAGGCGAAAACGGAAGAACTGCAGCAGAAAAAGCAGAAGGAGCATATGATGATGGTGTTGTCCGGTCTGTACACGGAGGCCGTTCATCTGTCCAAAACGATGCGGGATGCCGAAACGGTTACGAAAGAGAGTTACGAGCTTTACCGGAATATGAAAGAGGAAAGCGGAAGGGAGGAGTCTTCCTCTCTGCTTGTCATAGCGAATAAAGTGCACGAAATAAAAAAAGATAACCAGCGGATCTACGCCGGGTTATCGAACGTGATTGCAAGGGAAAGTGATACTTCCTGGCTGAGTATGGAAGAAATAGGAGACATACTGAAAAAGTCCAATGCTGCTTATGCTGAGCTTCTTCGAAAAGACGTACGTTTCACTCTCAGTAATAAGACGGGGGAGAACCGGTACCCTACCTACGTACTCCTTTCCGTACTGAATAACCTCATCTCCAATGCCGTAGAAGCCATCGAAGGGGAAGGAAACGTGGAAATGATGGTGGAAAGGAAAGAAAATCATCTGGAAGTAACGATTTCCGATAACGGACCGGGCATCCCTGAAAGGATGGAGGAGGTCGTTTTTGAAGAGGGCTATACGTCCAAGTTCGATTCTGCCGGTGCCCCCTCTACAGGGATAGGGCTGTCCTACGTACGGGAGGTCGTGAAAAAAATGGAAGGGAGAATCCGATTGCTTCCGTCAGTACAGGGAACTTCTTTTTTTATTCGGATTCCTGAAGAAAAATTAATGGAAATGGGGAGTGACAATGAATTACTTCATCGTGGATGACGATATATCGGTGAGGGCCATGCTCGCCGAAATGATAGAGGATGCGGATCTCGGAACGGTAGCCGGGGAGAGAACCGACGGCCGGGAGGTGGATGCTGCACTGCTTGAGGCTCACCAGGTGGACATTCTGCTGATTGATCTTCTGATGCAGGAAAGAGACGGCATAGAGACGATGCGAGAAATCAGTGGAAGCTATACGGGGAAAACGGTGATGATATCCCAGATGGAGAGTAAAGATCTGATAGGAGAAGCGTATTCGCTCGGTATCGAATACTACATTACGAAACCGTTGAACCGGATCGAAGTGGTCAACATTTTGAAAAAAGTTAACGAAAGACTGGTACTGGAGCGATCCATAGAAAGTATTCAGCAGTCCCTGCATGCGGTAACGGGAAAAAGTGGCGGAGCAGGGGTTCCGGCTCCTTCTAAAAGCATTAAGGAAGAAGGGTACAAAGTGCTGGTAGAACTCGGAATGGTCGGGGAGAACGGCTCCAGGGATCTGCTGGATATCATCTATTATCTGGATCAGAATAACATAGCAGGAGGAGAAGAAATCACCTCCCTGAAAAATGTTTATCAGAAAGCGGCTGCCGTCAAGATGAAAGAGGGGGAAAAACAGCCCGGCCTGCAGCGGGAAGTGAAAGCAGCGGAACAGCGTGTCCGGCGGGCTGTGCATCAGGGGATTTCGCACATCGCCTCGGTCGGACTGGATGATTTCAGCAACCCTGTATTCAGTAAATACGCTTCGACCTTTTTCGACTATGAACAGGTACGGAAGAAGATGATGGAGCTTGAGAAAGAGAAGAGATACAGAATAAGAGTGGATACGAAGAAATTTATTCAGATGCTGTACTGGGAGGCAAAACGCCGGATGCAGACGTAAAAAAGCTGAGACGAGGGAGGGAGAGCCCTGTCTCAGCTTTTTGTTTGAACTCAGTTGTTAGCTGAGCCTTTGGATAGTTCACCCATGATATAGCCTGCAATCTCATCGGATCCCTGCAGTCCGATATCACCGATACTTACGACACCGCTCACTTTATCTTCATCTACTACAAGCAGACGGCGGATTTGGTGATCCTGCATGAGACGTGCGGCTTCCTGCACTTCCATATCAGAAGTAGCCGTAACGACTTTGTCCGTCATGATGTCAGAGGCTTTCACGTTTTCCGCAGATCCTTTGGCGAGACCGTTCACTACGATATCACGATCCGTAATTACGCCTGCGTACTTATCCTGTTCTGTAATGACGACAAAGCCTACTTCTTCTTCTTTCATCCGTTTTGCTATCGTTGTCAAAGTGTCGGATGCCTCGCAAGCTACTACTTCGGTGTTCATATAATTTCTTAGTTCTGGCATGATTCCTCCACCTTTATGATTGAATAATTCGCTTTCCACTTAGGAGTTTTTACTTTTTATGGGTATTTTAAACAATAAATCCCTGGTTTTGCTTCGATTCCTACAAAAGTCAGGGGATGGTCCTGAAAAATAAAATTGAGTTTCTGCTGTTAATTTGAAATAATTGTAACTAATAAAAAAGGTGGAGGAAGAAAGGAGAGGAACGGAAATGGAATTCGATTTTTTCTGGATAGCAGTGGGGATAGCCTTTGCCGGATATTTTATCGGGGAAGGTCTTAAAAACTTCAAAAATCCCGAGGCCGGTGATTCGTTCAGTGAAATCTTCAGAGAGGAAGAAGACTACAAGTTAATAAAGGAAAAAGATGTACATTACTACATAGGCGTATCAAAAGAAGATGCCAAAACATTGCTGCAGGAGTACCCGGACATTCCGCACGTCACAATCAACGATAAAATTTACTACCCGAAAGCTCAACTGCACGAATGGTTGAAGAGTATTGGAACGTAACCTGAAGAGCGCACAATGATAGGGAGGGAACTTTCATGCTGAAAAAAAGTTTGCGGTTCAGCATAATATTCTTTGTAGTAACCACCATATGGCAGTGGAGCTTTCGACCAGTAATTTCGTGGAAGGAAAATGTAGGGAGCGCATGCGCAACCTTTCTGATTTATTTGCTGGTAGAGTGGGCCGCGAAGGATTTTGAGAAGCAAAAAGAACGCAGAAACAGTGAGCTTTAAATAAATGGAAACACGTCCTCATTTTAATCGTATGCTGATAAAAGCGGTTTTTCTCATAAAGGAGGTCCAGGCCAATGGAAATGTTTTTGGTGTTAATTCTTGCAATACTTCTACTTTTCGGTTTTAACCGGCTGATGGGTTACAAAAAAGGTAACATTACGATCGATTTTGACGATAGATATGTAAATCATAAGCAGTACGTAGAAGCTATAAAACAGGAACTCTCGTCACAGGGAAGGCAAGTCAGCTATGAAGGAAACCGGAAGTTTATCATAGATGGCCGGTCCTACGTTTTTATGGAGCAGAACGTTTCCATGGGCGGTGTTCCTCTCCAAAGGACGATTCTTAAACCTAAAAAATGACAGCCTTGCAGCTCGCAGAAATAAAGAAGAAGAAAATGCCTACTGCTCGTTTGAACAAGGCAGGCCTGCTGGTCATAAACAGGATTTCCGGATACAGGTAAGGTCCGATAACGTAGAATCTAACATAGAAATAAAATACAGGGAGGACAATAAATGACTTTTTCAATTACAGCAAAATGCAAAGAGACCGGTCAGTTTGGAGTGGCGGTCTCCACCAAAGTACCGGCGGTAGGGGCGCTCTGTCCGTTCACTGCACCAAGAGCGGGAGCCGTGGCTACCCAGTCTTTCGTTAATCCTTACATAGGTATTAACGGTATCCGTTATCTAAAGGAAGGATTTTCCGCAGAAAAAGTGAAAGAAAAGGTTTTAAAAGAAGACGCACAACCAGCTATCCGTCAGTTCTGTATCGTGGACAAAGATGGAAACAGTGCCGCTTTTTCAGGAGATGAGTGCGAAGGATGGTACGGACACCGGGAGGGTGATCACTTTGCGGTAGCGGGGAATATGCTTACCGGACCCGAGACCATTCAGGCGATGTATGACTCTTTTCTGGAAACAGAAGGTACCCCTCTCTCCGAAAGGCTTATTATGGCTCTGCAGGCCGGTCAGGATGAGGGAGGGGACAAGCGTGGCAGACAATCAGCCGCCGTCCGCGTTTCGGACACCGAAGAGTACCCTTTAGTCGATCTTCGGGTTGATGAGCATCCTGACCCTGTGAAGGAGCTGTACAGAATCCATCAGGTAGCGGAAGAGGAGCTCTTCCCTTTCGTCGGGGATCTTCCCACTAAAGATAATCCTAAAGGGAATTTCGATTCCTGATAGAGAGAGCTCTAATAATAAAGCAGGAAAGGAGACGTTTTCGTTGTTGATCAAGCCGCAAAAACTGAAGGCAGGAGACAAAGTGGCGACAGTAAGCCCTTCCTCAGGGTTAGCCGGGGATCCGGACATCCGGTGGCGATATGAGCAGGGCGTAAGAAGACTCAGAGAAGTGTTTCATTTGGAAGTGGTAGAGATGCCTGGCAGTCTCAAGGGATCGGACTTCATTTACGAACATCCGGAAGCACGTGCCGAAGACTTGATGAATGCATTTAAAGACGAAACGATTAAAGGGATTATAGCCAATATCGGAGGGGACGACAGCATCCGGCTGCTGCCATACATAGACTTTGATGTGATCCGCAATAACCCCAAAGTTTTTATGGGATTCTCGGACGTAACGGTCCCTCATCTGTTCTGTCACAAGGCAGGTCTCTCATCTTTTTATGGACCGGCGATCTTAACGGACTTTGCGGAAAACGTGGAAATGGATCCATATACAGTAAATATGCTGAAGCGGACTCTCTTCTCCGGAGAAACCATCGGTAACATCCCTCCTGCCGAAGAGTGGACGAGTGAACATCTGGAGTGGGAAGAGTCGAACAAAAACACCCGCCGTACGATGCAAAAAAACTCAAGTTATGAAGTTCTTCAGGGCTCCGGTATAGTGCGGGGAAGACTTATCGGCGGCTGTATCGACGTTCTGGAAATGGTGAAAGGAACGGAAATCTGGCCGGAGAAGGAAGCGTGGGAGGGCGGAATTATTTTCTTTGAAACGTCTGAAGAAAAAACTCCGCCTGAGGACATGAAACGCTGGCTTCGTAACTACGCGGCCCAGGGAATTCTGCAGAGGGCCGACGGTATCGTGTTCGGTAAGCCGAAAGATGAAACTTACTATGAGGAATACAAAGAAGTTATTTCCCGGGTAATGAAAGAGTATGATCTGATGAACTTGCCTGTGCTGTACAACTTGAATTTTGGCCATACGGAGCCGAAGTTCGTCCTGCCTTATGGAGCGCAGGCGGAAATCAATTGCAGCGAAAAGACTTTTTCTATTCTGGAAAGTGGAGTGAAGCAATAATTTTCCTTAAAGAATATTTGTTCTTTATTTTGAATATTGTGTATGAAGTGATAAGATAAAGACAGGGGATTTTTTCTCCGGATCAACTTTCGATTCTAAAAGGGTTCAACTATCTTTCAGGAGGGAGAACTGCTTTATGAAACTTGAAAGTCAGGTAGCCGTAGTAACCGGGGCAGGTTCAGGGATGGGAAGACAAATCGCTATATTGTATGCACAAGAAGGAGCGAAAGTCATCGTTTCTGACGTTAATGAAAAAGGATCAAAGGAAACGGTCGAGGAAATTGAAAAGAATAATGGAACGGCTACAGCGGTCCTGGCGGATGTGACGAAAGAGGCAGATGTACAGCATTTGATCGACACAGCTGTCGATACGTATGGCACGCTGGATATTCTGGTTAATAATGCCGGGATGATGGATAACATGATGCCTGCTGCCGAGGTGACCGATGAACTATGGGAAAAGGTGCTGGCGGTAAATACAACGGGACCTATGAGGGCTACTCGTAAAGCTCTTCCGATTTTTCTGGAGAAGGGCCGTGGTGTTATTGTTAACATGGGCTCATCCGCAAGCCTTGCAGGCTCCAGAGCCGGAGCTGCGTATACAGCTTCCAAGCATGCTCTGGCCGGTTATACAAAAAACGTAGGTTTCCAATACGCAAATAACGGAATCCGTTGCAACGCTATTGCTCCGGGCGGAGTGGCTACGAATATTGGAACCACCATGTCAGAACCGGATGAATTCGGTATGGAAAGAGCCCTTTCCGGGTCCGGGAACAACCCGAGGAATGGGGAGGCGGAAGAAGTAGCCAGGATCGCACTCTTTCTGGCCAGTGATGACTCCGCTTTTATAAACGGTGAAATAATCAGGGCCGATGCCGGCTGGCTGGCGTACTGACATTTAATCGAAGCGGCCCTCCCGAATTTTTCGGGAGGGCTTTATAATGTTCTTCACCTGCACACTCAGTAACTTATTTAATATAATTTTCAAAAAACTGATTGACGGTACAGTCATGATTGTATTAAGATAGGTCACATCACAAAAAAACTATAAACGTATCTTCTTATCCAGAGAGGTGGAGGGACTGGCCCTTTGAAACCTCGGCAGCGGAACTGATGGAATTCCATCGGAAACCGTGCCAATTCCAGCAGGTGCATCGCACTTGAAAGATGAGAAGAGACGGTTTTCTAAATTTTATTAGAAGGCCCCTCTTCCATTTTTCTGGAAGAGGGGTCTTTTCGTTTAAGTAAGGGGGAAGGAACATGATTCAGTTCGAGAACGTTTCGAAAGTGTACGAACACAACGGCAAAGAGTTGCGGGCGGTGGATGGCGTAGACATATCGATTGAGAAAGGCGAGATTTTCGGAGTAATCGGGTTCAGCGGAGCCGGGAAAAGTACGCTTGTCCGGTTGGTGAATCTACTGGAGCAGCCTTCCGGAGGCAATATATTGGTGGAGGGGGAAGACCTGTCCCGGTTATCCAAGCCCGGGCTCAGGAAAATGCGCAAGCGTATCGGGATGATCTTCCAGCATTTTAATTTGCTGGAGTCTAAAACGGTTTTACATAATGTCGCCTTTCCGCTGATCATTTCCGGTACTCCGAAGAAAAAAATAAAGGCCAGAGTGGAAGAAGTACTTGATTTCGTAGGACTTACGGATAAAGCGCATCAGTACCCGGAAGAACTCTCCGGTGGTCAGAAACAGCGGGTAGGTATCGCCCGGGCGCTTATTACATCACCGGATATTCTATTATGTGACGAAGCGACTTCGGCACTTGACCCGGAAACGACGAAGTCGATCCTTCAGTTGCTGAAAAGGGTACGCGACGAGTATAACCTTACGATCCTGATGATTACCCACGAAATGAACGCAGTGCGGGAAGTGTGCGACCGCGTTGCCGTCATGGAAAACGGCCGGGTTATTGAACAGGGGTCCATTTTCGAACTGTTCTCGAATCCTCAGCACCCGACGACAAAAAACTTTATCCAGTCCGTGATGGAGAGTGATATCCCGCCTTCCATCCTCTCGGGTATTGAAGAACGCGGGGGAGGACGTCACGTGTACCGGGTCACATTCGTCCGGGAGAAGGCGGCTCAGCCCATCTTTTCTCAGGTAGCCAAGAACTATCAGGTCGAAGTGAACGTTCTTTTCGGACAGATCACCGAGCTGCAGGGAATCCCGTTTGGCCAGCTGGTGGTAGAACTGCTGGGGGAAGACAGGGAGATTGTCAGAGCGCTCGATTACATACAGCGGACGGTAAGCGTTCAGGAGGTGGAAGCAGATGCAGGTTAATATACTTGAATTCTGGCCGAGAATTTTGCAGGCCATCAACGAAACATTGATTATGGTAGGGGTGTCCCTCGTCGTAGCGGCACTCATCGGTATTCCGCTTGGAATTGCACTTGTCGTTACGAGGCAGGGAGGGCTTCTCCAAAACAATGCCTTTTTTAAAGGATTGAGCGTAGTAATCAACTTCTTCCGCTCCATCCCGTTCATTATTCTACTTGTTGCCATCCTCCCTCTTACAAGATTTTTGGTCGGTACGTCCATAGGGACGGCAGCGGCTGTCGTACCGCTCGTACTGTTTTCGGGTCCATACATAGCAAGACTGGTGGAAAGCAGTCTCCTGGAAGTGAAACCAGGTGTCGTGGAGGCGGCAGAAGCGATGGGAGCCTCTCCGTGGCAGATCATATTACGTGTTTATGTACCGGAAGCCTTAAGTTCCATCGTGTTGAACCTGACGATAGCCACGATCGGCCTGGTCGGAGCATCTGCCATGGCCGGATTCGTCGGAGGAGGAGGTCTTGGAGACCTGGCGATCGCCTACGGGTACCAGCGGTTCGAAACGGATATCATGATCGTTACGGTGCTGCTGCTCGTACTGATTGTACAAATCGTGCAGACATTGGGAAATGTGTTATCCAAAAAAATGAGAAGACAATAGGCGGGAGGATTTATAAATGAAAAGATTTATTGTACTACTTGGTCTGGTAATAGCGGCAGGGACCTTATTCGCAGGATGCAGTAAAGAAAGCGGGGCTTCGGGAAGTGACGACGTCGTTAAAGTAGGTCTGAACGGTTCCGGCGTACCCATTTGGGAGAAAGTGAAGGAAAAAGCAGCTGAAGAGGGAATAAAAATAGAGCTCGTCGAGTTTTCGGATTACGTTCGTCCCAACATGGCTCTGGCGGACGGGGATATCGATTTGAATGCCTTTCAGACCGTTTCCTACTTCGATTCTTTTATTGAAGAACGGAACCTCGATCTGGAACCTATCGCTACCACAATGATTGCGCCGATGGGTGTGTACTCGGAAGAATATGAAGACGTGAAAAATATTCCTGAGGGAAGTTCGATTGCCTTGCCGAAAGAAGCCACGAACATGGGGCGTGCTCTGCTTCTGCTGGAGAAAGCGGGACTGATCGGTCTGCCGGAAGATTTTGACGGAAACGGTTCGCTGGATAAGGTGACGGACAACCCTAAAAATCTGCAGTTCGAACCGGTCGCGGCTGCCCAGACTCCGCGTGTACTAACTGATGTAGCAGCTTCTGTCATTAACAACGGGGTAGCTGTGGAGGCAGGTTTTGTTCCGGTGGACGACGCTATTTTCATAGAAGATGAGACAGCTGAACCTTATATAAACATTATCGCAGCGCAGGCCGGGGAAGCGGACAAAGAAGTGTATCAGAAAATTGCCGATATATACCAGCAGGAAGACGTAGCAGAACACATTCGTGAGGTGTTCGATGATTCATTGATACCGACGTTCGTCCCTCTCGAAAAAATCGGATGGTAAAGGAGTACAATTATGACTTTGACGACGGCACACGACTTACAGGAACACATCGCGAGTTCTATTGAAAACAGGAAAGAAACTTATATTACGACGAGTCACTCGATTCACGATAACCCCGAAACAGGAAACGAGGAATATTTCGCCTCGGGGCTGCTTACCTCTTTGCTGGAAGACGCCGGGTTCACTATTGACAGGCAGATTCCGGAGCACGAAACCGCCTTTTTGGCACGTAAGAAATCTCGACGGCCGGGCCCTGTCATCGGATATTTAGCGGAATATGATGCCCTTCCAGGTCTCGGACATGCGTGCGGGCATAATATCATCGGTACGGCATCGACAGCGGCAGCGATTGCTCTCGGAGAAGTGATAGAGGAAACAGGAGGGGAAGTGGTGGTTCTCGGAACCCCGGCAGAGGAAGGAGGGCCGAACGGAAGCGCTAAGGGAACGTTCGTAAGACATGGGTACCTCCGGGACATAGACCTCTGCATGATGGTCCATCCGCTCGGAACTACTTCAGGTTCCGCTCCGACGCTGGCGGTGGATCCGGTGGATTTTGAGTTTTTCGGTCAGGCTGCCCATGCTGCCAGTAATCCGGAAGATGGAATCAATGCTCTCGATGCTGTGCTTCAGTTATTTAACGGCATTAATGCTCTCCGGCAGCACGTATCTGAAGACGTACGTATGCATGGTGTGATCCTGGACGGAGGAGAAGCCCCGAACATAGTGCCGGAATATGCACGGGCCCGGTTTTACTTAAGGGCGAAGACGAGGGAGAACTGTGATCGGCTCACGGCCAGGGTAACAAAAGTCGCTGAGGGGGCTGCTGGGGCAACAGGTTCTTCCTATACTATGACGAGAATTCAGAACGGGGTGGATAATTTCAACGTGACGCCCGCGTTTGAGGAGATTTTCAAAGAGAAGATCGAAGGGCTCGGGGAAGATTACCGGAAGCTGGAGAAAGGGCTGGGCTCCACGGACGCCGGTAATATCAGCCAGGTGGTACCGACCATCCACCCTTACATCAAAATCGGCGAAGAGAATCTCGTTCCTCATACGAAGGAATTCAGGGAATCGGCCCGCTCGGAAGAAGGGGACGCGGCCTTATTGAAAGGAGCGAAAGCCCTTGCTTTCACAGGGCTCGACCTTCTTTTTGACCCGGAGCTGGTAACGAAGGTGAAAGATGAGCATAACAGTAAGAGAACCTGAAGTTTCCTCCTCCCCTGTCAAAGAAGGCCTGTAAAAGGGCCTTCTTTTGCATATAGAGAGATTTATAAGGGAAGATATACGGGGGGGAGGTACGCTTTATGGTTCAGACAATCATCACGTCAGCGGTTATCTATTCGGCAACTACTCTGGATTTAATCGTGATACTGCTACTTTTTTTCGCAAGGGCTGATACTAAAAAGCAGGTCCGGGACATCTATATAGGATAGTACGCGGGTTCTCTCTTCCTGATTGCCGTCAGCCTGTTTCTGGCTTATGTACTGGAGCTGGTACCCGAAGAATGGATTCTTGGACTGTTGGGGCTGATCCCCGTTTATTTCGGTCTGAAAATCGCTATTTTCGGAGATTCGGAAGAAGAGGAAGTCGAGGAGCGGCTGAATAAAAGTGGCCTCAGTAAACTGATGAGGACGGTCGCTATAGTAACGGTGGCCAGCTGTGGTGCCGATAATATAGGACTGCTCGTACCGTATTTCACTACTCTTTCGTTCAGCGAAGTACTTGTATCACTCCTAGTTTTCATCATCCTGATTTATATACTGGTGTTTACCGCTCAAAAAAATTGTTCACATTACAGGAATCGGTCAGGTCATCGAAAAGTACAGCAGATGGGTGATTGCAGCGATTTATACAGGTCTCGGGTTATTTATCATCTATACGAACGAAACGATTCAGACATTGTGGTCATTCATATGACAGAGTGTGAAGACGAAAGAAACCTCCGCGGGTTCAGGAAATTTTTTTCAACCCGGCGGAGGTTTTTTATTTATATTGTATTTTGAAAGTCAGAAGAGGTAGGGAATATAAACGACGAGAAGAATGACTATCCAGATGGCGTCTACGAAGTGCCAGTAGTAATTGAAAATTTTATGTTTTTCCTTGAACAGGTTGAAAGGCAGAAGTCTCCCCTGCACAAGAAGCACTATCATCCAGCCCAGCCCGAACGTTACGTGGACAGCGTGGAGACCGACTAATACATAGTACGCGGAAAGGAAGTTGTTCGTTGAGACGACGTGCCCTTCCGTGATGAATTTGCGGAATTCTTCTATTTCGAAGTACATGAAGCCGGCTCCGAGCAGAAACGTGATAACGACCCCTGTCATTATCAGCTTCATCTTCCTTTCATTCAGACCCTTCTCCGAAATGAGCAGGGTACCACTGCTCGAGATCAGAAAGATAGAAGCGAGAAGTGTCGTCTGCCACTCGAACAGTTCACCCGGGCGTGGCCCTGTCTGCGGGGGAGTATAAATGAGGTAAGTGGCGAACAGTGTCGTAAACATAATCGCTTCCACAAAGAGATATATGAAAAAGCCCGTCCTTTTGTCGGCAAACAGCTCTTCGGACATCAGTTTACTGCTCATTTTCCTCCTCCTCTCTCTTATATGCCTCCGTGCGTTCATCGGAAAACGCTCTGATGACGAAAGTACTTAACGACAGGATACCGCCGAAGATTTGCATCCACAACCATCCGTAAATGAAACCGAAACTTAAGATGAATAAGCTCCCGGCAAGAAACATCGGCTGGAACGTTCTTCTCGCAATGGGAGAAGGACGGGGATTTTTCGCGACCGGTAACGGCTTGTTATTGATTTTCGACCACCAGAACATGTCTCTGCGGTCGATGACCGGCATCTTTTCGAACGGATGCTCCGGAGGTGGGGAAGGAACGCTCCACTCCAGAGTCCTCCCGTCCCACGGGTCGTCTCCGGCTCTGGCGCCGCTGCGATGGGTTTTAATGATGTTCCACAGGAAAAACAGCATGGAGATAGCCATGAGATAGGCCCCGATACTGCTGATGAAATTGTAGGACCACACTCCGTCTTCCTGTGTATATTCATAGATACGTCGCGGCATTCCGTCGAGACCGGCCAGGTGCTGGAGGAAGAAAGTGAGATGGAAGCCGATAAGGAACAACCAGAAATGCCATTTCCCGAGTGTGTCGTCCAGTATTTTCCCGGTCATGATCGGGTACCAGTAGTAAATGGCAGCAAAGGCTGCCAGTATGGTGGATCCGATGATGACGTAGTGCAGATGGACGTTACAGATCGCGAGTCCGTGCAGAACGGAATAAACAAAACTGTGGAACAGTTCGGCACGGTGGACGTACTGTACAACGGCGCCGGAGTGCACGATGCTTATAAAAATGTCGTGGAAACGGATGAAGATACGTTCGATAAATTAATGAACGTGAATGTGAAGGGGCCGTACCTGGCATCTAACGCCGCAGTGCCGGAGCGGGCGGCAATACCTACGTAACGAGCAAACATGCTATACATGGATTTACAAAACAGCTGGCGTACGACTTTGGCAGTCAAGGCATCAAAGCGAATCTGATTGCTCCAGGATATATTGATACACCTATGACGGAAGGCATTGATGATGAGAGGCTGAAGGACATTCCTGCCGGGAGAGCGGGAAAACCTGAGGAGATTGCTGCAGCGGCCGTCTTTCTTTCCTCAGACGAGTCCGACTATATGCAGGGTGCGGAATTGAAAGTCGACGGCGGCTGGACCGTCGGTCGGTGACAGAAGAATAATCAACATGTACGAAGGCAGCCCGCTTTTTGAGCGGGCTGCCTTCGTACTATCGTTATTCCATTATTACTCTACGGGAGCCAGTTCTTCTTCCGTTACCCACTTGTGATTCTCCACTTGTTCTTCTGTATCGGTTGTCGTGAAATCGACCATGTATACAGTTGTTTCTTTCGCAGAGTCAATTGTGGCTGTGGCTCCTTTCATGCCCTTCATATGAGTGGCAGTCATTACCGCTTCTTCTCCTTCTTCCATCGGAGCTTCTCCCGGGTTTTCAAATTCCTCGTGGATCACCCATTTGTGGTTCTTCACCGGGTCTCCCCCGTTCGTAGGTGTATAGGAAACAGTATAGACCGTTGTGTTAAAAGCTCCGGAAATTGTACTTTCCGCACCTTTCATCCCTTTCATATGTTCGGCTTTGATTTCAGCTTTGTCACCGATTGCAAATTCAGGGTCTTCTGCTTTTTTTAGACCATCCGGTACAGAACCGTCACTGGACATCTCTTCCGCAGAGTGTCCCATTCCTCCCTCAGTGTCTTCTTTTTGTTCTTCCTGTTCTTTTTTGTCACCCGAACTTTCCGTTTCTTCTGAGGAGTTCCCGCATGCAGCGAGTAATGCGGCCAAAAACAGAGCCATTACACCGAAAATAATTTTCTTTTTCATTTATGGATCCCTCCTGAATCATTAATGTCACGTATATGGTACCTTTTCTATGTGCATTTTTCGTGCACCTCCGGTGACAGAATGGCGACAGTATCAAATGTATAAATGTTGACATATAAGGTAACTTATTTTAAGATATAATTATCTTGAAATCGAGATAAAAAATCTTAGACATTTAAATATGCAGATGAATACTATCAATTAAAGGAGTTGTAACACATGACAGACGGTTTGTTAGGAATTCACCACGTAACAGCGATTACGGACGATGCAGCAAGAAACTATAAATTTTTTACAGAAGTACTTGGTATGAGACTGGTTAAAAAAACGGTGAACCAGGACGACATCCAGACGTACCATACGTTTTTCGCAGATGACGTAGGTTCTCCGGGTACAGACGTCACGTTTTTCGACTTCCCGAACATTCCGAAAGGAAGACGCGGCACGAACTCGATCTCGAGAATCGGTCTGCGCGTACCTAACGATGCGGCACTGGAGTACTATCAGAATCGGTTTGAAGAGTTCGGCGTAAAAAATGACGGCATCCAGGAACTATTCGGGAAGAAAGTTCTTCCATTCGAAGAAGCCGACGGTCAGAGATTTCAGCTTTTTTCCGATGAAAACGATGATGGCGTAGCGCCGGGCACGCCATGGAAGAATGGTCCGGTTCCGGAAGAAAAAGCAGTATACGGTCTTGGTCCGATTGAAATCACTGTAAGCTATTTCGATGATTTCAAAAAATTGCTCGGTGACGTATACAAAATGAAGCCGATCCGCGAGGAGGAGAACGTAACGCTTCTTGAAGTGGGCGACGGTGGTAACGGTGGCCAGGTTATTCTGCGAAAAGACGAAACATCACCTGCCCGTCAGGGGCACGGCGAAGTCCACCACGTCTCTTTCAGAGTGAAAGATCACGATACTCTGAAACAGTGGGAAGAGAAGTATAATGAACTCGGAATGGGACACTCAGGAAACGTGAACCGTTTTTATTTCGAAGCCCTTTATACACGCATCGGAGACATTCTCGTGGAACTGTCGACAGACGGTCCCGGATTTATGGGTGACGAACCTTACGAAACGTTGGGAGAAAGTCTGTCCCTTCCACCATTCCTGGAGTCACAGCGCGAACAGATCGAAGCGAAGGTCCGCCCTTTCAACACTAAGCGTTCCTGAACAGGGGAACAGGAAGATAAGTATTTTTTTTGAAAAGGAGTTGTTTTACAAATGGAACATATTTATAAAGAAAACAAAAAAGGAGCCCCGGTATTTATACTGTTGCACGGTACAGGTGGTACAGAAAACGATCTCGTTCCTGTAGCCCAGTTACTGAACCCTGATTATAATATTCTAGGCATCCGGGGAAACGTTCAGGAAAACGGCATGAACAGGTACTTCAAACGTCACGGAGAAGGGAAGTATGACTGGGAAGATCTCGAATTCCGCGGTAATGAACTGTACGAATTCATTACAGAGAAGGCTGAAGAGTATGGATTTAAATTGGAAGATGCCGTACCTGTCGGCTTTTCGAACGGTTCCAATATTGCTATCCAGATGATGCTGAAGCATCCGGACGCTTTCAAAAAAGCCGCGCTGTTTGCACCCCTTTATCCCGCGGAAGTGGAAGAGGAACAGGATTTCAGCGACGTGGAAGTCTTCCTGTCACTTGGCAAAGGAGACCCGATCGTTCCTGAATCCGAAAGTGAAAGAGTCATCAACCTTTTTGAGGAAAGAGGAGCTGACGTTACCACGGCCTGGGTCCAGGGGCATACGCTTACAGAAGATGTAGCGCGCAAAGCGAAAGACTGGCTTAATAAGTAAGGCGGTCGAATGGACAGAAAAAGCCTCAAATGAAAAACTTATTCATTTCTTAACTAACCGAGACCGGGGAGGAGAATTTGTATGCTATACAAGGACTGGGCTGAAGAAAAGACTACGCTTCATCTGTTGTCCCAGATTTTGGGTAAATACCAATTGGAGCTTGAACATAAAGCTCCTCAATGGGAACACGTAATATTGGATATTACGACCCAGGGTGTTTCTACGGGGCTGTTAAGTTGCGACGGGAAAGCTTTTTCCATCGCCCTGAATCTCGTGCACCACCGTCTTGAAATAGTTACGAAAGAGAAAGAAGAATTTATCGATCTGAAGAATGGCCGTACTGTCAAAGATTACTATCTTACTTTAAAACAGATTCTCGAGAACGAAGGCATCGATATACCGATCAATACTGTACCTCAGGAAATGGAGTCGACTATACCTTTTGAAGAGGACACGGAGCATCATCATTACTCTGAACAGGTGTCGGAACAGGCACTCGGGTATTTTCAGTTCGCTTATGAAGTGGAGAAAAGCTTCCTGAACCCGTTCCGTGCCAGAAGAATCAAACCAGGGCTGTTCTGGGGGACATTCGATGTTTCCGGTGCACTCGTATATAACCGTCACGAGCCCTTCGAGGATGACAGTAAAGTGATTGAACGTGCCGCTTTCGATGAACACATGATAGAATTCGGATTCTGGCTCGGGGACGACACGTTTAAAGGACCGACGTTCTTCGTGCTTGCTTATCCGTTCCCTACTTCTGCATTTGAATGCGGTCCGTCTTTTCCGGAAAGCAGTTATTTCGATACGGAGATGGGAGAATTCATTCTGCAGCTTGAAAATGGCGGCGGAGCTCCCACTGCTGCTGATATAACCACTTTTTTTGACGAGTCGTATCATTTACTGAAAGATTATCTGGAGTGGGAAAACTGTGATCATTATCATATCGGGCTTAAGATGAGGGAGAACTTCAAAGACGCCGGCAGGTAAATGGAAAGTCCACAAGTTACAACTGAACCGGGGTACTCACGTAGAAAAAAAGAAAAGTGACTGATCTTACTGTTTCGTGATGAGAAACGAATAGAATTGAAGGAGGTCGTAGCAATGAGAGAGATCAACAAAGATGAAAACAAGTTTTATGCCGGCGAAAATCCTGAAAACCCTTTAGCCGAAATTCACTGGGTACCGACAGGGGAAGACCAGATTATTCTGGACCATAGCTTCGTGTCGGAGGAGTTACGCGGTGAGGGAATGGGCGAAGCCCTTGTCGAACGCGTAGTCGATTATGCACGGGAAGAGGATAAGAAAGTCATCGTGACCTGTCCTTTCGCAAAAGCACAGATACAGAAACACGAAGATTTTCAGGACGTGCTCGCAGAGGATCAATAACAGGCCGCTACATCGGAGGAACAGATTATGGCGCGGAACGTTGAAGCATTTTGAAAAGGTCAGCTTCTTTTGAAGTATTTGACGAAGTCTGTTCTTATCCTCGTCTCTATCTCACGGACGTGGCCAGGGCAGACTTTCTATATAAATAGAGACGGAAAAGGTTTTTTGGAACAGCGGGGCTGCCTTATTGATCCATTGCTCATTGAACCGGATATTTTATTGTTTCTGCAGCTGACTGTATTCTTTGTTAAGCCTCTGTATATTGCCTTAAGAGTTATACCGTATAGAAGACGTTTTGTCTGTTTCCCGGAGAATGGACAAAGCGTCTTTTTCTATATGCAGAGGGAGCGGTGAGAATGTTTTCTTCTCCTCCGCTGGAGGTAACATTATTCCACTATAGATGAGGAAGGAGAAAAACCATGAAACGCTTAGAGATCCCTCCGATTTCAATCCTCGGACTGCTGGCATTAGCTATTATTTTCGGATGGTTCAGATATGGGTACGGGCTTCTTCTGCCGGATTTCAGGGAGTCTTTCGGCTTATCTGCTTCCGTACTTGGAGTGATTTCCAGTTTAACTTTCATCACCTTTCTGACGGGCGCTCTTACCGTCATCATCTTCATTTCCAAGTCGGGACCCAGGCTCATGATTCTCGGTGGTATCCTGACCGCCTCCACCGGTCTTCTAGTAGCGTCACTTACGGATAGCTGGCTGGTTTTCGCTGGGGCCTATCTGGTGGCCGGCCTCAGCTCCGGGCTGACCTGGACCTCCTTCTCTGAAAGTGTAAGTGAAAATGTAAGGAAGCACATACAGAAAAGGACTCTATCCATCATCAGCACCGGCTCCACCATAGGGCTGGTTTTCATTTCCCTTTTATATATCCTTCTTGACGGTGCATGGAGATGGATATGGGGAGGAGGGGCAATGGTCGGGTATCTTATTCTCCTTTGGGCTTATAAATCCGTCCCGTCCCAGCAGAGAAATAAAGAAAGAACCGCTATCAAAATGAGAGATCTTCAGCCTTTATTCACAAAAGCATCCCTCCCGTTTTACCTGGCCTCTTTTCTGTTCGGTTTAACCGAGTCGACGTATTGGACGTATGCGGCAGATTTTGTCACCGAAAATTTTTCCGTTCCGAATGCCAACGCTATTCTTTTTCTAGTGGCGGGGGCCGGAGGGATCTCCGGCCTCTTTGGAGGAGATCTGATCAGCAGGATGGGGATGAGAAGGAGTTTCGTGCTTACTATCTTCCTTTATTCTCTCAGTATCGCAGTACTTTATTTCTCTGACGGCTGGTTTTTCGTGATGACTTCCGCTTTCGTTTTCGGCGCCTCGTTTATGCTTTATGCAGCCTACCTGCCTATTTGGAGCGCCCGCGTGTTTCCGGAAATACCTGCCCAGGGGTTCAGTATTTGTGTGATAATATTAAATGTAGGCGCTATCATAGGTCCGGCCGCTTTTGGGTGGATGTTAACGTTCGCCGCCTACAAACTGATTTTTTGGTTACGGGAGTCCTGGCGTTGTCGAAACTGCTGGTACTTCCTTTGCGAGCACAGGATTATGGAGAAAATGCCTCTTCGTAACGAGCAATGTCAGTCGAACCGTGAAATACATACCGGCTGAGGAAAGGGGAAATGGAAATGTCGCTGCCGCTTGAATCGATACGGGTGCTGGATCTGACACGCTTACTGCCGGGACCTTACTGCACACTGATGCTTGCAGATTTCGGGGCGGAAGTAATTAAAGTGGAGGATCCCTACCACGGGGACTATGCCAGAGGATATGAGCCGAATCTTAACGAAGACAGTACTTTTTTTCATTCACTGAACCGGAATAAAAAGAGCGTCTGTCTGGATCTGAAAACGGAGGAAGGAAAAAACTGTTTCCTGGAACTGGTGAAACAGGCAGACGTTGTGGTAGAGTCTTACCGGCCGGGAGTAATGGAGAGGCTCGGTCTTGATTACGACCGGTTGAAGAAAGTGAATGATCGCATTATATATTGCGCGATTACCGGATACGGCCAGACCGGTCCTTACCGTAATCAGCCCGGTCACGATGTGAATTACATAAGCTATGCCGGTATGCTGAACCTGACAGGAGAGAAAAAAGGAAAACCGATTATCCCGTCCGCCCAGATTGCCGATATCGGCGGTGGGGCGCTGCCGGCTGCTGTCGGTATTCTGCTTGCTCTGCTGGAGCGCGAAAAATCCGGCACAGGGCAGTTTGTCGATATTTCCATGCTTGACGGTGTCGTATCGTGGATGCAGCTGCTTCTCCCTGCTTTTCTTAAAGATAGAGAGGAACCGAAGCGCGGAGAACAAATGCTGAACGGCGGCCTGGCCTGTTATGAAGTGTATCGGACGAAAGACAGGAAATGGCTTTCGGTGGGGGCGCTGGAACCGAAGTTCTGGAAAAACTTCTGCGAAGCGATCGGCCGCGAAGATCTGATTCCTGAGCTCAATGCTCCTCCGGAAACGCAGGAACGTATGAAGGCCCAGATCAGCGGTATTATATTGACGAAAACTTCTTCGGAATGGATAGAAGTATTCCGTGAAGTGGAAGCCTGCGTCACGCCGCTGCTTACCTTTGAAGAAATGATAAAAGATCCACAGATAACGGCGAGAGAGATGATCCGGACATTCGAGCACGATACGCTCGGTTCTGTAAGGCAGATAGGAATTCCTATAAAATTATCAGAAACTCCTGGAATCATCCACTCCCTTGCCCCAAAACTCGGAGAACATACGGATGAAATACTTGAGCAGCTCGGCGTAAAGAAATGAAGCTGACTCAACATGAAAAGCCACCCGTGACTTTCAAGTCGCGGGTGGCTTACGTAAGAGCTGATTATTCTTCATCTTCCACGTGCCGGCCGTAATCCGGTACGGCAATTTCTTCGAAGTTATCGGCCAGATAACTTAGGTTTTTACTGAGTTCGTTATTTTCCATCGGGAGCCCGTGTCCCGTAATGGCCCGTGCCGGGTTCAGGTCTCTCAGTCTCCGGACTGAGGTGTGAGCAGCTTTCCAGTCAGGGGTAAAATAACGGGGAGGACCGCTGATGTCTTTCTTCTGCATAGTTACATCCATCAGATTCTCCTGCTTCACTGTAGTGAAAGCATCTCCCGCAATCAGCGCCTGGTCACTTTTCCTGAAAAAGGATACGTGACCGGGCGTGTGGCCGGGAGTGTGGATCCATTCCCACTCTTCAAGAAACGGTACGCTGCCATCTTGTGGAAGAGGATACACTTTGTCTCCAAGATCTACGGGATCTTTCGGAAAAAGACCGGATAGTTTAGCTACAGCCCCGCCCTGAACGGAAGAATCCGGTTTCATATAAGCTTTTTCTCCGCGCAGAAATGGAAGCTCCCGTTCGTGAGCATATACGGGCACATTCCAGTATTCAACGAGCTCTACTATCGAGCCAACATGATCGAAGTGCCCGTGAGTCAGTACGATAGCTTCAGGCGGGTTGTCTTTACCGAAAGTTTCCTCTGCCCGATTTATGATGTCGTCGGAGGAATTTGGCATGCCGGCATCAATAAGGACCCAGCCCCCGTTAGAGACGTTCGCAACGTAGCATAAGTTCACGATTTGAACAGTGTGGTACCACAGGTTCTCAGCAAGTTTCCCGAATCTTCCGCTTTCCTTCGACGTTGCCGGGATATTTTTATAGTCTTCTCCGTATTGAATATCATCTTTCATATTTCTGCCTCCTTTACCGGTCATTACCTTCATATGTGAATTTTTACCCTTGGAATTTTCTTATGAAACATGAGCGGGAGCCGCTGTCTTCTGAAGCGTAAGATTTGCAGTAAAGGGATAAATTCTGAAATATTTTCATAATACTGAACATCTCATGATTTCATGTATAATGTAGTCACAGTAATTGCCCTGCTTCAGAAAAATAAAACATGAGCGGGGGAGAGCGGAGGCGTAGTATGCGTAAAAGAATGGGGATCATTATCGGTATTATCGTTCTTGGTCTTAGTGTGTTCCTGATTTTCGGCAACGAACGGAGTGAGCCGGGGACCGGGAAAGAGCAAGGTACTTCCGAAAACGAAAACGGGGAAGCCGGTGGTCGTCCGGCGGAAATCTTTTCCCGTGCTGAAAAAGGAGAGGTGCCCGGGGTGCCGTTTACAGTCGGCGAAACGACCCGTGAAGAAGTGCGGGAGAAGTGGGGGGAACCGGAAGAGACAACTGATGAAAAAGGGGAGACTGTGCTGGACTATTCTTCCCGCAACGTGAAAATCGGACTTAGCGGCGACACGGTGACTATGCTGAAATCGGATAGGAAAGAAGAGAGTTCCTTCGGCATCGACGATGTTAAGTCCCACAAAAAGCCCGACCGTACGGAAAATAAGGGAAGCGGAAAGGACCAGACGCTCGTCTATGCGCTTTCCGGAGGACGCGTGCTGGAGTTTGTTTTTCCCCGGTCTGACGATGAAGCGAAGAAAACAGAAGTGGACTACGTGACGTTGAGTGCGGGGGCAAAAGAAGCGTCCGATACGAAAATCAGTAACATGAGTCTTGATGAAAAGATCGGTCAAATGATCTTCGGCGGCGTCAGCGGTACCGGGATGAATGAGGAGACGAAGGAAGTTATTGAAAAATATCACGTGGGCGGTCTTATTCTGTTCGGCAACAACATTACGAGTGCCCCTCAGACCGTCGATTTTCTGAATGAAATGAAGCAGGTTAATGAAAACAACCCTTATCCGCTTCTGCTCGGAGTGGACGAAGAGGGCGGACGGGTCTCACGTATGCCTCCGGAAGTCACTAAACTTCCGCCGGGCGGGGAGATAGGAGAGCTGGAGGACCCTGAACTCGCTTTTAAAACCGGTGAAATCCTCGGGGCACAGATGAATGAACTCGGCTTTAATCTGGATTTCGCCCCCGTTCTGGATGTGAACAGTAACCCGGACAACCCTGTCATCGGAGACCGCTCCTTCAGCAGCGATCCGGAAACCGTAAGCGAACTCGGTATTCAGGTAATGAAAGGAATTGAAGAGCAGGGAGTGGTACCTGTTATCAAGCACTTCCCGGGGCACGGAGACACGAGTGTAGATTCCCATCTGAACCTTCCGAAAGTGACGAAAAGTTATGAAGAGCTGAAACAGATGGAGCTTATTCCGTTCAAACAGGCTATCGAGGCGGGAGCGGACGTCACGATGACCTCCCACATTCTGCTGCCGGCATTCGACGACCAGTATCCGGCTTCGATGTCCGAAGCGGTGATTACGGACGTCCTGAGAGACGATCTTGGTTTCGAAGGTGTAGTCATTACGGATGATTTAACGATGGGGGCTATTACGAATGAATACAGTGTGGAAGATGCGGCCGTGGAGACGGTGAAAGCCGGAGGGGACCTGCTTCTTATGGCGCATGACTCCAACCTGATTTCCACTGTTTTTAACGAACTGAAAGCAGCTGTCGAGAATGGGGAACTGTCGGAAGCAAGAATAAACGAGAGCGTCGAGCGCATCGCAGATTTGAAGGAGAAATATCAGATTACCGGGGAAGAGACGCCCCCGCCTGACTTTCAGCCTCTTAACCGCAAAGTGGAGGAAGTTCTTGAGCGGGTGTCCTGACAAACACTATTAAAAGTTCTGCTGCAGGGAAAGGGAGAAGGATGGAACGTTTTCATGATCCGACGTACAGCAATATAATTCCGCAGGAGATTTTTCAACTGCGAACCGGGAGGAAAAAGCATGAAAGAAATCATCTTATCCACCGAAAGCGGTGCCGACCTGCCAGAGGATTTGAAAGTGAAATACAATCTTTACACAGTTCCTATGCACATTATTATGGATGATAAGGATTATCCGGATGGCTCTCTCCCCGTGGAGGAGATCTACAGTTATTATGAACGCACGAAAAAAATCCCATCCACTACGGCTACGAACGTACATGAATATGAAGAGCTTTTCACTGCAATTCGGAAGGCACACCCGGGATGCGATATTATTCATATCGGTTACACCTCCAAGGCATCTTCCTCTTTTCAGAATGCCGTCATCGCTGCGGAAGAATTTGAGGACATACATCTCATCGACGCATTGAATGTAACAGGAGGGCTTGCTGCAGTCGTACTTTATGCTGCAGAAATAGTGAAGAAGGAGCCTGAAACGGGAGTAGACCAGCTTATAGAAAGGATAAAACGGACGGTACCGAAAGCCAGACTGTCTTTTATCCCGGGCAGTCTTGAGTTTCTGAAAGCAGGCGGCCGGGTGAGTAATGCAGGATCACTGATCGGAACGCTGTTGAAAATAAAACCCCGGATAGACCTGAAAGACGGAAAATTGATTTCAACGAAGAAATACCGGGGGAAAATGAAAGGTGCCGGGAAGAAACTGCTCCACGATTATTTCAGTGAATACAACCTGGATCCCGATCAGCTGTATTTCATTTACTCTGCCGGTCTGGACGAGGAAACCAGGCAATTGATGGAACAAACAGCTGAAGATTACGGTTTTCGAAATATCAGATGGATTCAGGCAGGGGGTATGATCTCCACACACTCCGGACCCGGCGGTTTCGGGGTGGCCGGCCTCGAGAAATGAAAGCAGATGTACAAGTCAGGGTAGTCGCCCCGGCTTGTATTTTTTCCGTTCACTCGTATAATGAACTAATACATAACGAAATCAGATTTTGACAGCAGAGCAGAAATCCATTCTAAGATTTATAAAAGGAGTCCAGCTATGAAATTTGATCGGATAAACCATATATTGAAAGAAGAAGCAGTGGCACTCCCGGACGGATTGCCGAATGTAACGATTAAAGGAATAACTTATAACTCGCAGGAGGTGAAGGACGGGTACCTTTTCTTTGCAATTGAAGGATATCAGAGAGATGGCCACGACTATATCCAGGATGCGGTCGGGAAAGGTGCGGCTGCGGTTGTGGGGGAACAGGGGGACGTGGAAGTCTCCGTCCCTTATATCCAGGTGGCTGATGGCCGGAGAGCATTGAGCGTGATCAGCGATTACTATTACGGCTTCCCGGCAGCAGACAAGACGGTGATCGGAGTAACCGGGACCAACGGCAAAACTACGACCGGCCACCTCTTAAAAAGTATGTTTGAAGAAAGTGGGGTTTCCTGCGCCCTTTTCGGCAGCACGGGTAATATCGTCAACAAAGAAAAACATCCGGCAGGGAACACGACTCCCACGTTACTGGAAATCAACAGGCTCCTTGCGGTAAGTGATGATGAAGTTGTAATTGTGGAAGTGTCTTCCCATGCTTTAACGCAGCACAGAGTGGAAGGTCTTGTGTTCGATTACGCCCTCTTCACCAACCTTACCCACGACCATCTGGATTATCACGGTTCCATGGAGAATTACTTTGCTGCTAAGAAGAAGCTGTTCCGTATGCTGACAAAGAAAGGACAGGCGGTAATCAACACGCAGAATGAATGGGGAGAGAAGCTTGCCGGTGAACTGAGGAAAGAGAATACTTCCGTCGTGTCTGTCGATGCCGGAGAAGACAGTGATGTGTACATCAGTGAATATGACGATGGGGCCGGGGAACTCCTCCTTCGTCATAATGGAAAGGAAATCTTTCTGGAACCATCGATTGCCGGTATCCACAACATGTATAACATAGCTATGGCATATGGTACCGTGAAGCTGATGGGAGCAAGGGATGAGGCAGTCGCTCGGGCGGTTACCGGTTTCAAAGGAGTGGAAGGAAGGTTTTCGGTCCACTATTTATCCGGAGATCGTACAGTAGCGATCGATTACGCCCACACCCCGGATGCCCTGTATCATTCCCTGGACACAGTCTGAAGTCAGTGCACCGGTAAATTCATCCATCTGTTCGGTTTCCGGGGGGACAGAGACGAGGAGAAAAGAGAAGAGATGATTACAGTTTCCGCCAGAATGAGTGATCAGTATATCCTGACTCTCGATGACCTTAATTCAGTTTCAAAAGAAGAGATGGAAAAGATCCTTTATGAGATTCAGCGCCGGTACGGACGGGGGAACGGGGAAGTCATTCCCGATCGTACCCTGGCTATCGAAGAAGCTCTGAGAAGGAGCGGAGAGAAAGACTGGGTGGTAATTACCGGTAAGGGGGAGGAGTCTTATCAGCAGGAATATCATTACCCTGCTCCCACTGATTCGGAGACGGTTTTTTACCTTGAAAAAAGCACAACCCGGAGGTAGCTCTCTCCTGCACGACGGGTGCCTGATGTTTAACATTTGCAGAATTAGGAAAGACTCTCCTGTGTAGATAAAGATAGTACATTCAGTGAAAAATAAAGGAGGCTTTCATTATGAAACGATATCTTAAACACTATATTAACGGAGAATGGGTGGAGTCCACCGGTTCTGAAACGACAGAAGTCATCAACCCCGCTACCGAAGAAGCGTTCGGAGAGATAAGCCTCGGAACAAAAGAGGATCTGGACAAAGCGGTGCAGGCTGCACGCGATGCTTTCCCTCACTTTTCACAAATGCCTAAAGAGGAAAGAGTGAAAATGCTTGAGGATATTGCCGAAGAGTACAACAACCGCAAAGACGACATTATAGACACGATTACAGAAGAACTCGGTTCTCCTGTGGAAGTTTCGGAAAAAGTCCACTTCATGATGGGGTATAACCACTTCGCCCAGGCAGCGGAGTCGCTGAAGAATTTTCCGTTCATCGAAGAACATGAAGGACATACGAGGATGAAAGAGGCGAGTGGTGTCAGCGGCCTGATCACTCCGTGGAACTTCCCGACGAACCAGACATCGACGAAGATTGCCAGCGCTTTTGCTGCAGGCAGTCCTGTTATATTGAAACCGGCGGAACAGACGCCTTTTGCAGCGTTTATTCTTACGGAAATATTCGATAAGGTAGGCGTTCCAAAAGGTGTGTTCAACCTGGTGAATGGTACCGGAGAAGTTATCGGGGACGGCATAAGCTCTCATGAGGATATCGATTTCGTTTCCTTTACCGGGTCGGGAGCCACAGGTGAGAAGATTATGAAAAACGCGGCAGAAAATATTACGAATGTAGCGCTTGAGCTCGGAGGGAAATCTCCATTGATTGTGCTTGATGACGCAGATGTGAAAGATGCCGCCCGTGCAGCTTTGACACACATTACGAATAATACCGGTCAGGTATGTTCAGCAGCTACAAGGACCCTTATTCCTTCTTCGATGAAGGATGAATTTGAGCAGGCGATCAAAGACGTACTGCCTGAATTCAAAGTAGGAGACCCGCATGGCGGAAATCATATGGGGCCGATCGTATCCCAGAAGCAGTGGGATACTGTCCAGTCCTATATGGAAAAAGGGACAGAGGAAGGCGCCACGCTTCTCGTCGGCGGCCCGGGGAAACCCGAAGGTCTTGAGCAGGGATACTACGCGAAGCCGACTGTCTTCACGGAAGTCGACAATGACATGGTCATTGCACGTGAAGAAATCTTCGGACCCGTCATGTGTGTTCTCACATACGACTCCCTCGATGAGGCTATCGAAATCGCCAACGATACGGAGTACGGTCTTGCGGGATACGTATACGGAAAAGACGAAGAGAAACTAAGAAAAGCTTCCGCAGGTATACGCGCCGGCCGTGTTAAAGTCAATGATACGAAAGCGGACTTTGCTGCACCGTTCGGTGGTTATAAACACTCAGGCATCGGCAGAGAATGGGGAGACCACGGTATTGAAGAGTACCTGGAAGTAAAAACTATTCTGGGGTACCCTCATAAGTAAAGTTCCGGAGACGGTTCCTTCGTCCTGACAGGGATGAGGGATTCCGACGGAAAAAAGAGTGATTTTCTTTAGCAATACAAGAAAATCACTCTTTTTTTATAACGGACAGGGAGGACTTGGGATGAATCGCCGGAGATTTATTTCCCCGGAAATATTTGATTCTGTTCGACGGGTATAGTCTCCCAGTTCAGCTGATCGGCCACTTTTTTAAGTCTCGGTTCCGGCTGTACCGCGACCGGATTCCCTACGGCCTCAAGAACGTCGAGGTCGGAAAAACTGTCTCCGTACGCATAACTGCCGTCCCAGTCGATGACGGCCGAGCGGAGATGTTCCATCACTTTTTTCATTTTCCGGTCCCCGTTCACGTGCTGGATCCGTTTTTTATGGTCGAGGTAACCTTCTTTGTAGGGAACTTCTGTGCCGAGCACGAGATCAAAAGGCAGATCGTTCGTAATCGTTTCAAGCATCGGTTCGAAAGCGCCGGAGACAAGCACCGTATAATCTCCCCGGTTTCTGTGCCACTCCAGACGGTCGAGTACTTCCCGGTTCAGCCTTTTCTTCATCTGATTCGCAAGCTGGGCGAAAAATTTATCCACGTCTTCACGGGACGTTTTCTTAAAAGAAGAAATATAACTTCTCATGGAGTCTTCCTTCATTTTTCTTTCGGGATAGAGTTTCAGTTTGTAAGCAGTATACATAGGAGTTATCTTTCTCATGAAAGTGTTGTATTTTCTGTAATGCATCGGGTGTGTCTTAAGATGGGTCATCATGAGCGGGAAGGTTTCTTCCGGAAACAAAGTACGGTCAAAATCGAAAATGGCTACTCTCATCAGAATCCTCTTTTCGTTTATAGTAATACTAATAGTATAGAAGAAGGGTAAGTTGGAAATCAACCAAAGGAGAATGCGATATGAATGAGGAAAAATATATGGAAGTCACTAAAATCGAAGAAATCGGAGAAGGGGTGAGGGTATGTCTGGACTTCGTGGATATACTGAAGCCCGTTGATGGGGTGTTTGTAGGGAACACGGGGCACGGATATATCAAAGTACTCGCAGAAAACAGAGAGTCGGAAGGGTACCCCGCACGTCCTTTCAGGATCAATGCAGGGGCGCTTCATCAGTATATTCGTCAGGGTGAACAGACAAAATACCTCCATGAGTGCCGGGCGGGCGAAGAGGTCAGTATTACGGACGGGGAAAAAGAGCGGACGATTCCTCTCGGCCGCGTAAAAATGGAAAAACGTCCGCTTTTACGGGTGGAATGTAAGGACGGAAAACAACTCGTCTCGGTCACTCTACAGAAATCGGCCAGTGTATATGTAAGTGAGAAGGAAAAAGGGGAATGCCCTTTACTGGAACTTAAAGCCGGACAGGAAATTCTCGCTATCTCAGACGAGCCGGGGAGGCATCTCGGTACAAAAGTGGACGAAGAGATAATAGAGAGATAAAAAGTTTTGGAAAATGTTTTTTTGTCGTGCTGCTGAGGTAAACAGGGAACAAAGATTGAATGATAAAAGGAGGTTCATAGATGGCTATAGAAATTGGTGAAGAAACCCTGAAACAGAAACACAATCATAAGAATGTGGAAGTGCTCGATGTCCGTACAGATGAGGAAGTGAAAGAAGGCATGATCCCAGGGGCTATCCACTTTCCTTTGGATGAGATAGAAAGCAGGCTGAGTGAACTGGATAACCACAAAGAGTACGTAACAGTGTGTGCTGCAGGCCCCCGCAGTACCCAGGCTGCAGATATCCTTACAGAAAACGGGATACAGGCCCAGGTATTGAAAGGTGGCATGCGCGACTGGAGTGGCAGTATCAGTAAGTAGAAGCTCTCCAGGTTAATAGATTCAGCCTCAGGTGGATTCCTGAGGCTTTTTTATCCAGGAGATCACCTGCTTGAAAACCCTTTTGTTAGAAAATATGTTTAAACATGTAAATGAGTGGGGATTGTATAGTCGTTCTGCTTAAATTAAGTAACGAAAATATATATTAGGAGGATTCGAATGGGAAAGAAAGGTCTTATTGATTACAAAATATTTATACCCGCCTTATTGATTGTAATCGCCATTAGTATCCCTTTTGCCATGTACGAAGCAAAATCACTGGAGCTTTTGAACTCCATTTTTGATTCAATCGTCACATCATTTACATGGGGATATCTGTGGTACGGAATTATATTAGTTGTAGCAGGTTTGTATTTGTCATTTTCAAAATACGGAAAGGTAGTTCTTGGTGACCCCAAAGAGAAACCACGGTTCTCGTTGTTCGAGTATTCTTCCATACTTATCGCCATGGGACTCGGTTCCACTATCATGCGTACCGGTATGCTTCAGTGGACGTCGGTAGCCAACGATCCGCCCGCCGGAGTGGAAGCCGGGTCTCCGGAAGCGATACTGTGGGGAAATGCTTACAGTATGTTTCTATGGGGATTCCAGGTATTTGCGATATTCGTTCTGATCGCCCCTGCCATGGGCTACATTCTGCACGTGCGTAAGCGTCCGCTTATGCGTGTATCGGAAGCATGCCGGTCTTTATTCGGAGATAAATTCTCAGACGGAATAGGCGGAAAAATCTTCGACATTCTGTTCCTGATCAGTATTCTTTCCGGCGCTGCTGTTACTCTCGGCCTCGGCGCTCCGATTGTAACGTACAATTTGGCTCACCTTATGAATATTGAAATCACGTTCACATTAACGCTTATCGTTACTATCGTCTGGGTGTTTTTATTCTCCCTCAGTGCCTATGCAGGTATCGAAAAAGGGATCAAGAGGCTCAGTACGCTAAACATGTATCTTGCCGGAGCATTAGGTCTGTTCATTATCTTTGCAGGCCCCGGGATATTCATTCTCAACTATTTCTCCGACAGCGTGTCTTTCCTGATTTCAAATTACATCAATCTTTCATTGAACACGGATTCCGTTCATGAAGGCGGAATGTCCCACGTCCAGAGTAATACCGTATTCTTCTTTGCCTACAGTGCAACGTGGGCGATGCTGCACGGCGTGTTTGCGGCTAAAATCTCACGCGGTCGTACGGTCAAGGAAATGATTCTCACCTATTTCCTGGCACCGACTCTGATCTCATGGATAGCTACCGGCATACTCGGTGGCCTTGGAGTGTATCAATACCTGAACAAAGATATGAACATTCTGAAGCTTGTCCAGAACGAAGAGAGAATGGCAGCAATTCCTGAAATACTGTCCACTCTGCCTCTCGGCTGGCTTGCTATCACTCTTTTCATGATCGTTGCCCTGATTTTCCTTACGACGACGCTGGACTCCACGACTTATACCGTAGCGGCTTATACAAGTACGCGCGATATGAGTAAATTCGAACCGCCGAAAACGCTCCGCATCATCATAGCTGCGATTATTACCGTAGTAGCTTTAGTATTGATGCGTATCGGCGGTCTGCCACCGCTCGAAGTCGTCTCCGGTCTGATGGGACTCCCTATTATAGTCATTCAGTTCATTCTCATCTGGGCAGCTATAAAAATGATGAACGAAGACGAGGCATTCAAGTATAATATAAGGAAATGATACAGCTTCTCCCCGATACTTCAGAGGTATCGGGGAGTTTTTATAAAGCAGACGGATCGCGGGCTCCTTTATTGTAAATACGGACTTCTATAAATAGAGGGCCGCCCGGATTTTACGGTCGGAGGATGGGAGGAATATATGAGGGAATTTCTATACAGTCACCTGTACATTTTTTATTCGGCGGTATTTTTACTGAATATCATACATATATTCACTGAAAACGATACGCTTTATTTCGTTATCGGCGTTTTTAGTATCGTAATGATTTTACTCGCGTTTCCGAGAGCATCACGGGTGTTTCGGATTCTCGGCACAGTTCTGCTTACAGCCGGAGGATTTTTCTTCATTTCGGGCTCTCTTTCACTTCGGGATATACCGGGGTTATTCGCCGGGAACGTCGGACTTCTGCTTCTCTTATCCGTGCTACCGTGGATGAACAGTGCCGTGAAAGCGGGACGCTACAACAAATTGCTTAAGGATCTGCTGCAGTCAGGGACAGGAACACTCGGGCAGCTTTACGGAAGAAGTGAAGCGACGATGGTGTCGCTGGCTGCTTTTCTTAATCTTTCCTCGGCTACGATTTCCCAGGACTTACTGAAAGAGCAGTTAAGCAGATTCAGTCCGGAGGTGAGAAACAGCTTTGTTTCCATGGCTACGTTACGCGGCTACTCCCTCGCGCTGCTTTGGAGTCCGCTTGAGATTTTACTGGCGACCTCCATTTTCATTACCGGAGCAAATTATCTGCAGGTGCTCCCGTGGATGCTGCTCATTTCTCTGGCCGGTATTTTTCTGGATACACTGGCAGGTCGCCGGAAATTCGGGAGTCACGAACTGCAAAAGGAAACAAAACAGAAAAACAGTTATGGGAGAGCGAAGTTGAAAGAGTTTATTCTGGCACTCATTCTGTTTTTAAGTGTGGTAGTCTTTCTTGCGAATGTCATAGATTTTGAATTTCTTTTCTCTGTAACTATTGCCATCGTACCTTTTGCTTTTCTGTGGAGTACGATTTTGAAAAGACGGAAAAGTTTCTGGTTAATCGGATGGCCGGCCTGGAAGCGGCATACGAACCGCCTTGATAACTTTATCGTACTGTTACTGAGCCTTTCCGTTTTAACAGAGACGCTGAACGCCTCTCCATATCTTGAACTGCTGCAGCAGCCGGTCATCGCCTACAGTGATTCTCCTGTAGTCATTATGATCATCATTCAGCTGACTTTTCTGCTCATGACACTTGCCGGAGTTCATCCACTGGCTACTATGGGGATATTCGGAGGGATCAGCGGACTCCTTATGGAAGCTCTGCCCCCTGTTACTCTGGCCGTTCTGTTATCAAGTTCGGCGATCGCTACCGTCCCTTCTGCCCCGTATGGACTGATCGTCACCATCACTTCCGTCAACTTTCAGATGAATCCTTACCGTATCGTCTGGAAAAACCTCCCCTTTACAATTATTTGTGGAAGTATCGGTACTGCCGTCGCTTTGCTGACGATGATCGTGCATTAGTATAGATATATTTGAAAAGGGGTTGCTATTTGATAATAACGGTGCTATAGTAGTAATTAACTTATTGTTGTTCGGAACGAAAGCAACGAGCATGAGTGTGAAAGCTTGTCGTCTTGAATGCACGTCGTGAGCAGGAATAGTAATACATTGGTGATTAAGAATCACCGCAGGAGGAAACAATATGTTACAAGGTAACGTGAAATGGTTCAACGCAGAAAAAGGTTACGGCTTCATCGAAGTAGAAGGTCAGGACGATGTATTCGTACACTTCTCCGCTATTCAAGACGAAGGCTTCAAAACACTTGAAGAAGGTCAAACAGTATCTTTCGAAATCGTCGAAGGTAACCGTGGACCACAAGCTGCTAACGTTCAAAAATAATTGTTCGTTGCTATAGGAAATCCCCGCGTTCATTGCGAACGGGTAGTGAACCCCGGAAGTTAGAGTAAAAAATCTAACTTCCGGGGTGTTTTTATGTCCAAGTATAGTGAAGAATTTAAGGTAAAGGTGGTAAGGGAATATCTTGAGGGCTCTCTGGGGTACACTTCA
>NZ_NSGH01000061.1 GCF_002295105.1 Salimicrobium humidisoli | reverse complement strand
GGAAGGTGCGGCTGGATCACCTCCTTTCTAAGGATAGGAACGGATCTTTCCCTGGCGGGAAGGATCCGCACGAACCGGGCGCTCTACGGAGCGCTCCGGCGCATGGCTAAAACATGTTCAGTTTTGAGAGATCTATGCTCTCTTTGAACCTTGAAAACTGGATAAGAAACAAACAGACAATATCGTAAGATATTGATCTGGACCAACATCGATC
>NZ_NSGH01000010.1 GCF_002295105.1 Salimicrobium humidisoli | reverse complement strand
AGCAGAGGGATCTCTTTTTGTGTATAAACGTACAGAAACATCCATAGAGAAAGGGCGTCCCTTGCAATGAAAGTCATTGGAAGGGACGCCCTTTTTTACTAATATTTACTGGTTTTGTCCCAGACTCTGTGTCTATTATATACCCTGCATGAGCATTGCACCGGCCACTCTTTTGAAGCCGGCAATATTCGCTCCTGCTATAAGATCTCCGGGCTTTCCGCATTCTTCCGCAGCTTCCTGGGAACGATCGTGAATATCTTTCATAATCGCTTTCAATTGCTCATCCACTTCCTCGAAGGACCAGGAGAGACGCGCACTGTTTTGGGCCATTTCCAAAGAAGATACTGCAACTCCTCCGGCATTGGCCGCTTTTGCCGGAGCAAAAAGAACGTCGTTCTCCTGGAAGAAATCGATCGCTTCAGCGTCGCATGGCATATTCGCTCCTTCTCCGACGGCGAGCAGTCCGTTTGCGACAAGGATACGTGCAGCTTCTTCACTGAGCTCATTTTGCGTAGCACACGGTAAAGCTATGTCACAGGGGACGGACCAGATGTCCGGACAGTTATCGAAGTAGCGGGCATCCGGGTGTTCTTCCACATACTTGGATATCCTTTCTCCTTCATCGATTTTCAAACGTTTTACCGTTTCAATATCAATTCCGTCTTCGTCATAGATATACCCTGAAGAATCACTGCAGGCTACAACGTTGCCTCCAAGTTCATCGGCTTTTTCCATCGCAAAACAGGAGACGTTCCCGGATCCTGAAACGACAACTGTTTTTCCACGGAAAGAAAGACCACGCGTTGCGAGCATTTCTTTAACGAAGTAGACAGTACCGTATCCCGTAGCTTCGGTACGCACAAGACTGCCTCCGAATTGTGGACTTTTTCCGGTCAGTACGCCGGCTTCAAAAGCTCCGCGCATCTTTTTGTATTGTCCGAACATATAGCCTATCTCCCGGGGCCCGACTCCGATGTCTCCGGCAGGTACGTCCGTGTCAGGGCCGATATGGTTGGAAAGTTCAGTCATGAAACTCTGGACGAAACGCATAATTTCACGGTCGGACTTTCCTTTCGGATCAAAGTCCGAGCCGCCTTTCCCGCCGCCGATCGGCTGGCCGGTAAGAGAGTTCTTGAAAATCTGTTCAAAGCCGAGAAATTTAATAATGCTTGAATTTACGGTCGGGTGAAAACGGAGCCCGCCTTTGTAGGGGCCGATTGCGCTGTTGAATTGGACCCGGAATCCGCGGTTAACGCGAACGGCACCGGTGTCATCCGTCCAGGGCACCTGAAAGCTAATCATTCTCTCGGGTTCTACGAGACGTTCGAGGATTCCGTTATTGATATACTCCGGATTTTCTTCAAGAAGGGGAATAAGGGAATGAAGGGTCTCCTTTACAGCCTGATGGAACTCGGGCTCATGAGGGTTTCTTTCTTTTACAGTCTGAAGAACCTCGGAAACATATTTGGTCGCCTTGTCTTTTTGTGGTTTCGTTATATATTGTTGGGTTGTTGGCATAAAATTACGTGCTCCTCTCTGACATTTTCTATAAGTGAAAGTACGATCGTTACAGTTGTATTTGAGTGTTATCTATTTTACAAT
This sequence comes from Salimicrobium humidisoli, assembly GCF_002295105.1. GTDB lineage: Bacteria > Bacillota > Bacilli > Bacillales > Halobacillaceae > Salimicrobium > Salimicrobium humidisoli. Next base: position 104,644 of record NZ_NSGH01000010.1, on the reverse strand, counting down.
TTATTTTTAATAAAACCAATCTAATTATTAGATTGGAATCATGAAGTTTTTCGATAATTTAGATAAAGGAGGGTTCAGTGTGGAATTAAAACAGCTTCGTTATTTCATGAAAGTAGCGGAATTGGAGCACGTTACAGACGCCGCTCTGTCTCTCGATATTTCCCAGTCGGCCGTGAGCCGCCAGATTTATAACCTGGAACAGGAACTCGGGGTCGAGCTTTTTTATCGCCGGGGGAGAAATGTCATACTGACTCATGCCGGTAAAATGTTTTATGAACATATGGACAGGATTCGTGTCCTGTTTCATCAGGCGGAGAGGGAAATACGGGAGTTTCAGAGTCCGAAAACAGGGACTGTCCATATAGGGTTTCCTTCAAGTATTGCTACCTATATTATGCCGGAGGTAGTTTCCGCTTTCAGGGAAGAGTATCCGGAAGTGAAATTCCGGCTGAGCCAGGGTTCTTATTACGAATTGATCAATATGGTTGTGAAGGGTCAGGTGAACATGGCTCTCCTCGCTCCCCTGCCGGAGGACGAGAGAGTGGAGGGGGAAACCCTGTTTACGGAGAAAGTAGTAGCTCTTCTGCCTTCGAGTCATCCCCTGGCTCAAGAGGAGGAGGAAATTGAAATCAACAGTTTAAGAAACGAAGAATTCGTCACGTTTCCGGAAGGATATATTTTGCGGGATCTGATTATGGAAGCTTGCCATAAAGGCGGGTTCGCGCCTGACGTTTCCTTTGAAGGGGAAGATATTGAAACGATCAAGGGCATGGTGTCGGCAGGTCTCGGTGTTTCTTTCATACCGGAAGTGACGCTGGTGGACGGCATGCCGAGGAACGCTGTCAAAATCCCCCTCAAAAACCCGGCCGTCACCAGGTCGATCGGAATCGTCAAATCAAAAGAGCGCCCCCTTCTGCCTACGGAGGAGACGTTCTACAAGTTTTTAATCGACTTCTTTTCCCATAGACGGTAGTCAAACAGGAAGTGGAAAGTTCCGGATACTGGAAAGAACGGAAGGTCGAGGGTAAAATAGGGGTATCTGCGGTGAGTAGAGGAGAGGTTGATTTTGAAAGAAATAACGGAACGTGATTACACCCTGCTTTCTATTATTTCTATATTTTTTATGACAGCCGGTATGGGAACCAGGCCGCTCGTGTCGATTCTCGGAAACGAACTGGGAGCCACTTCGTTTCAGATCGGGCTGATCATTTCCCTTTTCCCGCTGCTCCCTCTGTTTTTATCCGTACCGATCGGTCGATTTATAAACTTCCATGGAAGTAAAGGGCCACTGCTTCTCAGTGCTGCACTGACGATGGCTGCGCTCAGTCTGCCATTCTTCTGGACTTCCCTCACCGGGCTCATCGTATCCCAGGTGATAGCCGGGGCCTTTCACACTGCTTTCATCATTTCGGCCCAGAGTTATGTAGGTCAGTCGCGGGACGGAACGAAACGGGATCATCATGTCATGAAGTTCAGTATCGGAGCTGCGACAGGAACATTTCTCGGTCCGGCGATAGGCGGAAGCGTGGCGGACGGTTTCGGAACGCCGACAGCTTTCCTTCTTCTCAGTATCATCGGAATGATAGCCGTGGCGATGACGTTCCGACTCACGAAAGAACCGGAAAATGAACCGGGAGAAGAGGATGCGAAACGGAATGCGTCGATGGGAGAACTTGTCGGTATCGTGAACTTCCGTCGCGCTATATATATTAGTACGATGGTGCTCACGGGAAAAGATGCGTTCACCTCTTTCTTCCCGCTTCTCGGGGTGGAAATCGGTCTTTCCGGTACTGAAATCGGTCTTATCGTATCGGCCAACGCTCTGGCCGGTCTGCTCATTCGTTGGGGAATGACTTTTTTTCTGGCACGTTTTTCAAGAAATACGGTTGTGCTCACTTCCATTCTCGGTTCCGGAGTCATGTTCCTTCTTGTGCCGGTGTTCAATTCCGTCTATATCATAGGAATTATCGCTTTTATTCTCGGATTGGGGGTAGGGCTCGGGCAGCCCCTTTCCATATCGACCGCCCTTCATTCCCTGCCGAAAGATGTCGTCAGCCAGGGTCTCGGCGTACGTATTACGGCAAACCGCTTCGTCCAGGTCACTTCGCCTCTGTTGTTCGGAGGCGTAGCCCAGTTCATCAGCATTTCAAGCATCTTCTGGCTGACCGGGGCTCTCTATCTTTTCGGTTCGGTAAAAACGCGGATCCGGCAGGAGTGAGGACTTCCCGTAAATTTGAAGTAGTTGGGGATAACATTTTCCTCCGGATAACCAAAAAAGAAGAAGAAGGCGCATCTGCGCGCCTTCTTCTTCTTTTGGTTTCATCTGGAACTGTATTCCGAATTCTCCTGAAACACTTCCGCTGCTATCTGCATAGCCTGTACGGCTTTCGGAAAACCGACGTAGCCGGTACATTGGATAATGATTTCAGTTATCTCCTCCCGGGAGAGACCGACGTTCAGCGCCGCCTCCAGGTGGACTTTCAGCTGATCGAAAGCACCCTGGGTAATAAGCGAGGTAATCGTTACAATTTCCCGTTGCGAAAGAGAAAGGGCCTTCCGGGAATAAAGGTCTCCGAAACCGAAGGATACGATCATGTCCCAGAGGTCGGGGGAGACGTCTTTCATGCCTTTCATATCCTGCCTCACCTGTTCCGAAAAAAGTTCTTCCATCACTTTCTGTCCAGCTTCATACCTGCTGTTCTCCATCATTACTGCCTCCCCATGGTCGGCGGTATTTCATTACCGTCGACAATTGCATCGATGACTACCGGTTTATTCGTTTCTTTCATCGTCTGAAGGGAAGTTCGAATCGCTTCCTCCACCTCTTTTTTATTATAGCACGTATGAGCTTCCAGTCCCATAGAGCGGGCGAAAGCTGCCCCGTCAAGAGGGGTGTCGTATACTCCGCCGATCGAGGTCCCGATCATTTTTCTCATACCTTTTTCGACCATGTCGAGACGTCCATTATTCATCATAATGAACAACACGGGCGCATTGTAGTTGTAGGCAGTGGAGATTTCGGTGCCATGCATGAACATGCACCCGTCCCCCGTCAGACATGCGACCGTTTTATCGGGAGTGGCGAGAGAAGCGCCGATGGAATAACCGATACCGTTACCCATCGCTCCGAAAATATCGTCGAAGAAGTAGGTGCCCGGCTGCCGCACATCGAAGTGGCGGATGCCGTAAAAGGAATGGCTCCCGTCATCTCCGAACAGCACAGCTTCATCCGGCAGAGAATCCCGCATCGCTTCGATGACCGTGACCGCCGACATCAGTTCTGTATCTGCAACAGCCGGATGTCCGGCTGGAGGGAGGGGGCGTGGGTCTTTATTACCCGGCGGTGCTGCGGCGATAAGCGACTGAAGGTTCGCTTTTAAATCCCCGAGTACGGCTGTCGTCTCTGAATTCAGGGACTTGCCGATGAATGTAGGGTCATGATCGAAATGAAAGAGGCGTTTCGGCGTCATGTCTTCGGTGAATCCGGGGATGCTCATGTCGCTCAGTCTCGTTCCGAGTACCAGCATCAGGTCCGTTTTCTGTTTCAGATAGGCTGCTGCTTCCTCTGTACCGCCGAGCCCGAATCCTCCGAGGGAGAGGGGATGGTCCGAACGGAAACATCCTTTCCCGCCTGGAGTGGTGATGACCGGAATCTGCCAGCGTTCGGCAACCTCTCTCACTTCTTCATAGCTCCTGCTTGCATGAACCCCTTTTCCGAGAAAAAGCACCGGTTTTTCGGCTTCTTCCAGGAGAGGGGGGAGGTTGTATATCTCGGGGGAGATGACGGGAGTCCGGTCGGGAATATCGAGAAGAAACGGTTCCGCTTCTTCGAGAAGTATATCGAAAGGAATTGACAGGTGCACGGGTCCCTGTACTCCGGTAACTGCTTTTTCAAGGGCGTGGGCCAGAAGCGGAGCCAGACGTTCCGCATGTTCTACTCTTACGCTGAATTTCGTCACGGGTTCAAACATGCGGCACAGATCGGTGCCGAACATACTGGAATCCTGTCCCTGACCTTTGCCGGTGTCCTTCATGGAAGGGTGTCCGGTAATGATGAGCAGCGGAGTATGGAAAGCTTTAGCCTGCCCGGCTGCGGTAAGAAGGTTCGTCCCGCCGGGTCCGGACGTGCCGATAGCCACTCCCGGAGTATCTTTCATCATTGCGTACCCGGCCGCTTCGAAGCCCGCTGCTCCTTCATGCTTGCTCAGAACGAATTCGATGTCGGTGTTCAACAGTTCGAAAAGGATGGGAGAGATGGCTTTCCCCGGTATCCCGAAGACGTGTGTGATCCCCCAGTGGACGAAATGGTCGGTCAGTATAGAAGCGAGTTTCTTCATTATTAATTCCCCTCCTGTGGTGCCTGTGGGCGGATGTAGGATTTTTCGATATCATCAGCGGTGAGCGGTTTACTGAAATAGAACCCCTGGGTCACGTCACAGTTCTGGCGGATGAGGAAGTCGAGCTGTTCGCTCGTTTCTACCCCTTCGGCGATGACCTGCATACCGAGGTTGTGGGCAAGACTGATGATAGCATTCACGATAATCGCATCGTTCTCGTCGTGAAGGATTTCATTAACGAAGGATTTGTCTATTTTAATGTAGTCGATCCGGAACTTTTTCAGGTAGTTCAGGGAACTGTATCCGGTACCGAAGTCGTCGATGCTGATTCCTACACCGATTTCTCTCAGTTTTTCGAGTACGAGAAAAGAGCTGTCGTATTCCATCGCCATATACTCCGTAACTTCGAGGACGAGATACTCCGGAGCTAACCCCGTCCGTTCCAGAACGTCCTGGACGAGGTTAATTGTATTTTTCGTAAGGAACTGCTGGGTGGACATGTTGACGGAAACTTTTACCGGTCTGCCTCCCGCCTCCTGCCACTTCTTATTCTGAAGGCACGCTTCCTCGATAACCCATTCTCCGATTCTCGTTATGAGACCATTCTTTTCGGCAAGATGGATAAAGGAACCGGGAGAAATCAGACCGAATTCCGGATGCTGCCACCGTATAAGTGCTTCGACCCCCACCACTTCACCGGTAGTGTTATTGATCTGGGGCTGGTAGTGCAGAACGAATTCATTTTTCTCCAGCGCTTCCCGTAAGTCGGCTTCGAGCCGGAATTCTTCCATCATGTTCTCAAGGGAATAGGAGGAGTAAACGAAGTACCGGTCTTTCCCGTCCAGTTTCGCCTGGTACATGGCATTGTCGGCGTAAACCATGAACGTTTCCAGAGAGACGTACTCTTCCGGATAGTAGACGACTCCGATACTTGCGGTTGTATATAAATACTCATCGTCCACCTGAAAAGGATGGCGGAATTCCTGGAGTACTTCTTCGGCTTTTCGGGTCACGTAGTCCTCGTCTTCGAAATTTTGGAGTAACAGAACGAATTCATCTCCGCCCATCCGGGCAAGAATGTCGTTTTCACCGAGGTACTTTTTCAAATGCTTGCTCACTTCAATAAGAAGATGGTCTCCGCACGTATGACCGAAATTGTCGTTGATGATTTTAAAACGGTCGAGGTCTATGAACAGTAAAGCAAGACTGCTGCTTTCCCCGCTCTGAATTTCTTCGATGGCCCTTTTTGTCTCAATGTTCACATAGCGGCGGTTCGGAAGTCCGGTAAGGTCATCATGGTAGGCCAGGTAGTTAAATTTCTCCTGAAGGTTGTAGCGCTCGGTGATATCACGGAACTGACCGAAAGCGCCGGCCAGCTTCTCTCCTTCGTAAATAGGCTGGGCGTCGAAAAGGCAGATGACGCGGTCCCCGTTTTCGTCCGTGAATTTCAGTATTTCGTTGGAAAAGCTTTTCTCCTGTTCGAGAAGTTCTTCGAAATAGGAACCGGTGATCGGGGATTCCCGGATGTTGCGGCCGAGGACGTCATCTTTATCTGTTCCTGATATCTTTTGGGCGAAATCGTTGAACTCGGTAGTGATACCGTTCTCATCCGTGACAACTATGCCGTTTCTTGTACGGCTCAGCATGATCTGGTTCATAATATTCAGTTTTTTGTTCTGTTTCCTGAGCAGCAGTTCCCTTTCAATGGAGTCCACGACCTGCGAGAGCATTGTCAGGAATAAAGGGTTTCTGTATTCGATCGGCATCATGATCGACAGACTGCCGAGCAGATTATTATTATCGGTATAGCGGAAAGCGGTCCCGTAACAGGCGGTGCTGTGCAGGAACGTGTGGTAGTGACTTTTTCCTATGAGGCTGATGGGGTGTTGCTGATCAAGAGAGAGGCTGATCACGTTCGTTCCGGTATCTTCCTGGCGAAAGAGGCTGCCCGGAAATATGCCGAACTGCTCGATTGTGGAGCGGATCGTTTCATCCCCTTCCACTTTCAAAAGGTACCCTTCGGCATCGGCTACCCCTACAAGGATGGGCGTTCCTTTAAGGGAGTCCAGCAGTTTATTCGAAAAGAAACTGACGACGGATAATATTTCATCATACTCTTCTCTCTTGGCTTCCAGCTCGGAACTGGTCAATATGGTATCAGGACGCGGGATCTCGTTCGGGTCCATCCCGGCTGCTTCACATAAGCGCTTCGATTCAACGATGAAATCCGGTTCATTATTTGTCATAGGGGTCTCCTTAACAAGAATTTACTTTAACTATATACTTCTTTGTTCAAGCCTGTCAAAAGCATTTCGAACCTCCGATTCACGGGTGAATGCGGAAACTCCGGTTTCAATTAAGTGTCAGCACGTCTTCTCAGTGATAAAATTAGGGAAACAGCAGTCTCAGTAAAAGAAAAAAACGGGTGAGTATATAAAGGTAGTTATTATTATTATCGGCTGATGGGTCTTAAAAATAAATGAACAAGAAGGAGACTGAAGCGGATGAAGAAGGCAGTCGCGTTACTGGCACTCCTGTTCCTCGGAACGTGGGTCGTCACTACTCTGGATTCCGAATGGGATACCGTGAAGAAGGAAATGGATTCATTCATGGAGAAGTTCGAAAACTTGGAAAGCGGTCAGGTGATCGATCCGGCTCCTGTTTCTCCGGGAGAGGAGGAAGAGAAGGTCACCTCCGGGGAAGAGTCTTCGGCAACAGCCGGGGAGCAGACGGTACAAAGCATTTACGGAACCCCGTGGATATTGAAAGGGACGACGTCGGGGAATTTTTCTTTCGCCAATAAAGACAGCACCGGCCGCTATCTGGGAAAAGAAGGGGAGAGCTACGACGGAATAACCATTGGCGAGGAAAGCGCCACTGCAGAAAAAGCCTGGGGTGAACCGGCGGATGCGGTCAGACGGGGTATGACGAGTGTGCGGTCTCCGGCTGAAAACTATGACGTGTACGAACGGAACAATAAGGAAGTGACGGTCTTTTACGACCGTCATGAAGGGAACGTCATCAAGGCCATTTATATCGTTCCCAAAACCGTTACTGCGAATATGAACAGCTACTACGCGAATGAACAGAACTGGGTCGGGGAAGACCAGGCGGAAGTTATGTTCGGACTTATCAACAGAGACCGTACGGCGAGGGGACTGGAGCCGCTCAGCTGGAGAGAGGAACTGGTCCCTGTAGCAGAGGCTCACAGCACGGATATGACGGAGCGTGATTACTTCTCTCACACTAATCCGGAAGGACAGGGGCCGGCGGACAGAGCCAGGGAAGCCGGGGTATCTTTCCGGATCATCGGGGAGAACCTCGCTTACGGGCAGAGCAACGCCGTTTACGCCCACGAAGGACTGATGGATTCCAAAGGTCATCGCGACAACATTCTCAATCCTGCGTACGAAGAAGTCGGAATCGGTGTGGCAGTCGATGACAAAGGCGCTCCGTACTTTACGGTACTGTTCTATAAGGGATAGTGTATGACGGAAGAAAAAAACAGCCGGGACTTCCTTGGCAGCAGTAGCTGTCTGGAAAAGTTCCGGCTGTTTTTGTTTATGGAGTACGCATTATTTGTGAAAAAGTTTCGAATTGAAGTGGGAGACGATTTGTTCCGGTCCCATAGGTTTTGCAAAATAATACCCCTGGTACTTATCGCATCCGTTTCTTCTGAGGAAATCCAGCTGGCGGGCTGTTTCCACACCTTCTGCAATAACTTCAAGATTCAGGCTGTCGGCAAGGGAAATGATGGTAGTGATGATATCATTGTTTTCCCGGTCGATCCCTATATCTTTAATGAACGATTTGTCGATTTTGAGCTGGTGGATAGGGAACCGTTTTAAATAACTGAGGGAACTGTACCCTGTTCCGAAGTCGTCGATGGAGATTTTAACCCCGAGACCGCTCAGTCTGTTTAAAATGTCGGTGGCCTCTTCCGCATGTATTGCCATGGACTCTGTAATTTCCAGTTCCAGATATTTTTCAGGCAGCCCGGTCTCCTGAAGGACTTGTGCTACCATTTCGACTAAATCGTTATGGTAGAACTGCCGCATGGACAGGTTGACGGAAATTTTTACAGGCGGGTACCCTTCGTCCTGCCAGGCTTTTGCCTGTTGGCAGGCTTCCCTGATCGCCCATTCCCCGATAGGTACGATCAGACCTGTTTCTTCGGCAATCGTGATAAATTCGGATGGGGAGACGAGACCGAGGTCTTTATTTCTCCACCGGAGCAGTGCCTCTATACCGATTAAATGGCTGCTGTCTTTTTCGAACTGCGGCTGATAAACGAGAAAAAATTCCCGGTTTCCGAGTGCTTTGTAAAGGTGGGACTCTGTTTTAAGGTCCGTCTTCCGCTTTTGAACCTGACTGTTGTAAACCTGATAAGTGTTTTTGCCGAGGTTTTTCGCATGATACATAGCGTTATCCGCCTGGCGGATGAGTGCGGCGGTCGTACTGCTGTGCTCCGGCGACATGCTGATACCTATGCTCACTGTCACCAGTGCCTCATATCCGTTCAGGTCATAGCTTCGCTCCATTTCCGAAATGATACCGGCAGCTATTTCTCCCGCCTCTTCCATATCGACTTGCGGCAGGATGATCAGAAACTCGTCGCCTCCATACCTGAACACATTACCCCGGGAGCCGACAATCCGCAGCAGGCGGCGGGAGACTTGCTTCAACAGCTCATCTCCCATATGGTGACCCATATAATCATTAATGAATTTAAAACGGTCGAGATCCAGGAAGAAAAGGGCGAAATTCTCCCCCGACGCAAGTTTCTGTTCGATGGTTTCGTGGAAAAAACGCTGGTTCGGAAGCCCGGTGAGCGTGTCGTGATAGGCGAGGTGGTTCATCTTTTTATTAAGCTTTTTCAGCTCGGTTATGTTTTTGGCCACACAGTGGATACCCGTAATGCTTCCATCGATGTAAATAGGCACGAGTGATATATGCAGATACAGCTTCTCTCCATCTAACTTAGTGAGGTGCGTTTCATATTGGTAGGGCTGCCCCTGAAGGGAGGAGAAAAAATGTTTTCTCGTCTCATCCCGAACGTCTTCGGATATAAAAGGTAAAAACGATTTACCTCTCAGCTGTTCAATCGGCATGCCGGAAAGTTCTTCCGTACTTGCATTCGCATGGATGAATGTACCGTCTGTGTCAAATGTCATCACTGCATCCGTGTTATGTTCGAACAGAGAGCGGTAGCGCTGCTCGCTTTCGGTCAGAAGTCGTTCCGTGGCTTTTTTCACTGTCATGTCTCTCGCGATACCGATGACTCCTGTAATGACGTTGTCGATAATCAGAGGAACGGCGGTAACATCCATAATATGTCTGGCTTCATCCCGGGAGATGAGGACGGTTTCGAATCGTACCGTTTCCCCGCTAGTAACCTTTTCGAAATGGGGAAGGGTCGCTTTCCCGGCTTCTTCCGTAAGAAAATCCAGATAGGAGGAACCTTTGATTTTTTCGGGAGCATATCCGAACAGCTCTACACCGGAAGGGTTGATATTCGTATATCTTCCGTTCATATCCAGGGAGAAGATGGTATCCGGGTTGTACAGGTAAAGAGATTTGAACTGCTGATCCTTATGCTTGAGACGGTATTTTATTTCTCTGTTTTTCGTAATATCTTTGACTGTCGTGAGCGTGTAGAGGCTGGCATCCGAAAGAGTGAGGGAGCAGCTGACGATTTCGACGAGAAGTTCTTCCCCGTTTTTCTTATAAAGTACCTTTTCCTGCTTTTCGAGGGGGAGTGTATCGAAGAGATCAGAGAGCGGAAGGGACAGAAATTCCTCCCGTGTATATCCGAGATTCGATAAAACAGGAGCGTTGACTTCCACGAACCGGTCTTCATCGGGGACGCTTACCAACAGGCCGGTGTCCGCATTATGCAGTATTTTTAATAAATCCTCTTTTGTCCATGCGGATGCATCCATATCTTTTCCTCCCTGTCTGAAGTGGATATTCTATATCTTAGTTTAGCAGGGAAGAGAAATTGTTTCTATACTTTTCGATGAGTGACTGGGAAAATTTACTCAGAAAAGGTATATAATTTTGGAAAATAGGGAAAATAAAAGGAAGGTAAGCGTCGTATTTTATTTGTCATTCGGAAGTGTCTGGTGCGCATGGAGGAAGTGGGACAGTAAAATCCAAACCGGAAAGAGGAGAGACGTATGTGGAAATGGCTCATTGCTTTATCCATTCTGCTTGCCGCCTGCGGTACGGGGGATCAGACTCCCGAGGAATCTGCGGAAGCCGATGCCACCCCGGAAGCGGAAACATCCAAAGATGAAAGTGAAGGAGCGGCGGAAGAAAAATCTGAAGGTTCCATCGATGTCGATAAAGGGATGTTCAACGTAAAAGTGACACTCCCTAAAACGCTGTTCGAAATGGAAGACGGGGATTTTGAAGAAATAAAAGCTTCTGCGGAAGAAGAAGGAATCGGAGAAGTGACGGATAACGGGGATGGAACAATTACGTATAAAATGTCCAAATCGAAGCATAAAGAAATGATGAAAGAGATGGAGGAGGAGATTGAGAGTTCCCTAGAAGAGATACGGGAAGGTGGGGAATTCTCCTCTATTCAGGGGGTCACCGCAAACAGTGACTACTCCGAGTTTACACTCGAAGCAGAGCAGACTGCTTATGAGGAAAGTTTTGACGGATTTGCCGTCTTCGGTATCGGTGTCCTCGGTTTATATTATCAACTTTTCGATGGAGCGGACCCCGACGATTACAGCGTCGTCATCCACGTCACCGATGCTGCGACCGGAGAGGAGTTCGATACGGTGGAGTTCCCGGAAGTACTGGATAAAATGAGCGGCGGACAGGGAGAAGAGTACGGAACAGAATAGTGCAGACAAAACCGGACTTTGACGTCCGGTTTTTGTGTGCTTTTCAGCAGAGAAGATGTTCAGTAAGACTGTTCTGCTCCGGGAAAACTCCATTCGGAGCACAGGATCTGTGGAGGGGGTCAGGTGTTACGGTGACGTACCGAAGTTCCTTTCCGCAGCTGAATGAACAGCAGAATACTGACCGGAAGTATATAGAAGAATTCATACCGGATAAGAGAAAGGCCGTACGTCGCCCCGGTCACCGGATAAAACAGATGGACCCCGTTTCCGAGATAGTCGATACCGAGCGCACTTACTACGAGTACGAGTGTCAGTCGCCACCATATGGGAAAAAACGTCATGGTAAGCAGCGCCCGGGTGAAAATAGCGAAAAATGCGGCAATAAGGGGAACGGTGATCAGGGAGTGACCGATCAGCACACCGAACAGTTTGGGGAGGTCCGGCATCAGTACGATGACACCGACGCCCCCGAGAAGAACGAATCTTGCTTTTCTATTATGGAAGTCAGGTCCTTTGAATAATAAATCCGCCACCAGCAGCCCCGTAAGTATGTGGAGAAGGGTGGAGGGGATGTGACTGAGCAATAATTCCGTCATGAGCATCTATCCTTTCCTCTCTCTTGATACCCTGAAGAGGCAAGGGTGAAAAGTCTTTATTTTGTAGAATTGTCTGTAATATTCTAAAATTAAGACAATAACAATAAAGGGGTGTACAAAATGAAGGCTAAACAGACTGTTTTCGTTAACGATTTTACTGATGGCGTGCTGGATCCCTCGAAAGAAATGGAGTATAAAGTCCGGGACGGCGGGCACATCGTCGCCAATACGACGCCCGGATGCTGGGGGCCGATGATCACCCCTGCCTTGAAAGGCGGGCATGAAGTGACGAAGCCCGTGTACGTGGAAGGAGCGGAAGTGGGAGATGCAATCGCTATCCGTATCCATTCCATTGAAGTGACTTCTATAGCGACAGCTTCCGGGAACGACAAACCGGTCGAAGGGCGTTTCACCGGCGATCCGTTCATAGACGGGAAATGTCCGAACTGTGGTACGGAGAATCCCGAAACATATATCGAAGGCATCGGCCAGCAGGCGATCCGCTGTCAGGTGTGCGGAGAGGACGTGACTCCGTTTGCGTTCACGAATGCTTATTCCATCGCCTTCGATCACAAGAAAGAAATGGGTCTGACACTGGATAAACAGGCGGCGGAAAAAGTGGCGAAGGACTCGAAACATTACATGGCAACGCCCGAGGGCTCCATTCAGAATCCGGTCGTCACGTTTGCTCCCCACGACATCATCGGAGCTATGGCAAGACTGCGGCCTTTCCTCGGACAGCTCGGCACGACACCGTCCAGAGCCATTCCCGACTCCCACAACGCCGGAGATTTCGGGCAGTTTCTGATCGATGCTCCACATTCGTACGGACTCACGGAAGAGCAGCTGGAAGAGCGGACGGATGGACATATGGACATTAACCGCGTCCGGGAAGGAGCAGTGCTTATCTGTCCGGTGAAAGTGGAAGGCGGAGGAGTATACCTTGGAGACATGCACGCGATGCAGGGGGACGGAGAGATTGCCGGACATACGACGGATGTCTCGGGTATCGTCAGCCTGGAAGTGGAAGTGCTGAAAGGCGTCAACATTGAAGGGCCGATCCTTCTTCCGGTGGAAGAAGATCTTCCGTATCTTGCCAAACCGTTTACGGAAGAGGAGAAACAAAAAGCCGAAGCACTCCGGAAAGAATGGAATATAGAGAAAATGGAAGATTCTCTCCCCGTGTCTTTCGTCGGCAGTGGAGCGACTCTCAATGATGCGACGACGAACGGTATGGAACGTGCGGCGAAAGCTTTCGGCATTGATGTTCCGGAAGTGATGAACCGGGCCACGATTACCGGGTCTATCGAGATAGGCCGTCACCCCGGAGTCGTCACCGTCACATTTTTGACTCCGAAAAACTATCTGGCAAAAATCAGTCTTGAGGAAATAGTGAGTGACTTCTATAAATAAATCCGGAGCATCCGCCTGCATGGCGCGTGCTTTTTTTACACAGCAGCGGGTATATGTCCCGGAAATATCTATGCCGACGTTCATCTCCGTACATTTATTTTAAATTATGCTGATACATCCTGTTGAATAAAAATACATCATTGTGTATTATTAACCAACAAAGAATTTTGTGATTGGGGGAGAAAAGCATGGAGATTGATGAGTCTGCAACTGCGAAAGACAGCACTACCGGTAAATACACGACGAAGCAATTATTGAAATTTCTTATTCCATCATTGATCGGAGTGCTTTTGTTCCTTGTACCTATTTCTGTGAATGATACGGTCACGATCGGTCTCGGGGTGATGGCCGATGGCCTGCAGGCGGCTATTGGACCGTACATTCCTGCTTTTATGACAGCAGTATTGTGGGTTTCTGCACTCGGCAGTATAATCATCCGGTTTGTTCCTGAGAAATTATATAAAGATAATATTTTTATTCTCGCCATTTTCGACGTAGGAACGTTCTGGATTACGCTTCGGGTCATCGGTGCCATCTTTGCGGCTATGACGCTGTGGAGTATCGGTCCTGAAGTGATATGGTCGGAATTGACAGGAGTCGTCGTTCTTTACGATCTCGTTCCCGTGCTTATGGTCTGGTTTTTATTCGCGAGTCTGTTCATGCCGTTACTGCTGGAGTTCGGACTGATGGATTTCATCGGAGCGATGGTCAGAAAAGTGATGAACCCGCTCTTCCAGCTCCCCGGCCGTTCTTCTGTGGATGCCATGGCTTCCTGGATGGGGAGCGGTACCGTCGGTGTTCTTCTGACCACCCAGCAGTATGAACAAGGATATTATACGAAAAAAGAAGCTTCCATCATCGCTACGAACTTTTCGATAGCGTCTATCGCGTTCAGTCTTGTTATCGCAAGATTTCTGTCTATCGACGATATGTTCGTCCAGTTTTATGCTACGGTAGTGGTGTGCGGCATTGTAGCGGCAATCGTCATCCCGAGGATACCTCCGCTTTCCGGTAAAAAGACGACATACCATGGCCCGGTCGGCCGTCAGATACAGGAAGATGTTCCCGAAGGCTGGTCAACGTTCCGGTGGGGTGTGGACCGTGCCATAAAGAAAGCCGATCAGGTGAAAGGGGCCGGGGAAGTCGTTAAGAAAGGGCTGTTCCACGTAGCTGATATCTGGCTCGGCCTTATTCCGCTCGTCATGGCTCTCGGTACCGTCGCACTCATTATTGCGGAGTTCACGCCGATTTTCACTTTCCTGTCCTATCCGTTCATTCCTATTCTGAATCTGCTGCAGCTGCCGGAAGCGGAAGCGGCAGCCCCTGCGATGATCGTCGGCTTTGCGGACATGTTCCTGCCCGCGGTCATCGGAAGCGGAATCGAAGCGGAAATCACCAGGTTCGTCATCGGCGTTATGGCTCTGACTCAGCTCATTTATATGTCTGAAATAGGCGTGCTGCTCATTAAATCGAATATACCGATCAATCTGTTTGAACTATTCATCATTTTTCTGCAGCGGACGGCTGTAACTTTGCCGCTCGCCGCGCTGATTGCACATTTATTTTTCTTTTAGGAGAGGATTACAGTTATGGACGAAATAAAAGATCTTGTGGACAGACACCTGGCACCGAGTATGGCGAAAGACCACCCGAACCTTCCGGTAGAAAAAGAAGAGGGGCATTATTACTACGGAAAAGACGGACGGCAGTACCTTGATTTTACTTCGGGAATTGCAACGACGAACGTCGGACACCGGCATCCCAAAGTGGTGGAGGCGATTAAAAAAGGCGCAGATGAACTTACGCACGGCCCGTCCGGGGTTATTATGTACGATTCCATTCTTGAATTGTCACAGCGTCTTGCTGCCATCCTCCCCGGGGATCTCGACTGCTTCTTTTACGGAAACAGCGGTGCCGAAGCGGTGGAAGGCGCTTTGAAGCTGGCCCGTCACGTTACGGACCGCCCTTACGTCGTTTCTTTTCTCGGCGGATTCCACGGTCGTTCCATGGGGGCGCTGAGCGTCTCCACTTCGAAAAGCAAGTACCGGAAACATCAGCCGGTCAATGGCACATACCAGCTGCCTTATGCGGATCCGGAAGCGGAAGATCCGGTTGCAGAACTGGAGCATCATGCTGAACAGCTGTTCAAGTATCAGGTGGCCCCCGAAGAAGTGGCGGCATTTATTGTGGAACCCGTGCTTGGGGAAGGCGGATACGTCGTGCCCCCGGAGCCATGGCTCCGGAGAGTGAGGGAACTGTGTGACGAGCACGGCATTCTGCTTATTTTCGATGAAGTGCAGACCGGGTTTGGCCGTACCGGGGAATGGTTCGCTTCGCACACTTTCAATGTCACACCGGACATCATGGCGATTGCGAAGGGTATAGCGAGCGGTCTGCCCCTAAGTGCGACCGTGGCTTCGCGGGAACTTATGCAGAAGTGGCCGCTTGGCAGTCACGCAACGACGTTCGGCGGGAATCCTATTGCCTGTCACGCTGCAAATGCAGTACTCGACGTCATCGAAGAGGAGAACCTGCTTGCCAATACGAAAAAGCAGGGAGCTTACGCTTATGAGAGACTGCTTACTATGCAGGAGAAATATCCGGAAATAGGGAAAGTCCGGGCCCTCGGTCTTATGATAGGGATCGAAATGGTGAATCCGGTGACGAAAACTCCGAGCAGTGACGTGTTGTTCGACTGCCTGGATCGTGCTCTTGAAAAAGGGGTGCTGTTCTACTTCGGAGGAAACGAAACGGAAATTATGCGGATGATCCCGCCGCTTACAATTACAAAGGAAGAAATCGACCACGGACTTGATCTGTTTGAAGAAACCCTGAAGGAACGCTCAGGCAGCAACTAGATCATCAAAAGAAGCCGGCCTGCTTTTCTGATAAGCAGACCGGCTTTTAGTATGGCTATGAACTCTGTTTCTTCTCTTCTTCCGCTTCCATCTTCTTGTACTCCTCATTGAGCGCCTTGAAGAGGGCGATCACCATGAGAATCATGACGAAAGAGAACGGAAGCGCCGCAGCGATAATGGTATTCTGTATCGCCTGCAGCCCTCCTACGTACAGGAGAATGAGAGCCACGGAGGACTGCGCCAGTCCCCAGATGATTTTGATTCTGTTCGCCGGCAGCAGGGAACCGTACGTGGACTGCATACCGAGCACGAACGTGGCGGAATCGGCCGACGTAATGAAAAACGAACCGATCAGCACGATCGCGAGTAAAGAGAGAATGAGTGACAGCGGAAGCTGATCGAACATATTGAACAGGACGAGTTCCGTCGCATACTGGGTAAGTTCCGTACCCTTATTCTGGATGTTGCCGGAAGTCGTTCCGAAAACGGCGAACCAGATGGACACGAGCAGCGTGGGAATAGTAAGCACTCCGGTAAGGAACTGCCGGATCGTACGACCGCGGGAGACGCGGGCGATGAACATACCTACGAATGGAGCCCACGACACCCACCAGGCCCAGTAGAAAATCGTCCAGCTGTCGAGCCAGCTGCGGTTATCGCTCTCGAGAGGAGCCGTGCGGAAACTGATTTCGATGAAGTTCTGTATATACATACCGAACGTCTCCGTAAACATATTCAGAATCAGCACTGTCGGCCCGATGACCAGCACGAGAACGAGCAGAACGACGGAAAGAACCAGGTTCGTATTGGATAAATACTTGATGCCTTTGCTTAACCCTGTCCAGGCTGATATTAAGAATAACAGCGTTACGACAGTAATGATGAAGAACTGCGATGTAAAGCCTACTTCGACGTCGAACAGATGGGAAAGTCCGCCGTTGATCTGTACCGCTCCGAAACCGAGAGACGTTGCCACCCCGAAGACGGTTGCGAATACAGCGAGGACGTCGATCAATGTACCGAGCGGTCCATTCATTTTGTCGCCGAACAGCGGTTTCAAAGTCGTGGAAATAAGTCCGGGCTCTCCTTTTCTGAACTGGAAAAAGGCGAGCGCGAGCGCGGTGACTCCATACATAGCCCAGACGTGGATACCCCAGTGGTAGTAGGCGTAGACGAGTCCTTCTTTAAATGCTTTTCCGCTCCCTGTTTCGGCAGTAGGGGAATCGGAGAGATAGTGGAAAAGAGGTTCGGCCGCCCCGTAGAACACGAGACCGATCCCCATCCCTGCCGAAAACAGCATAGCTGTCCAGGTGGGCAGGGAAAACTCCGGCTTTTCCCCGTCTTTGCCGAGGCGTATTTTCCCCCATGGGCTGATGGAAATAGAGACGGCAACAATTACGAGTGCCGACATGAGTAACAGGTAGTACCACCCGAATGTGGTAGCCACATAAGATTTAATACTCCCGGTAATCCCTTCGAACTGTGCCGGGAATACAGCACCGAATATAACGGTTATGATGACTAAGGCAAGTGTAATGTAAAAAACTCTGGATACGTTCTTCATGTCTCCTCCTAAATAAATTATGGCGTAAAAAAATGGTGAATAAACAAAAAAATACTTCCGTAAAACTGAAATGTCCGTTTTCTAAGAACAATTGGAGCTCTACTGAAAGTATTTCACCTTACGTATTATACTTACTTTTTTAAAAATGACAAATGACGTTCGAAAAAAAAGCATGTGCAGAAATTCCGTTTATGTTTATATAAACATTTATAGACCGGTGTGCTCGTAAATAGAACGTTTTCAGCAAAAAATCGTCGATATATCTAAGGTTTTCTCCTTGTTTCTCTCTATATCTTCTAATAGAATGGCTTTTAGATTTCAGGAAAGAAGGAGGGGGGAGTCATGCTTTATCGTTCCTCTATATACTTGCTGGGTATGCTTATCAATTTTTTCGGGGTAGCGCTTCTCATTAACGCTACTCTCGGAGCAGGGTTCTGGACGGCGTTTTTTATCGGTGTCTCCGATCACTTAGGATTTACGACAGGTTTCTGGTACGGAGTGTTTCAATTTCTGATTGTTTTCGTGAACGCACTGCTTATGAAGCAGGCACCGGAAATCAGAGCGGCCATTCCTATATTTATGGAGAGTCTGATTCTCGATTTCTGGCTGGAGTTCGTGTTTGCACCGGTCAATCTGGCTAACTATCCGTTTCTCCTGCAACTTGCACTGCTGCTCGTCGCAGTAATGATCATCGGTCTCGGGGTGGCGATCTACATTCTGCCTCAGTTCGCCCGCGCTCCGGTCGATCAGCTGTTCCTTGCGGTGAGTCACCGATATAATTTGAGTCTGCAAGTGTCCCAGACGGCAGTAGCGGTCGTCATGGCTTCCCTCGCTTTCATCATCGGCGGTCCTGTAGGTCTTGGTACCATCGTTCCGATGCTTCTGCTCGGTCCGTGGATCCAGTGGTTCTATACGAGAGTGTATACAATGTACTATCGTTTCCGTCCTTCAGGAGATATGAGTCTCGAAGAAGAACTGCAATAAGAAAAAGTGCTTCGCAATCCCGCGAAGCACTTTTTCATTGGATCAGAATAGCTGAACGTCATACGCTTCCAGAACGTACCGCGGCATAGAGAAACGGGCTGTTTTGAGCGGATCCACTACCTGGCTCACTTCCACCTGACCTGCGGCGCTTGCAAGCATCGTCAGTTCCGATAAAGACATATCGAGGTGCGGGTGAAGATGATCGATCATCATTTCCACTGCTGTATCCACCGCATCATCCAGGGTTTCTTTAGATACGATCGCAGCCGCTCCTTCCTTGTCTTCAAGCATCGGGTAGGAGAGGGACTTTGTTTTGAGCGTTTCCACGGTCAGAGTCACTTCTGCCGGGATTTCAACCCCGGAAACGCTGACTTCCCCGTCTCCCATAGCCGCATGAAGGTCGCCGAGTGAAAGAAGCGCTCCCTTTTGGAAAACGGGGAAATAAAGAGTGGCGCCTTCTGCAATGCGTTTCGTGTCCATGTTTCCTCCGTGAGCATCAGGGGTACCACAGTTTACGCCTTCGCCTTCCGGTGCCACCCCGATAACGCCGATCATAGGATTCAGGGGTAAAGACAATTTCTCGTCAAATACTACTTTCCCGTCTTTCAAAGGAAGTATTTTAACTTCGAAATCTTCCATACGGTGACCGAGTACGCCGAGTCCGGGTCCTGTAAGCATGACCCCCTGGTCGCCGAGAGTGATATCATCAATATGGACTTTCAGTACATCGCCAGGTTCCGCATCCTCCACGTAGATCGGTCCGGTTGCGGGATTGATCTTCTCCCAGTCCATGCTTTCCATTTCATAATCTTCCGTCCGGATCTGGTTTTCGAAACAGTCGTATGTATCGACTTTGATCTGTTCACCGGAAGAGACGGTGAGAGCCGGAGGATTATCTTTATCCATAGAGTAGACGAAGTGTTCCTTCGCCAAATGTTTCATCGCGTTATCGACTCCTTTCCTTTGATTAGGTATCATTATATAGGAAAGGGAGGGGCCGGGTCATGTCAAAAGTTCAGAAAATTTCAGGAGTTCTTGCCATTCTCTGGATGGCATGCATTTTTTACTTATCCCATCAGGCGGGGGAGGAGTCGAGTCAGCTGAGTTCAATCGTTGCAGCCCTGTTCTCGGCGATCCCGGCAGCGGAGGACACCCTGCATTATATCGTAAGGAAAGGCGCGCACGTTTTTGCCTATTTTCTTTTGACGCTATTTCTTTACGGTGCTTTTCGCAAGTGGTACAAAGCTTCTGCCGCAGCCGTGCTGTACGCTGCGACCGATGAGTTCCATCAGACATTCATTCCGGGGAGGAGCGGACAGATCAGTGACGTAGCGATCGACAGCATAGGCGTTGTAAGTGCAGTCCTGCTGGTTTTCCTCGTTCTGAAAAGGAGCGGTCGGCGTACGTAAGGCCAGTGGCGATAATAAAAAAACAGCACATCACTCCCCGTAAGGAGTCCATGTACTGTTTCGGAGTTGTTCAGGATGCTCTTTCGGCAGCCGGTACTGCCACTGCGCTTTTTTTCGAAAAAGAGGCGTGGAAGACGATGTTGAGAACGATGGCGGTCAGACTTCCGGCTACGATTCCGTTACTCGTCAGAATCTGTATGCCTTCCGGAAGCGAACGAAAAAGCTCGGGAACGGTCGTTACGCCGAGTCCCATTCCGATAGAACAGGCGACGATCATCGAGTTTTCCGTGGAATCGCGGATAACCGGGCTGAGCATTTTGATGCCCTGGGAAATTACCATACCGAACATCGCAAGCATCGCACCTCCGAGAACGGGAGTCGGAATCACAGTAGTAATCGCGGCGATTTTTGGAAGGAAACCGAGGATGATCAGCATACCTCCCGTTGTAAAAATGACTTTCCGCGACTTTACCCCCGTCATATTCATCAGTCCGACGTTCTGGGAAAAAGCCGTGTATGGAAAAGCGTTGAAGACGGCGCCGAGAAAGATGGCGAGACCTTCCGAACGGTAGCCGCGGGTGAGGTCTTTCTCGTCCGGAACTTCGTCTCTCATATCACTGACGGCGAAGTAGACGCCTGTGGATTCCACGAGAGAGACCATGGCGACGAGCGTCATAGTCAAAATCGCCGACCAGTGAAAAGTGGGCATCCCGAAGTAGAAGGGTTCCACCATGTGGAATACATCAGCTTCTCCGACGGCCTGAAAGTCCACTTTTCCGAAGAGAGCGGCAATCACGGTTCCTGCAACGAGTCCGAGCATGATGGAAATGGCACGCGTGAATCCAGTTGAAAACCGGTACAGAGCGATGATGACGGCAAGTGTTCCGAATGCGAGAAGAAGGTTGGAAGCGGAACCGAAATCTTCCGCTCCTGCACCGCCGCCCATATTTTTGATCGCTTCAGGTATGAGAGTGATTCCTATCACCGTGACGACAGTACCGGTTACGACGGTCGGGAAAAAGCGGACGAGCTTCCCGAAGAAGCGGGCGAACAGCATGACGAGAAGACCGGAGGCGAGGAGCGCTCCGTATATCCCCGATACTCCGTACTGGCCTCCTATCGCAATCATCGGACCTATCGCTGTAAACGTACAGCCGAGAACGACCGGAAGACCGATGCCGAACCATTTCGTCCGGATCACCTGCAGAATAGTAGCGACCCCGCACATAAGCAGATCGATGGCGACGAGATAAGTGAGCTGGGCGGATGATAATCCGAGGGCGCCTCCTACAATCAGCGGAATGAGGACGGCGCCTGTGTACATGGCGAGCAGATGCTGGAAACCGAGTGCAGCTGTTTTCATCAATCTTCCTCCCTTTCAGTAAAAGTGATCGTTACTTCGGACATATCGCTTATGATCGCCAGTGATTCGATGCGGATATTACTGGCCCTTAAGTCGGAACCTCCGTTCTGAAAGCCTTTTTCGATGACGATGCCGCATCCGGCCAGGCCTGCGCCGGATTCACGGACGATATCGATCATTCCTTTAAGAGCCTGACCGTTGGCGAGAAGATCATCAATGATCAGTACGTGATCATTCTCACTAAGATACTCCTTCGATATACTTATGCTGTTCGTCGTTTCTTTCGTATAGGAATATACGTCTGCGGTGAACAGTTGATCGTTCAGCGTCAGGGACTTCTGCTTTCGGAGAAATACGACCGGGACATCAAAAAACAGTCCGGTCATGACAGCAGGTGCGATACCAGAGGACTCCAGCGTTATAATTTTCGTGACGGGTTCATTTTTGAATTTCCTATAAAAGGCTTCCCCGATGTCCTTCATGAAAGAGGGGTCTACACTGTGGTTCAGAAAAGAGTCGACTTTTATGACAGAAGGCGAGAGGACCACAGCTTCTTTTCTTATTTTTTCTTCAAGTGCTTTCATACGGCAGCATCTCCTAACAAAAGTTTTGACCAATCATTTTCGTTTTTAAATAAAAAAAGACGCATCTGCTGTGAAAAAGCAGACGCGTCTCTTACAGGGGGTGTCCCCTCATAAGCGGAATCGGTGAGGGCTCCCTTAGTAAGAGTCCTTCCCGGCACGTAACAGCTTTTTCATAGTCAGTCCCTTTACGGGGGACCGGTAGAAACTCGCAGGCCATATCCCTGCTATTATATGAAAAAGAAAAATCAGATTCTATCTCCGTTGAATATCGAGTTTTTGACGATTACATAATCGACGTGGCGCAGGCCTTCGATATCTCTGCCTCCCGCGTAGGAGATGGCGGACTGAAGGTCCTGTTCCATTTCTGTAAGGGTGTCTTTGATGTTCCCTTTGTGTTCCACGACTATTTTCTTGCCTTCCACGTTTTTCTTCTCACCTTTTTGAAACTCGGAAGCGGAGCCGAAGTACTCTTTATAAAGAGTGCCGTCCACTTCTTTCGTGTCTCCCGGGGATTCTTCGTGACCGGCGAACAGAGAACCGACCATGACCATGCTTGCACCGAAGCGGATCGACTTGGCTATATCTCCGTGCGTACGGATGCCTCCGTCGGCGATCACAGGTTTCGTTGCGGCTTTTGAACACCAGCGGACTGCAGCCAGCTGCCACCCTCCGGTACCGAAACCGGTTTTCATTTTCGTGATACAGACTTTGCCGGGACCGATGCCGACTTTTGTAGCGTCCGCTCCGGCATTTTCGAGTTCGCGTACAGCTTCCGGTGTACCTACGTTCCCGGCGATAACGAAAGTCTCCGGCAGTTCTTTCTTAATATAGCGGAGCATGTTCAAAACAGCGTCCGAGTGACCGTGCGCAATATCGATCGTCATATAATCAGGGATCATGTTTTCCTTTTTTAATGTGTCGAGGAAATCATATTCCTCTTCTTTTATGCCGACACTGATCGAAGAAATGAGTCCGGCCTTTTTCATCTCCCGTACGAAATCCAGTCGCTTCTCCGGTTCGAACCGGTGCATCACGTAGAAATAATTGTTTTCCGCGAGTTTCCGGGCGAGGGATTCGTCCACGATCGTCTGCATGTTGGCCGGAACGACCGGTAATCTGAATGTGTGCTTTCCGAGCGAAACGGACGTGTCGCATTCCGAACGGCTCGAAACGATGCATTTCGAAGGAATCAGCTGTATATCTTCATAGTCAAAAACGTTTTCCATGATTTTTCACCTCTAAAAGCGAATATTTTTTATATGTTTATGTTTATCATTCGTTCTATGAATAATGTAAAGGAATTTCTGATGTTTGTCAAAGTGAAAACCGAACAATATTTTAATTATAAAATAAATGTTCGGTTTTAAGTCAGGTATGCTGCTTCCGGACCAATAATAAAAGAACAGCACACAAGCTCTCCGCGAATTTGGATCGGGCTGCCGCAATCAGTCATATCGGCTGATTAAAAGGTGGCAGGGACCGGTCCGGCTCCGCAGAAGCCTGTGTGCTGTTCCCGGAATATCATCGCCGTCGGCGTGAATGTTCGGTTTCTGTCTCTATACTTTCACAATACTTTACTTAAAAACTCTCTCGTCCGTTCATGCTGGGGATTCCCGAACAGATTCTCCGGAATGTCCTCTTCCATAATAACCCCTTCGTCCATAAAAATGACCCGGTCTCCCATCTCACGGGCGAATCCCATTTCGTGTGTAACGACGACCATGGTCATTCCTTCTTTCCCCAGATCTTTCATTACTTCGAGTACGTCTCCCACCAGTTCCGGATCGAGGGCTGAAGTCGGCTCATCAAAAAGCATGATTTTCGGGTTCATCGCAAGAGAACGGGCGATGGCTACACGCTGCTTCTGGCCCCCGGAGAGGCTCTCGGGGTAGACGTCCGCTTTTTCTTCGAGACCGACTTTCCTTAGAATCGGGATGGCTTCTTTTCTGGCTTGTTCTTTGGAAACTTTTTTGATTTTCATCGGCCCGATCGTAATGTTTTCCATTACGGTCATGTGCGGGAAAAGGTTGAAGTGCTGAAAGACCATTCCTACGCGCGTACGCACTTCATTAATGTTTACGTTTTTGCCGGTGAGGTTGTCGCCTTCGATGAATACATCCCCCGAAGTCACCTCTTCGAGCAGATTAAGACAGCGTAACAGCGTACTTTTACCCGAACCGGACGGACCGATGACACACACGACTTCCTGTTCCTTCACTTTCATGTCGATCCCTTTCAGAACTTCGTTTTTTCCGAAAGATTTATGCAGGTTATTCACTGTAATCATTTCACTCATACATCCAGTCTCCTTTCCACTTTACGGAGGTACAGGGCTGTCGGCACCGTGATTGCAAGGTAGAGAAGACAGACCATCGTGAGAGCTTCAAAAGCGGCGAAAGTGGTGCCATAGTACTGCTGTCCCATATACAGCAGTTCTCCTACAGCAATTACCGAGAAAAGGGATGTATCTTTCAGACTGATGACGAACTGATTCCCAAGAGGCGGAATCATCCGTTTGAAGGCCTGGGGCCATATAATATACCTCATCGTCTGAGACCTGGTCAGACCAATGGAGCGCCCTGCTTCGCTCTGTCCTTTATCGATGGAGTAGACGGCGCCACGGACGATTTCTGCTATGTAGGCTCCGGCATTTAATGAAATCGCTATGATGGACGCACTGATTTTATCGATATTGAACCCGAGAAGGTCCGGGAGACCGAAATAAATGAACAGGATCTGGGCAAGGATCGGCGTCCCTCTGAGGGCTTCCACGTAAATTGAGGAGATTCCGTAAACGAGTTTATTTTTAGATAACCGTCCCATTCCGAAGATGGCTCCGAGAATGAATCCGAAAAACAGACCGACCCCGGTAATGATCAAAGTCCAGACCAGCCCTTCGAACAGGAAAGGTAATACCCGTATGTAGTGAGACTCCATAATTGCTTCCATGTACACGAACGCTCCTTCACTATGAATGGATAATTGAAATGGTGAAAATCAGACGTAACAGAAGACCGCTACGCCTGAGCTGGTTTATTCCGAGGATTCCGTGCCGTATTTACGTTCACCGAACCACTCTTCATAAATATCATCATACGTTCCATTGTCGATCAGTGTCTGAAGAGCTTCGTTGGCAGGGTCTACAAGTTCGGAGTCTTTAGGGAAAGCTATACCATACTGTTCTCCCTGAAGTGTCTCGCCGACCGTTTTCAGCTCACCTTTGGCATCGTTATTTACGTAGTACTTAACGTTCGGGACGTCGTACATGACTGCGTCCACCCGTCCTGCCTGCAGGTCCATGTATGCTTCCACAATACCCGGAAAAGTGACGACTTCGGCATCGGGATGGTTTTCTTTCAGGTACTGTTCACTTGTAGTACCGGAACGTGTCCCGACTTTCTTCCCTGCCAGGTCATCTTCCGATTTGATGTCGCTGTTGCTTTCCTGAACGGCGATCGTAAGTCCGGCGTCGTAATATGGTTCCGAGAAATCGATAGTTTCGGCACGTTCTTCGGTGATAGTCATACCGGCGATTCCGATATCATATCGTCCGGATTGCATACCGGCCACCACTCCGTCGAACTTCATGGATTCGATTTCCACTTCAAAACCGGCTTCATCGGCTACGGCGCGGATAAGATCCATGTCGAAACCTTCCATTTCACCTGTATCTTCGTTCAGAAATTCAAAAGGGACGAAGTTGTTATCAGTAGCGACAGTGTATGACTTCCCGCTTTTCCCTTCATCACCGGATGATTCTTTGCTTTCGTTGGCATCGCTCTCTTCGGATGAACCACAGGCTGCAAGTAACAACATGAAGAATGAAATAATTAAAAGACCTGACCACTTTTTCATCAATTTTCCCCCTCTTATAAGATACCTTTAATTATTGCAAACTTTAGCAATAAAGTAAATATTCT
Organism: Salimicrobium humidisoli; assembly: GCF_002295105.1. Lineage (GTDB taxonomy): Bacteria > Bacillota > Bacilli > Bacillales > Halobacillaceae > Salimicrobium > Salimicrobium humidisoli. The sequence continues at coordinate 78,756 of NZ_NSGH01000010.1, read as the reverse complement.
GAATAATTGAAGATTACGGGATATACTCCCGTATAACGGGGTTCGATGAAGAAAGAGGAGGCTTTCCTTTTAAATACTCACGCTGTCGTCCCTGTACGTTCCTGCATGAAAAAAACCGCAGAAAACAAAATGTTTTCTGCGGGCGGAACTGCTTCGTTACCGGAGTTTGTTTCTATAAAAATTTACAGTGTGCCTTTAGGGCCGAAAAATTCATAATTGACCTGATCGTCAGGAATTCCCCATTCGTGCAGGGCTCCGTTCATGGCACGCATGAATCCTTCAGGACCGCAGAAGTAGAAGTCCGCTTCTTTCGGTACAACGTTTCTGAGCCAATCGAGATCGACGTATCCGGCTTTGTCGTAAGCGGCAAGCGTTTTATCCTCTTCGGAAGGTGTTTCGTAGACGACGTACGTCTGTTCACCGTCCATCTCTTCTTTCAATCCGTGGACACCACCGTTTCTGGCAGCATGAATGAAGTAAACGTCGCGTTCATCCCGTGTTTTCTTGTACATACTCATGAGAGGAGTGAGGCCGACACCTCCACTCAGTAATACGACCGGGCGGGAAGTGGATTCGTCGAGGAAAAAGTCCCCGGCAGGTGCACTTATCGGCACGACGTCCCCTTCCTGTACCTGATCGTGGAGCCAGGTGGATACAAGCCCGGCAGGAATTTCGTCCGTTCCGCCTTCACGTTTGACGCTGATCCGCAGGTAATCCTTGCCGGGAGCATCGGATAAACTGTATTGTCTGCGCTGCGTATGCGGATAATCAGGGATATCCGCTTTGATCCCGATGTACTGACCGGGCCGATAGGAAGGGAGAGGACCTCCGTCTTCCGGTTTCAAATAGAAAGAGGTGATTTCTTCACTTTCTTTCACTTTTTTATGGATAGTGAAAAGACGATAACCCGTCCAGGCACTTGCTTTGTACTTCCCATCTTCGATACTGATGAAAAGGTCGGCTATCTCTCCGTAGGCGAGTTCCCAGGCGTCAATGACTTCTTCATCTACTGCGTCACCAAGAACTTCTTTGATCGCTTTAAGGAGATATTCTCCGATAATCGGATAATGTTCCGGACGAATGTTGAGGCTGACGTGTTTTTCAGCAATCGTTTCAGCGGCCGGAGCGATGGCGGAAAGATCATCAATGTGGCTGGCGGCAGCATAGACTGCGTTCGCAAGCGCACGTGGCTGCTTCCCGTCTTTCTGGTGAGTCATGTTGAAATAGTTTTTCAGTTCGGGACGTTCCGTAAGCATTCTTTTATAAAAGTGGGTGGTAATGGCCTCACCGTGTTCTGCGAGCACCGGTACGGTCGCTTTCACAATTTCTCTTGTTCTTTCATCTAAACGGCTGGTTACTTGAGTAGCCATATTCTCAACCTCCAAAAGATGTATTTTTAATATACCTTTATGATAGTAGTATTTAAAATGAATAACAATGGGTTTTCGGAGTCTTTTATGAATATTTTGTTAACGGAATCAAAAGCGGATATGATACCATAAGTGGTACGAGAAAAGTGAAAATGAGGAATGAAATATGAGGTTAAAGAAATATACAGACTATGCCCTGCGCGTTCTTATGTTCACCGCGGTGAAAGAAGAAGGGGAACTGGCCAGTAAGAAGGAAATTTCCGAAGCTTTCGGAATATCGATGAACCATCTTGCCAAAATTGTCCATGAACTTCAGAAATCGGGGTATGTGGAAACGGTGCGCGGCCGAAACGGCGGTATCCGCCTGGCCCGGGCCCCGGAGGACATCAACGTCGGGGCAGTGGTGAGGGTGATGGAAGATGACTTCAATCTGTTTGAGTGCTTCAGCTGCGATACGGATTACTGCGTCATTTCTCCCGTATGTAAACTGAAAGGCATCACGGGGAGAGCGCTCAGAGAATTTCTGAGAGTGCTTGATGCGTATACGCTTGCGGATATCGTCGAAAACAGACAGCAGCTTGAGGAGTTTTTAAACTAAACACAGGAATAGTTAGGTGGGAGAAGTATGAATGGTAACGACGCGATTAATGAAGCTACTGGAGAAAGAGAAGTAAAACGACTGGATTTTCGTGGCGGGCCGTTCGCTGCCGCGATTCCACTCGTTTTTTTCATTATATGGGCGATTACGCTCAGTGTGACGAATCTCGTCACGGAGAGGGCACTGATACTCGGTATAGTCATCGGTGTCGGGATCGGGCTGTTTTTCGTCAAGTCCAAATGGGCAGACTATGCCCAGTCGCTGATCAATGGTATGGCGCAGCCTGTGGGGATTGTCGCTATTATCGCCTGGTTCTGGGCCGGTATGTTTGCCACTCTTCTTTCGGCCGGAGGTCTCGTGGACGGGCTTATCTGGTTCGGCTTCCAGACAGGTCTTGAAGGGGGAGGGTACGTCGTACTTACGTTCCTGCTCGCCTCTCTTTTCTCGACTGCTGTAGGTACAGGGTACGGGACGGTCGCCACGTTCGGTATCCTTATGTATCCGGCAGGGATCGTCCTCGGTGCGGACCCCGTTATTCTGCTGGCTGCTATTTTGAGCGGTGCCGTTTTCGGAGATAACCTCGCGCCGGTCTCCGATACGACCATCGTATCCGCAACGACTCAGGACGCAGACGTGCCGGGTGTCGTGCGTTCTCGTTTCAAGTATTCGGTTTTTGCGGCTGTTCCGGCAGCCCTGCTGTTTTATTTCACCGGCGGGGGAGGTCAGACAGGGGACGCTACCCTCATCGCCGAACTGGAAAGTGAAGTGGCTGCAAGCGGACTGCTTATGCTGATTCCGTTTGCACTCGTACTGTACCTGGCGCTTAGCGGTCAGCATCTGATCACTTCGCTTACGTGGGGGATTCTTGCCGTCATCGTTTTCATCATATTCATGGATGTACCTCTTTCGAGTGTGCTTGATATTCATAGAGACAGCGCGGGGGAAGCGGTGATTGAAGGAGCTCTTATCGAAGGGATCAGCGGCTACTTCAATATGGCCATTCTTATACTGTTCATTATGGCATCGGCTCATCTGCTGGAAGCAGCAGGCACAATGGAGAGAATCAAAGATTTCTTTCTCGGAATCATCAAAAACGTCGTCCGGCGTGCAGAGCTTACCATGTTCGGAATCGTAGCTTTTCTCAACGTATTCATTACAATCAATACGGCCGCTGAAATTGCAGCTGCACCTTTTGTGAGAAAAATAGGGGAGGAAATGAATATCCATCCTTACCGCCGGGCTAATTTTCTGGATACCGTAACTTCGGCACTCGGCTACATATTTCCGTGGAGTGCCGGCGTACTGCTTGCGTGGACGACGATTCAGACGGCGGCCGAAAACTACGACTACGTTACAGTCGTATCACCGATGGAAGTATTCCCGTTCGTTTACCAGGGATGGGGACTTCTTATCGTAATGTTCGTTGCCGGCTGGACCGGCTGGGGCCTCAGATTCAAAGGTAAAAACGGCGAGGAAGTGAAACCGGGTGACGAAAAATAATACTGCACATATCAGTGCGAGTGAGGTGTCCGACTGGTGAAGTATGTTGCCGGAGTGTTGATTATTGCTTTTCTCGTAGCAGGAGGGGTATTTGGTGCCTTTTTTCTCACTTCCGGAAACGAGATAAAGGACCCGGAAGTGAGCAGAATTGTAGAAGACGACTACAATCTCGAAACGAATCGTGGACAGTCGGATGTGAAAGACAGCTATGAAAGTTTACTCACCCAGGCGGAAGACCGGCTTTCAGAGCTTAAGACAGAGGTGAAAGAAGATCTGGAAGAAGAGAGTTCTTACCTTGATATGTATGAAAAATATGAACCTGCTGCAAAAAAACTGGAAGAGAAAACCGATGAAAAATTCCAGGATCTGCACGAACAGTTACAGCAGGCAGGGGAAGAAGAGAAAGCTTCCACACTGAAAAAACAGTATGAACGGCAGAAAGAGCAGTGGAAAAAGTCGATTATAAAAGAAATGAAGGAGAGCCTCTGAACGGCTCTCCTTTCCTGTGTTTTTCAGATGAATAATCCTGACCAGAGACCCACGATTGCTGTGAGAAGGAATAATTTCTTTTGTTCCCGTGAAACATCTTCGTTGTCTTCAACATCCATACGCAGCACGATGAAAATGGCTGTGAAAGATAAAATAGCCGCCCCGGCACCTGCTATTGGACGTTCCAGAAAAACCCAGAAGGCACAGATGCTGCATAAAATAGAATAAAGAAGAGCGGGAAGGCTGCTGTATTTATCCCCGAACTTATTTTTCATCCATACGACAGTCGTAATTTTAGCCGGTGCAGCATTCTCATCTGCGAAACGGTCCGGAATATGATGGACCATGTTCCAGATCAGACTGAACAAAGCTACTAACAGAGCATTCTGATAAGCCCAGAGCGGCAGCGATTCCATAACGAGCCAGGGGCCTGCGAACCCTATGAAGAAAAAGGCAGGGAACATGGAGACCCATTCCCCGGCCCATGGGTAGTAACTCGACCTTACCGGCGGGAGGGAGTAGCTGGCGGAACTCCAAAACCCGATTAACAGCAGAGAAGCGATTTTTATGTAGTCGGTCAAAAAGAAAATAACGATTAAAGTGACGACAGTGGCTATGGCAAGGAGACCGATCGTGCGAAGAGTTCTGATAGTGACCAGGTTATTCTGTACGATGCGGCTTCCCCCGGAGAGAATAGCGGGGCTTTCTGCATCTGTCCCTGACATATAATCGGTATAATCATTCAGCACGTGCGTCAAAATTCCCTGCACCAGTACGACACCCGTAAGGAGCAGTACAATTACGACAGTAAGCTCTGCCGGGGAAAAGGAGTAGTACAGGAATATAGGTAACATGGAAGCTATAATAGCCGGCAAACTTGAAGAAAGTACGGCGACGATTCTGAGCATGGGGAACACGGTCTTGAATATCGAAGAAGCATTCATCATAGACCTCCTTTTTGCCTTATTTTACAGAGGGGAGGAAGGAATATCAATTAACCGCTTACATTCCCCGGGAAATATTTGCAGGAAGAGGCTTCCTTTCCTAAATAAACAGACCGGTCCATAAAGCTGCAATCATGGTAAGAATGAGCAGCATCTTTTCTTTTTGGGAGACGTCCCCGTCGTGTTCAAGGTCCAACTGCAGCACGATGAAGATAGAGACGAAAGAAAGAACAGCTGCACCGGCGCCCGCAACGGGACGTTCCGCGAAGATCCACAAAGAGCATAGACTGCATAAAAGAAAATAGAGGAGGGCGGGTGCACGACTGTACGTGTCTCCGAATTTATTTTTCAACCATACGACAGTCGTAATTTTGGGAGGTGAAGCATTCTCATCCGCAAACCGGTCCGGAATATGGTGGACCATGACCCAGGCCTGAGTAAACAGAGCTATGAGGAGGGCGTTCTGATATGCCCAGAGGGGCGGCGACTCCATAATGATCCAGGGACCTGCAAACCCTATGAAGAACACGGCAGGAAACATGGAGAACCATTCCCCGACCAATGGATAATAGCCCAGTCTCAGCGGAGGCATGGAGTAGGTAATGGAGCTCCAGAGCCCTATAAGCAGCAGAACGGATATTTTTATGTAACCGGAAAAAAAGAGGATGATGGCTGCAGTAAGAACGATGATAATAGAAATGACGCCGATTTTGAGGAGTGTCCCGGCAGTAACGAGGTTATTCTGAATGATGCGGCTTCCTCCTGAAAGAATGCCCGGGCTTTTATCATCCGTGCAGGACATACTGTCTGTATAGTCGTTCAGTATGTGCGTGAGAAACCCGTGGATAAGTAACGCTCCTGCAAGAAGTAAGAGGAGTACGAGCGTAAGTTCTCCTGCAGGATAGGAATGGTACAGATACATAGGCAGGGTGGTGGCTATAATAGCTGCGAAGCTTGAAAAAAGCACAGCTACAAGTCTGATAAGAGTGAAGGCTGTCCGAAATAGCGAAGGAACATTCATTGTAGACCTCCTTTTTGCTTTATTTTACAGAGGGGAAGAGGGAGTAGCAATTGAACTTCCCCATTTCCGGGGAAATATTCGTTCGGAAAGGAACGTTTACAGGTGAAGGGTAAGGGAAAACAACAGTCTAGAAGGAGTGATAGCATTATGAAGAAGAAGTTCGATCCAAAAAAACTTTATCGTGATTTCATGGGAAAGAATAGAGGGACGGTAAGAGAATACATGTCGAATCCGTCCAAGATGAAACAGCTGTTTCAGAATGCGGAAGAGAAAGCTGAGAAAAATGAAGGGTATCTTAAGGAAGCTGTAGAGAAGATCATGCTTCTGGCTTCTCTCCTCAGAGCGTACAAACGGGGAGAATACAGGGATGTATCCAACAAAACGATCGTTATGGTTGTAGTGACGCTTCTCTATTTCGTAACGCCTGTAGACGCGTGGCCGGATTTCCTTCCGCTCGGGTACGTGGACGACCTTGCTCTTCTCGGTTATACGATGAGAGTGATCAACGAAGATCTGGATGCGTTCCGTGAATGGAAGGAAGCGCAGGAACAAGAGGTAACAGTTGCCGAAAATAACTCCTGAAATACCGGGGGTTATTTTTTATAACGAAAATCCAACCTGCAAATAGCGGGTAATAACCGATCATCGGGAGGAGGGGCGGAATGAAAGATAATTTCTGGACCGGGAGAGAGCACGTCATATTTCTCGGTGCCATATTCTGTTTCTGGTTCGCAACTTACATATATGTACCGACGTTCAGCGTCTATCTGGAGCGTATCAATCTCATCTATTCCGAGATAGGGGTCATCCTCGGGGCATACGGCATTACGCAGATTCTGCTCAGGTGGCCGCTCGGAGTGCTTCTTGAATGGATGAGCGGTAATAAGAAAAAATGGCTTCTGCTCGGATTCATAATCGGTACCATAAGCGGAGTCATCCTTGCTGTATCCGCAACGTTTTCCATGGTTCTTATCGGCCGTCTCTTGGCCGGGGTAACGGCCTCGATGTGGGTAATGGCAACTATTATGTACGGTCAGAATTTCCCGCTCTCCAAAAGTACGCAGGCGATGAGTACGATGCAGTTCATGACCGTCTTCACTCAATTCGTCAGTATGCTTCTCTGTTCGGCACTGATCAGCTGGTACGGGTGGGACTTTCCTTTCTGGGCCGCTTCCGTATTCAGTCTCATAGGAGCTCTACTGTTGCTGGCCGTCCCGGAAATGAAATCCGGCGCAGAGAAAGGCGAGCGGACAATCCGGCAGATTTTCATGAAAACGCTGGGTATGAGAGAAGTGTGGGGGATCTCCGGTCTTTCGCTTTTTGCTTACGCCATCCTGTTCATCACTATTTTCGGCTTTTCCCCTCTTTATATTGTGGAACAGGGGCATTCGGAATCGGCGATTACGTGGCTCGTCGTCGCCTTCTTTCTTCCGCACATGCTCACGTCTCTTTCCCTTGCCTACATACCTCTCAGGGAAGGAAGCGGATTACGTCTGGTGTTCGGGAGCTTCCTGCTCTCCGCTGTCTTTCTGGCAGTTCTGCCCACTGCTTCGTTTGCAGGATTTCTTATCTTACACGCAGGTACAGGCTTCGCGCTCGGTATGATTCTCCCTCTCCTGCTCGGACGGGCAGCAGCTTTGGGGAAGGAGGGGGATGGCATGGCAGTGATGGGTATGTTCCAGTCGCTGTACGCCATTGGCATTTTTGCAGGCCCTTACGTGTCCGGGAAACTTGCCGAAGGGGCCGGGCTGACCGCTCCTTTTTACTTTGCCGCCGCACTCGCTGTCACAGGGGCGCTGCTTACGATGGTAATGAAGAAGTGGTTTTCCTGAATTCATAAAGAGAATGCTTCGAGCTTGTTTCCGCTTTTAATTTTTGTCATCGCAGTTGTGACAAAGACGTGTTTTTGTTTTCTTGTTTACCTCCATGTAATCGCTTTATTCTTAAGGTAACAACAAAGGAGGAATCGAGGATGGAACAAGCAGAAAAAAAGGGCGGAATCCGCGCGAAAGTACAGCGGTTCGGAAGCTTTCTCAGTGGAATGATTATGCCGAACATCGGGGCTTTCATTGCCTGGGGTCTGATTACGGCACTATTTATCGAAGACGGATTTTTACCGAATGAGGATCTGGCTTCACTTGTAGGTCCGATGATTACGTACCTGCTGCCTTTACTGATCGGTTTTACCGGAGGCCGTCTTATTCACGGCATACGGGGCGGGGTGCTCGGTGCAATTGCCACGATGGGAGTTATCGTAGGTGCACCGGAGACACCTATGTTCATGGGAGCGATGATCATCGGTCCGCTTGCCGGACTCAGCATAAAACTTATTGATGATGCGCTTGAAGGGAAAATCCGCTCCGGGTTTGAAATGCTCATCAACAATTTCACCGCCGGAATTGCCGGCAAGACTGGGAACGCTTGGAGCTTTCAAAGAAATAACGGGTCTGGATGACCGGGACGAACTGGTGGAAGCTATAGCAAAAAAACTGGATTGACGTGAAAACAGCCCCGCCGGAAATCGTGTAATGATTTCCGGCGGGGCTGTTCAGTGTTTCGTCCGGAATCGTCCGGATAATGATGTAATCTGACTCAAAATGCTTGGGCACGTACCTTTTCGTAAAGACACGACATTTCGTATGCAGACATAAATTTAGGAACCGGGTAAAGAGGATGTGCTTCCTGCAGTGATTTTTTGACCATTGCAGGGATATCCTCTTTTTTTATTTCCGGAAAAGTCTCTTCTATACTCATTTCTTCGTTCATCTTCCTGATTGATGCAATGAAAGCTTCGGCTTTTTCCTTGTCGTTCATCGAAGAAGTCGTAATACCGGCACTGGCAGCAAGGTCTGCCAGACTTTCGTATACGGTCTCTCCGTAATACTCAAGTACGTGAGGCAGAAGAGCGGCGTTCGCTGCTCCGTGCGGCGTGCCGTAAAAACCGCCGAGTGTGTGGGCGATAGAATGCGTGTAGCCGACGTAGGCTCTGGTAAAAGCGAGTCCTGCGTAATAGGCGGCCTGCTGCATGGCGAAACGCGCCTCTCTGTCGCCGGGATGATGGTAGGACGTGAGCAGATTTGCGAAAATAAGCCTGACCGCTTTCCGGCTCAGCAGTCGGGTTTCCCTCGTGCCGCTCCCTCCGATGTAGGATTCCACCGCATGAGTGAGGGCGTCCATCCCCGTAGTCGCCGTTATCTGAGCAGGAAGGTTAAGGACGAGCTCCACATCCAGTACCGCTTTGTCGGGGATGAGGGCAAGATCGATCAAAGGATATTTCTCCCGGCGTGCGGGATTGGAAATAACGGTAGCCGCTGTCCCTTCACTCCCCGTACCTGTCGTTGTCGGTACAGCGATAAGCATAGGCGTCTTTCTTCTCACGCGGAACAGCCCTTTCATATCTTCGATCGTCTTATCAGGACAGGCCACTTTCGCAGCTACCCCTTTGGCACAATCCATCGGGGAGCCGCCCCCGAAAGCGATGATCGCCTGGCAGTGGTGATAGCTGTATTCGTGCAGCGCATCTCTGATGTTATCAAGCGTCGGGTTCGGAAGGGTCCGGTCATAAACGATGTACTCGATGCCCTGCTCCCATATATTCTGGAGGAAAGCATCCATGATTCCGGAAGTCTTTACCCCGCTGTCCGTAACGATCAGCACTCTTTCATACCCGTCTTTCACGAGCTGTTCGGCAAGGGGCAGAACGCTTCCTCCCCCCTCATAAAGTTCCGGGCGCCGCCAGGGAAGAAGACGACTGGAGACTTTCATTGTTTTCTGGAAAGCACGGTACGCTATTTTCTTCTGCGGGCTGATCATGACTCTTCTACTGCCAGGTTGCGAAGCTTCACTTTCTGGATTTTTCCGCTTGCCGTTTTCGGAAGTTCTTCCAGAAACGTTACAGCCGTAGGGCATTTGAAGTGAGCAAGTTTTTCCCGTGAAAATGAGATGATCTCCTCTTCGCTCAACTCGGAACCTTCCTTACGTACGATGATCGCATGCGGCGTTTCTCCCCATTTTTCGTGAGGAAGAGCTATAACGGCCGCCTCCTGGATTTCATCGTGATCATAAAAGACACTTTCCACTTCAATGGAGGAAATGTTTTCACCGCCGCTGATGATGATATCTTTCTTTCTGTCGGTGATGGCGATTCTTCCGTATCCGTCCACAGTACCCATATCTCCGGTGTAGAGCCACCCGTTCCGCAGCGTGCGATTCGTTTCTTCTTCGTTCTTCCAGTAGCCTTTCATTACGCCGGGTCCTTTTACGATCACTTCTCCGACTTCTTTCCCGTCTTTTGCGACTTCTTCACCTTCCTCGTCCACTACCCGCACTTTTGTACCGATCACTTCGAGCCCGGCTTTCGCTTTCGCTGCATAATAATCATCGCCTTCGTACTCTTCCTCCGTGGATATATAGGAAGCGGTACTGAGCGGGGAGGATTCCGTCATGCCGTAGACCTGATAAAATTCCCAGCCGATTTCTTCTTCGATTTCTTTCACGAAAGCCTTCGGAGGGGCGGAGCCTGCAATGACCAGACGCATGTTATCAGGGGTCTCGGGCTTCGCTTCATGATATTTACTGATCAGGCCGTTAAGGACCGTAGGCGCCATATGCATAACGGTAGCGTTATGTTTGTGAGCCTTTTCGAGAATCTCTTCGGGTATGACTTTTTTCTGCATAATCTGCGTAGCACCATTGGCTGTGTAGTAAAAAGGGGCCCCCCAGCCATTTACGTGAAACATCGGAAGAATATGAATAAGTTTGTCCTGATCGCTCACTCTCAGATGATGCTGGATGGAGAGAGCGTGAAGGTAGTTGTTTCTATGTGTAAGCATTACGCCTTTCGGGTTCCCGGTCGTACCGCTCGTATAAAGAAGCGTCGCCGTATCGTTCTCTTTTACATCGGCACGGGGGAAATCGGAGTCAGGAAAAGAAGCGAGCCAATTTTCATACCCCGGCCTCCCGCTTTTATCCTCTTTCTCGCCATGAACGATAATATGTTCCACGGTATCAAGCTGTTCTACAATAGGTTCGATTAAAGGAACGAGTTCATAGTCCACGAACAGTACTTTACTACCACTATGGTCAAGGATGAAGCGGTAGTCTTCCGGTTTCAGACGGGTGTTCAGAGAGACCATGATCCCCCCGGTCTGAAATACTCCATAAAACCCTTCGTACATTTCGAGCGTGTTCGGAGCCAGGTAAGCTACACGATCCCCTTTTTCCACACCGAGACTCGAAAGTCCATGAGAGAGCTGCTGAACCCTTTTATATACCTCATTATATGTATGGGCATCACCATCCTGGTCGATGATGGCTTCCTTTGCACCGTAAACAGTTACGGCCCTGTCCAAAAAATCAGTAAGTAATAATTCCATGTTCGGAACCCCCTTTTATATAATTACGGGAATTATACCATAAACATGTAAGCGTTTTAAATATCTGTTATAAAACACGGATGCATGTTTAATTTAAAATAGAGAGGGAATACTTGATGAAACTGAAAAACGTGGAAGGGGGTTCCTATGTTAGAAGGAGCTGGAAAGGTCATGCGACTGGCCGGAAATGTCATTCCTAATGTAAAGAAAGCTCTGAAAAAATCGGATGACCCGGAAGAAGCGGTCGAAGAAACGCAGGAAGCAGCGAAAGAAGGCGTGCAGGAGACAGCTGAAGAGCAGTTCAAAGCATCCATCCAGGAAAAAGCTTCCGATATGAAGGAATCCCTCGAGGAACAGGTGCAGGAAAATGCAGAGTATGTAGACGAAAAGAGTGACGAAGCGGAAGAGAAAATGCAGGAAGGGCTGGAGAAAGCCGGTGAAAAAGTGAAGGAAGTGAAAGAATCCGGCGAACAGCTGCAGGAGAAGATCAGCGGCTCTTCCACAAAGAAAGTGAAACACGCCGACGATTTGAAAAGCGTCAATGAAATAAAAGGTGTCAAAGATATAAAAACCCCGAAAGATATAAAGGGAGCACCGTATATTCCGTCCTACAACGACTGAGCAAATAGAAGGGAAATCGGCATAGTGCCTATTGATTATTTATTGAAATATTCCGTAATGTCGTGTAGACAGCTGCTCTCATGGGAAAGGTAAGTAGGAATCCAAATTTAAGGAGGAATGAAACATGGCAGTACAAAAGTCAACAGACAGTTCCAGCTTGGCCGAAGTTATCGACAGAATTCTGGATAAAGGTATCGTAATCGATGCTTACGCCCGTGTATCCGTAGTAGGTATAGAACTCGTCACGGTAGAAGCACGTGTAGTTATAGCAAGTGTGGATACATGGTTAAGATATGCAGAAGCAGTAGGACTTCTGCGTGATGAAGTGGAAGATGAAGGTGTGGAAGGTGTAGAAGAACGCCTCAGCAGCCGCGGATCTTCAAGAATCGCTTCATCCGGTGGATCAAATGAAAAGAGTGAATTCAACGTTTAACGTGAGGAGGGCTTTCTCGTTATGAAGGCGATTAAAATCGTTAGAGAATTTTTTGAAGATGAAATCGCCCCGCCACACAAGATAGTCGCCATGGAGAAACAGCAGGAAGGCGGCTATCGCGGTCTGGTGGAAGTGGTTGAAGAAAGAGAATATATGAAGAAATATGCACATGATGAAATGATAGGTCTTTATGAAGTGTTCGTGGAAGATGATGAAGTATCAAGCTTTCAGCGGGTAAGCCTTCGTTACCGCACAGACCTTGAAGAGCAGTCATCATGAAGGAGGGAGCTTCAGTGACTACCCGTCAAAAAGAAGATTTTCATGAAAGTCTCATCAGACGCTCCCTCAGATACTTGAACACGGGTTTTCCCGTACACTTCACAGGACCTCCGGGGGTTGGTAAAACGACCTCCGCTCTTCAATTGGCGAAAAGAAGGAATCGGCCGGTTATTTTCATGAGCGGTCACGAAGATCTTTCCACGAATGATCTGATCGGTTCTTTCAGCGGCTACAAACGTAATAAACTGGATGACAACTACATCCATACCGTGCGCAAAGTGGAAGAGAATGTAGAAGAGTCCTGGAAAAAAGGAAGACTTTATGAAGCTGTTGAGCAGGGGTATACGGTTATTTACGATGAATTCACAAGAACTTCACCGGCCGTAAACAACCTTTTTTTACCGGTACTTGAAGAAAGGATTCTTCCGTTATTCGGTACAAAACGTACGGCTTCCTATATCGATGTCCACCCGAAGTTTGCGATGATTTTTACAAGTAACCCTATGGAATACTCAGGGGTGCACCCTTCTCAGGATGCCCTGCGGGACAGAATGGTCACTATGCGTTTTCAGCTTATGGAAGAAGAAAGAAAGCACCAGGTTCTGGCTTCCGAAACATCGCTTAAGGATAAGGATATCAGCATGATTCTTTCCATCGTATCCCGCGCGGAAGAAAAAAAAGATGAGCAGGGCGGCAGTGTGCGCCTGCCACTTATGATAGCCAAAGTCGCCGATCGTTACCAGATGAAAGTGACAGGGGACAACCCCAACTTCCGTGAAGTGTGCTATGACATTTTATGGCACCACGAAGACGATCTGAGCGACGAAGAGTTTGAAGAACTGTTCAGAAATTAGGGGGAAAATGACGTGAAAGAGGAAAATGGCATTTATCTTTTTGGTATCATCCGGTCGGAAGAACAGCAATCTTTCGGCCCGGTTACGTTTGATGAAGAAACGACAGAAACGTATACGGTGCAATTCAAAGAAGCCGCTGCAGTAGTAGCACCGGTATCAAAACGTATTTTCACACCGAACCGTAAAAATCTTACTGCCCATCAGGGCGTGATCTCAGGCATGATGGACAGAGAATTTGATGTCGTACCGGTCAGTTTCGGTAATGTGTTCCGCTCCGAAGAAGACGTTAACGCTCTTCTTGAGAATCTGCATCCGGAACTTGTGAAATTGTTCCCGGAAGTACACGGAAAAATAGAAGTCGGACTGAAAGTCACCGCGAAGAAAGAGTGGCTGGAGGAATTGACTTCCGGAAGTGAAACGCTCACTGCCCAGAAGAAACGGGTAGATGCAAAATCCAGGGAAGCCGGCTACTTTGACCGGATGAAGCTTGGAGAAATGGCTGCGAATCTCGTGAAAGAAAAACGGGAGGAAGTGGAAACGGATATCCACTCCAAACTGGAAGCCGAGGCGGTTTCGGCCAAAGCGAATGAACCTTCCGGAGAAAAGATGCTGCTGAATGGTGCTTATCTGATCGAAAAAGAAAAAGAGGAAGCATTCGATGAAGCGGTGAATGAGCTTCACGAACGGTGGAAAGATAAAGTGGACTTCCATTACACAGGACCATGGCCTGCGTATAACTTCATTAATATGAAATTAAAGGTGGAGAATTAAGCATGATTCATAAACTTGCTACTGCCCCGCTGAATCTCGTCGTGAAAGTCGGAGAAAAAGTGAAAGAGGAAGTGGACAAGGAACTGTATGACCTGGAAACGATTCAGCAGAAGCTTGTGCAGCTTCAGATGATGTATGAACTTGGTGAAGTGGATGAGACTGTATTCGAAGAACAGGAAGCGGTTCTGCTCGTAAGGTATGAACAGGCGAAACGGATGGAACTCGAAGAAATAGATGAAATGATGGACTCGTAGGGGGAAGATGTATGGGAAAATTAGTATATTTGTATGGAATTATACCGGAAGGACACGAAATCGGTGAAATTTGGGATTCCGAAAAATCAGCGATAGAAGGGGAAGGTCTCCCTTATATCGAAGATTTCGGAGGTCTGGCTGCTGTCGTCACTGAAGTGAGCGAAGAGGAATTCGGAGAGACAGCGATGGAAGAGAACTCCAACAACACAGCCTGGATACAGGAAAAAGCTTTTCATCACCACGAAGCTCTTCTTGAACTTCAACGTCATACTACCGTCCTTCCAATGAAGTTCGGCACCATTTTTGAATCTGTGGAAAGTCTTAAACAGATGATTGAAGACAAAGAAGACCACCTCCAACACACCCTCCAAACACTTGAAGGGAAAGAAGAGTGGAATGTGAAAGCTTATATTAATCCGAAAACGTTCTATGAGCGGGTGGCGGAAGCGAACGAAAATGTGAAAGCCAAACGCGAGGAAATCGAACAGATGAGTAAAGGCCGTCAGTACCTCGAGAAGAAAAAACTCGATAAATTCATCGAGGAAGAAATGTTCAAAGATCAGGAGAAGAAAGCCGAAGAGATGCACGATAGGTTAGCAGGATACAGTGAAGATTCGGAACGGAAGAAGAACTGGAAGAAAGACGTAACAGGAAGAGAAGACGAAATGGCTCTGAATTCCGCCTACCTGGTGAAGAGTGATGATCTGGAAAGCTTTCTCGATCAGATCAGGGATATGGAGAAAGAAAAAGAAGAAGACGGCTGGCTGATTGAAGCGACCGGACCGTGGCCGGCTTATCACTTTGCCACTATGGAAGAGTAAGGAGGAGAGCGTATGGCGGTCAGTGATCCCTATGAAAACAAAGACATTGCGCTTATAGACATACTGGATACCGTCCTGTATAAAGGTGTCGCTATCCAGGGAGATCTCGTCATCTCTATCGCGGGGATTGATCTTGTTTATGTAGACTTGAAAATATTGATTGCCGCTGTAGAAACTCTTGCTGAAGCAAGAGAGAAAGAAATAGCTTCTATTAAATTCGATGAGGAAAGGGAGGCGTTAGAACGTGCCACAGAAGACTAACGTACCGGAAAGTACTAAAGTACCGGAAAAAAGCGGAAAAATTGAACTGGACCCGGCCGGCGCCGAAGAAGGACTGGCCCAGCTTGTGCTTACGGTTATTGAACTTCTCAGGGATCTTGTGGAACGTCAGGCCATCCGGAGAGTGGAAGGCGGAAGACTCACAGAAGAGCAGGAAGAGGAATTAGGCATAGCCCTGATGAATCTGGAGACGAAAATGGATGAGTTGAAAGAAGTCTTCAATCTCACTGATGAAGATTTGAACCTGGATCTCGGTCCGCTTGGGAAACTTATGTAATTACGAATCGTCCGGTTTCGTCTTATATAGCAAAAAGGAGGAAATAGTATGCCTATAGAACAGTCAACCAGAAATGACAGTATCGTTGATGTACTGGAACTCGTACTGGATAAAGGTGTGGTCATTGCCGGAGATATCAAGGTCAACATTGCCGATGTGGAGCTTCTGACCATAAAGATCCGTCTGATTGTCGCCTCCGTCGATAAAGCGAAAGAAATCGGAATGGACTGGTGGGAAAGCGATCCATTCCTAAATTCACAGGCTGCGAGAAAAGAAGTGGAAGATGAGAACAGGGAACTTAAAGAAAGACTGGAAAGACTGGAGAACAGTATGTCCAATGACCGCAGGCAGATAGGAGAGGATAGCAAATGAGTAATGAAAATAAAAAAGGCTCCGGTAAAATGCTGAGAGCCATTGTCGGAGGCACACTCGGTGCCCTCGTCGGGTGGATTTTCAAACCGGACGTCAGTAATAAATCCGGCAAAGAAGAATCCGGACAGAAGGAAGAGAAATCCAGGCAAAATGATTCTAAAGCGGAAAAAGAGTCCGGAAATGAATCAAAAGCGAATAAAAAACAGGATGACAGCAGCAAGGAAGAGGAAAGCAGTACCCGTAAGCGGGATAAGGTGAAAGAAAAGCTGAAAATGAGTAAAGATGACAGCGATGATGAAGATGAGTCGGAAGAGGAATCCGGGGAAGACTCTGACGGGAAAGAAACTCGTAAAAGAGATAAAATCAAAGACAAGCTGACCCGGGACAAGAAGAATGACGATGAAGAAGACGATGAGGAAGACGATGAGGAAGACGATGAGGAAGAGGAAAGCAGTACCCGTAAGCGGGATAAACTGAAAAATACACTTAAAGGAAACAAACAAGATAAGAAAGAAGAGAATGAAGAGAAAGATCAGGAAGAGAACAAAGGCGACGAAGAGAACAAAACTACCGAAAACGATTCTGATGAATCGGCGGAGAAGAAGTCTGCCAGCAGCAAGTCTTCCCAAAACGGGAAAGCTCAAGATGACAAACAGAAGGACACCGGAAGTTCTGCGGAATCCGGCGACTCCGATGAATCTGGTGAAAGTGATTCAGGCCAGTCCGAGAAAAAGAAAACTTCGTCAAATAAGAAGAGCCAGAGCAGTAAGAAGAGCAGCAAGACTAAAAAAGATACTAAGAGCAGCGAAGACAACAAAGACAATAAAAACAGCAAAAACAGCAAAAACAATGGGGAAGATGATTCCTCTGTCGTCAAACGCGTAGAACCTTCTTCCAACAAGCAGAATACTGTGAAGAAGAGCTCCGGCAGTAAAAAGAAAACGGTGAATCAGGAAAATGCGGCACACCCTTCTTCTGAAGAAGAATCCTGAGAGGAGGACTAAGAATGGATGATATTTTAGAAACGTACGTTAAATCTGCGAATGAAGAAGATTTTACGGTCGATCTGACCCTTCAGGTGAAAGGGGCGTTAGTGACAGGCACTCTTACGTCTGCTTATGATTATCTGAACTCCACTTCCCACCTGCTGGAAAACGGCGGGGAAGCGTCACAGAAAATCAGCGAGCAGTTTGAGAAAGCTGCAGAATCGACGAAAGAACAGAAACATGATCACTATTCTTTCATTCATCTGAAAGACGCCAAAGTGTTCATCTCCGATACTCCGACCCCGGAAGAGGGCGGCGTTTACTGGAGAGGTACTCTTGAACAGGTGGACGGATATTTTCTCGGTAAAATAGAAGTCGAAGAATAACAGGGAACTGCCTTTTAATTAAGGCAGTTTTGTTATGTCCTGTGTTACTATTAATAGAAGAAGGAGGGGGTTATATGAAGGCTGTCGCACTGGATATGGACGGGACGATTCTGAATGATGAACACATCATTACCGATGAACTCCTTTCCCTTATGTCATCTTTACAGGAGAAAGGGTACTATATTTTTCTTGCCACCGGCCGCACACTCAGTGATGTGCAGGAAGTACTGGCTAAAGATATGAAGCCTGATGGCATCGCCGCTGCCAACGGAATGGTGGCCGTAGCCGGAGAAAAAATGCTCGCGGACGAAACGCTCGATGAAGAGATCGTCCGCAAGCTGATTGAAGAAAATCGTAAACACCGACTGTATTATGAAATACATATGAAAGATGGAAGACGGGTTTCTTTTAAGGAAGATGAAATATCCCTCGCAGAAGAACTGGAGGGGCCGAAAGCCGAAACGGTCCGCAAGCACGAGTGGAATTCACGCCAGAAAGTATGGAAAGAACAGTTGCAACTTGAAGAGGATCCCGATTTGAAGGAAGTAGTGAAAGTCTACTTCTTTACGAATGATCAGGAAAAACTGGAGAACTGGGAGGTCAGTCTGGGCGGAAACAAAGCCCCTTTCATCACTTCATCGTCCTCTGAACACAACGTGGAAGTGATGAAGGAAGGCATCAGTAAAGGTTCGGCACTTGAACTGCTGCTTGATTATTACAGCATCGCCCCGGAAGAGCTGGTTGCGATCGGGGACGGCGGGAACGACATCCCGATGCTTGAGCTGGCCGGGAGACCGGTAGTAATGAGTAACGCCCCTGAGGAACTGAAAGATCAGTTCCCGGAAGTGACCGACTATCCGAATACCGAAAACGGAGTGTATAAATTTTTGAAAGAAGCGCTGGAAGAGAAAGAATAATTTCCGGATTAAGCGATAATAGGAGAGAGTCAGATGACTACAATTAATGATATAGCTAAGTTGGCAGGTGTCTCCCGGACGACCGTGTCCCGCTTTCTGAATAACAGCGGCTATGTCGGCCAGGAAGCGAGTGAAAGAATTGCACAGGTTATTAATGAAACCGGGTATATGCCGAGTCAGTCCGCCCAAACGCTCCGCACGAAAAAGACAGGAGTCATCGGCATTATTCTGCCGAAAATCAGTACGGAAACCTCAAGCCGTGTCGTATCAGGAATCAATAAAGTGATGAAGCGGGAAGGTATGCAGATTCTGCTTACGGATACAGAGCTGGATCCGGATAAAGAAATTGAATATCTGCGCCTGCTCAAAAGCAGGCAGGCGGACGGGATCATCCTTCTGGCTACTAACATCGGGGAGCGGCTTCAGCAGGAAATAGAAGCCTTTCCTATTCCCGTGGTGGCTCTCGGTCAAAATATTCCGGGGGTGCCGTCGCTGACGTATGCGGATTACGATGCTTCCTCCGACATTATGCATCTCCTTATCGGGAAAGGGCACAGGAAAATCGGCTTTATCGGTGTCTCCGAAACGGATCCTGCTGTCGGAAAGTTGAGGCAGACCGCCTACACGGATGCCTTGAAGAGACAGAACCTGGAAGTGAAAGAGAGTTGGATGGCGGAAGGGGATTTCAGCATAGATTCAGGCTACGAAGCTATGAAACGGATCATTACCGACAACCGTTCCGATCCCCCGGACGCTGTATTCTGCGTCACGGACCGGATGGCGACAGGAGCGATGGAATATTTGAAAGAGCAGGGTTTCTCCATCCCGGGGGATGTTGCTGTAGCGGGAATCGGGGATGCCGTTATGTCCAGGTACATCACTCCTTCCTTGACTACAGTGAATTATTACAACGAAGAAGCCGGGGAAGCGGTCGGGGAGATGCTGCTTGAGACGATGGCCGGAATTAAGCACAGCAAAAAAATGATGCACAAGTATAGACTTATAAAAAGAGATAGTGTATAGTGAAAATTATCAACGATGTGTAATCGATTACACATCTTCTTTTTTAACAAAGTGTGAAAGCGCTGTTTTTTATTTATATGTGGAATCGTTCACACAATCTGAGGAGGGGTTACAATTGTCCAGTAATGAAGAGATTGCCAAACAGGTCATTGAAGCGGTTGGAGGAGAAGAAAATATCCAGTCAATCGCTCACTGTGCCACGCGTCTGCGGGTCATGGTGCATGATCATGAGAAAGTCGACGTTGACGGTGTGGAAGATATAGATAAAGTGAAAGGTGCTTTTTACAACTCGGGACAGTACCAGATTATATTCGGCACGGGTACAGTGAACAGAATTTATGAAGAAGTGACGAATCAGGGAGTAACCGGAACGACCAAGTCCGAGATGAAAGAAGAAAGTAAACAGCAAGGGAATCGATTCCAGAGGGCGATCCGTACGTTCGGTGACGTTTTCGTACCGATCATTCCCGTTCTGGTCGCTACAGGACTCTTCATGGGAGTGCGGGGTCTGGTAACACAGGAGCAGATACTCGCTCTTTTCGGTATGGCACCGGAAGATATTTCCGAGAACTTTATTTTATTCACCCAGGTACTGACGGATACTGCTTTCGTATTTCTTCCCGCCCTCGTCGCATGGTCGACGTTTCGGGTGTTCGGAGGAACACCGGTACTTGGACTGGTGCTTGGGCTCATGCTCGTCTCCCCGTCGCTTCCGAACGCCTGGGAAGTGGCCGACGGTACGGCTGAACCTCTGCAGTTTTTAGGGTTTATTCCCGTAATCGGGTATCAGGGTTCCGTCCTTCCCGCTTTTTTCGCAGGAATCGTGGGTGCGAAAGTGGAGAAGTTTTTCCGGAAACGTGTCCCGGAAGCACTCGATTTAATCGTAACTCCATTTCTGGTACTGCTTATTATGATTACGCTGTCCCTGTTTGCTCTGGGGCCTATCCTCCACATAGTGGAAGGCTGGATCTTCGACGGAACGAGAACGTTGCTTGAACTTCCTTTCGGTCTGAGCGGGCTGATCATCGGTTTCTTCAACCAGATCATAGTCATAACCGGGGTGCATCACATCTTCAATTTCCTTGAAATTCAGCTGCTTGAGAACCTCGGGTATAACCCTTTCAACCCTATCGTAACTGCTGCTATCGCCGCACAGGGGGGCGCAGCACTTGCTGTGGGTGTAAAAACGAAGAAAGCCAAGATGAAAGCGCTGGCTTATCCGTCCACGCTTTCCGCCTTTCTCGGAATTACCGAACCGGCGATTTTCGGTGTTAACCTCCGCTACGGTAAGCCGTTCATTATGGGACTGATCGGAGGAGGCGCTGGTGGTTTCCTGGCTTCGATTCTCGGCCTAAAAGCCACCGGAATGGCAATCACCGTTATACCCGGGGCGCTGCTGTATCTGAACGAACAGATCATCTGGTATATCGTAGTGAACCTGTTCGGTATCATCGTAGCCTTTGTCCTCACATATTTGTTCGGTTTCGATGAGAAAATGGAAGAGAATATGTAAGGGGAAAGTCGGGTACTCCGGCTTTCTTTCTTGTGATAAGATTTTTAAGGAACGGGGGAGAATTCATGAAGGAGACTGTAATGAAAAATGAAGCAAAAGAAGAGATAGCCAGGTGGGGAAATACGGTGAAACAGGACCCCTATTATCCTGCCTACCATATAGCACCGCCGGTCGGTCTTCTTAATGATCCGAACGGGTTCATTCACTGGAACGGAACATATCATCTGTTCTATCAGTGGATGCCTTTTCATACCGGACACGGGGCCAAATTCTGGGCGCATCTTACTTCCGGAAACCTGGTGGACTGGGAATTTCACGGCCCTGCGCTTGCACCGGACCGGTGGTATGACAGGTCCGGGTGCTACTCGGGGAGTGCTGTCGAACAAGACGGGGAGCTCGTCCTGTTTTATACGGGCAATGTCAAAAACGCGGAAGGCGAACGGGAGAGCTATCAGTGTAAAGTCCGCTCTCCGGACGGTGTCACGTTCGAGAAGCTTGGGGTAAGTATTGAACTTCCGGAGGGTTTCACCCCTCACTTCCGCGATCCGAAAGTATGGAAAGCAGGCGGCAGCTGGCATATGGTAATAGGAGCTCAGACCGAGGATAAGGAAGGATGTGTCGTCCTCTACGACTCTCCCGATCTTGAGTCGTGGCAGTACAGAGGGATACTCGCATCCGGACTCGGGTATATGTGGGAATGCCCGGACTTTTTCCATATGGAAGGAGACGTGCTGCTGTTTTCTCCGCAGGGCCTGGAGGAACAGGGGGCGGACTACAGAAATATGTACCAGTCCGGCTATATCATCGGGGATTTTGATACCGGATTCCGTACGGAGGATTTCAGGGAACTGGACCACGGCTTCGAGTTCTATGCTCCGCAGACGATGGAAGATGATTTTGGACGCAGAATAATGATCGGCTGGATGGGCATGCCGGATGGCGGGGAGGAATATTTCCCTACCCACGACTTTCACTGGATTCACCAGATGACGCTGCCACGGGAACTTATCCAGAAGGGAGACCTCCTCGTCCAGAAGCCTCTGGTCGAAATGGAAGAACTGCGTACGCGGAAAGTAGCCGGGGGTTCGCAGGAAAAATGGAAAGGGAAGATTCCTGCGAGCAGCGAGATTCTGCTTCAGAATATAGAAGGAGACGTGGACATAGAACTGTTCCGGTATATAACTCTTCGTTGCAACAACGGAAAAGCGGTATTGACGAGACCCGCGATGGACGGTTCGGGAGAGGAGTGGAGAGCCCGGACGCTTGAGTCGCCCCTTACGGAAATCCGGGCATTCGTCGATCATTCCTCGCTTGAAATTTTCATAAACGGAGGAGAGACTGTATTCTCCTCGAGGATATTCCCGGAAAAAGAAGAAAATTCCGGTATAATAAACGGAGACCTTTCCCTTACAGTATGGGAACTTCGCAGACAGACAGGAGGAGAAACTGTATGAAGCTCGGAGCAATTGAAGCCGGAGGAACGAAATTCGTACTGGCAGTAGGTAATGAAGAGGGAGAGATTCTGGAAAAAAAGGTCATTCCTACAGAACATCCCTCTATCACTATGCCGGCAGTCATCGATTTTTTCAGAGGGAAAGATATTGAAAGACTCGGGATCGGAAGTTTCGGACCTATTGATGTAAACGCGGACAGTGACTTCTACGGCCAGCTGCAGAAAACGCCGAAGACGGAGTGGGTGGATTACCCGCTCGGTAAAGAGCTGCAGGACCACCTCCTCGTTCCGGTCATCATTGATACGGACGTAAATGTGGCGGCCATGTCGGAAGCGAAGTGGGGGGAAGCTAAAGACGTGGACTCCTGTCTCTACATTACGGTAGGTACAGGAATCGGAGCCGGCGCCTACATAAAGGGTGAGACGTTTAGAGGCCTGTCTCATCCGGAAATGGGGCACATACCCGTGCGCCGTCATGCCGATGACGATTATGCGGGGGGCTGTCCGTATCACGGAGACTGCCTGGAAGGTATGGCCGCAGGACCTCATATCGAAAAAAGGTGGGGTCGCCCGGCTGAAGAGCTGGTGGACCGGAAAGAGGTATGGGAGATGGAAGCTTATTATCTGGCTCAGGCTCTCGTCAATTATATATACATCATCTCTCCTGAGAGAATCATTTTGGGCGGGGGAGTCATGAAACAGAAACAGCTGTTTCCGATGATCAGAACGATGGTACTGGAACTTCTGAACGGATACGTTAGCTCCCCGTACCTGACCGAAGATACTATCGACAAATACATCGTATCCCCCGGTCTGACTGATGAAGCGGGAGTAAAAGGGGCTCTTTATCTGGCCATGGGAAGCCGGATGTGAGAAAATTTCAGTAAAGGTCCTATCACCGATTATCCAGGAGGGATGTTTCGATGAAGATAGAAGTCGTTAAAGGAGATATAGCGGACCAGTCCGACATGGAAGCAGTAGTGAACGCGGCGAATAAAGAACTGCGGTCAGGGGGCGGCGTCGCGGGAGCTCTTCACAAAAAAGCGGGACCCGGGCTTCAGAAGGCCGGAGAGCCGTATGCCCCCCTGCAGCCGGGAGAAGCCGTCGTTACGGAAGGATTCGGCCTTCCGAACGATTTCGTGATCCATACGCTCGGCCCGGTATACAAAACGGATGAGCCGGCCCGGGAACTTCTCGGAAGCTGTTACAGGGAATCACTGGAGAGGGCACGGGAGCGTAATATAACCAGTGTCGCTTTTCCGCTGATTTCGACCGGTGCTTTCGGCTACCCCCTGGAAGCGGGCATCGATACGGCACTCGAAGTCGTCGAATCCTTTTTCTCGCGTCCGGGAAGCCTGCAGATCGTTCGGTTCGTTCTTTTCTCCGATGAACAGTATGAAACATTCAAACGAAAATACGAAAGCCGCTCATAATAGATGAGGGGCTTTTTGTATACCTTCTTTCCCGCAGATAATGCACTTCTCATTTAAGAGAAAATGTTGCATAATGGATAGTGTTATAACAAAAATCGGGGAGGGATACTGGTGGATAAGCACGACGAAAGATTCAAGGTGGCTAACCGGGAGGCTCTGATCGGCGTAGGTCTGGCGCTCATCAACTTTCTATGGTGGTTCGGTTTCGCATATGGACTCGGCAGTAAGCCTCCGGAGGAATACAGTTACATATTCGGTCTTCCCGCCTGGTTTTTCATGAGCTGTGTAGGCGGTTTTATACTTATGTCGGTGCTGGTCATCTTTGTAGTGAACGTATATTTCACGGACGTACCTCTTGAAGCGAAGGATGAGGATATAGAATGAACTGGGCGGTAATCATACCATTACTTCTTTTTATTATACTTATTTTTATTATCGGGTTCTGGGCGAACCGGTCCATCCGTCTCTCTAAAAAGGATTTCATGCAGGAGTATTTTTTAGGAGGACGGGAACTGGGCGGTTTTATCCTTGCCATGACGATGATGGCTACATACGGAAGTGCGAGCAGTTTCATAGGCGGGCCGGGGGTAGCCTACACCGAGGGTCTCGCCTGGGTACTGCTTGCGATGACTCAGGTCGTGACCGGGTACTTCGTACTTACGGTGCTCGGGAAGAAGTTTGCGATTAAGGCGAGGGAGTATAAAGCCGTGACCCTCACCGATTACCTGCGGACGCGGTATCAGAGCCACGTTGTAGCCCTACTTGCCGCAGTCAGTATCATCATTTTCCTGTTTTCTGCGATGGCAGCTCAGTGGGTAGGCGGAGCGAGACTCATCGAGACGGTGACGGGTATCCCTTACACATCGGCTTTGTTTATTTTCGCTGCATCCGTCCTTATTTATGTCATTATCGGAGGCTTCCGTGCTGTCGCCCTGACAGACGCTGTGCAGGGGAGCGTGATGTTTGTCGGTACGCTCATCCTGCTGATAGCCACCGTAATCGCAGGAGGAGGCGTCGAAGAAATAATGCAGGGGCTGACCCGGGAGAACCCGAACCTGATTACACCATTCGGCGCAGATCTCACTCTTACACCTGCCTACGTATCTTCTTTCTGGATTCTGGTAGGGGTGGCGGTCGTCGGGCTTCCGCAGGTGACGCTCCGGGCCATGTCCTATAAAAGTTCCAAAGCGATGCACAGAGCTATCATCATCGGTACTGTCGTGGTCGGTTTCGTGATGCTCAATATGCACCTGATCGGTGTATTCGCGCGTCCCATCCTTCCGGGTATCGAAGTAGGGGATAAAGTTATGCCTCTCATCGCTCTTGAAGTGCTGCCGGGCTGGATAGCAGGCCTCGTCCTTGCCGCTCCGATGGCCGCTATTATGTCCACCGTCGATTCCCTGCTGCTTCTTGTAAGTTCGGCGTTCGTTAAAGATATATATGTAACGTATCTGAAACCGGATGCGAGCGAGCGTCAGGTGAAGAGGATGAGTTTCGGAGTGACCGCTGTACTGGGCATTTTCGTGTTTCTTATGGCCCTGCAGCCGCCGGATCTTCTCATCTGGCTCAATCTGTTCGCTTTCGGGGGGCTCGAGGCCACTTTCATTTGGCCGGTGGTACTCGGCCTGTATTGGCAGAAAGGGAACAAGTACGGCGCAATCTCTTCGATGCTGACAGGGATTCTGTCCTATGTAATTGTCGATCAGTTCTTCAACCAGCCGCTCGGAGTCCACAGCGTCGTTCTTCCCGTACTGTTTTCTTTCATCGTTTACGTACTGGTCAGTGCCGGTACGACGCAGAACTACACCACTCCCGTGACAAATCCGACGAGATAATGACCCTCCGGCATTTATGCCGGGGGAATTTTTTTGAAAAACGGTTGAATCGGGTAATCCTCTGCGTATAAACAATTGATAAATGAAATATACCTCACGTGTTTTTGAAATTTGTACACGTGATACACCGGGTCCTCGCCGTTATGGCCTTTTGCCACATGTAACGGGAAGAAGTAGGATACATAGTGAGAGGAGGGGGGAAGCACTTGCATATCGAGCAGGAGCAGTGGTATACACTTACAAGATCATGTCATCACTGTAATACAGAAGAACTCGAAGATTATATGTTTTTTGTAAAGGACGGCGTCCGTGACGGCACCATCCTTTGTCAGGACTGCTATTATTTTTATCTGGAAATAAGCGGAAAGAAAGAATGATCCGGTGTCAGGAGAAAGCGCATATGGATACTGAGGAGTAAAAGGTATGAGGGAAATGAAAAGGCGAGCGTCTTGGGGGAGACGCTCGCCTTTTTTCTATAAATAATAATCAGTCACAACCGTCTTCGCTGCAGGTGCTTCCCTGCTGTGAATTGAGACTGGTAAAGGCGGGAGTACCGCGTTCTTCCTCCCATACCTGTTTCAGTGCATCTTCGAACGTTTCTTTCGGCTGCGCTCCGGATACCGCGTATTTACGATTGATGACGAAGAAAGGAACGCCCTGGACGCCAAGCTGATAGGCTTCGCGTTCTTCCTCACGGACACTCTCTTCATAATCATCCCCGTTCAGAATCCGTTCCACTTCTCCGGCAGGAAGTCCTGCCTCCACGGCCAGGTTGTACACAGTCTCGGAATCTCCGATATTTTTCCCTTCTGTAAGAGCGGCACTCAGAAACCGTTCGGTTACTGCATGACTTTTTCCCTGATCTTCAGCGAATTTGGCTATACGATGAGCTTCGAACGTATTAGCGGGAATCATCTGATCGAACCGGAAATCGAGTCCGACCGCTTTCGCCTGCTCTTCCATGGAAGAAGTCATTTCTTTCGTCTGTTCAAGTGACTGGTTATATTTTTTCGCCAGTTTTTCGTGCATCACCGGTGTCGTTTCCGTTTTCGCATCCGGGTCCAGCTCGAAACTTTTGTATTGTATATCCACTTCGGCATCACCCGGAAGCGATTCTAAAGCCTCTTCCAGGCGACGCTTTCCGATGTAACAGAAAGGACACACGAAATCGGACCATATTTCTATTTTCATATTATCCACCTCAACTAATTGCATGATATCTATCATTTTAGGATGCCGGATAAAAAAAATCCATTAATCTGATTACACGGAAGAGAAGTCCGTTTCGATTGTAAGGACAAAAGGGGGAATGATGTATGATAGTCAGTAAAAATGAACTGGTGAGACGGAGCGTGAAGAACATGGGCAATGTCGATCACCGGATTGCCGTATTTGGAAAGGAAATTATAGCCGCCGCGTATGATGAGGGTATTTTTGCTCAAATAACAGAAGGTCATCGTTCGTACCGGAGGCAGGCGGAATTGTATGGTCAGGGACGCCCCTGGTATCGGTGGAACGGGAGGAATTACGGCAGCCGGGGAAGTATCGTCACGCACGCAAAGCCCGGACAGAGCGTCCATAACTACGGACTTGCTTTCGATTTCTGTCTCGTGGACAAAAGCGGACAACAGGCAATTTGGCGGGTGAATGAAAGCTGGAGAAGAGTGGCATCTATATCAAAAGACCTGGGCTTTACGTGGGGCGGAAACTGGAAAAATTTCAAGGACTACCCTCATCTGGAATGGACACACGGGATGACGTGGAAAGATCTGTCGTCAGGACGGGGACCTTTCGATTACCCGGGGTTTCTTATCCGGAGAGGGAGCCGCGGCCGGAGGGTGAAGCAGGTTCAGCGGGAGCTGGATACTGTGGCAGACGGCATTTTCGGACCTCTTACGGAAAAAGCGGCAGTTACATTTCAACAGAAAAATAACATTCAGGTTGATGGTATTATCGGACCGCAAACATGGAATAAATTTTACAATTAATCAGTTCGTTCAGTTGTACGATTACAAATAATCAGTTTACAATTATTTATCAAAAAGTATACACAATATTACAGAACATCCTTTATAATAAGAATGCGATTACATTTTTCACAAGGAGGAGACGCATTTGAATTATGTAAAAAGGTTGGCTCTCGGAATCGGAGCAGCAGCTATGGTTTTATCCCCCTACGCAAGCGTGGGGAAGGTTAATGCTGAAGAGACATCGGACTTATTGTTTTCTGAATATGTGGAAGGGAGCAGTTACAACAAGGCTCTCGAAATTTATAACGGGACAGGGGGACCGATTGACCTCTCCGATTACACAGTAGAGCTTTATTCGAACGGAAGTTCAAGTGCTTCGAGTGAATTGAAACTCGAAGGTACGCTTTCATCCGGAGATGTACACGTCATTGCGCATACGAGCGCCGGCGAAGAAGTGCTGGCTGAAGCGGATACGACAAACGGCGGAGTGACGAACTTTAACGGAAACGACCCGGTAGTTTTGAAGAAGAGCGGAAGTGTCGTCGATTCGATCGGACAGACAGGAGCGGACGCGGAGTTCGGTAAGGACGTGACTCTCGTCAGAAAAGAAAGTGTGACTGCCGGGGATACTGCTCCGGATGATGCGTTCACCGCATCCGGCGAATGGAATGCTTTCAGTAAAGATACGTTTGAACATCTGGGAAGCTATGAAGTGAAGCAGGAAGAGGCTGTCGAAAAAATCAGTATCGCTGATGCGAGAGCAGCTTCAGAAGGAGCCACAGTACGTATTGAAGGTACGGTAACTGCTTCGTTCACGGCAGGAGGACAGACGAATCTGTACGTCCAGGATGAAACAGGAGGCGTAATCCTGCGCGGCCCTTCCCTGAACGTTGAGCTAGGCACGAGTGTGGAAGCACAGGGCACACTTGCCGATTACTACGGCATGACACAGATCGAAACGACGACGTCCATGATGGAAGAGACCGGAACTCCCGGGGTACCTGATGCTCAGACCGTCAGCAGCTCCGACATGAACGAAGACGTGGAAGGGGAACTCGTCCAGGCGGAAGACGTCACTGTTGAAAGTGTGAGCAGCGAAGGGGATTATACGCTTACGGATAACGAAGGTACCCTTTATTCCACTCCGGAAGAACAGGGGCTTCTCCAGGTAGGTGATACATATGAACAGCTTACCGGTGTAGTCGACTACAGTTTCGGAGAGTACAGAATAGTACCGAGGAATAAAAGGGATGTCGTCTCCGAAGTTTTTGCGGTCCAGGCTTCTAAAACTTCAGGCGACATTGTGGAAGGCAAGGAAGTGGAGCTGTATACGGCTGTCGAAAATTCGGAAATACGCTACACCACGGACGGTTCAGCGGCAGGAGCTGACAGCACCCTGTACACAGAGCCTGTCGTGATAAATGAGGATACGACGTTGAAAGCGGTCGTAGTGAAAGAGGACGGTACCGTAAGTGAAGAGAAAACCTTCACCTACAGCGTCCTGCCGGCAGCAGATAATGTGGAGATTCATGATTTGCAGGGGGCCGGCCACACTTCCCCGTATGAAGGGGAGGCAGTCAAAGGAGTAACGGGTGTCGTTACAAAACTTGACGGTTCCAACGGTTTCTATATGCAGTCCATGAATCCGGATGACGATATAAGAACTTCGGAAGGTATCTATGTTTATAAATCCGGTCACAGTGTGGAAGTCGGAGACGAACTGAAGGTTGACGGTAAGGTGACGGAGTGGAGAGAAGACGGCTACAGCGATGCCAACGATCTTCTCACGACCCAGATTTCTGCCGGAACAATTACGAAGGAGGCGTCGGGTGCCGAACTACCGGATACGGTAGTGATCGGGGAAGATCGTACGCAGCCTACGGAGACGGTGGAAGATGACGGAATGACTTCTTTTGATCCGGAGACGGACGGCCTCGATTTCTATGAAAGTCTGGAAGGAATGCTTATTGAACTTCCGGAAGCCACTGTCACCGGCCCTGTGAAGTATGATGAACTTCCGGTGTACGTGGAAACGAGTGAAGATCAGGCGTTTACGGATGTGGACGGGCTCCGACTTACCGAAGAGGACATTAACCCGGAAAGAATGATGATCGACGTAGACGGAAAAGGAATTCAGGCTAAAACCGGCGATTATTTCCAGGGTCCGATTACAGGCGTTGTGAATTACGACTACAGTAATTACAAAATACGTCCTGCCGGAGAATTTCCTGATCTGGCTGACGGAGGAGCCGAAGAGGAATTTGGTACGATAGAAGGTTCGGAGTCCGAACTGTCAGTGGCTACGTACAACATGGAAAACTTCTCTCCGGAAACGAGTCCGGAGAAAACGGCAAGAATCGCTGAACAGATGGTGGAAAACATGAACGCTCCCGATATCGTCGGGCTTGTCGAGGTGCAGGACAACAGCGGCAATAAAGACGACGGTACGGTGGATGGCAGTGAAAGCTATGAGACGTTGATAGCTGCCATAGAAGAAGCGGGCGGCCCGACTTATAAATATGCGGAAGTCGTTCCCGAAGACGGTCAGGACGGCGGTATTCCCGGTGGTAACATCCGCGTCGGGGTCATCTATAATCCGGACCGCGTATCGATGACGGAGAAACCGGCCGGAGACGCAACAACAGCGGTGGAGGTTACAGAAGATGGCCTTTCCCATAACCCTGCACGTATCGCTCCACAGAACGAAGCGTGGAACGAGTCACGGAAGCCGGTGGCTGCAGAATTCGAATTTAACGGGGAAAAAGTGATCGTGGTAACCAATCACTTCAACTCTAAAGGAGGAGATGGTGCGCCGTTCGGTTCGGAACATCCGTATGAGCTTGGAAGTGAGGAGCAGCGAATGAAGCAGGCTGCTGTGATCCGTGAATTCACGGAGAAAGCCGAAGCGGAAATGGACGATGCAAACGTTGTGGTCATGGGGGATCTGAACGACTTCGAATTCTCCAATCCGCTGGAGGAACTTGAGGGGGACGTATTGAACAACCTCATCGAAGACGTGGACCCTGAAGATCGCTACACGTACAACTATCAGGGGAACTCCCAGGTACTCGATCACATTCTGGCTACAGATGAGTTATATGACGACTCCGAAATAGAAACCATTAATGTAAACTCGAACTTCGGTGTGGAAGACGGCCGAGCTAGTGACCATGATCCTGTGCTGGCATCCTTCGAAATCGAACAGGAAAATAGTCATCCCGGCAAAGGAAATGGAAAAGGAAAAGATAAAGATAAAGAACACCCGGTATTTGATGAACATCCGGGCAAAGGGAAAGACAAGGGTGAAGACCACCCGGGTAAAGGGAACGGAAAACACAAAAATAAAAAGCTGGACCTTGAGCTGATGCATACGAACGATACGCACGGCCACATAGGTAACATTGCAATGACGAAAACTGCAGTGGACAACTACAGAGAAAAATATCCGGAATCCCTGCTCTTAAGCGGAGGAGATATTTTCTCAGGAACGCTGTATTTCCAGGAATTTCTGGGACAGGCCGATCTGAAGTTCATGAATATGCTTGAGTATGACGCCATGAGTTTCGGTAACCATGAGTTTGATTTAGGTGACGGTGAGAATGGACATAAAGCTCTTCAGGAATTCATCGAAGAGGCAGACTTTCCATTTGTAGCTTCCAACGTGGATTTTTCGGCTGACCCGCTTTTCGACGAAGTGGATGAGACGGGGACGGTAACGGCCGAAGCTGAAGACGGGGAAATCTACAGCGGTATCGTGAAGGAAGTTAAGGGCGAAAAAGTAGGCATCTTCGGTCTGACGACAGAAGAAACGAAGGATATTTCAAGTCCAAAAGACGTTACTTTCTCCAATTATATTGAAGAAGCGGACGCTATGGTGGAAGCTTTCGAAGACAGAGGCGTAAACAAAGTAATCGCTCTCACTCACCTCGGACTGAACGACACGGCGAAATATGATAACGATCTGATTCTTGCCGAAGAAGTGGACGGAATCGACGTAATTGTAGGAGGACATACGCATACGGAAATCACCGAGCCCCGTATTGTTGAAGATAAAGAGCCGACTGTCATCGTTCAGGCAGGAGAGTATAATAACAATCTCGGTACCCTTGAAGTCGAGTTCAACAAAAAAGGGGTCATCACCGGCTACGAAGGGGAACTCGTACCTCTTGAGGGTCTTGAAGAAGACGAAGAGTTAGCCGAAGAACTGAGACCATATACCGAGCAGATTGAAGCGATCCAGCAGGAAGAAATCGGCGTCACTGCCGAAGTACCGCTGAACGGCGTCCGGGAAGACGTACGTACGAAAGAAACGAATCTCGGAAACCTGATTTCGGACGGTATGCTGTGGAAAGCGAAACAGATCAATCCCGAAACGCAGATTGCCGTATCCAACGGAGGAGGCATTCGCGCCTCCATCGATGAAGGGCCGATTACGCTCGGAGAAGTGCTGACGGTGATGCCTTTCGGTAACTCCCTTGGAATTATGAATATCCAGGGAGACGAATTCAGAGCTGCACTCGAACACAGCGTATCGACCGCCCCGAATCCGGGAGGGCAGTTCCTGCAGGTGTCAGGGATGAAGTTTGAGTATGACAGTACTAAACCTGTCGGAGAACGTGTAGTCAATGCTGAAGTACTTCAGGATGACGGCACCTATGCTCCGCTTCAGGACAGCGAAATGTACTACGTCGCAAGTAACCTCTTCACGATTAAGGGAGGAGACGGTTACGGTATGTTTGAAACGGTATACAACGATCAAAGGGTAAGCGAGCCCGGCTTTGTGGATTACAACGTGTTCACACAGTATTTACAGAGTCAGGGAGGCAGCGTTTCTCCGGAGACTGAAGGACGGATCGTGGATATCGGTAAATAAAAAAGAGAGAGTGACTTCCGGCATAGCCGGGAGTCACTTTTTTTATTAAAATATTGACATTTATGTGAACGTCTAGTTAAATAATAGTTGGAATATTTAATGAATTTAGAAATTTCAGTTTATGAAGATCACGTAAGGGGGCGGGTCATGGTATTAGTTGCGGGGTTTGTTTTGCTTACGATCGTAAGCGTAGTACTCGGTCTTAAAAAGGGGAAGGCACTTTATCTTACTTTTCCTTTTGTCGCTTTAGCGGGATTCGTACTGGTTAAAATCGCTATGGTTCCGCTCCCGTTCTGGGAAACGGTCTCATTCATTTTCGATCTGAGAGATTAAAAGGGAGGGAAGCTATTTGAAGAAGATAGACAAGAAGACGGCCGACGCTTATTTTCGCACACGGACTACACTGATCGTCATTTATCTGCTCATAGGTTTCTGTGTTTCCTACGGAGTGGTGTTATTCGCAGAGCCTTTATCATCCATTACTTTCCTGAACATGCCGCTTCACTATTATATGGGGGCTCAGGGTGCCGTTTTGACGTTTATATTCCTGCTTTTCGTAAACGCAATTGTAAGCGATTTCGTAGACAGGAAATTCGGACTGTTGGATCTTGATAAAGAAGATGAAGACGAAAGCGGAAAAGCGGTCAATAAATAAGGGAGGGAAGGTATGGAAACTCAATTTTTAGTATCACTTACACTCATACTGGCAACATTTGCATTATACATAGGAATTGCGGTATTCAATACAGCCAAAAAAACGTCGGATTTTTATGTGGCGGACCGTGGGGTGCCCCCGGTGTTCAACGGGATGGCTATCGGAGCCGACTGGATGAGTGCGGCGTCGTTTATAGGTATGGCGGGCACCGTCATGCTGCTCGGTTACGATGGTCTGGCGTACATAATGGGATGGACGGGAGGATACCTCCTGCTTACGTTTCTTCTCGCTCCTCAGCTCCGGAAATACGGGAGATACACGGTGCCGGAATTTATCGGGGACCGCTACAAGAATGATACTGCACGGCTCATTGCAGCGGCAGCTACCATTATAATTAGTTTTACATACTCCGTCGGACAGCTCGCAGGCTCCGGTGTAGTGATCGGGCGGCTTCTGGAAGTGAACACAGCTGTCGGTACACTCGTCGGTGTGGTCCTTATCGCTTTCTATTCCGCCTTAGGAGGGATGAAAGGAATTACGTGGACGCAGGTGGCCCAGTACGTCGTTCTGATTGCCGCCTACGTCATACCGGTCGTATTTATGGCGCTGCAGCTGACGAACAACCCGCTTCCGTGGATTTCCTACGGGGAAGTCGTTTCGGAGTTCACCACACTGGATCAGGAACTGGGTATCACGGAATACCTCGTACCTTTCACGGAAGGGTCGAAATGGCAGTTCATCGCTCTCATGTTTACACTGATGGCCGGGACGGCGGGTCTGCCGCACGTAATCACACGGTTCTTTACGGTAGCCACTATGAAAGCGGCCAGATGGAGCGGTGCGTGGGCACTCGTGTTCATCGGACTTCTTTATCTATCCGCACCTGCCTACGCCGCCTTTTCCCGGTTCATTCTCATGACCCAGGTAGCCGGGTCACAAATCGATAATCTTCCTGCATGGACGCAGTCCTGGGTCGACACGGGGCAGCTGTCGGTCGCCGATACGAGCGGGGACGGCACGCTTCAGTGGTCCGAACTTGTCATCAGCGGAGACATCGTCGTAATGGCGACTCCGGAAATTGCGAACCTCGGCATATTCGTAATCGGGCTGATGGCAGCCGGAGCTATGGCTGCGGCACTGTCGACGGCCGGCGGGCTGATGATTACGATATCGGCCGCTCTCTCTCACGATATTTACTATCGTTCCATTAACCCGAAAGCGACAGATAGAAAGAGACTGGCAGTAGGACGCTGGTCCATCGTAATAGCGACGGTAGTAGCGGGACTGATTGCTCTGAATCCGCCGGGAGCCATTACCCAAATCGTAGCCTGGGCTTTTGCACTCGCCTCGGGGACCTTTTTCCCGGCCCTCGTTCTCGGAGTATGGTGGCGGCGGGCGAACGGCCCCGGAGTTGTTGCCGGGCTTCTCGTAGGTCTGACGGTGACGCTTACGTACATTTTCCTCGCTAAATTCGGAGGAATCACCCTGCTCGGCATCATCGACACGGGTGCAGGTATTTTCGGAGCTGCTGCCGGCTTCCTTACGAATATCATAGTATCCCTGTCGACGAAGCCGCCGTCTCAGCAGACGGTGGAAGAAGTGACCGATCTCCGCTATCCGGAACAGCTTATATATGAAAATGGAGAAGTATGGGTCAGGGAGAAAGCTGAATAAAGAAGGAGTCCCGTCCGATGCCGGCATCAGACGGGACTTTTCTTATTCTGGTACCGCCGCCCGTCTTTTCCCGGGAAATAAAAAATGCAGAGGAGTTGTGCTCCTCTGCAGACTTTCGGCATCCGGAAATCATTCTTCCGGATTTTTCTTTTTCTCTTTTACGTAAAGATAGACGTTCAAAAGTATGAAAGCGATGGCTATAATCCCGCCTACAGTCGTTAGTTTCAAAAGGTCGGTAAACATGCCGACCAGAAAATAAACGAGAAAAAACAGTGCGAAACCTAAATAGTACAAGACAATCCTTCCCCTTCTATAACGGATACATATAAAAGCGATAGATCGTGAATTCCTCTCCCTGCATAATATCATAAGCTTCTATATTTATCGACGAAAAAGTCAGACCGTCTTCCTGTTCGAAAGCAAGCGTCATCAAATAATCCTTATCTTCAATAAGAGGGATGGGTTGAGGATTGACGATTTCAATCACCCATTCGTAGGCGAACCTTTCTATGAAAGCATGTGTGAACTCGGTGTGCGTACCATCGAACCACAGATTGGCGAGGGATATTAAATCGCGTTTTGATTGCATATGATTTTCTCCTTCGATGTTAGTAGTAGTAGTTTCCCTTAATCGGGGGAGAATGAAACATAAGAGGATAGTTTTTGACGAAGTTTTTTTCGTTCGCGGAGAACGGTGGATTTGGAAATGGCCAACAGCGAAGCGATATCTTCCGTCGTGTAGCCCTCCATGGAGTAAGTGAAAATCTTTTCTTCCCTGTCATTGAAACCGGGGTGGATGAAATAGTGGTCAATATGGACGGAGGGGAGCCGTGGAGGTGTCGCCGTGAGGATCTCTTTGCGTCGTTTCGATTTACGGAGAGCGGACTGGTAGTGGAATTTCAATTCATGGTAGTAGTAAGTGGAGAATTTCGACCGGGAAGGGTTATAGTTACCGGCGCATCTGTGGTAAACGAAGTAGGCATCCTGCCGTTCATCTTCATACGGCGGCGGGATGCGGAGGAGATGGAGAACATCCGTGATCATCGGGTAATAGTCGGGGAACGGTTTTATATTCATAGTTCCCTCCTTTCATACCTATTATCTCCGTTTGTGGAAGGAAAAAGAAGAGAAATTTGAAAATTACAGCAGAAAAATCAATTTTTGTAAAAAATGATGACACCAAAACGCATTCTTACCACGATTATAAAGTAAGTAAAGAATAAGGATGTGATCACGTGTCACCGGAATCATTCGAAAAAATTGTAAAAGATCATGAAAAAAGAATCCATTATTTCATTCATCACCTCGGCATCAGAGACGACGAAGGAGATTTCTATCAGGAAGGTCTGATCGCTTTGTGGAATGCCTGTACGACATACGTTGCCGGAAGAAGCGATTTTTCTACATACGTGAACTGGAAAATAAAGAACGCCCTCATCGATCAGATCAGACAGAGACAGCGGCATGCCGAAAAGGAAGAGCATTATCGCCACATGACCGGACGTCCGGAAACCGAATATGCACCCCGCGAAGTGTTCGATGAAGAACTGTGGAAAGGTATAAGAGGCATGCTGACAGAGAACGAATGGAAATGGGTCACCCAGTTCATCATAGAAGACAAGGCGGTAGCCCAAATCGCCGTCAAAGAAAATGTGAGCCGGGATGCCGTGAAGAACTGGGGGAGGCATGCCAGGCGCAAGTTGAAACAATTCCCTTTACTCATGGAGGAAAAATAACAAAAAAAGAAGCCCCCGGGCCGATCAAGCCTCGGAAACTTCCTGATGAGCATGTACTTCCACCCGTACTCCCTCTGTATCTGTCCGCAACGACTCAAAATGAAGATGAGGAAACACCGACCTCAATTCTTCCACTTCTTTTTCTTTCAACTCCTCGAACAGACCGATCATCGTAGGCCCGGCCCCGCTCACATAAGTTCCGGCGCTTCCGGCGGTTTTCAAAGCTTTTGAAACCGGCGCGAAGTCAGGAAGAAGGGGGCTGCGGTACACCTGGTGAAAACGGTCCTTCTCCATCATCTCCCCGGCAAGTTTCCAGTCGTGTTGAGCAAGGGCTGCAACGAGAACATTGCCGGTACTGCTTGCATATACCGCTTCTTTATACGAAAAGTGTTTCGGGAGAAGATCTCTCGCTTCTTCCGTTTTCAGATGAAAATCAGGAACAACGGTGAGCCACTGCAGGGATTTGACGCCGTTCGTCAGTTTTACATATTTCGGGACGTCATAGTCATAGTGGGCGATGACGATCCCGCCGCAGATGGCGGGGGCGACGTTATCGGGATGCCCTTCGATTTTACAAGCCACTACCACTTTCTCCTGTTCGCTCAGATTCAGGTCGAGCAGCTGATTGGCGAGTTCGATACCTGCGACGACTGCCGTGGAGGAACTGCCGAGCCCACGGGAGACCGGCACGTCGTTCGAAGAGGTGACGGTGCAGGGGATGAGCTCTTTCTGTCCGTACTCCCGGGCTGTGAAACTGGCCGCCTGATACACGAGGTTATCCGTACCCGCCGGTATGAACGGCCGATCTGCCTCCGGGACGATGAAGTGCCAGTCGTCAGACGGCTCACAGTGGAAGGTGGCGTACTTCGTGAGAGCGATACCGACAGAATCAAAACCGGGACCGAGGTTCGCGGATGTAGCCGGAACTGTTATGGTGAAATTATTCATGATGTCCTCCTTTCAAAGCGTCCCTGAACGCCTGCAGGTCATTTTCGATGACTGTCGGTTTCAGTTCGCTCGTATCGATCGCTGTATTAGGGTCTTTCAGCCCGTTACCGGTTAACACGTGGACGACGGTGGAACCTTTAGTTATCTTTCCCTGTTCCAGCTTTTTGATCGTACCTGCCAGAGAGGCGCAGGAAGCGGGTTCCGCAAAGATGCCTTCTTTCTGGGCAAGCAGATGATAAGCCTTCATTATTTCTTCATCCGTCACCTTGTCGATCTCCCCGTCCGATTCTTCAACGACGGTATTCGCAGGTCCCCAGCTGGCGGGATTTCCGATCCGGATGGCGGTCGCCACTGTTTCCGGCTGTTCATAAATGCGGTCATCCGTGATCGCGGCCGCACCGCTCGCTTCAAATCCGAACATCTTCGGGAGACCG
Organism: Salimicrobium humidisoli; assembly: GCF_002295105.1. Taxonomy (GTDB): domain Bacteria; phylum Bacillota; class Bacilli; order Bacillales; family Halobacillaceae; genus Salimicrobium; species Salimicrobium humidisoli. The sequence goes on along the minus strand of NZ_NSGH01000010.1, from coordinate 40,662 downwards.
GTTGCATGTTTTTCGTTGTACTGTTTGAAACCGCGCCAGTATGCAGTGATATTGCCGGCGTTTCCTACCGGAATGGACAGGTAATCCGGAGCTTTCCCGAGTGCATCACACACTTCGAAAGCGGCCGTTTTCTGCCCTTCGATCCGGTTCGGGTTCAGGGAATTGACGAGTGTGATGCCGTCTTCTTTCGCGACTTCTTTTACAATTTCCAGCGCCTGGTCGAAATTACCTCTGATGGAGAAAACCTCCGCCCCGTACATGACAGCCTGGGCAAGTTTCCCTTCCGCTATTTTCCCGTCCGGAATGACTACGATACAGCGCAGATTCGCCCGGGCCGCAAAAGCAGCAGCGGAAGCGGACGTGTTACCGGTGGAAGCGCAGATGACGGCCTCAGAACCGTCTTCGATCGCTTTGGCCATCGCCATCACCATGCCCCGGTCTTTGAAAGAACCGGTAGGGTTGGCTCCCTCCACTTTTACATAAGCATCGATATCAAGGTCCCGGGAAAGGTTCTCAAGCCGGATGAAAGGAGTGTCCCCTTCATTTAATGTAAGTGCCGGTGTATCATCTGTCACCGGCAGCGAATCCCTGTAGTGATGAAGTAAGCCGTGCCACATCAGTCGTTTCCTCCTTCCACGCGGAACACACTGTCGACGGAACGGACGGATGCGGCCTGTTCCAGTGCTTCCATCGCTTGTTCAAAAGCTTCTTCGTTCACGGAATGGGTGATCATCATCAGCTCGCGCTCTTCCCGGGAATCGGAAGGCTGCTGGATGATCTGGTCGAAAGAAATATCTTTGTCGGCAAAAATCCGGGTCAGCTCCAGCAGAATGCCGGGCTGGTCGAGGACGTGCAGCCGGATATACTTCTTCGAGTACGTTTTTGCTTTCGGTTTCAGCAGCCGTTCGTGCTGCGGGTGGACGTAATTGTTCCCGCTGGTGCCGAGCCGGATATTCTTCACGACGGCAATCAGATCGGAAACGATGGCTGTAGCCGTAGGCCCTTTACCTGCGCCGGGACCGTAAAACATCGTCTCGCCGACGGCATCTCCGTAGACGTACACCGCATTATACTCGTCATTCACTGAAGAGAGCGGGTGAGTTTTCGGAAGGAGGGAAGGCTCGACGCTGAGCGTGATACCTTTCTCATCGTGTTCTGCGATTCCGATCAGTTTAATAGTATACCCGAGCTTGTCTGCGTAGGTGATGTCCGATGTGGACATACCGCGTATACCTTTCAGCTTGACGTCGCTCAGTCTCGTCGGCATGGAGAAGCCGAGTATGGAAAGGATCGTCATTTTTCTGGCCGCATCCAGACCGTCCACATCCGCTGTCGGATCCGCTTCGGCGAAACCGAGCTCCTGTGCTTCCTTCAGCACGTCATCAAAGTCGGAACCGTCCTGACTCATCTTTGTCAGAATATAGTTCGTCGTTCCGTTGACGATTCCCATCATTTTCCGGATGTTGTCGGAGGAAAGACCGTCGACGATGGAGCGGATGATCGGTATGCCTCCGGCCACGCTGGCTTCGTAATACAGATCCGTTCCGTTACGGACGGCCGCGTCGAAAAGGATTTCTCCGTGTTCCGCAACGAGATCCTTATTGGCGGAGACGATATGTTTTTTATTTTCGATCGCCTCGAGCAGGACGTTCAGCGTATGTTCCACGCCTCCCATCACTTCCACTACTACATCGATTTCGGGATCTTTCGTCACATCTTCGTAGTTCGTCGTGAGCTGGACGGCTTCCCCCGGAAGGTCTCTTGTTTTATGGATATCGTGGACGAGAGCCCTGGTGACTTTCACTTCACATCCCGTTTTATGTTTAATACTCTCCTTATTGTTGTGTAAAATTTCGATGACACCTGTTCCAACGGTGCCGAGGCCGAGCAGGCCTACCCTGATTGTATCTTTCATGTCATCACTCCCTGTCCACTTCTAAAATACATTAATGTTTATATAATGGACATTGTACATGAATAGAAAGGGGGCTACAAGATAAGTAATCTAAATATTTGCACGGAAAACGCTTTCTTAGTTGAGAAAAATATGAATAATACGAAAAAAAGATTGTAAAAGGTATTATTACCTATATAATTGTTACAGGACGGTAAAAATGGTAATTCATTTTACGCATACTCCCTGGCTCCGTTTATACCGCTCCGCAAATATATACAGGAGTTGAAGTGGATGAATTTACGTGAATTTATCGATACGTGTGCCGTCTCCATTGACGTATTGATTCACAGGCTTGGTGTTCAGGGGCATTACGAAGTGTTTTTCAGTGAAGCGAAAAAAATAGCCGAACAGGAATATACGGAGAATCCCGGTATTGAAATGAACATGCTGATGTCGAAGATACATACGCACTATCTGGAAATGCTAGATGCTTCCTTGCAGAAGAGATGAAATTAGCCGGCGGATGCCGGCTTTTTTTGTTATAATGGAGGAAAATAAAGGTGGGATCAGATGTATAAAGAACCGATCATGCTTGCCCCTCTTTTCAAGGAAAGAATATGGGGAGGGACGAAGCTCAAAGATATGTACGGGTATGCTCTTCCGTCCGAAAAAATCGGGGAATGCTGGGCGATTTCAGGGCATGAGAATGGAACGAACGAGATCAGGAACGGTCCGCTCGCGGGCACTACGCTGAAACAGGCGTGGGAGGATCACAGGGAACTGTTCGCCGGGGAAGAAGGAGAAGAGTTTCCACTTCTTACAAAAATTCTCGATGCCAATGATAAGCTGTCTGTCCAGGTGCATCCGGACGATACATACGCTGAAGAAAAAGAGAACAAGACTTACGGAAAGACGGAATGCTGGTACGTCATCGATGCCGAGGAAGGGGCCCAAATCGTTTTCGGCCATCATGCGGATACCGAAGAGGAGTTTAGGCAAAGGATAGAGAACGGGGAGTGGGAAAAACTGCTCCGGTATGTGAACGTGCAGGCGGGTGATTTTTTCTATGTACCGAGCGGCACGATCCATGCCATCGGGGCAGGAGTGAGAATCCTCGAAACACAGCAGAACTCGGATATTACGTACCGCGTCTACGACTACGACCGTACAGACGGAAACGGGGAGAAGCGGGAGCTGCATCTGGAGAAATCTATCGAAGTTGCAAAGATTCCGCACGAAGACCCCGTCACGGAGCGGACGGAGAGTATAGAAAAAGGGATGAAGCGGGAGCATTTGATCAGTGAACAGTATTTTTCCGTAGAACACTGGGACGTCCACGGCTCCACCGAAGAGATTGTGAACCCTTCCTATCTGCTGCTCAGTCTTCTGGAAGGAGATATAGTAGTGAGGACCGGAGGGGAGTCGCATCCGGTACGAAAAGGGGACCACTTCATCATCCCGGCCACGATCGATTCTTTTACACTGGAAGGGACGGGAGAGCTTATCGTATCCCATTCCAACAAAGAAAAATCAGGAGGTTGATACAATGGACTGGAAGAAGGAACTGAACAGATGGAAAGAAGAAGAAAATATAGACGGATCGCTGAAAGAACAGCTGGAGCTTCTCGATGAAGCCGAACTGGAAGATGCCTTCTACAAAGAGCTGGAGTTCGGTACCGGAGGGATGAGGGGTAAACTCGGTCCCGGTACGAACCGGATGAACGTTTATACGGTACGGAAAGCTGCGAAAGGGCTGGCGGAATACGTAAAGAATAAAAAAGGTGACAGTATCGTCATCGCCTATGATTCCAGATACCTCTCCGAAACGTTTGCGGTGGAAACAGCACGGGTCGCCGGGGCTGAAGGCGTGAAAGCCTACGTCTTCTCCTCACTGAGACCCACTCCGGCACTGTCTTTTGCCGTCCGTCATCTGGGAGCGGACGCAGGTGTCGTCATCACTGCGAGTCACAATCCGCCGGAGTACAACGGGTTCAAAGTATACAACGAAGACGGAGGGCAGCTGCCACCGGCCGAGGCGGAGAAGATGATTACGCTCGTTCAGAAGGTCGAAAACGAACTCGAAGTGGACACGGAAGAAGCCGGAACGCTCGAAGAAAAAGGTCTTCTTTCGTGGGTGGATACGGATGTGGATGAAGCCTACCTGGAAGCTGTGCAGGGCATCCGTCTGTCGGATGATATAGATAAAGATATGTCGATCATTTTCACACCGCTGCACGGAACTGCGCATCCTCTCGTTACGGACAGCCTGAAGCGGGCCGGATTTACGAACGTGAGTCTCGTGGAGGCTCAGGCGGAGCCGGACCCTGAATTTTCGACGGTAGCTTCCCCGAACCCGGAGGAAACCCAGGCTTTTACTCTCGCCATGGAGCAGGGCCAAAAGACAGGAGCGGAACTACTCATAGCTACGGACCCGGACGCGGATCGTGTGGGACTGGCCGTGCCGGGAGAGGACGGAGAGTACCGCGTGCTGAACGGAAATCAGACGGGCGCTCTTATGCTCGACTACATTCTGTCACAGAACGAAGAGCTTCCGGATAATAAGATCATGATCAAAACGATCGTAACCTCCGAAATGGGAAGAGCTATCGCTTCGAAATACGGAGCGCGGACTCTCGATACACTTACGGGCTTCAAATTCATCGGTGAAAAGATCCGTGAATTCGAGGCCTCGGGAGAAGCGACGTTCGCCTTCGGATATGAAGAAAGTTACGGGTATCTCGTCAGCAGCTTCGTAAGGGACAAGGACGCCGTCCAGGCTTCCCTGATGGGAGCTGAGATGGCGGCTCACTGGAAAAAGAAAGGGTACACCCTTCTCGAAGCGCTCGAAGAGCTTTATAAAGAACACGGCTACTATATAGAAGGAATGGACTCCCTCAAACTCGAAGGTCGTGCCGGAACGGAAAAAATTGCGAGAATCGTCGACAGTTTCCGGGAAACGGAGCTTAAAAAGGCGGGAGGCCTCGAAGTTCTGGCCACCGAAGACTACCAGTCGTCCGAACGTATTTTTGCGGATGGTACGAAAGAAACGATCGATCTCCCGAAATCGAACGTCGTGAAGTTTATTCTTGAAGAGGACAGCTGGTTCTGCCTTCGTCCTTCCGGTACGGAGCCGAAACTCAAATGCTACTACGGCGTGAAGTCCCGGGACCGCAGGAGAAGTGAGGAACTGCTTGAAGCATTACGGACGGAAGTTTCCGAAAAATGGCATGCAGTTAATTGAAACGCTTTCATTCATCTGGATTTTAAGGTAAAATGAGGTAATACACAGAAAATTCAGAATGAATGGGGTGGGAGTAATGATGCAACTTGAACATTTACAGCCTTATGCGATTATTGAAGACGGGCCGTTTCTCCGGATTATATTCGATCATTCCTATGTCACTCTGAATGTCGATGAAGAAACGTACCAGTTTATACCCTCGGAGTCATGTGAAATTTTCATCAACAAAGATCTGAATAAAGTGCACAACCTGTTCGACGTCTTCACTTTCGAAAGCGGCAAAGAAGTCCTTCACGTCACGGTCATCGATCTGATGCATATGAAGGAATTCCGGAGCGAACTGTATGGAATCATCCATTCCTTTTACGAAAAGCGTACGACGATTCCCGCAGCGGCAGTCCAGGAAGTGGTACAGGAGCTCGAAAGGGAGAACATCCTCCGGCTGATTGACCGGGCAATAGACGAAGGGGAAGAAGCGGCTTTTGTAGAACTGACGAACAGATTATCGGAATATGAGGGGAAAGTGGAAGAATAGCGATGGCCTGTAACGCATATAACCTCCGGGAGGCACTCTGAACTGTCAGGGTGTCTCTTTTTGTGTTTTTGTTCTCTTAAAAGAATAAAAGTAGTTTATAATGTAAAAGTTTATAAATGAACGAAAAAAAGAGATATAGCGAGTAAAATGTATAAAAAATGAAGGAAACGACGGAATTCGGCTCTTTCTATTTTCCTGCCGACAGCATATACTGAAAATATAAATTCGTTATAAAGAACAAAATGAATGGAGGATGGAATATGTGACGACTATCGGGGAAAGGATTCGCGTGCTCAGACTCGGCAGAGGACTTTCAGTGAGTGAACTGGCCAAACGTTCCGGGGTTTCGAAATCATATATCAGTAATATTGAACGCGGCGTGCAGAAGAATCCTTCCTATATCGTAATGAGCAAGCTGTCCAAATCTCTTCATGTACCTCTGGAAGATTTAATTTCGCGCACCGGCAATTCTTCGGACGAAGAAGCTAAATAACAGGGAGGCCTGCGATCCATGGAGAAGGTGGAACGGGATTGGATAGAGCTGCTGCAGGAAGCCAAAGATCTCGGTTTGACTCTTGAAGAAGTGAAGAGGTTCCTTGAAACCTGTGAGTGAAAGGAGATGCCGATGGGCGGAAAAACCGTTTTCAAAAGAAGCGCGGTCCAGTCGAATATTGTTGCACATATTGCTCCCGCCCGTCCCGGGTCAGGGCCTCCATCAAGAGATATAACTCCGGTCGTCACATCGTTTTCCCAACTCCGGGTAGTAAAGGAAGCGGGGCGTACCGGTGCAGATTTCATGAAGGGAATAGCCGGTGACTATTCCCCGCTTTCCTACCTTCAGGCGACGATATGCTATCATTTGCTGAATACTCATCCGGCCATGGAGAGCAATTCGGTGATAGATGAGTCCTATGTCGAAGTGCTCCGGAGCTTCGACCTCTGGCCTTTCGGTGATATCGCGAGAAGCCTCAATCCTCTGTTTTTCCGTGATTCCCTGGATCATCCCGTCGTAGTTTTTTTTACGTATCATCGTGCTGCAAGAGAGACGATAGTGAAACACGTGCACCGCTTCAACCGCGAAGGCTACAGTTTAAAATATGGAAGCCGGACGTGGGCGGTCCACAACAGAAGTCAGCTGTCGTTGAAAAGGATCAAATAGTCCGGGTTTCCGGATTGGACTTATATAAAAAGGTTCTGCTCCCGCCGAGACAGGAACAGAACCTTTTTATATTACACTTCTTCTTTTTCCAGAATGAGATAATTCATATCTTTCTCAGCTATATCGTTATAACGTTTCTGATTGGCAAAGTAGAAGACGATACCAAGCAGAATCCATACTCCGAGAGCTATATAAGATTCCCGGCCGAGCGATGAAGGCATCGGTGGAAACAGAAGCAGTACAAGAAAGCCGATGGAGCTGATCAGTCCGAGGAGGGAAAAGACCTTCCTCACCGGAGATACGAGAGCTTTCGGATTCTTCTTTTTGCCGCTTTCCGACCAGGCGAAATACTTATAAGCGGTAGCCGTACAGAAAAAGTAGGCGATCGCGACACCTGTCGAGGACATATCCACTACCCACAGCAATGCTTCGCGGCCGAACCACGGAGCAATCAGACAGATGAGCATAGTGAAAGCGACACCGACATAAGGGGTGTTATATTTCGGGTGCAGCTGACGGAACGCATTCGGTAAAATGCGGGCCCGGCCCATGGCGAAGGTAAGACGGCTCGATGAAATCATGAAACCGTTCAGACCGGTGAAAATACCCATGGAGACAGCGGCTGCAATGATGAAGACGCCGAGACGTCCCATATAGCTTTCGATGGCGTGACCGACACCCCACTCGATGTTCCGGGCGTTGATGATATTGTTGAGCTCCTGCCATGGCATGGTACTGGCGGTGATCAGAATCATCGCCGAGTAGGCAAGACCTGCTGCCAGAAGCGACCAGATAATGAGAGCGAATGCTTTCTTCGGACTGAAGTCGAATTCTTCCGCCGCCTGCGGAATGTTGTCGAAACCGACGTAGGCGAACGGGGCGAGAGCAAGAATGGTCAGAATCGAGACGATCATGGACTGATCAGGTTTGAAAGCCGGTGTGGCGTTCGATATCGAAGGCCCTTCCGTAAAAATAGCTCCGAGACCGAGCAGCACGATTCCCGTAATCAGCACCATAGCGAATATGAATTGCACGTTTCCTGAAAATTTGGCGCCGCGTATGTTCAGAAGACCGAAAATAATGATGGCAAGACTCGATAACAGAATCTGCATGATCGACACGTCATATCCGGCCACCGTATACAAAGTACCTATCGTCATGAAGTCCGGAAACAGGAACTTGGCCAGAAGTGACAGTGCCGAGGCGTTCAAAGCTACGATACACATATATCCGAGCGTGAGAAACCAGCCGGCGAGAAATGCGAACTTTCTCCCGAATCCTATGTAAGCATATGCGAATTCCCCGCCTGTAACCGGGAATTTTTCAATGAGATACCCGTAACTGACTCCGATGATCATCATAAGGATGGCACCGAGCAGAATACCTATGATTACCCCGAGTGGTCCGGCATCACCCATCCAGTCCGGTGGCAGGATGAACGCCCCCCAGCCGATAGCCGAGCCGAATGCAATCGCCCAGACCCACTGAGGCTTCAGTGATCTTTCTAATTTCTTCCTGTCTTCTTCTATACCCATAAGGTTAAAATCCTCCTAGAAACTTTTCCCGGCGAGACACAGCCGGGTTTATTTAACCACCATACCTCATTGTAAACAAAGTTAAACAAATGAAAAGTGATTTCCGAATGTTTTTTCAATCGGGGGAAGGGCCCGATGCTCTTCCGGACGGGACGGGGGCGGTATGAAAACTGGGGCTAAATATTTATTATTCCAGAAACCTTTTCTTCCGGAAGCGGCTATGTGATATACTCTTTGTAGTTTGTGAAAAAAGTAATTTGTTACGTATATCATCAAAGATGTAAGGGACAGATATAAAGAGGAGGATCTCCATGGAGTACCGGGCGTTGTTAGTCTGCTTTATCGCCGCGATAATAGTGACACCGCTGGTGAAAAAATTGGCTGTTTATATAGGGGCTACCGATAAACCGGACCCGAGAAAGGTCCACAAAGTACTGATGCCGCGTCTCGGCGGTCTGGCCATCTTTATCAGTTTCGTTATTGGATACTTCCTGTTCATGCCTCCGACCCCTATTTTCTGGCCCGTGTTGTTCGGAGCTGCGATCATCATCATCACCGGAATTTGGGATGACCTTCGGGAACTGTCGGCGAAGTGGAAGCTGGCAGGGCAGATTCTCGCTGCCGGTGTCGTCGTATATGCCGGGGAGGGCGTCGTCGTAACGTTCGTCAACATCCCGTTTACGGATAGTACGCTCGAGTTCGGTATGTTCAGCGAGATCATTACGATGATCTGGATTATCGCCATCACTAATGCTATCAATCTCATCGACGGACTGGACGGTCTCGCTGCCGGAGTTTCGTCTATCGCACTTCTTACCATTTCGGGGATGGCGATTACGATGGGGAACGTGTTCGTCGTATTCGCAGGGCTTATGATGCTCGGAAGTACGGTCGGGTTCCTTATCTACAACTTCTACCCGGCGAAGATATTTATGGGAGACACGGGAGCGCTGTTCCTCGGCTTTATGATCAGTGTGCTTTCGCTGCTCGGATTCAAAAACGTCACTCTGTTTTCGTTTGTCATTCCGGTGATCATACTCGGTGTACCGATATCGGACACGGTATTCGCCATCGTCCGCCGGAAATTGCAGAACAGACCGATGTCAGCTCCGGATAAGTCCCACCTGCACCATAATCTGCTGAATCTCGGTTACAGTCATCCGGAAACGGTACTGGTCATTTATACGATAAGTGCGCTTTTCAGTCTGGCTGCCGTCGTATTTTCGCAGGCGACGCTGTACGGGGCACTGCTCGTTATCGGTTTTCTCATTCTGATGCTTGAGCTGCTGGTGGAGTTCACCGGGCTGATCGGCAAAGACTACCGGCCGATTCTGAATCTGTTCAAAAATCAGCGTTCGAAAAAATAGAACAACTGTCAAAAGCCCCCCTGGAAAGCGGATTCTCCGTTTTTCAGGGGGGCTTTTATGCACGAATACCGGGGGCACCTCGTTATCAGCCGGGTGGCTCCTGTGCCTCAGGTTCCTCCGGAAGTTCAAGGTGGTCACGCAGCCGGTCTTTCGTTTTTTCAAGACTTTCTTCGTCCGTCATGAAGTACCACGCACCGTTACCGGCGTATCCGCCTTCTCCGTTCAGCTGCATCGTTTTGAAATCGAATCCGTCTTCCTTGAGGAAGTAGTCTTTGAACGCAATCATCTGATCGAACGTCATGTTGGTCGTCAGGTCTTCCCCGACCGCATCGATAATGTTGTCGTAGTTTCTGAAAGAGCTGAACGAATTCATTTCTCTCGCAATCGCTTTGATCAGTTCCATCTGTCTCTGTCCGCGGGCGAGGTCACTGTCGAGCTTTCTCGTACGGGCCAGCGCCAGCGCTTCTTCCCCGTTAAGCAGCTGCCTTCCTTCTTCGAGTTCGATAGCGCCGTCCTTCCCTTCGGAGTTCTGCTCCTCGAGATCGTAAGGAACTTCGTATTTGATTCCGCCGACGGCGTTCACCACTTCTATAAAAGCGCTGAAATTGAACCTGGCGTAATAGTCGACCGGAATATCGAGAAGACCTTCGACCGTTTCCACCGTGGAGTCGATTCCGCCGTAGGCGTGCGCGTGGGTGATTTTATCTTTGCGGTCCACTTCCGGGATATAGGTGTAGGTGTCTCTCGGAATACTCAGTAATCGTACGGATTTTTCGTCGTTGTTGAAGGTGGCGAGAATGAGGGCGTCGGAGAGGCTGCTCCGGTCCTCGTTCTTCTCAAGCCGGGCTGCACTCGCATCGACTCCGACAATCAGGACGGAGAGATTGTCTTCTCCGGGGGTGACGGCGGTGGACCGTTTGTCTGATTTGCCGCCGCGTCCGAGTTCTTCGTGGGAATCCTCTGCAGACTCACGGACTTTATCCGTCAGGTAAGCCCCGTATCCCGCTGCGGCTCCGACGGCCAGCAGCAGGACTGCCGCGAGGATCCAGAGGGTCGGTTTCAACCATGTTTTCATATAGTTACTCCTTCGATCCGTCATTAGTGAGCACGGACTCCATATAGGAGAGTTCGCCCTCTGTCACTGTGGCCTGGGCATTCGTGACGTCCGCTGTCCACTGGTGGAATTCTTCCTCTTTTCCGTGAGGGGCATACAGTACGAGTTCCGCTTTTTCCATATAGTTGATAGTTTTTAAAGGATAGGCCGACTGTCGCACCTGATTCTCCATTTTCCCGAGGAGAGAGTAGTCGATGGTGACGTGCATCTCCCTCATCAGCCGGCGTTCCACGACGCCCGTTTCCTCGATCGCTTCCGAAACGGCGCCGGAGTATGCGCGGATGAGGCCGCCGGCTCCGAGTTTTATTCCTCCGAAATACCGGGTGACGACGGTCGCCGTATCTTTCAATCCCCTTTTTTTCAATACTTCAAGCATCGGGACTCCGGCTGTACCACTCGGTTCTCCGTCATCGTTCGCTTTCTGGATGAGGTCGTGTTCGCCGATCATGTAGGCGGAACAGTTGTGCGTCGCATCCTTATGCTTCTTTTTAATTTCCGAAATGAACTGCTGTGCTTCCTCTTCCGTTTCGCACCTGCGTATATGGGCGATAAAACGGGATTTCTGGATAACTAGTTCTTTTTCTCCCTCATAATTTACCGTATAATAAGTATTTAACATATCGATGTCTGCCTCCTGGGTTTTTATTATATACAGGAACAGCCATATCAGCAAATGACGGAAATAGAGAAGGAATGACTTTTCACCCCCATAGAAGGACGTAGGCAGAACGAATGATATTAACAGGCATGGATGGAGGTCGTTTGAATGACAGACGTTTCGCCCGCTGAAAAGTCTCTGGATTCGATCATACAGGAAATGGTCGATCACGTTTCGATCAGTAAAGATGAAGTGTTCACCATCAGCGAGAAATCCCGGAAAGAACATGAAAGTCTGGAAGAGGAGCTCGAGGATTTGAAAGCCCGCATTTCCTCCTTCATCGATGAAGAGGAGAAGCTTGGGGAGAAAGTGAAGGGTTCGAGGAAGAGGCTCGCCCGGATGAGTAAACAGTTCAATGACTACTCCGAAGCGGAAATACGGGAAATGTACGAAGAGACGCACCGGCTGCAGACGGAGCTCACGGTGACAGGTGAGAAAGAGAAGCAGCTGAGGGAGCGGAGAGACGATATCGAACGCCGGCTCCGGGACCTCGGGGAAACGATTGAGAAAGCGGAGAATCTCGCCGGAAAAATATCGGTCGTCCTCAATTATCTGAATGAAGATTTCCGTGAAGTGAGCGAAGTGCTGCAGGATGCCAGGCAGAAGCAGGAGTTCGGACTCAGAATCATCGAAGCGCAGGAGGAAGAACGTCGCCGTCTTTCCCGGGAAATACATGACGGACCGGCACAAATGCTTGCCAACGTCCTGCTCCGGTCCGACCTCGTGGAGCGCACGTTCCGGGAACGTTCTCCGGAGGAGGCTATTCTGGAGATGCGCAGCGTGAAGAAAATGGTGCGCTCGTCTCTCTATGAAGTACGACGTATCATTTACGACCTCCGTCCTATGGCACTCGATGATCTCGGAATCCTGCCGGCTCTCCGGAAGTATCTGTCGACTGCTGCCGATTATCACGGTCTGGACATACGTTTCCAGCCTTTCGGCAAAGAGCGGAGACTCGATCCGCAGTATGAAGTCGCCATGTTCCGTCTCATCCAGGAAGCACTCCAGAATGCGGTGAAGCATGCAGGAGCGAGCCGGGTGGACGTGAAAGTCGAACTCACCTGGCGCACGATCATGATCATCGTGGAAGATGACGGCAGCGGTTTTGACGTGGAAGAGAAGAAGCGGACTTCGTACGGACTTATGGGTATGAATGAACGGGTCGATATGCTGGACGGGGAGCTTAACATCGCTTCTGTCCCGGATGCCGGAACGAAAGTGACGATTAAATTACCGATAAAGAAAGATATATAGCATAAAACTTTCAAAAAAGGGAATATAATTCTTAAAAAGTGATTATCAAGTCCGAAGAGCACAGGAGGAAAATAGATGTCTACAAAAATTTTACTGGTTGATGACCACAAATTGTTCAGGGAAGGTGTCCGGCGTATCCTCGAATTCGAAGAAGACTTCGAGGTGGTCGGAGAAGGGGATGACGGTACGGTAGCGATCGATCTTATTACGGAACATCAGCCGGATGTTGTACTGATGGACATCAATATGCCGAAAAGAAACGGAATCGAAACGACGGCGGAAGTGACGGAGCGTTTTCCGGAACTGAAAGTCATCATCCTTTCCATACATGACGATGAGAACTACGTGACGCACGCATTGAAAACAGGAGCGCAGGGGTATCTGCTTAAGGAGATGGATTCGGAATCTCTGATTGAAGCGATCCGGGTCGTGTCAGGAGGCGGCTCTTATCTCCACCCGAAAATCACCCACAATCTTGTGAAAGAGTACCGCCGTCTTTCCGACGGGACGAGCGATTTCGCCTATAAAGCCGTCGAGTACCGTAAACCTCTGCACCTTTTGACCCGCAGGGAATGCGAAGTACTGCAGCTGCTCGCCGACGGGAACTCGAACAAAGGCGTGGCGGAATCCCTTTATATCAGTGAAAAGACAGTGAAGAACCACGTCTCGAACATATTGACGAAGATGAACGTAAATGACCGGACGCAGGCGGTCGTCACCGCCATCAAGAACGGCTGGGTGGAAGTTTTATAATCATACATCCCTGAGAGCCGCGTATGTCCCGGAGATTTTTCGAAAAGCAGGAGGGCGGACCCGGTTCCGTCCTTTTTTTGTATGCGGAAAGAAGTTCGCGAATGTCCGAATTAAAGCTGAAATCCGGTCCGAAGTACGGTAGAATGAACGTAAGATATTCAGGAAAGGGAGATTCAATGAAAACTGCGGTTCTCACTGACAGCACAGCTTACATATCAGCACAAATGAGAAAAGAATCCGATATTCATATGGTACCTCTGAACGTCATTTTCGGAGAAGAAGCGTATCGTGAGGAAATCGACCTTACGGCGGATGAATTCTATTCGAAAGTGAAAGAGGCGAAAGAATTGCCGAAAACCTCCCAGCCTTCCGTCGGGACGATACTCGAGAAGCTGGAGGAGCTGAAGGAAGAGTACGATGAAGTCGTCGCCATTACGCTTTCAAGCGGAATCAGTGGCACTTACCAGTCCATGCGTTCGGCGGGGGAGATGGCTGAAGGAATCGAAATGCACCTGTTCGATTCGGAAATAAGCTGCCTCATGCAGGGGTATTATGCGCTCGAAGCGGCAAAACTCGCAGCGGACGGGGAGGATGCGGAGAAAATAATAGCCCGCCTGGAAGAGATGAAGGAAACGATGCGTGCATATTTCATCGTAGATGACCTCAATCATCTGGCCCGCGGCGGGAGACTGCACGGTTCCCAGGCGTTCATCGGCAGCATGCTGCAGGTGAAACCGATTCTGCACTTCGTCGATACGAAGATCGTTCCGTTCGAAAAGATCCGCACGTATAAGAAAGCACGGAAACGTACGCTCGCGCTTTTCGACGAGGATGCTTCCGGCGGAGAGAAGATCCGGGCGGCCGTCATCCATGCCAACCGGCCGGAGGAAGCGGAGCTTTGGAAAGAGGAGATAGAGAAACAGTATTCCAACGTCGCGGTGACCGTCAGTTATTTCGGCCCGGTCATCGGCACCCACCTCGGAGAAGGGGCTCTCGGCCTCGGCTGGTATAAAGAATAACCGTATTTATAAAATGACACGATTGATTGTTTGAGCGCCTTTCCCCCGAAGGCGCTTTTTTACTACCGTTACGTACAAACAAAGGGGGATTCACATGTTCAGCGGCCAATGGCTCCTAAAACAGGAATTACCAGATTATATCGATTCGTCCGCACTCCCGGCTCACCCGGGTATTATCCGCAGGCAGTGCCGGCGCTGCGGTAACAAAGTACGGTACAAGTTCGCGCGTTTCCCGCATGCGGCGTGCGGGAGGAAGTGCCTCTACTGCCGCAACTGCATTCTGATGGGACGTGTCACGTCCTGCGAATCGTTATACGAAATGCCTTCATCGTCGCAGCTTCCGTTCCCGGACACTTTGAAATGGAACGGGACACTCACTCGTCATCAGCAGCAGGCAGCAGACGAAATAAAGAATACTGTCCTGGGAAGAGGGCAGCTGCTCGTCCACGCCGTCTGCGGTGCCGGGAAAACCGAAATGATCTTCCCGGGCATCGAAGCGGCGTTGGCCCGGGGAGACAGGGTATGTATCGCCACCCCGCGGGCCGATGTCGTCCGCGAGCTGTACCCCCGTATCCGGCAAGCGTTCCCCGGCGTTCCGGCCGCCGCTTTGTATGGAGGACACTCCGCTCAAGTCACCTACACTCCTGTCGTTCTCAGTACGACCCATCAGCTCTGTCGCTACAAACAGGCTTTCGACGTTCTCATCATCGATGAAGTGGACGCTTTCCCCTACCACAACGACACATCCCTCCAATGGACTGCCCGGGAGGCAGCGAAACCGGATGCCGCTATCATTCACCTGACGGCGACGCCGGGGAGAAAACAGAAAAACATCCCGAAAGTATTCGTGCCGGTACGCTATCACGGGCACCCGCTGCCGGTACCCGCGTTCCACTTATTTCCCCGTATCAAAACGAAACTTCCGCACATCGAAGCAGGAGACCGGCAGCTGCTCATATTCGCTCCCACGATTTCGAGGGCCGAAACAATTGCAGAGGAGCTCCGCGTCCCCTTCGTGCACTCGGACACACCGGAGCGCGAAGAGGTGATCGACGCCTTCCGTAACCGTAAAATCCATACACTCGTAACGACGACGATACTCGAACGCGGCGTGACTTTTCCGTCGGTGGACGTGTACGTCATCGATGCCGGGCACGACGTGTTCGACGAAGCGGCTCTCGTACAGATCGCGGGACGCGCGGGCAGGAGCGCCGACGACCCGGATGGAGACGTGCGCTTTTATATGGAAGGAAAGACCGATGCCGTAATAGAAGCGCGTGATGCGATTAAAAAAATGAACAAAAGGGGATATGTAACGTGAAGTGTGTCTACTGCTTTCAGCCGGTTCATCCGAAAACGGACTGGAGTAACGCTTTCCTCCCCGGCCGCCCGTCACGCCTGTGCGAGGAGTGTGTGAACGGCTTTGAAGTCATCACGAAGGGGTGCCCGCGCTGCTGTAACCCGCGTTACAGTGAAACGTGTCCCGACTGCCGGGAAGACTCAGCGCTCATCTCGAACACGTCCCTTCTTTTCTACAACGATTTCGCGAAAGAGTGGATGGCCCGGTTCAAATATCGCGGGGATTATGAACTGATCGCTTCGATGTCCGTCTTTCTCCCTCCTTTTGTGAGAGGACGGGCCGTGCCGATTCCGCTCAGTGACGTGCGTCTCGCGGAACGGGGGTTCAATCAGGCGGAGGCGATCACTGAACTTTTGATGAAGAGACCGCGGCCGTACCTGAAACGGTCCCACTCCGAAAAGCAGGCGAAGAAATCGAAACAGGAACGAAAAAGAGGTGCCAATCCTTTTCTACCTGTACAAAAGGTGAGGGGGGATCTGCTTCTGGTCGATGACATCTATACGACGGGCACGACGATGAAGCAGGCGGCAGCCGTTTTGAAAGAAAACGGAGCCGATTCTGTCCGGGGCTTAACGCTGTTCCATTCCTGACGATAATAGAAGAAAGACGTACAGGGAGTGGAATATATGGCAGAACCGGCGAATTGTTCACGATGCGGCGGACTTTTTATGAAACGAACGCATACTTTCTGTGAGGCGTGCCGCAACCGCGAAGAGCTGGACTACCGCGCCGTTTACAAATTTCTGCGTGAGCGGGAAAACAGAGCGGCGACCGCCGATGTGATCGCGGAGGCGACAGGAGTCGACGAAAAGCAGATTCGTAAGTTTGTAAAAGACAGGCGGCTGCACCCGATGAACTTCCCCGGACTGTCGTATGCGTGTGAGCGGTGCGGCGGAGCGATCCGACAGGGACGGCTGTGCCCTTCGTGCAGCAAGGAACTGAACGAGGCTCTTGCTAAAATCGACAGAAATGAAAAAGCTCGCGAGAAACGGAACCACCGGGAAGAGAAGCCGGAAACAACCAGAAGTTCCTACTACTCGATACATCGTAAAAAGCGGTGATTGCCGCTTAACTTTCTCAAGGTTTTGCCGATATAATAAAGAAGAAGGACACGGAATGAACAGAAAAGAGGTGAGTCGGATGAGAATCAACGGAACGAATCAGACGAATTGGAATCCGTATCAGAAACAGGCGCAACAGCAGAAACAGGTGCAGGCGCAGCCGAATCAGGACAGACTGGAAATCTCCGATGCCGCCAAATCGATGCAGGAGGCGGGAAAACTTCCGGAAGCCCGTAAGGAACGTCTGGAGGAACTGAAGCTGCAGGTGGAGAACGGTACGTACAAAGCGGACCCTTCTGTCATTGCCAGAAAAATGACCAATTTCTTCTCTGAAGGAGAATAAAGGAGCCGTACGTTATGATTGAACCGATAATATCCGACATGAAGCGTCTCGTGAAGCTGCACAGAAGTCTGCTCTACGTCTCGAAGCAAAAGACGGAGGCGCTGAAGGCGAACGATACGTCAAAGCTCCGGCAGCTGGACCTTGAGGAGAAGAAGCATATCCAGGCGGTTCAGAAAGTGGAAAAAGGACGGCAGGAACACGTGAACGACTGGTACGCCAAGCAGGGAACGGAAGATCAGCAGACGATCAGCGATATGCTGACGCACCTGGAAGGGAAGGAATACGAGCAGCTGAATGAAGAGTATGAGGCGATGATTCTCGTGCTGGCCGACCTTAAACATCAGGAACGGCTGAACGCGGAGCTGACGCAGCAGTCGCTGCAGTTCATCAATCTCTCACTCGACCTTCTTAAGCCCGAACTCGCGAATCTGAATTACGGCGGCGAAGAGAAACCGGCGCACTCGAACAGGTCCATCTTCGATTCGAAGGCGTAAGGAAAAGAGGAATAACTTATGATGTCCACCTTTCATGGACTGGAAGTAGCCAAGCGCGGACTGTTCACCCAGCAATCCGCGCTTTATACGACCGGTCACAATATATCGAACGCCAACACCGACGGCTACAGTCGGCAGCGCGTCAATATGGAACAGACGGGCGCTTTCCCTTCAGGCTCGAGGAACCGGCTGGAGATTGCCGGTCAGATGGGAAGCGGCGTACAGGCCGGGAGCGTCCAGCGCGTGCGCGAAGCTTTTCTCGATGAGCAGTTCAGGTCCGAGGCGAAGAAGCTCGGGTATTACGATGCTCTTGAAAACGGGCTCGGCAAAATGGAAGACATTATGAACGAACCGACGGACCAGGGTCTCGCAAAAACGATGGACCGGTTCTGGCAGTCGCTGCAGGATCTTGCGGTGAACCCGGAGGACGCCGGTGCCCGTGCTGTCGTGAAAGAGCGCGGCAAAGCCGTGGCCGAGACGTTCAACTACCTGTCGAATTCGATACAGACGCTGCAGCGGGATGCGAAACGGGAAGCGGACATTACAGTGAAGAATGCCAACTCCATCCTCCAGCAGATCGATCAGCTCAACCGGCAGATCGGCAACGTGGAGCCGCACGGACAGCTTCCTAACGACCTGTACGATCAGCGCGACCGTCTCATCGACGACCTGTCCGAGATCGTCAGCGTAGACGTGTCGTATGAAAAGAGTGCCGCTTCTTCCAAAGACATAGCGGACGGCCTGGCGACGGTGCGTCTTGCCGATGCGCTCGGGCGTCCTGTCGAAGGAGCGCCGGCGCTCGTGGATGCAGGGGGAGATCCGGCGAGCTCGCTTTCCGTGGACTACCGGGAAACGGACGGCCGCGTCGCTTTCGACTCTCTTCACGTGTTGCAGCCGGGCGGGGAGACCGCGTCACTTGATTTCCATACATTACCTTCTCCCGGCAAACTGAAAGGTCTCGCCGATCTTGCCGGCACGGTAACGGCGACGCCTCAGAGCAGCGCGGTGATAGTATCGGATGCTTTCCCTGTTAATCAGGGATCAGGCGAGGCCATGTTCCCCGAAGGAACGCTTTCCTTTACCGGCTCCTTTGTGAACGAAGACGGAGAAGTCGAACAGGGAGAGACAGTGGAAATCGCTTCTTCCGGGAAAGAAACGATGGAAGGAATAGCGGCTCGGATCAGCAAAGAAAAAGGCGTCGAAGCGGAAGTACTTACCCAGGACGGGGAGCAGCGGCTCCTCGTCCGCTCGGAAGCGGCCGGACGCAGTGCGACGCTAACCGTTGCGGGTACCGGAGCGGAAGGCACCGGATTACAAGGGACAGCAGAAGGAAGTAACGGGCAGGAAGGAAGTTACGCTTCCATGCTTGATGATCTCGATAAGCTGGCCACCTCGTTTGCGACGCAGTTCAACGACGAACATAACGACGCGGAGAGTGCCGGACTCGAAGGAGGACCGTCAGCGACGACGGATTTCTTCTCCTACGGAAACTCCTACCCGGATGCAGGCGGCGTGCACAGAGGACTCGCTTCTGCAATCGATATAACCGAAGCAATCGAGAAGAATGCCGGAATGATCGCGGCGGCCAATTCGATGAGCGTCGGAGACGGAGACAACGCCCGGGACCTCGCTGCCCTGCGTGACAAAGTGGACGGACTCCTCGGCGAAGGGGCGACCGTCAGCACTTTTTATGAAGGGATGATCGGCGGGATGGCTGTGGAGACGCAGGAAGCGAAGCGGATGAGCGACAATATACAGACGCTCCGGGATTCCGTCCAGAACCGGCGCTTCTCGGTGAGTCAGGTCTCCCTCGATGAAGAGATGACGAATATGATCAAGTTTCAGCACGCTTACAATGCTTCCTCGAGGAATATAACCGCTATTGATGAAATGCTGGACCGCGTCATCAACCAGATGGGCGTCGTCGGAAGGTAGGGATGAGAGATGAGAATTACGCAGGGAATGCTTTCGAATAACATGCTGCGCAATATGAGTAAAAGTTACGAAAGTATGGGCAAATACCAGGATCAGTTTTCCACCGGCAAAAAAATCAGCCGCCCGTCCGATGACCCGGTAGTGGCCATGCAGGGAATCAACTATCGTTCCGAGCTCACGAAAATCGGACAGTTCCAGCGCAACATCGGCGAGGTGTACAACTGGATGGACAGTTCGGATGCGGCCCTCGATAAAGCGACGAAAGCTATGCAGCGCGTGCGCGAGCTGACGGTGCAGGCCAGCAACGATACGAACGGCGAGCAGAGCCGGGAGAGTATCGCCAAGGAAATCGAACAGCTGGCCGGCCATCTTAAGGATATCGGGAATACGCAGGCGAACGGCAAATACCTTTTCAACGGCACCGATACGCTCACAGCCCCGATGAACGCGCGGCAGGTGACGGACCCCGTGACCGGGGAGACCGGCGAAGTACGTCTGCCGGTAAACAGTACGCCCGTTTCAATTGAAGTATCAAAAGGCATTCATCTGCAGGCGAACGTCGACGGCACGAAGGTGTTCGGAAGCGGGAATACGGATGCGGACGGACGTCAGCTGTTCGATACGTTACAACAGCTCGCGGCTGACTTAAGGAAGCCGGGGACGCATGAAGAGGAGTTAAGCAGTTATCTTGGAAGCATCGACGAACACGTGAATACCATCATCGACGAGCGGGCCGATCTTGGCGCCCGGATGAACCGGAGAGATCTCGTCGAAGACCGGCTCGGCACTCAGGAAATCATCGCCACCCGGGTTCTCTCCAATAATGAAGATGCCGACATGGAAAAAGTGATTACGAATCTGAAAACAGAGGAAATTATACTGAGAGCCGCCATGGGGGCGGGAGCAAGGATCATTCAGCCGACGCTTATGGACTTTCTGCGTTAAGGAGCACCTGAGGAGACCAGGCGCTCTTTTTTATAACAGGAGAGAGGGGAACGGGTATGATGATGCCTAGAATGGAGATAAACACGCAGCAGGCGAGACTCGAGGTACGGACGCATAACGCGGAACTTACCATACGTCAGCCGAAAGCCGAGCAGCTTATTGAACAGCCGCCGGCAGACGTGACTATCAGGCAGCGGCCGGGAAAACTTTCGATTGATCAGACAACCGCCTGGCACAACCTGCAGTTCTATTCGTCGGCGGAGCGGACTGACCTGGTTGCAGACTTCGGTCAGCAGGACTGGATGAAGGGACTCGAGCGCGTCGCCCGGGAAGGGGACGAGTTGATGAGGATAGAGAATCAGGGGAACCCGATAGCCGCTCATGCGAAACAGAAAGCCGTATGGGAAATCGCTTATAACCCGGCACGCAAGCCGGTGCATGACCTGGTGAAAGTCAGTTATGAAGCGCGTCCCGCGGAGATTGACGTGAAGCGGAACGACCCGGTCATAACAACGAAGGCGAAACCTCCTGAATTCAGCTACAAGCCCGGGCGTGTGGACATTTCTATGGATCAGTACCCGCGTGTTACAATTGATTGGAAAATATGAGGGACAAAGGGGAGGGTTTTATGAAAGTGGCAACGAAATATTTCGGAGAAGTGGCAGTGGAGGAGAAAGAGATTGTACGCTTCCCTCAGGGGCTGCCGGGATTCAGGCACATCAATGAATTCGTGCTGTTACCGCTGCCGGACGCGCCGATGTACTCGGTGCTGCAGGCGGTCGGGGAGAAAGAGACGGCATTCGTCACAGCGAACCCGTATTTATTTTTCAAGGACTATGAGTTCGATATAGATGAAAATTCGAAAGTGGAACTGCAGCTGGAGACCCCGGAAGACGTGGAGCTGTACTGTGTCCTTACGGTGAAGGACCCGTTCCGCGAGTCGACCATCAATCTGCAGGCTCCCGTCGTCATCAACAAGCGGACGAATCAGGCGAAGCAGCTGATTTTAAACAGCAGCCGGTATCATACGAAACACGGGATCGCCGATCAGAAAGCGGGGGATGAGCATGTTAATCCTTAACCGGAAAGAAAACGAGTCGATCACGATCGGGGATGACATCGAAATCAAAGTGGTCTCCGTCGAAGGGAACCAGGTACGCATCGGCATCGATGCCCCGTCCCATCTGGACATTCACCGCAAAGAGATCTACATAGCCATCCAGGAAGAGAACAGAGCCGCAGCAGTGGCTTCCGATGATTTGATGAATCTGTTAAAAAGAAGTCAAAAAGAGTAAACAATCGAAAAAGCCGGCCGATATAATAAGTGTAAAGCCAAACACTTAAGTCGGCCGGCTTTTCCTTTGGCAACACACATCTTAACTATTCCACAAGGACGTGGAATCTAAAATCAGGGAGGATACTAATTATGCGTATTAATCACAACATTGCAGCTCTAAACACTCACCGTCAGTTGAACAGTGCCAACAATGCACAAAGCAATTCCATGGAGAAGCTTTCATCTGGTCTTCGTATTAACAAAGCCGGAGACGATGCGGCTGGTCTTGCAATTTCCGAGAAAATGCGTGGTCAGATTCGTGGTCTTGACCAGGCTGGGAAAAATGCTCAGGATTCAATCTCTATGATTCAGACGGCGGAAGGCGCACTGAATGAAACTCACGATATTCTTCAACGTATGCGTGAACTTGCCGTACAGGCTGGTAACGATACAAACACTTCGACTGATCGTGGAGAAATTCAGAAAGAAATCAACCAGCTAACTTCAGAAGTGAACCGTATTGGTAATACTACAGAGTTTAACAATCAAAAATTATTGAATGCTAGTGCTGGAGATGTTTCAGAGGGGGCTTCTGCTACTACAATTGCCTCACCAACAGCCATGACGGGTGACTCGGGTAATACTGCAGGTGCAGAAGTTGATATATCTGGTACTTTTACAGGTTCGGCAGATGAAACTTTAACAATACAGAAAACTGCTAGCGGGTGGTCGATTGATGGAGGTTCTTCAGATGTTACATTAAGTGGAAGCGATTTTTCTTATAAAGGAATGACGCTTGATACGTCAACTGCTACTGGTGTAGCTACAGGGGATTCTTGGACTCAGTCTTTAGAAGCAGCAACCCCAAGGGCTTCTTCATTCTCATCTCAAATTGGTGCCAATGAAAACCAAACTATGACACTGGAATTTTCTGATATGAGAGCTTCTGCTCTTGGCATAACTGGGGCAGCTTCAGATGCTGGATTTACTTCAGCAAACACAGTAACTGATGGAACAAACAATACTACAAATGAAGCAGCGCTAGATGTCTCTACAGCAGCGAATGCAGGTAATGCCGTTACTGCAATTCAAAGTGCGATTGATAACGTCTCGGCTGAGCGTTCTAAATTGGGAGCAAATCAAAACCGTCTGGAACATACTATAAACAACTTAAGCACATCTTCTGAAAACCTGACTGCGGCGGAATCCCGTATCCGTGACGTAGACATGGCGAAGGAAATGATGAACCAGACGAAGCAAAGTATTCTTTCCCAGGCTTCTCAGGCTATGCTTGCAAAAGCGAACCAGCAGCCACAGGGAGTTCTACAGCTTCTTCGTTAATATTGAATCATTTATCAGAGACTCCACTTCGGAGTCTCTTTTTTTATGTCCAGACTCCTCTTTTCTCCTCTTAACTTCTTCCATTTCAAGCCGATACATACTATAACGAAATACACCGCCAATCCTAAAAACTAAGCAGGTGAAATGATGAGTGATATGAGAATCGGAGGGCTCGCCTCCGGAATGGATACCGATAAAATCATCAGCGATCTGATGAAGGCGGAGCGCATGCCGCTGAAGAAAATGGAACAGGAACAGACCTCTCTCGAATGGAAAAGGGATGACTACCGGGAAGTGAACACGAAACTGCTCGGCTTCCGGGAAGAACTGGTGAACATGAAATTATCGGGAGCGTACCGGGCCCGTACCACTTCTTCCACCCATGAGAGTCTGGCAAGTATCACTGCCACTTCCGCCGCTTCGGAGACGGGCTACTCGCTCCAGTCCGTATCGCAGCTCGCGACTTCTGCGACGAAAGTGAACAGTGGCTCTCTATTCAATACAAAAGATCAGATAAGTGCCTCCAAGTCATTTGCGGAACTGGAGGAAAGCGGAAGCCTTGCCACGGGTGGCGGCTGGACTTGGCAGGCGGGAAGCGTCGAGAAGTATGCGACCTCAATCGGGGAAGCGACGGCAAATCCGGCTGTGCCTCTGAAAGAAGGGACCGCGATTCAGAATCCTCTGTCCGAGATGATGGTGAAAGTGGACGGAAAACGATTTGACGTCGTAGCTACGGTAGCGGAGCTTGATGAGAATTCAGTCATGGTGGACGCTTCCACCGGAGAATTGAGTTTCTCCAGGCCCCTTGAGTCGAAAGCCCGGCTTGAAGTGTCCTACGTAGCCGACCGGGCGGTGGAAAGTTCCGTCGCAGGAGCCGATGCGGACACCTTTAGCTTGAAAAAAGAGGCTATTGTCCCGGATAGCCTGACGGTTACCGTGGATGGGGCCTCCGGAACGGCGACTTATACGACCGATGCGAACGGGGACATATGGAACGAAGCGAAGGATGCCGTCATCGGGAAACTGGATGCCGGGACCGGGAAAATCACGTTTAATGAAGCGATAGAAGAAAAAGCGGAAGTGACGTTCACTTATCAGGAGAACTATACCACCTCTTCCCTCGGCGCCCATACGTCGGACGGACCGAAAGAAGAACTGTTTTTCATCCAGGCCTCCGATTCGGTGAACGACTTCGTGAAAGATGTAAATGATGCCGACACCGGCGTCCGTATATTTTTTGACGACTTCACGGGCCAGATGAGCGTCAGCCGTACCGAGACCGGAAATTTCAATGGTCAGAGTTCAGGAAGTACAGGTTATGATCAGAACGCCGATCATCAGGAAATTTTCACCTCAGGTGCTTTTATAAACAACGGGTTATTATTTGGTGGCGTAAAAGAAACAGGCGGGGATAATGCGAAAATGGAGCTGAACGGTCTCCAGACGGAGCGGACGTCCAACAACTTTTCCATGAACGGCGTTACGTTCAACCTGAAGGATACATTCGGAGCCCTGGGGACGAATAATCCCGGTACGACCGGAGTGAATCTGTCCGTCACCAACGATACGGAAGCCGTATTTGAAAACATCAAGAAATTCGTCGAAAAATACAATGAAACGATCGAGTTTCTGAACAATAAAGTGAACGAAGAGTTTTACCGGGACTACAAGCCGCTGAGTGACGAGGAACGGGAAGCGATGACGGATAAACAGGGAGAGCTGTGGGATGAGAAAGCCCAGAGCGGCCTGCTTCGGAACGACCGGACGATCCGGAGTGCCTTAAGCGAGATGCGTCAGGGATTCTATACACCTGTCCGCAACCCCGAGATCAGCTCGGAGTTCCAGCAGCTCTCGCGCATAGGCATTACGACCACCTCCAACTACCTGGAGGGCGGCAAACTTAAAATAAATGAAGCTGAACTGAAAAAAGCCATCCAGGAAGATCCGCAGTCGGTGGAGAAGCTGTTCACCTCACCGAGTGAGGACTACGGAAGGAAAGGCATCGTCCAGCGCGTCTACGACTCCACGCTGCAGACGATGGAGAAGATTACAGATAAAGCCGGCAACCAGTTCCAGTCGCTGAACCAGTATTCCATCGGCAAAGACCTTAAAGGGCTGAAAGAAGAAATGAGCGATTTTGAAAACAGACTGAATCAGATCGAAGACAGATACTGGCGAGAGTTCGGGGCGATGGAGAAAGCGATTCAGAAGATGAACCAGCAGTCGGCCTATATTATGCAGAACTTCTACTAACAGAGGGGGAATTACATGTCCATCCAGGCGTACGAAAACAACACTGTGGAAACAGCGTCCCAGGGCGAACTGGTCCTGAAATTGTATAACGGGTGCCTCAAGTTCATAAAAGCATCCGGCAAAGCAATGGAGAACAATGAAATAGAGAAGAAGAACCTGAATATCCAGAAAGCGCAGCGCATCATTCAGGAACTGATCATAACGACGGACCCGTCGTACGACATCAGCCAGCAGATCCTGCCGCTGTATGAATACATGAACCGCCGTCTGCTGGAAGCGAACACGAAGAATGACCGGGAGATTCTTGAAGAAGTCCGGGGGCTGGTGGAGGAGTTCCGCGACACGTGGAAAGAAGTGCTTATCCAGACGCGGAAAGCGGAATACAGTAAGGGCGGGAATGTGTAGTGGCAACGTGGGAAGAATTTTCGGCCATCACGCGCCATCTCGAAGGGGTCGTGCAGAGAAAGACGCTGAACCGCTCCGAACAGGTGGATGAAATCGAAGCGCTGATCGATAAGCGCGGACATATGATGCAGACACTACCGGAGCCCGGAGAGACGGAAAAACATATCGTAAGAGACGTCCTCGAACGTGACAAAACGATCAACCGGCGTCTGGAAATGATCTTCGCCGGCGTAAAAGAGGATATGCGGAACAATAAAAAGCAGAAATCGACGAAGAGCCAGTATACGAACCCGTACCAGGACGTAGCCGGTTCGGACGGCATGTTTCTCGACTCGAGGAAATAAAGCGGAAATGAAGAAACAACACAGAGAGCCCTGCGGGCGCGATGTGTTGTTTTTTTGTCTGCACACCTTCAGGCTATCCGCTTTTTTCTATTTTCAGGAGGTTTATTTTTTCTATTCCTTCATTATTTCCACATCCGCTGGTGCTATGATGCTCGTTCGATGGTGATGCCCGCGGCAAGCATCCAGCGATAAGCGATTCGTGAGAATCAATAACTTGATCAGGAAGGAGACCTCCTCCTGATTGGGGGATTTTTTTACGTTAGAAATATAAGCTTAAAGGGTACAAGGAATCGTAGCATACAGAATGGAGGTTTCGGTTATGAAGGAAGTAATTCAGGCTGCCTTACGGGCAGGCCAGGAAATCATGAACGTATATGAGACGGATTTTGACGTGGAGGAGAAGCAGGATCACTCCCCGATTACGAAAGCGGACGAGAAGGCACACGACGTCATCGTGAAGCATCTCGAGGAGTATGACCCGTCTATTCCCGTCCTTAGTGAAGAAGGGGCGCAGGTGTCCTATTCGAAACGTCAGGACTGGGATGAGTACTGGCTCGTCGACCCGCTCGACGGCACGAAGGAATTCGTGAAGCGTAACGGAGAGTTCACTGTGAACATCGCTCTTATCCGTGAAGGGAAACCGGTGTACGGTGTCATCTACGCTCCGGCACTGCAGGACCTGTACGTCGCTGATGCCGCAAAAGGCGCCTATAAATTCACGTCGGTCCTCGATAACTACAAAGACGGACTCGACGCTCTCCGTCTGCCTGCGATAGAAGCGAACAACGACACGGCTACCGTGATTGTAAGCCGCTCCCACCAGTCGGAGGAAGAAGAGAGTTTCATCAACCGCGTAAGTGAGAACTACAGTTCCATAAACACCCTCACTTCCGGAAGTTCGCTGAAGCTCTGTCTCGTTGCAGAAGGTGTGGCCGACTTTTATCCGCGCTTCAAACCGACGATGGAATGGGACACGGCTGCCGGTCAGGCGGTAGTGGAAATCGCCGGAGGCAAAGTGCACGTCGCGAATACGGATAAGGATCTCACGTATAATAAGGAAGAACTGGAAAACCCTTCCTTCGTTGCTTCCCGAAACTGAAAAATATTATATGGGCGTAAACCTGGGGAACCTCAAAACGGCAGAGGTTCTCCAACCTTTTTATCATTTTTCAGATAATTCGCTCTAGTTTATGCAGGAATCACCAGGGGTATGGTAGAATGTAAGGTATATAAGGATGAAAGGAGGACACTTCTATATGTTCCAATTTAATATTCGTGGTGAAAACTTAGAAGTGACAGATGCTATCAGAGATTATGTGGAGAAAAAGGTGACGAAACTTGAGCGTTACTTTGACACTCCCCCATCTTCTGAGGTCCACGTAAACTTAAGTGTCTACAACAAAGAGCAGACGATTGAGGTGACAGTTCCGATGAAGAACCTTCTGCTTCGTGCGGAAGAGCATAACACGGATCTATACGCTGCGGTCGATCTCGTTGTAGATAAATTAGAACGTCAAATCCGTAAACATAAAACGAAAGTGAACCGCAAGGCTCGCCAGGAAGGTGCTCCTAAACACGTATTCGCCGAAATGGAAAGAGACGCCCAGAGTCGTCTGGAAGAGGACGATGAGGAAGTGAAAATCGTCCGTACGAAACGGTTCGATCTGAAACCGATGGCCTCCGAGGAAGCGGCCCTTCAGATGGATATGCTTGGACACAGTTTCTACGTATTTACGAACGCGGATACGGATGAAACAAATATCGTATACAAACGTCGGGACGGCCGTTACGGTCTGATCGAGACCTGAATAACCACCCCCTTGTAGTGATACGGGGCAATGAAGAACGAAACAATGGATAACAATAAGTAAGACAGCGGACTGCATGGGAGAACAATCCCTGTGCAGTCCGTTTTTTGAGGACGATTGTAACGTAACACGGATTTTTACTCACTTTTTACATAAAAAACAAAAAGTCCGCCGTTACAAAATCGGATTTCTCCCCCGCATAAACGTCCTGAATGGCTTTCTTTCTCCTTTGTCATCCGTAAACCGGATGTGCTATAAAAAAGTAAAGAAAAGGAGCGATGCAGTATGTGCGGGAAGTGCGAACGTCTGGAAGCGAGAGTCCGGCAGCAGGAGGAGACGGTGGCTCAGCTCATTGAAATGATAGCCTCCGTAAACGGAAAGATGCAGTCGTTGAGCGAGAAGGAAAAAGGAGTCCCCGGGAGGCGGTGATTAGTTGTCACGCCTGTTCGGCAAGTGTTATCATATAGAATGGATATATTTACGATATTGCTATGATACAGAGGAGCGTTCAACATGCTTGGATCATTGAAGAAAATATTTGGAGACGGGAACCAGCGTGAAATCAAACGTCTGCAGAAAATTGTCGATAAGATTGAAGCCTTGGAACCGGAAATAGAACAGCTTACGGATGAAGAACTGCGTCAGAAAACAGATGAATTCAAGAAACGCTACGAAGACGGGGAAACGCTTGACGATCTGCTTAACGAAGCCTACGCCGTCGTCCGTGAAGGAGCGAAGCGCGTATTGGGTATGCGCCCGTTCCCGGTACAGATCATGGGGGCGATTTCCATGCACGAAGGGAACATCGCCGAGATGAAGACCGGGGAAGGGAAAACGCTCGCGTCCACTATGCCCGCCTATTTGAATGCTCTGTCCGAGGAAGGCGTCCACATCGTTACCGTGAACGATTACCTGGCGAGCCGTGACTCGGAGGACATGGGAGAGCTTTACAACTTCCTTGGCCTGACGACCGGCCTGAACGCGAACGGCCTATCGAAAGAAGAGAAGCGCGCGGCCTACAACGCGGATATTACGTACGGAACGAACAACGAGTACGGGTTCGACTACCTGCGCGATAACATGGTGCTGTACAAGGAACAGATGGTGCAGCGTCCGCTCCCGTTCGCGATCATTGACGAAGTCGACTCGATCCTTATCGATGAAGCACGTACGCCGCTCATCATTTCGGGAACGGCGAAGAAGTCGGCGGATATGTACAACGCGGCCAATGCGTTCGTACGTCTGCTGAAAATCGATGAAGACTTTACGTATGATGAAAAGACGAAAAACGTCCAGCTCACGGAAGAAGGAATTGACAAAGCAGAGCGCTATTTCAAAATCGAGAACCTGTTCGACCTCGGTAACGTGGCGCTCATCCACCACATCAACCAGAGTCTGAAAGCCCAGGAGACGATGCACCGCGATGCGGACTACGTCGTGCAGGACGGCGAAGTCGTCATCGTCGACCAGTTTACGGGCCGTCTCATGCAGGGCCGCCGCTACAGTGACGGTCTGCATCAGGCGATCGAAGCGAAGGAAGGGCTGCCGATCCAGAATGAAAGTATGACGCTCGCGTCCATCACCTTCCAGAACTTCTTCCGTATGTATGACAAGATTGCCGGTATGACCGGTACGGCGAAGACGGAATCCGAAGAGTTTCTGAGCATCTACAACATGCACGTCGTTCAGATTCCTACGAACAAACCGATCATCCGGGAGGATCATGCGGATCTCGTATATAAAACGACCGACGGGAAGTTCCGTGCCGTCGTCGAAGAAATCAAGGAGCGGTACGAGCAAGGGCAGCCTGTCCTTGTCGGTACCGTGGCGGTCGAGACGAGTGAGGTTATTTCCCGTTACCTGAAGAAAGCGGGCGTGCCGCACAACGTTCTGAACGCGAAGAACCACTTCCGGGAAGCGGAAATCATCGAAAACGCCGGACAGAAAGGCGCGATTACGATTGCGACCAACATGGCCGGCCGTGGTACGGATATCAAACTCGGCGAAGGCGTCGTCGACCTCGGTGGCCTCGCGGTCATCGGTACCGAACGTCACGAATCGCGACGTATCGATAATCAGCTCCGCGGTCGTTCCGGTCGTCAGGGAGACCCGGGTATGTCCCGGTTCTACCTCTCGACCGACGATGAACTGATGCGCCGGTTCGCTTCCGATAACGTCCGCAGCATGATGGAGCGTCTCGGAATGGATGATTCCCAGCCGATCGAGAGTAAGATGATCTCCCGTGCCGTGGAATCTGCCCAGCGCCGCGTGGAAGGAAACAACTTCGATGCGCGTAAGACAATCCTCTCCTTCGACGACGTACTCCGCCAGCAGCGGGAAGTCATTTATAAGCAGCGCTATGAAGTGCTCACTTCCGAGAATCTGCGGGAAATCGTCGAGCAGATGATTGAGCGTACGGTCGCACGTACCGTGCAGGCCCACACGGCTGATGAAGTCGACGAAAACTGGGAAATCGACGCCATCGTCAATTATCTGCGCTCGAACCTTCTTATGGAAAACGACATTACGGAAGACGATCTCAAAGGGAAAGAACCGGAAGAGATGGAAGAGCTTATCATGAAGAAAATTCTCGAGCGTTATGATGAGAAAGAAGCGGAGCTCACCGAAGAACAGATGCGTGAGTTCGAGAAAGTGATTCTGCTTCGTACCGTCGACCAGAAATGGATGGATCACATCGACCAGATGGATCAGCTTCGCCAGGGGATCCACCTGCGTGCCTACGGACAGAACGACCCGCTTCAGGAATATCAGATGGAAGGGTTCCGCATGTTCGAGGAGATGGTACAGGCGATCGATGAAGAGTCGAGCCGCTACGTCATGAAGGCTGAAATCCGCAACAACCTGCAGCGCCAGGAAGTTGCCGAAGGAGCCACCGCCGTCTCGGGTGGCGGAGAATCCAAAGAGAAGAAGAAAGCGAAACCGTACGTGAAGCAGGATACGGTCGGGCGTAACGACCCGTGTCCGTGCGGAAGCGGCAAGAAATATAAAAACTGCCACGGCAGCTGATGCATCCCCTGAGCTTGGGGAGGTACACATTATTTAGGAGTGATCAGAAAAATGGAAATGTCAGAAATCAAGCACAAGCTGGACGAAGCGAGCCGGCAACTACAGAACTTCAGGGGGTCTCTTTGACGTCGATCAGCGGAAGACCCGAATCGCCGAACTTGAAGAACAGATGACCGAACCGGACTTCTGGAACGACCAGCAGACGGCTCAGGAAGTCATCCAGGAAGTGAACGGGCTGAAAGGGCTCGTACACACATTGGAAGACTACGAGGAAACACTTGGGAACCTGGAAGTATCCTACGAACTGGTGAAAGAAGAAGAGGACGAAGAACTGCGTGCCGATCTCGAAACGGAGATCGAGCAGCTGCATAAAGACCTCGATCAGTTCGAGCTCGACATCCTCCTGAGCGAGCCTTACGACAAGAACAATGCGATTCTCGAACTGCACCCCGGTGCCGGCGGTACGGAATCTCAGGACTGGACGAGCATGCTTCTACGCATGTATAAGCGCTGGGCCGAATCCCGCGGGTTCAAGGTGGAAACCCTCGATTACCTTCCCGGGGACGAAGCCGGTGTGAAGAGCGTCACGCTCCTGATCAAAGGGCACAACGCCTACGGCTACCTGAAAGCGGAAAAAGGGGTGCATCGTCTCGTGCGTATTTCACCTTTCGATTCTTCCGGGCGTCGCCACACGTCATTCGCTTCCTGCGAAGTGATGCCGGAGTTCAACGATGAAGTGGAGATCGACGTGAAAAACGAAGATCTGAAAATCGATACGTACCGGGCAAGCGGTGCCGGCGGTCAGCACGTCAATACGACGGACTCGGCCGTCCGTATCACGCACGTGCCGACGAACACGATCGTGACTTGTCAGAATGAGCGGTCCCAGATCAAAAACCGGGAACAGGCCATGAAAATGCTGAAGTCGAAGCTGTACCAGCAGGAAATTGAGCGGCAGCAGCAGGAAATGGACGAAATCCGCGGAGAACAGAAAGAAATCGGTTGGGGGAGCCAGATCCGCTCCTACGTCTTCCATCCATACAATATGGTGAAAGACCACCGGACGAATACCGAAAGCGGGAATACCCAGGGCGTCATGGACGGACAGCTGAACATGTTCATCAATGCCTACCTGCGTTCCCGGATGGACGGGTAATATCATTCTTATAAAAGACACGGCGAACACTTTCGCTGTGTCTTTTCTTTTGTTCCCGGGAGCCTGCTTTCCGGTGTGGGCCCCTTTAACGTAGCAGTACGTTATCTTGCTGTCATTTACAGAAAAATGCGGTGCTGGTATACTCCTTAACGGTTAAAGATTGGAGGGGTTCCGTGGTTACACTGGATAAATATCGGAGAGAACCGATGCCGCCCCGGATGCGGCTGACGATAGAATTCTCCTACGTCATTATCGGTTCATTATTCATAGCACTTGCATTCAACCTGTTCCTGCTTCCGAACAATATCGCCTCCGGCGGTGTGGCGGGTATCAGTACGATTACGAAAGATGTATTCGGCTGGGAACCCGGAATTGTGCAGTGGGTGTTGAACATCCTGTTTTTCTCGATGGGACTATTCATACTCGGAAAGAATTTCGGCATCAAATCTCTCGTCGGGACGCTCATTCTGCCTTTTTTCGTCCTGATTACGAGTGACGTTGTAACGCCGACCGAAGACCAACTGCTCGGGGCTATCTTCGGCGGAATGGGGATCGGTCTCGGCCTCGGCATCGTCTTCCGCGGGCGGGCATCGACGGGCGGAGTGGATCTCGGAGCACAGGTGCTCCACAAGTTCACGAAACTGCCTCTCGGTATCTGTATCGCCATTCTCGACGGAACGATCGTATTCACCTCGGCTATCGTCTTCTCAGTGGAGGAGGGTCTTTATGCTCTCATCTCTTTATTCATTACGAGCCGCACGATCGACCTCGTTCAGGTCGGCTTCAATACATCGAAAAACGTCATGATCATTTCAAAGAAAGAAATGGAAGTGAGGCGTGCACTCCTGAATGATATCGACCGCGGAGTAACCGTGCTGAAAGGAGCCGGCGGATATACCGAGGAAGACCGGCCGGTTATCATGTGTGTCGTGCAGCAGAACGAATTCATGAAGCTGACCCGTACCATCAAGGAAATCGATCCGGGAGCCTTCATAGTAACGATGAACGCAACGGAAGTTCTCGGCGAGGGTTTCAAAACTTCCTGAATAGGTTATAATGACAATATATGAAAATTTAAGGGGGTATTACATGAAGTGGAAATTGTTGACTGTCCTGTTCGCTGCTATGTTCGTACTTGCAGCCTGTGGCGGAGGCGGAGATGAAGGATCCTCCGGTGATTCGGGTGATACAAGTACGGAAGAACAGGAAAGTTCCGGTGAAAGCAGTGGCGGTGAAGTGGATTCTGCAGCTGCCGAAGAAGCGTTCCAGGCTAACTGCGCAAGCTGCCACGGCGGTGACCTCGGCGGCGGTGTCGGACCTGCTCTTGATAGTGTAGGCGCTGACATGTCCCAGGACGATATCGTCACTATCATTCAGAACGGAAGAGGCGACATGCCGGCTCAAGATGTAGATGAACAGACAGCTACACAAATTGCAGGCTGGTTGGCTCAGAAAAAATAATACTTACCTTTATCTCTCCGGTGATTTTTACACCGGGGAGTTTTTTTATGGTAAAAACGTGACGGTTGTTCACTATTGATAACGGATTGTAGTTTTATTGAAATATAAATGTAACAATTTGTTGAACTAAATAAGATAAAATGAATGATGTAATATGTGCAGACTTTCAACAGAGAGAAAAAGAGAAAAAAATACGGGAAAGTCGGACTTTAAAGAAAAGTATAGGTGGTTAACATATGATTGAAATGCAGGGAGTTTACAAGACTTACCCTAACGGTGTCACTGCATTGAATGGTCTCGACGTGCGGATTCAACAGGGGGAATTCGTGTACGTGGTAGGACCGAGTGGCGCAGGGAAATCGACGTTTACAAAACTGATTTTCCGTGAGGAGAAACCTTCGAAAGGGAGTATCCATATCAACGATCTTGACCTGGCAGCTATGAAGGAAAGACGGATTCCCAAGCTGCGGCGGAATATCGGAGTCGTTTATCAGGATTTCCGTCTGCTGCCGAGACTTACTGTTTACGAAAATGTCGCTTTCGCTCTCGAAGTGATCGAAGAGCGCCCGGCGGAGATCAAGACCCGGGTTATGGACGTTCTCGAACAGGTACGGCTTAAGAACAAAGCGAGATTCATACCTGACGAGCTCTCAGGGGGAGAGCAGCAGCGTGTATCGATCGCAAGAGCCATTGCCAACCGTCCGCGCATTTTGATTGCGGATGAACCGACCGGGAATCTGGATCCCGAAACCTCATGGGAAATTATGCACATCCTCGAAGAAATAAACCAGACCGGCACGACTATCCTTATGGCTACCCACAACCGTGAAGTGGTGAACCGGGTACGTAAACGTGTCATCGCTATTGAAGACGGAGTTATCGTACGGGATGAGCGTCGGGGGGATTACGGCTATGAAGATTAGAACGATAGGCCGTCACCTCCGCGAAGGCCGTAAGAGTGTTTTCCGTAACGGGTGGATGACGGTATCGGCCATAGGGGCGACCACGACGACGTTGTTGCTGGTCGGAGTGTTCCTCGCCGTAATGCTGAATCTGAACCAGTTCGCAAATTCCATCGAAAATGATATTGAAGTCCGCGTATTCATCGAACGTACTGCAGATGAAAGCCAGGTCGAACAGCTCGGTGAGGATATCGAAGCGATCAATGAGGTGGCTTCGGTGGAATACTCCTCCAAAGACGAAGAGCTTGAAGGGCTCGTGGACAGTCTCGGGGATGAAGGGAAGGCGTTCGAACTGTTCGATCAGACGAATCCGCTCAACGACGTGTTCGTCATCGATCCCTCCAGCCCTTCCGCCGCAGACTCCATCGCTTCCGATGTCAGGGAGCTTGAGTTCGTGGATGAAGTGGATTACGGAGAGGAAGTCGTGCAGAGGATTTTCACTTTCAATGAATATGCACGCACAATAGGCCTTGTGCTCATTATAGGCCTCATTTTTACGGCCATTTTCCTTATTTCGAATACGGTACGTATAACGATCGTAGCCAGGAGAAAAGAAATCGGAATCATGAAGCTCGTCGGGGCGACCAATGCGTTCATACGCTGGCCTTTCTTCATTGAAGGGATGCTACTCGGCCTGCTTGGCTCCATCATCCCGGTTGCGGCTGTCACCGGAGGCTATTATTACCTTTATTATCATTTGAGGGATTCGATCAATTTCGATTTCGTCCAGCTTCTGCCATTTAATCCATTCATATGGCAGCTGTCCGGACTCATTCTGGCAATAGGCGTGTTCATCGGCATTTGGGGAAGTGTGATGAGCGTGCGTAAGTTTCTGAAAGTATAGAGAGTCTTAGGGAGGAATACGGAATATGAACAAAGAATCATCCACGCTGTTGATAACAGCACTAATTGCAGCATTACTATTCACCGCTTTTCCGGGAAGCGCATTTGCGAATCTCGGCAGCGTAAATAATAAGATCAGCGATCTACAGGAAGAAAAGAATAACGTCGACGATAAACAGAATGACGTATCCGAAGAGAAGAATCAGAAAGAAGCGGAACTCTCAGAGAACGAAAAGAAACAGGCGAAAGAGGAAGAAGCGATCAAAAAGATCGATTCGAAGCTTTCCGATACACTTGCGAAACTGAGGGAGAAGGAAGAGGAAATCTCTGCAACGGAAGAAGAGATCGAAGAACTAAAGAAAGAAATCGCCGATCTTGAAGAAAGTATAGCCAAAAGGGAAGAAATACTTACAGATCGCCTCCGCTCCCTGCAGCAGAACGGCGGAGACGTGAAATACTTAGAAGTACTGCTCGATTCCCAGAGTTTTGGGGACTTTCTGGAACGTGCTTCCGCTGTTACGACCATCATGGACCAGGATAAGAACATCTTCGATACCCACCTGGAAGAGAAGAAAATGCTTGAGAACAAGAAACAGGAACTGGTTGATAAGAAATCTTCACTCGAAGAGCAGAGAGCGGATCTGAAGCAGCTGAAGTCCGACCTCGACAGTCAGCTGAAAGAGAAAGAGAAGCTGATGGAAGAGCTTGAAATAGAGCATGGGGAGCTGCACAATACTAAACTTAATCTTGAGGAAGAACAGCAGATTCTTGAGAGACAGGAAGCTTCCATCCAGTCCGCTATCCAGGAAGCGGAAAAACGCGCTGCCGAAATAGAAAAGCAGAAGCGTGAAGAAGAAAGAAAGCGTAAAGAAGAAGAACGTAAGAGAAAAGAAGCGGCAGCAGCTAAAGCGGAAGCCGAGGCAAAAGCTGAAGCAGAAGCACAAGCCGCTGAACAGGAAAAAGAACAGGAAGAAGCAGAACCGATTGAGGAAACACAGGAAGTAAGCACAGCGAGTACTTCAGACAGCAGCTCTTCCGCCGCGCCGGAAGAAGCGTCCAAGCCGGAAACGTCCACATCCTCTGTGACAGAAAGTCCGGCACCTAAACCGGAACCGGCACCTGAACCGAAACCGGAAGCATCAGCACCCGCCACAGGAGGGTTTATAAATCCGGCCCCGGGTCCGGTCACTTCCGAGATGGGTCCTCGCTGGGGTCGCATGCATACCGGAATAGACATTGGTGGAAACGGAATCCCGATTAAAGCCTCCGCTTCCGGCCAGGTGTTCCGTTCGTACCAGTCCGGTTCCTACGGGAATGTCGTCATGCTTACACATTCCATAAATGGTAAGGTGTATACGACAGTGTATGCCCACATGCAGAACAGAGAAGTGTCAGAGGGAGACTGGGTGAGCCAGGGGCAGCAGCTTGGCCTTATGGGGAACACAGGACGGTCCACCGGCCCTCACCTTCACTTCGAACTGCACGAAGGTCGATGGAGTCAGGATAAACGGAACGCCGTCAACCCGCGCAAATATGTGAACTTTTAATAAGAGTTTCCACTTCCCGGGTGTCCGATCACCCGGGAAGTTTTTTTATAAATAAATAAATCTGAATTTTTAAATAAATATGTTGACTTACCCGTTATATTCATTATAATGAACAGTAAGAGGCGAATAACATTCCCGACAGAAAATAGTCGGTATCCTCTTAACACAGTGCTTTACCCATCGTGGGCAATGAAACCTTAAATAAATCCTGCTTTAACGAAAAGGCAAACCTTATGAAAATAAGGGACGCAAAGCCAGGGGTCTAAGGGAGAATCCTCCTAAGACAGCCGGTTATCGAAAAAAGGTGGTGATGATCAGTGACGAATAGCTGTTTATTGAATACGTACAGTTACGAGGTGACGCTGCATCCGATGCAGAATTCTCCGTAATATATAAGCGTGATTATGAAATGATTGAATCATTGCCCAAAAAACAGACCTTGAAGCAGTATATATAATTACCCACTCTATGTATGAAACGAAGAACACTTCCCCCTTTAATACGGTAGATCGACGGATGATAAAACAATAGATGTGCCCAGTCTTTTATTAAAACCGGTGAGCACATGAAAGAGTCAGGAGACAACTCCCCGGTCGAACTTCGGGTAAACGTCGCTCTATTTCCCGGGAAATAGTTCCGCTGTTCCGGTGAGGTCTCCCTCCGCTTTTAATGAAGACGAGACATGATGATTACCGCCGTTACCATCGACTCTCCCACTCTTAAGTCCTGATAACGGTTATTGTTAAGCCCTGCTTCTCTCGAATGAGAGGTGCAGGGTTTTTGAATGTGAAAAAAATAATAGAGCGGGTTTCTTTTTCTATGTTAAGATTAGGAAAGTATTTAAGTTCTTCAGAGAAAGGTGCCTTCACTATGAATTGGAAAAATCGTCACATAATTATACTGGCCGTTGTCGCGCTGCTCGTCGGGGCTGGCGGAACGTATATCGGTATGCAGTGGTTCGCTCCGGAAGAGACAGCGACGTCCACGGAGGACTCTTCATCCGGAGAAAGCTTCGGGGACATGACACAGGAGGAGCAGAAAGCTTTTATAGAGAATGCCCAAGGGTCTTCGAATTTAAAAAAGGTGGAAAAGGCTTACACCCTCATTGACGAACGTTACGTGGAAGATGTGGATAAGAGTACACTCGTCGAAGGCGCCATAGAAGGTATGATCAATAAACTGGATGACCCCTACAGTACGTACATGGATCAGGAGACGATGGAGCAGTTCAATCAGTCCATCGAGTCCTCGTTTCAGGGGATAGGGGCTGAAGTGAGTATGGTGGACGATAAAGTGACTATCGTTGCACCTATCAAAGGATCTCCCGCCGAAGAAGCGGGACTGAAGCCGAATGATCAGGTTCTGAAAATAGACGGAGACTCGACGAAGGGTCTCGATCTTCAGGAGGCTGTCAATAAAATACGTGGGGAGAAAGGTACGGAAGTCACACTCACTGTCGATCGTCCGGGAGCGCCGGAGCCGATAGAAATAACGATCACCCGTGATGATATTCCGAAAGAATCCGTGTATAAGGACACGAAAGAGGTAGACGGAAAGAAAGTCGGCGTCCTTGAAATAACGTCTTTCTCCGAAGAGACGTCGAAAGAGTTCAAGAAACATTTGACCGACCTTGAAGAAGAGGGAATCGAAGGGCTCGTCATTGACGTACGGGGGAATCCCGGCGGACTTTTCACAGACGTTCAGGACGTTCTGAAGCAGCTCGTTCCGGACGACAAGCCGATCGTTCAGATCGAAAGCAGGGACGGGGAGAATTCGAAATATTATTCCGAACGCAGCTCCGGAAAAGAGTATCCGATTTCTGTGCTGATTGATGAAGGAAGCGCCTCCGCCTCCGAAATCCTCGCCGCTGCGATGAAAGAGATCGGCGATCACCCGGTGATCGGTACTACGAGTTTCGGTAAAGGTACAGTACAGCAGGCCGTTCCGATGGGGGATGGCAGTACTCTGAAGCTGACGATGTTCAAATGGCTCACTCCGGATGGCAACTGGATCCATGAAGAAGGTGTGACGCCTACGAAGAAAGTGAAGCAGCCGGCATTTTTCTACACCCATCCCGTAACGGCCGAAAAGACGCTTGACACGTCGTCTTCCGGTGACAAGGTGAAAAATATTCAGCAGATGCTGAAGGGTCTCGGATACGGGAAAACGGAAACGGACGGCTCTTACGGGGAAGGTACGGAAGCTGCCGTAAAAGCGTTCCAGCAGGACCATGATCTGGAAGCTACGGGGGCCGTCAATGAAAAGACGGGCGGCGAACTTGAGAAACAAGTCGTCGAAGAAGTGCAGAAGGAAGAAAATGACAGACAGATGCAGAAAGCGCTGGACGTCCTTTTCCAAGATGCCTGAGACCGGCAGCCATAAGACCTGCAGCCCGGGTGGCTACGGGTCTTTTTGCGGAGAGAATACGTACGTAGTGAATGAAAACGATTCTCATATTCATTGACAATCCACAACCTGCCGCGTAAAATCTTATACAGAAACTATTTTTGTGCCGTCGTATAACGTTGGAAATGAAACCCTACAGAGTATAAAGGGAGAGATCCTATGGATACACTACAAACGAACAACCTCACATTAGGATACGGAGACTCGATCATCATCGACTCTCTCGATATAGAAATCCCGAAAGGTGAAATAACTGTTCTGATCGGAAGTAACGGCTGCGGGAAGTCTACTCTTCTCCGCTCGCTCGCCCGCCTTCTTAAGCCGAAGGACGGCCAGGTGGTACTCGATCAGAAGGATATTTCCCAGATGAAAACGAAAGAGGTAGCCAAAAAGATGGCCATCCTTCCGCAAAGTCCGTCCACTCCGGAAGGTCTTACCGTCTATCAGCTGGTCAAACAGGGACGTCACCCTTACCAGTCCTTCACGAAACGCTGGTCAAATGACGATGAGCAGGCGGTGGAGAAGGCTCTCGTCGATACCAATCTCGTCGAACTGAAGGAAAGAACGGTAGACTCCCTTTCCGGCGGTCAGCGCCAGCGTGCCTGGATTGCGATGACGCTCGCCCAGGACACCGAGACACTTCTCCTTGATGAGCCGACGACGTATCTCGACATGACCCATCAGATTGAAGTGCTCGATCTTCTGTTCGATCTGAATAAAGACCACGGCAGAACGATCGTAATGGTACTTCACGACATCAACCTCGCCTGCCGGTATGCCGACCATATCGTAGCGGTCCGCGACCAGACCGTCTATACACAGGGGAGACCTGAAGAAGTGGTTTCCTGTGAAATGATGCACAACGTGTTCGATATGATGTGTGATGTGAGAGAGGATCCTTTATTCGGTACGCCGATGTGTATCCCGCACGGGAAAGGGCGCTGTCTCATCAAACAGGCGCAGGAAGAAGCGAAGCAGAAACAGCACATATACTCCGTTACGTAATCGAACCCTCCTGGACGGGAGGGTTTTTTTAGGCTCTACAATATTTGTTGGGGTATCAGAAAAATTCAGCATAAAAAAAACACACAAGCTCCTTTATCTTTTACACTTGAATTGACGAGACCCAAGAAAAAGATAGGAGTTGTGTGTATATATGCATT
>NZ_NSGH01000060.1 GCF_002295105.1 Salimicrobium humidisoli | reverse complement strand
AGGATACTCTCCTCGCCTACCTGTGTTGGTTTGCGGTACGGGCACCCGCCATCCTCGCTAGAGGCTTTTCTTGGCAGTGTGAAATCAGGAGCTTCGATACTCATTTTCTCTCCCCGTCACTGCTTGCGCTTGCCGGACGGATTTGCCTATCCGACGCGCTCACAGCTTGGACGCACACATCCAATGGTGCGCTCTCCCTATCCTCCTGCGTCCCCCCGTTCGCTCGAACGGAGGCGGGTGGTA
>NZ_NSGH01000059.1 GCF_002295105.1 Salimicrobium humidisoli | reverse complement strand
CCCGATCACCTTAGGATACTCTCCTCGCCTACCTGTGTTGGTTTGCGGTACGGGCACCCGCCATCCTCGCTAGAGGCTTTTCTTGGCAGTGTGAAATCAGGAGCTTCGATACTCATTTTCTCTCCCCATCACTGCTTGCGCTTGCCGGACGGATTTGCCTATCCGACGCGCTCACAGCTTGGACGCACACATCCAATGGTGCGCTCTCCCTATCCTCCTGCGTCCCCCCGTTCGCTCGAACGGAGGCGGGTGGTA
>NZ_NSGH01000058.1 GCF_002295105.1 Salimicrobium humidisoli | reverse complement strand
TGGAGATTCCTGTACCACCCGCCTCCGTTCGAGCGAACGGGGGGACGCAGGAGGATAGGGAGAGCGCACCATTGGATGTGTGCGTCCAAGCTGTGAGCGCGTCGGATAGGCAAATCCGTCCGGCAAGTGCAAGCAGTGACGGGGAGAGAAAATGAGTATCGAAGCTCCTGATTTCACACTGCCAAGAAAAGCCTCTAGCGAGGATGGCGGGTGCCCGTACCGCAAACCAACACAGGTAGGCGAGGAGAGTATCCTAAGGTGATCGGG
>NZ_NSGH01000057.1 GCF_002295105.1 Salimicrobium humidisoli | reverse complement strand
GCCTCTGAGACGAAGAGGTTGATAGGTCCGGTGTGGAAGCGTGGCGACACGTGCAGCAGACGGATACTAATCCATCGAGATCTTCTCTATACGTTGGTCATATGTTTCTTATCCAGTTTTGAAGGTTCATTCCTTCATAGATGTGGTGGCAATAGCGAAGAGGTCACACCTGTTCCCATGCCGAACACAGAAGTTAAGTTCTTCCGCGCCGATGGTAGTCGGGGTTACCCCCCGCAAGAGTAGGGCGCTGCCACATCGTTTTTTTATCAGCGCGGGATGG